>CAZKBH010000065.1:15803-20943 GCA_964550795.1 uncultured Saprospiraceae bacterium
AATACCGGGTGGGGCTGCGTCGCGGACTCACACCGGCTGATTTGGAGCACATCGAACGGGGTGTTGAGCTGGAAGATGGCCTCATGGAAGTCAACTGGATTCGTTTTTCAGAAGACCATCCAGAGCGCGATATCGTAGAGCTGGAGATCAGTTCGGGCCGAAATCGTGTGGTGCGGAGAATCTTCGAAACCCTTGGCTACGAAATTTTCAAACTTGACCGTTTCTACTTTGCTGGCTTGACCAAAAAAGATCTGGAACGCGGTAAATTCCGTGAACTCACTCAGCGCGAGGTGATTATGCTCAAACATTTCACCGGGCATCCTTCCACGGGCAAGAAGAAAAAAGGGGAAGAAGGAACGGAGCCGGAAGCAACGGACGAGGCGACTGAACAATAAGGAAATTTGACTATCCGCATATATCGAATATCGAACACCGAATATCGAATATCGAACACCGAATATCGAATGACGAAGCAACCCCAGTTTATGGGTATACCCCTTCAAAATTCGGTGTTCGGTGTTCAAAATTCGGTGTTCGATATTGGGTGTTCGGTGTTCGATATTCCTTTGACACCAATACGCGGATAGTCAGTTAAGGGAAATTAAAACAGCCTTGCCACACTATGAAACCAATTTGCAATTTTCTGCTTCCTTTCATCTTGTTTTTAGTTGGCCTTTGTTCCCTGAATGCTCAGATGACTGATGGCCGAACACGGCTTGGTTTCAAGGTCGGCATCAATGGCTCCAGCCTGTATGATGATGCCAATGCTTCAGATAAAAAATCTCGAACTGGCATTACAGGCGGCGTGTTTGCACAAGTTCCATTTGCAAAAGGCCGAATGTCCCTGCGCCCGGAGCTCTTGTTTACCACCAAAGGCGGCGCGTACGATTTTTTTAATGGCGACCGCACCGATTTCAAGATCAATTACATCGAATTGCCCCTTTCACTCGAGTACCGTTTGATGGGATTCATAAACCTGCATGCCGGGGGATACGCTTCTTTGTTGGCCAGCGCAAACGGTGACATTGAAGGGATTCCACCCACCTTGAAGCGGGCTAATTTTGAAGCATTTGATTTTGGCTGGCATGCGGGTGCTGGGATTGATTTTGGCGGAATTGGCCTGCATTTCAGACTCTCCCGCGGCCTCCAAAATGTTGGGTCCCAATCACCAGCCCAGTTGTTTGGCGATCTAAAAAATTCAACCTGGGCAGTCACACTTTCCTACGGACTTTAGCCCAACGCTAAACCTCCTCAAGGCTCAACCTCTCAACCCTCTCATGAAGATTTTTTGCATCGGGCGGAACTACGTGGATCACGCCAAAGAATTGAACAACCCAGTTCCCTCAGAGCCGCTCGTATTCATGAAGCCCAACACAGCATTGCTGTTGGCCAATCGTCCTTTTTACTATCCTGATTTTACACAAGACCTTCATTATGAGGGCGAAATAGTGCTGCGGATTTGCAAAAATGGCCGTTCCATACAGCCGGAATTTGCCCATCGGTACATAGATGCCGTGGCATTCGGCATTGATTTTACTGCCCGTGATTTGCAAGACAAACTCAAGGCCAAAGGGCAGCCCTGGGAAATTGCCAAAGGTTTCGACCGATCCGCGCCGCTGAGCCAGTTTATGCCCATTGAAAATGTGAAGAACATGCAGGACATCCATTTTCAACTCAAAAAAAATGGAACCGTGGTACAGGATGGCCATACCCGCGACCTGATTTTTCCCTTTGAAACCCTCATCGTGCATCTTTCAAAATACTTCACGCTGCAAAAAGGCGACTATATTTTCACTGGCACACCGGCAGGGGTTGGGCCCGTACAAATTGGGGATGTGTTGGAAGGATTAATTGAGGGAGAAAAGTTGTTGCATTGCGCCATTAAATGAGTGGTGATTGCCTACTTTTGCGCACACCGCCCACTAAATAGCCGCTTAACTAAACTATATAAACAACATGAGCGCAATTCGCGAAGTACTAGCAAGAGAAATCCTCGACAGTCGGGGCAACCCCACCATTGAAGCGGAAGTATGGACGGAAGCTGGTTTTATCGGCCGTGCAGCTGTGCCAAGTGGCGCAAGTACCGGCGCCCATGAAGCCGTGGAGCTTCGGGACGACGAAGACCGTTACCTCGGAAAAGGCGTACGCCGTGCCGTGAAAAACGTAGAAGTGATGCTCCGCCCCGAGTTGCTGGGCCAGGAAGTATGCGACCAAATTCGCATTGACCGCCTGATGATTGACCGCGATGGCACTCGGATGAAAAGCCAGATTGGAGCAAATGCCATTCTGGCGGTTAGTCTCGCTGTGGCCCGTGCCGCTGCCGAAGAACTGGGGCAACCCCTGTATCGTTACCTCGGCGGTGTGAATGCACACGTGCTTCCCGTACCCATGATGAATATCCTAAATGGCGGCTCTCACGCCGACAATGGTATTGATTTTCAAGAGTTTATGATTATGCCTGTGGGTGCCAATTCCTTCAATGAGGGCTTGCGCATGGGTGTGGAAGTGTTTCACCACTTGAAAAAAGTGCTCAAAAATAAAGGCTACTCCACCAATGTGGGCGACGAAGGCGGATTTGCTCCCGGCATCAAAAACAATGAAGAGGCCATTCAGATGGTGATGACCGCCATTGAGGCTTCTGGTTACAAACCATTGGATGACATTGTTATCGCATTGGATCCTGCGGCTTCTGAATTTTACGACGCCGAAAAAGGAGAGTACGTATTCAAAAAATCCACTGGCGAACGCTATTCCTCCAAAGACATGGTGGCGTACTGGAAAGACTGGTGCAATCGCTATCCGATTTACTCCATTGAAGATGGTCTCGCTGAAGATGACTGGTCTGGATGGAAACTCATGACCGAAACCCTCGGACACCGAATCCAACTGGTGGGCGATGATTTGTTCGTAACCAACGTGGAGCGCTTGCAGCGGGGCATTGACGAAAAAATTGCCAACTCGATCCTCATCAAAGTGAACCAAATCGGCTCACTTACGGAGACCATCAATGCCGTGAATCTGGCTACACGCCACGCTTATACCTCCGTAATTAGTCACCGCTCCGGCGAAACGGAAGATACGTTCATTGCCGACCTGGCTGTGGCGCTGAATACCGGCCAGATCAAAACCGGTTCGGCTTCACGTTCTGACCGGATCGCTAAATACAACCAATTGCTTCGCATCGAGGAGGAGTTGGGCGATGCGGCGACGTATTTGGGTCGGGCGATTTTTGGGGTGTGATCTACTAAGCCGAGGCTGTTTAGAAATAAAAATTCCCTGTTGCGAAGTGTTGCAACAGGGAATTTTAGGTTTCGGCTTAACCTCGGAGAGGTTGTTTGGGACCTATGGTCATCATTGCCGGAGCCGTATTTTCTCGAGAGCTATTCGCTGTCGAGCGTACTCACTTCGGCTTTGGCCGATGCTTATGTTGGTTTTATAGGAGCAAAGGACTCCCCCGGCAATCGCACCTATCGGCGTAGCAACTAAACCACTTTGAAGCGGAGTAAAACGGATGCACACGAACGTATTCTCGCAAGGAGTGTTATCGCCTTCTAATAACCCATATATAAACCCCGCTGCAAACCCAACCAAAGCTCCTACACAAGCTCCCCTGGCAATACCCTTCTTGTTGCGATACGACACGGATTTCACATCCTCCACAATGAATTCTTTCAGATTCGAATCTGTCTGTCCCAGATTTTTTTTCAATATTATGGTGCTATCCGTAAGCCCCCAAAGATAGCCGGTAGTTGAGGTCTTACTTTGAGTACTTTTTAGCCAGACGTGGTACACCTTTTTGCTGGGCGTATCCTGTGTTAGACCGACTTTGGTAAACATGCCTGTACACAAACAAAGCAGAAACAGCATTTTGATTTTCATAATTGAATTGTTTTGAAAGGGAAGCCCCCGTGAATAAACGCAGCAAATGTATAGGTGCTATAAATGCGTATTTCGGGCTTGTTTTCCCTGAATTGGAGACCTTTTTAATCAAAATGCTCATATCCTGACACATTTTTGAAATATGCTTTAACTTGTCTCAAAATCAGAGACTATTCTATTTCAAACGCACTTTTTGTGTCATGATGCAAGACTTTCGACGCTATTTTTTCTCTGAATTGGAGAAAAAAAATCAGCATCCTAAAAACAAAGCCCAAATTTTGGTGGACGATCTCCACTTGAGCCGAAGTGTGGCCTACAAGAAGGTCAACGGCAGCGTTCCGATGTCCTTGGAGGAGGTGCTTTTGCTATCCAAAAAATACGGGATATCACTGGATGCGGCCATTGCCGGGCAAGAAGATCGGGTGATGCTCCGCTACCCCGCGCTTGTGGGGGAAGCCATGTCGCCCTGGAAATTCGTAGATCAATTGCTGGGCGTCTTGACTCAGCTATCTGCCAGCCCAAACTTTACGATTCGTTACACCACTTGTGAAATAACCATCTTCAACTATTTGTACTACCCGGAATTGACGGCGCTTAAATTCTATTTTTACTCCAACTCTGTTTGGAACTTATTGGGTGAAGCGCAGCTTGGTCAGGATTGGATTGATACGCTGTTGGCGGATGAAGCGTTTCAGGCGAAGCGGATGCGGCTATTTGACATTCTGGCGAATACAACCACGGATGAATATTATCCAACCAATATGCTGGATACCACGCTTCGTCAAATACAGTTTCTGCGGGAAACCAAACAAGTGACTGAGGCCTTTTCCAATACTGTTTTTGCTCAATTAAAAGATTTAACCGGGATGTTGTCCCGCTGGGCCAGCGAAGGAATCAAGCAAAATTCAGAGGGGAAACCCGCCGCCACCTTTGATTTGTACCACAACGATGTCGTATTTACCAATATCAAGTTTTTAACCTCCAATGCGGCTGGGCGGATGCTTTTTAGCACATTTGACAGCCCAAATTTCATGGTCTGCACGGATGAGCGGGTGCTCGACCACATCGAAACCTGGTTTGACTGCCTGAAAAGCAAATCAATCAAGATAAGTAAGGAGGGAGAAAAAAACCGGCGGATATTTTTTAGTGAAATTCTGCGCAGAATAGCAGAGGTAGAGCAAAAAGTTTGACCTGAGTTTTTTGCTTAACCCCACGCTGGCGCGACGTTTCAACGTCGTGACCTATTATTCCCGTCGGCTTT
>CAZKBH010000066.1:0-13151 GCA_964550795.1 uncultured Saprospiraceae bacterium
AATTTACAGTCCGATGTTCTATAAATTTGTCCGAGTATTTGAGGGGCTTAAGCAGAGTGTGTTCAAATACCGAGTCATTCGGCTGTAAATACGTGTTTCTGCGCGCTCTTTTTACGCAATAGCGACAGTTCGACACCTATAAACAGATACTGAAACGGTTTAGAAATCGTGCCCTGTAAATGATTGTCGAGCGTATAGATTATATATACATCAGAATCTACCAATTCTCGTTGACTGTAAAGATAACCTAGCGAAAACCCTAAGCCGAGCCGTTTGCTTAACTGAAACGCTGTAGAAACTTTGCCGCCCCAAAAAAGGTAAGGGCGTCCAGTTGGATTGGTTGATAACTCTGTATAATAAATCTGTTGGAGATTACTGTTCTGATCGAGATAAACGTGTTCAAATCCTACGAAACCCTGCCTGGCATATACAATTTGTCCGATAGGCCCCAGATAAAAAGATGTTTTTCGAGTTTTGGCAATACGCAATTCGATCGATGATTCCGCCCCAAGATAAACTTGTTGAGTTACAAGTGGCCTCGGTGCATATTCATACCCTAAGCGTGACTGTTCAGCTTGTATATTTAGGCGGTTGTCAAGGGCGTACCCGCCAGCTTTTATACCTATCGCAACTCTAAACTTGGGCATGGTATAATGATAAAGTGCGGTAGATTCAAATCCCAATCCATTATTTGAGTAATGGTTCACAGATGAGTTTGTGGGATAGTTTGGATGGATGCTGTTTTTTGCTGAAACTGTTGTTGCCAGCCTTAGCGAAAACGTGCCGCCTTCAAAATTATCCTGGCCTCTGAGAAAATTGGTTTGCAGGATTAGAAGGAATACCAGTAAGATTTTCATGGGCTCATTTTTTTGCGAAGGAGCGAAAGCTCAGCTCCAATGAACAAATACTGAAACGGCTTTGCAAATGTGCCTTCTAAGGGGCCATCCACCGTATAAATCCTATATCTCCCTGAATTTATTAGCTCCCGGGTGCCGAAGAGGTAGCCAAGCGAAATACCTAAGCCCAATCGCTTCGCAATTTGAGTTTCTATAGATGCTTTTCCGCCGAGTTGCAAATAAGGGCGTTCGGCATCATTGGTACTGTAATCAGAATGATAAATATCTCGGATATTTCGATTTTGGTCAACATAGCCTAACCCGGCTGTATAAGTAGCGCTTTGGGTGAATACCATCTGTGCCATAGGTCCCAGGTAGATGGGGACTTTATTAGAAGAAAACAGGCGCAACTCGGCAGCACATTCTACTCCATAATAACCTTGCGCTAGTATTAAATTTTCAGAATATTCAAGCCCTTCGAGCGATTGATCAGCACCGATGCTTAAGCGATGATCAATGGGATAAAATCCACCTTTAAGTCCTGCCGAAATTCGAAATTTAGGCCGTGTAAATCGGTAAATTATGGCGGACTCTAACCCGAAGCTGTTTTCGGCGTAATAATTGACCGACGCGTTTGCGGGATAGTTTGGGTTGATGTCCGTTTTTGCGGAAAATGTTGTTGCTAACCTTAGCGAAAATGTACCGCCTTCAAACTGCCCCTGGCCTTGCAGGAAGACGGTTGGTAGCGCAATCAAAAAGCATAACGGTATTAATTTCATAGTTCTGTTTGTTTGGTTGGGGGTTATCCAACAGGTTCAGATAACCCTCAAGGATTGAAATTTCGTTATCAGAATCCGATGGAACGTGATATCATATTTGGCCCTACTGTTGCTGATACTGAGGTTGTATTTGGCATAACGCAAAATGGCGGGTGCCCAATCCACGAATTTATTTTTGCTGTCAAGCGTTTACGGTTTTTGGGTCCTTTAAAAGCCCCAATAGGATAGGACCTGGAACACTCATCGGTATAACCAGTTCCCGAAATCGAAACCACAAGGCGTGTACGGTAGCGTTTCCAATTTCCATTTGGTTTCCGTTTAAATGAGACAACCTTAGCTTTTGCCGAACTAACAATTCCCCAATTTCGAACAGAGCCTTTTAGTTTAATCTCCCTATTTTCAGCATATGGAAACCACACTTTTGCACTTCTCCATTTACGACAACACCCAGAATCTGGGGAGTTATTCCCCCCTCCTTCTGTGTTAAAACTATAAACTTGTCCCGCAATTCTAACCTGTGATGACGCATTCAATAAGGTTCGCATTACTTCATCATCAACGGGATGTTCATCAGGATCGGCAAGTGTATCCAGCACCGGATGCTCAAGCCAAGATGTTATGGCTAATTCTATTGTTGATCGCAATGAAATAAATCGCTTAGATGATTCAAAGTCGAGTAAAGGTTTAAATTCATTGAATCCTAGTTTTTCCTCCAACATTTCAATCTGGTCATCATTTAAGCCAGAACATTGAGCGTCGAAGGTGGTATTATGTGCTTCAACTTCATTTTCTAAGCAATTGAGTACATTTTTAAAATGGTCAATGTTTTGGAATTCTAGCATACCGCCATTATAGACTACAGCATCCAATTGGTTCTGACAATTTACAGCGTCTCCTTGTGCAAAGGTATGTTGGACAAAAAATAGAAAAGCAAGCATCAAGATTTTGCTCTGGTTAAAAAAAGCGTGTTTCATAATCAAAAAAAAGCGTGTTTTTGCCTACTCTATTCGCTTTTCGGCATTCGCGTCCGTACTCTGTTATGGATTTTCCGGAAGTCTCCATTTGGGTGGATGGGTCAAAACATAGTCTAGCGCGACAGGTCTGCTTGGATCGTGCGTGAGCTGACATTTGGTGCCAAGGGGCAGCCTGCGGGCTGAAGGGTGTTTTGGATTCCCCTAGTTCGCCTACGAGTAAACTTGCGAGCGACACCAAGGGGCCATTCCTGGGTTTAATTAAGGTCGTAAAGGTGTTTGGGTGATTGCATCTGTTTTCATCGGTTCAGTTTTATTAGCACAAAGGTGAGGTCTTATTTTTACCAAAGTACCGACAGATCTGCAACGTTTTGGGGGTATTTTTTGCGAAAAAAAGGAGTGTTTTTTGCCTTAAATATCTGATTGTCAAAAGATTGTGCGCTTGCCGAATGTTCGCGTGTGCGCTTTTTATTTTCGTACTAGAGACAGAGGCTATTTTCCTCGGAACTATTGCCACCGCGATGCGGCTTTTTAAATGCGCATTATTTCAAAATTGGAATACCACAAACCGCTTTTCCCGGTACCGTCACGGTCAGTACATATTGCCCCGAAGGCAAAGCCGCTGGCAAATGCAGGGACAATCGCTGTTGACCGGCCTCAAACCAACTCGCTTGAAAAAGGGAGCACAGTCGTTTTCCAGCCAAGTCAAAAAGTTCGATTTCGACGGCTTGCGGGTTGCTCAGGGAAAATTCCAGCGTGAAATAATCTGTAATCGGATTGGGAAAAACGAGTGGCCGCCCCGAGAAAAAATTGGTTGCCCCGGGCGATGCAAGTGACTGGTCTAACACAAACCGATCCAGGACGATGCCCGCCGTCTCCATATTAAGCACACTGCGACTGGTGGTAACGGTACTAAAATCCCTTGTGTGGATCGTCAGTGCGTGGTAAGTTCCCTCAGGTAAGTCGTTGACAATGAATCCGTTATTGCCAAAATTTTGGTCGAGGTTTCCATTAGGCAGTACCTGCGATAAAACGCCCCAAAATCCTTCAGCACTTTGGCCATTGACCAGAATTTTTCCATCCGGGCGCAGCAAAATCGCCCCGATACGCTCCATTTCCGGCAAAAAACAAGCCCCTTGAACCCCAAAACTCAAATCCGGAGCACCGTTCGGGTGATACCGCAAAAGGGCCGATTTCGCGCCCGTCACCAGGTATGCGTAACCGGCCAGCAGTATTTTTCCGTCCGGCTGAATCGCCAGATCAAAACCTTCGCCCCCGCCGTGTTGGGTTTCCAAAATCATCCCGTTGACCCCAAATGTCGAATCCAAACTGCCATTGGGAAGCAGGCGATACAGGGCGATACTGGCCGGATATTCGCTCATGGCGCAGCCCGAAACCAGAATTTTTCCGTCCGGCTGCACGTCCAGGGCAAACGCCAGATCCACTTCGGTTGGGTGAAATTTAAACAGCCCCGTCTGCGCAAAACTGCTGTCGGGACTGCCGTTGGGCTTAAACATTGCCACATAAAAGCCTTCGTTGCTCGGCTGGCGCTGATAGCCGCAGGAAACGATATTTCCATCGGGTAAAATGGCCGTTTCGCAGTGCCGAAAATGGGCCAGGTCGGGCATAAGTCCGCGTACAAAACTGCTGTCCAGGGCGCCGTTTGGGTGCAGACGAACCAAACCGTTTTGGGTGGCGCAGACAATTTTTCCGTCCGCTTGCAAACAGGCAGTTTGGAACAACAAGGTGGAATCCGGGCATTCAAAACTCGGGTCGGGACTTCCATCCGGTTCAAACCGTTTTGCAAGTCCGGTGTGTTGGTTGGGGAATACGCCGCGCACGCCGAACACGAGATATTTCCCATCGGGCTGCAGGAGGACAGATTTGGAGGGCGCGTGGAGCGAACTAACCCCGGTTTCCAGTCGCCCAATGGCCGAAAAGCTGGAGTCGGGGTAAACATTTTGGGCGGAGGAAACGAAACAAATGAGGAGCTGGAAGTAAAGAAGTGTGTTTTTCATATTCAACTGTTTGAGGAAGCAGAATTGCTTTGCTTACAAAGTTGACCGAAAACACACCAGAAAATCTATAACACTTTTGGGCAGTTATTCTACGCCATTGGAGCGTTACTAATCATTGCTTATCACCAATTTCCCAATCGTTTTCCCAGACGCATGTTGCAACACCACCCAGTAAAACCCGGAAGACCCACTTATTTTGCCCTGAACCGCTATGATTTCAGGCAAAATCCCTTCCGTTTCCCAAACCAATTGCCCCCGCGCATCCAGAATGCGCAATTGAGCAAATTCCTCCGGTGCTGGATTTTTGACAAAAAAGTCGCCAGAACCAGGGTTCGGGAACAGCTCCAGTTGGGACTCCAAAACCAGCCCAGATTCCGGATTAAATTGCAATGAAAGCGCCACAGATGCCTGATTTTCAACTAGATACGCCTCCGGGTTCAGTCGGGAATCAAGTATAGACAAGACCGAGCGCAGCGTACAATCCGTCTTCGCCCGCAGGTGCAGGTGGAAGAGCAGATTTTGGGCATCCCGGGGTTTTGCTTCCGCGTGATCCCAACTCAGGGCAAGTATTCCGTCGGGCCGCAGGGCCATGTTGGAAGGGCCAAGCAGTTCCGGCTGCGCACATTCGACGCGGATCAGCTCCACTTGTGTGGGGTCGATTTTTAACTCAAATTGCAAACCTTCCAGATCGGTCCAACGCTCCATACGCAGCGGCAACACAAACGTTTCTCCGGCGACACAAGAGCGGTCGGGGACCTTTAAAAACAGGGTATCTGAAGGGTTGCGGGCTTCCGCCGGGTTGTTGTTCCCGTTTAAATCTCCAACTTTAATGCCTATAAAACTTTGGCTGAATTGGTTGCTAATCAGCGGATTAAACACAATTTCTTCCGGAAACGGACTTGCAAATGGATTCGTCGGCGTAGGAAACACAAAACTTGAATCCACGAACCGCCAGGATGTGTTGTTCGGCACCGTATCCAGGATGCCGAGGATCAATTTCCGCAATTGCACAATGTCAAAAGTAGTAATGGAGCCGGAGCGGTTCGCGTCGGCAGCGATCATTTTATAGGGCGAATTCAGTGGTTCCAGCCCCAAAATATGTTTTGAAACCAGAACCAAATCAAAGGTCGTCACCCCATTGAGCCATTTGACATTGTTATGGGGCGTAAGATGGTATTTCAGATCGCTCGGAAGGTCTGAAAACCCAAAGTTCCCCGTGGTATCACAATTGGTCTGTTCAAAAAATCCTTGTGCCGCAATTTGCACTGGAATATGGTGTATCGGCAATCCGGTTTCCGTGCGGATATTACCCTCCACCTCGTGCACCACACCCCCAAGGCAAACGTAGGATGGATCTTGCACCAGCACCAGCGTACTGCAAGTGGCCATATTGCCCGCAGTATCCTGCACGCTCAATACCACCGGGTGCAAGCCAAGCTGCTGACAATCAAACACATTGGGTAATGCACTGAATATCAAGCTGTTCTGCGGACTGCAAAAATCTGAGCTGCCGCCGTCCAGCAGGCTTGGATCGAGCGTCACCTGGCCAGTCACGGATATGTTTACTGAAACGCCGGTCAGGCAAACAGCCGTGGGCGGTGTTTGGTCCAATACCGTGATTTGCAGCGTCTGTTGCGCAGCATTTCCACAGCCATCTGTTGCCGTAAACGTCACCCAATGTGTCCCCAAGGGATACGCCCCCGAAGCGTTGTTCGTGCTGCCCACAGTCGAATACGGGCTGTCGTGCGAAATACTGATCTGATTGCTACAATCCGTGGCCACCACATTTGGAAAATTAACCAAACCTTGGCAGCTGAACGGATCCGCAGAAACCGTCAAATCGGCGGGTAATATTATTTCTGGTGGCGTATTATCCACAATATCAATCAATTGCGTGTGTTCCCAAACGCCCGCGCCGCCACCATTGGGGGTGTACAGACAATGGTCAATGACTTTCCAGCTCCTGAAAATTCGGAAACAGGAAGGGGCCGCCGCGCTGAATAGTTGATCGGTGTAATTGACCGACAAAGGTGAACACGAAGCGCCGCTCAAGACCGGTGCTCCCGTGGATGCAGGCAACAAGCTGGCAGGATCGTCACAGTTCGTCACGCTGGCGTCTGCTGGAAACGTCACGACGGTAGTGCTCAAGATCTCCAGGGTAATTTGCTGAATGCAGGAACGTGTATTGCCCGCCGAATCCGTGGCCGTCCACCAGCGCGACACGGAGCCAATATTGCAGGGTTGTATGTTTGTAAAATCTTGATATTGAACACTTTGCAAAGCGCAGTTGTCAGAGGCTGTGGCTACCCCGGTGAGGCCGAGGTCGGTAAAATCCTGCAAACAATGCAAACTCAGATTGGGTGGACATTGCACGCTGGGCTTTAAAAAATCACGCACCGTAACTTCTGTTTGACAGAAATTTTCGAGTCCGGCGGCATCCGTTACCCGCAGGGTGAGCAAAATAGGCGCAAGCTGATCTGCGCAATTGACTTCTATAAATGGGAAAAACTCAATTTCATCGCGGCTGACGCTGAGGAACACGGGGCTGCAATTGTCATAACTCCCGGCATTCAAGGTTGCGGCGTGTACCAGAGCGGCCCCGTTGCTGGACAACGAAACCTGCAAATCGCTGCTGCAGATGGCGTGGGGTGGGCTGGTATCTTCCACCGTCACCGTCATGGTAGCCGTCGTTTGATTTCCGCAGGCATCCGTGGCGGTGTAGGTAACCAGATGTTGACCCTCCGTGACGCCCGAAAATGGCCCAAATCCGGTTCCGTAAAACCAGCTTGGCACCACCGTCACACTGGAACAATTGTCCGAAACACCCGCCTGGGGTAGTTCCACGGAGCCGGAACAATAAAAGCCGTCCGTGCCCACCGTTACATCCGCGGGCATGGTTAAAATTGGAGCCTCAGTGTCTTCCACCCGGATAATTTGACTGCGGTTGAACAAGGTTCCATTACAAAAATCAATCGCCGTCCAATGGCGCAACACAGTAAACCCGCCGGGCGCACAATGCGGAATGGTTTGATCGGTGTACGTTACGGCGATTTCACAATCGAGGGCAACACCTACGGGAACGCCATTGACGGTAGGTTCTCCGGTTAAACTCAGGTCTTCCGGATCCTGCCCACAAACCAGGGCGGGAGCGGAAATATGGTCGCGGTTGGGTGGAAAAACCAGATCAGAAACGCGGATATGTTTGAGCCAAATCCGTTGAAGGCAGCTACTGGAATTGCCGTGTTCATCCCGAACCGTCCAGGTACGGTCAATCCGTTTCAGGACCGATTGGCCGTTGTGTGAACTGCCGCAACCAAGGGTAGTTTCAGTATCTAAATAATTGAAAATCAGGTCATTGGATGCCGTGCAATTATCCGTTGCGGTAGGATAACCCAAGGAGCCGGGGGAAGTATCTTCGTTGCAAAAAACGAATTTGTCCGTGCATGGACTGATGCTCGGGGACAGCGCATCGAATACCTCCAGCGTGCCGTCGCAGAAATTACCGGAACCAGTATGCCGCACGCGCGCCGTAATAATTTGGCCAATTTGCGCACAGGTAAGCGGGTTTGGCAACTGTTGCCCAACTTGATTATAAAGCGTGATGGTTAGGGGGCCGGGACAAGTATTGCCAGCGTTGGGCGCGATAATCAGAGGCGTGATGAGTGCCTGCCCGGTGGGATCCAGCGAAACTTGCAAACCTTGATTGCAGGAGAGACTACACTGTGCCAACAAAGGCACACGCAATCCACACAGTAGAAGAAGCGGCAAGAGCCACCCGGCGCAAAGGCGCGGAATCGGAATTTGAGTAAGTATCGGCACAGGATGTGTACAAGGATTAAATGATTAAAAAAAACTTGGTCACTCAGGGAATTCAAGTGGGGCAAATTCGGTGCCAGAAAGGGTTAAGAGACAATAACGGACCCTACCCCACAAAAAAATCACTTCGATAATCCGCCAACAACCCCTTTTCCTGAGCAATCTTAAACATCTGCTGCACAGCCGCGCGGCCATCCACACCCAGATCCACCGTTCGCTCCGTCACATACAGTTCGATGTGCGCCCGCATCACGGATTCATCCATTTCCTGGGCGTATTGGCGCACAAACGGCATCACATCCTCCGTATTTGCAAAAGCGTATTCCACACTTCTGCGCATCACGCGGTTTAATTTTTGTTGTACCTCCAGCGGTAAATCACGCCGCACCACGATGCCGCCCAGCGGAATCGGCAAACCCGTGCTGCTTTCCCAATGCTCGCCCAAATCCAGGAGTTTGACCAAACCTTTTTCCTGATACGTAAATCGGTTTTCGTGGATAATCAGGCCAGCCTCAAAATCGCCGCGCAACACGGCATTTTCAATGTCGGAAAAAAGCAACTCCGTTTTATTTTGTGCCTGTGGAAATGCCAGACTCAGCAGAAAATTGGCCGTAGTCATTTTTCCGGGAATGGCAATCCGGGCAGCGTTGATCTCCGCCGTTTCCATGGGCTGCCTGGCGATGAGCAAGGGGCCGCAATGGTTGCCCAAAGCACTGCCCGCATCCAGCAGTGCGTACTTTTCCGTAAGTTTTGAAAATGCGTGGTAACTGAGTTTGGTAGCGGCCAGTTCGCCTGCAAAAGCACGGCGATTCAAGGCTTCCACATCTTCGATAACCGGTTTAAAATCAAGTCCTTCGGTGTCAATTTTTCCATGCAACAGGGCATCGAAAATAAAGGTGTCGTTGGGGCAGGGAGAGAAGCCCAGTCGGAGGGTTGTCATGTCGAGATTGTGCGCGATTCAGAAGAAATTTGCTGAAAATGACCAAGGTTACGAACTTCCGAACAACATTTGCGGGAGAACGTTCAAGCGCACATGGAACCTACCGTAATATTCGAAGACAACCACCTGCTGGTGCTCAACAAACCCGCCGGCTATCTGGTCCAGGGAGATCGCACCGGCGATCCGACCCTGACCGATTGGGGCAAAACCTACCTGAAAGAAAAATATGCCAAACCAGGTGCTGTGTACCTTCATCCGGCGCACCGCATTGACCGGCCCGTGAGCGGCGCGGTGTTGTTTGGCCGAACCGACAAGGCGCTGGGGCGTTTGACCACCTTGTTCCGGGAAAAAAAAGTGCAAAAAAGGTATCTCGCCCTGACGCTGTATGCCCCGGAAAATGCTGCGGGTGAACTCCGGCATTTTTTGCTAAAAGACGAAAAACGCAATACCGTAGAAGTGTTCAACAACCCCAAGGGCGATGCCAAAGAAAGCATCACGCGCTACCGTTTGTTGGAAAAAGTGGGCAATCTGTTCCTGTTGCAGGTGGAGCCCATTACCGGGCGGCCGCACCAGATCCGGGCGCAATTAAACGCCATCGGGTGCCCCATTTTGGGCGATTTGAAATACGGTGCCCCCGAGGCCCTGCCCGACGCATCCATTGCGCTGCATTGCCACAGCATGGCGTTTATCCATCCTGTTCGTTTGGAGGAACTGCGGGTTGAGGCTGATTTGCCTGTAAAAGAATGGTGGACAAAAGTTGGTTTGCTCTTGGCTGAATAGTTTCAGCGCGCATTTTTTAACGCCTTCAACACAAGCGCGGTTAAACCGAGGTTAAAGGACGATTTCACTCGTTTTTTGACCCCTTTCTTTGCCTCAAAATTTTTTACACCATGAAAAAAACAAGTCTAACCCTCGCACTCTCCGCGTTCGCGCTGCTCGCCTCCGCACAAATTTATGTTGAAGGCGTAAAACTTGAACCCTCCAACACCGGCCAATACATCGAGCTGGATCCGATGTTTCGCGAAGACGGCCGCTGCACGTTCCGCGTGGACTACGGTCAATCCAAACCCAAAGAAGATTTTGTGTCTGACAATCACGGCAAACGCTACGATTTCCGCAGCCTGATTGATGGGCTCAACTTTTTTTACGAAGAAGGTTGGCAGGTAGATCAGATCAGCGCCCTGGATCGCGGACGGCGGTATTTGCTCAAACGACGCTTTTAAACGCATTCCTTAAATTTATGTAAAGTGCCCCTTTTCAAGGCTTAAAGGCCTACCTTTGCGTCCTTTTTAAAAAAAACATAACTAGGGATGCTATCAGTCAACAATGTTTCAGTTCAATTCGGGAAAAGAGTCCTTTTCGACGATGTCAATCTGAAATTTGTAAAAGGGAATTGTTACGGGGTCATTGGCGCAAATGGAGCCGGGAAATCCACTTTTTTGAAGGTATTATCGGGTGAAATTGAAAGCACCCGCGGCAATTTGGAAATCACGCCCGGCGAACGAATGGCCGTGCTGAGCCAGAACCACTTTGCCTTCGACGAATTTCCGGTGCTCGATACGGTGATCATGGGCCACAAACGGCTTTATGACATCATGAAGGAAAAAAACGCCATTTACGACGATCCGAATGCCAGCGAGGCTGACTCCATGCGGGCCGCCGAACTGGAGGGTGAATTTGGCGAAATGAACGGCTGGATGGCCGAAAGCGATGCCGCCGAACTGCTCAGCAATCTGGGTGTGCACGAATCCCTGCACTACAAATTAGTAAAAGACCTCAGCGGTTCTGCGCGTGTGAAAGTCCTGCTCGCACAAGCACTTTTTGGCTCGCCGGATATCCTGCTCATGGACGAACCGACCAACGACCTGGATGCCGAAACCACCGATTGGCTTTGTGATTTTCTGGCAGGTTATGAAAACATCGTCATCGTGGTCTCGCACGACCGGCACTTTTTGGACATGGTGTGTACCAACATCGTGGACGTGGATTTTGGAAAAATCAAGATGTTCACGGGCAACTACACGTTCTGGTACGAAATGAGCCAGTTGATGTCGCGCCAAATGGCCGACAAAAACAAAAAAGTGGAAACCAAACGGCAGGAGATGATGGAGTTTATCGCCCGTTTCTCGGCCAATGCATCCAAGTCAAAACAAGCCACGAGCCGCAAAAAGGCCCTGGATAAGCTGAATCTGGAAGAAATTCAGGTGTCGAGCCGACGGTATCCGTACATCGCTTTCAAGCCTGAACGTGAGCCGGGCGATGTGATTTTGAACGTAGAAAAGTTGTCCAAAAAGAACGCGCAGGGCGAATACCTATTCAAAGACTTGTACCTGCGTTTCAACAAGGGCGAAAAAATCGCGGTTTTGAGCCGGAATGCTTCTGCCGTGACGGCCTTTTTCAATATCCTGGCGGGCGAAGACAAAAATTTTGAAGGAGAATTCCAATACGGCCAGACGATTCAGATCCAGTACCTGCCCAACGACAACAGTGAGTATTTTTCGGGCGATCAGGATTTGAACCTGATTGACTGGCTGCGTCAATATTCCAAAGAAAAAGACGAGTCGTTTATCCGTGGCTTTCTTGGGCGGATGTTGTTTGGCGGTGAAGAGGTATTCAAACGTTCCGGGGTTCTTTCCGGGGGCGAAAAGGTGCGTTGTATGATGTCGAAAATCATGCTTGCCAATCCCAATTTCCTCATTCTGGATGAACCCACCAACCACCTGGATCTGGAATCCATTACGGCGCTGAACAACGGGATGCAGGAGTTTTCCGGCAACATCCTGTTCACCTCACACGATTACCACATTTTGGAATCTGTGGCCAATCGCATCATCGAGATCACGCCAAACGGGCTGATAGACCAATATATGAGTTACGGAGATTACCTGCACAGCAGCAAGGTGATTCAACTAAAAGCAGAGTTGTACGGGGATCTGGTGCTGGCTTAAGTTTGTCTTCATCTTGACAACTTCCGTTAATCGTAGGTTAAGTACCGATTTCTTTTGAACGTTCAACTTACATTTGTCATCGTTTGAAAAACATCGCTTTTTCTTAATTTTTCTGTCAACGTCATTTCAAGATGAAAAAAACACTCCCTTTGCTGGCCGCGCTACTTTTCTCGGTGGCTGCATTTGCTCAAAAAACACTCCCGTCTGCCAATGTCAAAACCCTTGAGGGTCAGACGATTAACGTGCAGGAATTGGGTAAAACTGGCAAAATCACGGTCATCAGTTTTTGGGCCACCTGGTGCTCTCCCTGTAAAAAAGAACTCGATGCCATCGCTGACTATTACGAAGATTGGCAAAAAGACTACGACATGGAATTGGTGGCCATCAGCGTAGATGATGCGCGTTCCGCGGCCAAAGTGCCTGGCATGGTGAAGGAAAAAGGATGGACCTACCGTGTGCTGCTTGATCCTGCTAGAGAACTTCAAAATGCCGCCAACATTCAGGCCGTTCCGCACACTTACGTGCTCGACCAAAGTGGCAATATCATTTATGAACACAACGGCTACACCCCCGGCGATGAGCTGGAGTTGGAAGAGTTGTTCAAGGAATTGAAGAAAAAGGGATAAAGCGAAATTTGTTTCGTCCTTTTTGATAGCGTGTAATGTTTCCAGATGGGAAACATTACACGCTTTTTTTATTACTACTCCCCAAAAGCCTTGATTTTTTCGCCCAACACAAACACATCCTCAAAGGAATTGTACAGCGGCACGGGGGCAAACCGGATCACATTCGGTTCGCGCCAATCAGCAATCACGCCATTTTCGGCGACAAAATCAACACGTG
>CAZKBH010000066.1:13161-20895 GCA_964550795.1 uncultured Saprospiraceae bacterium
TCATCCGTCAGCAGGGAAAGTTGACACCCGCGCTGGGCGGGATCGCTGGGGGTGATAAATTTGAACAATTTGCGTCCGCCGTCGGCTTCTGTGAGCGCCTGTTCCATAAAAGCAGTCAGTTTCAGGCTTTTGGCCCGCAGGTTTTCGATGCCCGCCTGCGCAAAAACATCCAGGCTGGCTTTATGGGCGGCAAAGGAGAAAATTTGTGCGTTGCTCAGTTGCCAGCCTTCGGCTCCGTGCATGGGTCGGAATCCTTTTTTCATCTTGAAACGCTCGGTCTCGTCGTGGCCCCACCAGCCCGCAAAACGCGGCAATTCCGGCGCATTGGCATGGCGTTCGTGCACAAACACGCCTGATGGTCCCCCTGGACCCGAGTTCAGATATTTGTAGCTGCACCATACGGCAAAGTCTGCCCCCCAATCGTGGAGCCTGAGCGGTAAATTGCCCGCAGCATGAGCCAGGTCAAACCCAACATTTGCACCCACGGCGTGGCCCGTCGCCGCAATTTTTTCCAGATCATAAAATTGTCCGGTATAATAATTCACGCCTCCAAACATTACCAGTGCAATGCTTTCTCCATGATTTTCAATGGTTTGTAAAACATCTTCCATCCTCAGGTTGTCTTCTCCCAAGCGGGGCGCCACCTCAACAATAGCTGTTTCCGGGTCAAAACCATGCCAGCGAACCTGGCTTTCCATGGCGTATTGATCGCTGGGGAAAGCCCCTGCTTCCATCACGATTTTGAACCGGCTGGCCGTCGGGCGGTAAAATGAGGCCATCATCAGGTGCAGATTGACAGTCAGCGTATTCATCACCACGACTTCGTGGGGAAGCGCACCGACCAGCCCTGCGGTTTGATCCCGGAGAAACGTATGGTAGTGCATCCAGGGCAGTTCGCCCCTGAAATGTCCTTCCACGCCATGTTCGGCCCATTGGTCTAGTTCGTTTAAAAGTGCCTGGCGTATGGTTTTGGGTTGTAAGCCCAGGGAGTTGCCACAGAAGTAGTGCGCATCCTTGCCCGAATGTTTGGGAAAAATGAACTGCTCCCGAAAGTGGTGGAGCGAATCTTGAGCATCCAGCGCACGTGCTGCGCTCAGGGTATTTTCGTTGTGCATACGGAGTGTCCTAAATTTGAGGACGCAAAGGTGGCAAATCTGTTCGTTTTGAGTTGACTATACTAAGAGGCTGTATATACTTTTCAATGATTTTATCGTAATTTGTGCCAATGCAATTCGCCTATCAATATATTTTGCTCGCTGCGGGCATATTTATCATTCTAAATTTGGTGGTCAGCCGATTCGCTACGCGGTTTGGAGCCCCCACGCTCCTGGCAACGCTGGCGATTGGACTGGTCTTCGGCAATGGCGGCAGCTTTGGTTTCGACTATAATTACCCCAATGCGACCCTTCGGCTCAGCGAAATCGCGCTGTGCATCATCATTTTCACCGGTGGTTTTGAAGCAAATTGGAAAACTTTTCGCCCCATTTTGGGTCAGGGCATATCATTGGCCACGGTCGGGGTTGCCACGACGATGCTGGTGGTTGGGGTCATAGCGCATTTACTCCTGGGTTGGCCCTGGATACAAGCCTTGCTGCTTGGAGCGGTGGTTTCGGCCACGGATGCGGCGGCCGTTTTTTCAATTCTGGAAAACAGTAAATTAAAACTCCGCTCTGGCGTGCGCGAAACCCTCGAACTGGAATCCGGCGCCAACGACCCCATGGCATTTTTCCTGACGCTCAGCCTGACGGCCATGCTGCTTCCCTCGGGCGCAGATATTAGTTTTTTAGCTTTGACCAGAGATTTCCTTTGGACGATGTTTATCGGGCTTGGTACAGGTTTTTTGGCCGGTAAATTCATTCACCAGTTGGTACTGCGAATTCCGCTGAAACGTGGTCAATTCCCCATTGTTCTTCTGGCCTGTGTCCTTATTTTGTATTCGGTGAACAGCATTTTGGGCGGAAGCGCATTCCTTTCGGTATTTGTGGCCGGCATTGTGCTGGGGAATTCCCCCTGGGCACTGCGCGAACTCAACACACAGTTTTTTGAAAGCTTGTCGTGGCTTATGGAAACCAGCTTGTTTCTGATTTTGGGCTTACAGGTGTACCTGTTTGATCTGCCAGGGGTGCTTTGGGAGGGACTTTTATTGTCCGCAGTGCTCATCCTTTTGGCGCGCCCGTTTGGAGTGGCCAGTTCACTTATTATATTCCCAAAAATAAGATGGCGGGAACAACTGTTCTACGCATGGGTGGGTTTGCGCGGCGCAACGCCGATTGTTTTTGCACTTATTCCGGTGGTCAATAAGGTGCAGGGGGCAAGCAAAATTTTCAACATTGCCTTCGTGATTGTCATTACCTCCATTTTGATCCAAGGCACTACGGTAACCTTTGCAGCGCGTGTGGCAAAAATGAATCAGTCAGAATGAGTTTTCGGCTTTTTTTTGGTGACCGATTTTAAGTACATCAAACCCGCCAATCCCGAGATAAAAGACCCCAGCAAAATGGCAATTTTGGCCACATCCTGTCGGTAAACGTCCTCAAATGCAAGGAAAGATACAAACAGCGACATGGTGAAGCCGATGCCCGCGAGCATCCCTACGCCCCAGATCATTTTATAGCCCACGCCTTTGGGCAGTTGCGCCCAATTGAGTTTCACCGCGAGCCAGGTGAACAGGGCAATCCCGACGGGTTTCCCGACTACCAGACCCAGAATAATACCTAAGCCAATGGAAGAACCGATGCCTGATATGACATCGCCGTTGATGACAATGGCGGTATTGGCAATGGCAAAAAGTGGAATCACGACATGATTCACGGGCTTGTGAAAAAACTCGGCCAGATGCTCCAGGGTGTGTTTTCCTTGGAAGGTCAATGGGGTCGCCAGGGCAAGCAGCACCCCGGCAATGGTGGCGTGTATGCCGGAATGGTGCATTAAAAACCAGATGACTACTCCAACAGCCATCCACAATCCCGCATGGAAAAAACGACCATACCGGTACAAGGCAAAAAGCCCCCAAGTGACACCCACCGCGCCCAGAATATACCAGACTGAAACGCCCTGGCTATAAAACAGGGCAATCACGACCACCGCTCCCAGATCGTCAATGATGGCCAGGGCAGTCAGGAAAACCTTGAGCGAATAGGGAATCCGCGTGCCCAAAAGGGCCAAAATGCCGATGGAAAAGGCGATATCAGTGGCCGTTGGAATCCCCCAACCCTTAAGATTGGGCGTGCCAAAGTTGAAAGCCGTATACAGGATTGCCGGCATTGCCATCCCGCCGATTGCTGCAAGTAAAGGTAAAAGCGCCTTTTTACGATGCGCCAACTCTCCAACCAGCAGTTCTTTTTTGATCTCCAGGCCGACCACAAAAAAGAAGATGGTCATGATGCCATCGTTGATGATGTGCAGCAGGCTCCAACCAGGTATAAGTTCGTAATGCCACATCGGCAAATACAAACCTGAGGTAGCAGATAGATTAGACAACAACAACGACATTACTGCGCAAGCGACCAGAATAAGTCCGCTTTGGGCATCGCCCTCTGGAAGGTTGTCGAGAATATTTTTTCTGATTTTTTTGAACATCGAAAGAATGATTTTTCAATTCGGCCCTGATTTTTTGAGGCCTTGCGCCCGGCGAACTGACCCTCATTCCGCGCATTAGGAGGATTCACCGAGTCTGTCTTTGCCGATTTGCGGCCCAAAGTTCGACGAATGTTTTGATACCCATGAACCCAAACATAAAATCGTGTTCCAAAGTGTTTTTGTGCACGACGGCGAAAAGTTTTCGCAAAAGTAAAAATCGCGGCACTTTTGCGCAGCGCGGCCGAACTATTGGCAGCACAATTCTAGAAATATCCACCCGTCAATCGCTCCCGCACATGCAAGGACCAGCCATTTTTTTAGCACAATTCATGGGCGACACCGCCCCATTCAACTCCCTCGAAGATATTTGTACATGGGCGGCATCGCTTGGATACCTGGGCGTACAAATCCCGACTTGGGATAGTCGCCTGATTGACCTCGAAAAAGCCGCCACCAGCAAAGATTATTGCGACGAATTGCGCAGTCGGGTGGAAGCCTGTGGGGTGAAAATCACCGAACTTTCTACCCACCTTCAGGGTCAATTGGTGGCCGTTCACCCGGCTTACGACCTCATGTTCGATAATTTTGCACCTGAACATTTGCGTGGCAACCCCAAAGCGCGCACGGAATGGGCGGTTCAAACGCTGAAAAATGCCGCCATGGCGAGTAAAAATCTGGGTTTGAAAGCCCATGCTACTTTTTCTGGTGCGCTCATTTGGCACACGGTGTATCCTTGGCCCCAACGCCCGCAAGGTTTGGTAGAAGCTGGATTCAAAGAACTAGCGGCTCGATGGATCCCAATTCTGGATGTTTTCCACGAATGTGATGTGGACCTTTGTTATGAAATTCACCCCGGCGAGGACCTCCACGATGGGGCTACTTTTGAACGTTTTCTCGCGGCCACGGGCAATCATCAGCGTTGTAATATCCTTTATGATCCTTCTCACTTTGTGTTGCAACAGCTTGATTATCTGCAATTTATTGACTTGTACCACGAGCGGATCAAGATGTTCCATGTAAAAGATGCAGAGTTCAACCCAACGGGCCGGAGCGGGGTTTATGGCGGATTTCAGGATTGGGTGGATCGTCCGGGCCGTTTCCGTTCTACGGGCGATGGACAGGTAGATTTTAAGGCCATTTTTTCCAAACTGGCGCAGTACGGCTACCGCGGCTGGGCGGTGTTGGAATGGGAATGTTGCATCAAAGATTCCGAACAGGGTGCTCGGGAGGGCGCGCCGTTCATTGCCAATCATATAATCAAGGTGACGGAGCGGGCATTTGATGATTTTGCGGGCGGCGCGGTGGATCAGGATTTGCTGCGTAGGATCCTTGGTGCGTAGCAGCAATTTGGAATTGATAAAAATCACCTAAATTTTACACCTCGTTTTTTTAAAATGTCGGACTTTGTGCCCCCAAGCAGGAAAGCGTTCCACAACTTAGATGGGCTTTCCTTGTTTGAACGAGTAATTTTTTTGATTTTCAATGGGATACATACAACAGAAATACGACCCCCAAGTCCTGAAGCAACTCCCCGCCATCGTTAAATCGTATCAATTGCCTGATTCTAGGAAGGCAGTCATCCAGATTCTCAATTCTTTTTTGCCGTTTGTGGCCATCTGGATTGCGATGTACTTTCTGATTGACGTTTCCTACTGGCTTGTTTTGCCACTCGCGATTGTCAATGCTTTTTTTCTGGTTCGGATTTTCATCATCCAGCACGATTGTGGGCACCAGTCTTTCACGCCCAATCGCAAGGCCAATGATTTTATCGGCGAAATTTGCAGCATGATCAGTTTCATGCCCTATCGCTACTGGGCCAAAAGCCACAATTTTCACCACGGCCACAATGGCATCCTGTGGGAACACCGCGATATTGGCGACATCAATTTGTTGACAGTCAACGAATTCAAAGCGCTTTCTCGTTGGAAAAAAATAGAATACGCGCTTTTCCGCAGTTTTCCCGTTTTGTTCATCATCGGTCCGGCTTGGTACCTGCTGATTCAGAACCGCATTCCCCTTATTCGCCTGAAAGGTTGGGAGCATGCCCACCGCGCCCTTTGGAAGCATAATTTGCTTTTGGTGGGTTTTCACGTTGGGCTGTATTTCCTGCTTGGATATGAGGCGTTTGTGATGGTTCACCTGCCTATTTTGCTGTTTTTTGCGGTCATTGCCATTTGGTTTTTCTACGTGCAGCACCAGCACGAAACGGCTTACAAGGAGTGGAAAGATAAATGGGATTATATCCGTGCCGCCGTGCAGGGAAGTACCTTCTACAATCTGCCAAAAGCCTGGCATTGGCTTACGGGCAATATTGGTTATCACCACATTCACCACCTCAATCCGCTGGTGCCCAATTACGAGCTAGCGCGTTGCCATCAGGAAAATCCGATTCTCGATCAGGTGGCGAACAAAATCACCTTCATCGAGAGCCTGCGTTGCATGTTTAACAAACTTTGGGATGAAGAGCAGGAGCGCATGATTACGTTTGCTGAATACCTCCGGAAATACCGGAACAAAAAGTAAAGCGCATCCGGTTACTCTTAGATGAAAAGCCGTTCAAAATGTTGAATTTCAGCATTTTGAACGGCTTTTTTTTGTTCCTATACTATTGGGCAAGTACGCTCAAATCGAATTCAAACCCTGGAAGTAGTGATTCCCCAGATAGAATCTGGTTAAAATCTGAGATATGTGATTCAGAACCATCGGCACGAAATATCCAGGCCTGCTGCTCTACGGGATCAATAAGCCAAGCAAGGCGTACGCCATTAGAAATCCAAGCCGTCAGCATCTTGGTCTGCAAGGTTTTGAGACGGTCGGTAGGGCTGCGTACTTCAATGACAAAATCCGGGACGATGTGGGCAAACGACTTGCGTTCTTTTTCGCTTAAGCTATTGTGTTTTTCAAGAGACACCCAAGCGGCATCGGGCATCCGTTTAGATCCGTCGGGCAATTTAAAAAGGGTAGAGGGACTAAATACTTTGCCGAGTTGAGTGCGGCGATTCCAGAGAGTGAGTTCAGTTAAGGATTCAGCCTCGTGGAGGCCAGACTCGTAAGAAGACGGTGGCATGATGATGATATTTCCATTAGGGTCTTGTTCGATGCGGAGATCAGGATTTGCCAAGCAAAATTCATCAAACTCTGCTTCTGACATTTTTGGGACAGCGTTAAAAACTTCCCCATCGCTAAAGTGAAAAGCAACTTTGCCGTTTGGATTTTCTACATCGGGCAAAGTAGCTGTTGCTTCGTGTGCCATGGCTTTAAAATTTTTTACAAAGATAAGTCAAATAGGTATTGGTAGGCAAATGATAAAATTCCTTTAAAAACGCCCGTACAATGTGTCTTTTTTCAAATCCTGCGTTTCTTATTTGTCTTACAAAAGAGACTTCTTCTATCATGAAAAAAGCACTCATCCTAAGTTTCGTCTTCGCCGCGTTTTCCTTCGTGGGCGTATCTGCACAAAACATCTCTAAACCTGCTGAAAAGGATAAAAAAGCGCAAACCAACGATCAGGCAAAGCCAAACGAGGCGCGTCCCGACACCGATGGCAGCTTAAAAAAGGCCGACAAAAAGGCGAAGCCAGAAAGTGGTCGGCAAAATGGCGAAGCCCGTAGCCAACGCAAAGGCGATAACGGCAAACGTAAAGGCCATGACAAGGACCACAAAGGCAAAGCAAAAGGCAAAGAGAAAGCCAAAGCCAAAGCGGGCAAAAAAGGAAACAAAAAAGGCCGTTCAAAACAATCCGACGATGCCGATAAAGACAGCAAAACACCCGCGCCTGATACCCAAAAAAGGCCGAAAACCCAAAAACAACAGGACGGAACCAACTAAAATGTAGGTGCACTCCTAATCACCAGAATAACACGCCCTTGTGGCATACTTGAGCTAAATCAACGCCTCCTGCGCAATCAGGGGGCGTTTTTTGTTGGGGTTGGAACACCGAATTTACCGAGACCGCCGAGACCACCGAAAAAATGCGGGCTTCGGTGGTATCAGTGGTGTCAGTATTATCGGTGTTCCAAAAGGTTTGGTTAAGAACACCGAATTTACCGAGACCGCCGAGACCACCGAAAAAATGCGGCACTTCGGTGGTATCAGTGGTGTCAGTATTATCGGTGTTCCAAAAGGTTTGGTTAAGAACACCGAATTTACCGAGAC
>CAZKBH010000067.1:0-20872 GCA_964550795.1 uncultured Saprospiraceae bacterium
CAATTACGTCAGGAAGGTTGATCGTTGCGCAGCAAGAGAAAGGATCGGTAGAAACCGTCAAGTTCGCTGGGCAAGCAAATGTTGGACCTTGATCGTCCGTTACTTTGAGGATCTGGTTGTAGATGATACCGTCGCCGATACACCAGTCAATGATCGTCCATTCGCGGCGGTATTTAACCGTACCGTCGCATACTTCGATGGCGTAATCATGCCATTCCCAGTTGATCGAGCAGCCGTCTGGTGCACCGAAAATGTATGGGTAACCTTGGAGACCCTGAGACTCAATCCAATCTGGCGTTGGGTTCGGGCGACCGTTTACAAGCGGAATGTTGTTTTCGCAGCTGAATGCAGGTGCGTCAATATCGTCATAATCCGATGGTGGAACTACGTCAGACAGTGCTGGACGCAACAGTTCAATGCGCTGGTTGCAAGTGCTGGTATTACCCGAAGCATCTCTTGCCGTCCATTTACGGTTGATAACAGCCGTGAGGCCAGAAGCACAATCCTGTGGAACAGAAGAGTCGAGGTAGCTCAACGTTACGTCAGAGCAGTTATCCAACTGTGGGATACCTGCACCAGCAGGAACGTTGTAAGTACCGTTACCGTTTGGAAATACATTGGTACCGAAGGTAAGACCGTTCGGGAAGCCAGCAGAGAAATCGCCAGTAAGGTTGATGTAAAGTTCAAGGATTTCAACATTGATAACCTCACCGAAACCAAAAGCATCGGTATTGTCAACCACTACTTGCCAAGTGCCTTGGGCGTTTTCGCCGTCGAATGCGTCGAGGCGGTCAAAGCCGAAGAGATCCATGATGTTGAGGTTCAAGTCAGCCTCGATGTCAACACAAAGCGCAGATTGAACACCTTCGTCGTCAAAACGTGCGAACAATGGAATGTCGCCACAGCCACCCAATTCAGTCCATGGGTTAGCAGTTGTACCAGATGGGCTAATAACTTGAATGTCAACGTTCCACCAAACACCTTGGTCAATCAGAACGCGAAGATCAACGTCATTAACGGTTGCGTCTACGTTCACAGGAATGTTGAACGTGAAGGACTGACCAGGAGCAAGGCTCTTAGGCAGATCGCCGCTTGCAGCAGCAAAACGCAGGGTGAAAGTTGCGCTCTGAGTGAACTCAGGTGCGAAGCTTGGGAAGTTACATGGGAGAAGTGCAGATGGGCAGTCAAGAACTGGCGCCAGCTTGTCTTCAATTTTTACGTTACCCCAGCATTTGTTGCCAGTGGTAGGATCTGTTACACGTACCTGGTACGTTTTGCCGATGTCAGAGTTGTTGAAACAAGCAGGAACCCATGGGCCGTTGCCGTAAGGAAGTGTCTTGTCAACTTCAACAATGTAGTCGTCGTAGCAGCCGTAAGGACCACCTTCGAGAACGCCGTCAGCGCCCAAGCAGAAGTCACAGCTTTCGTCCAAAGAAACATAAACAAGGTCGTTGCAGATCAAAGAAGTGATTGGGTTCGGGAACTCAAACACGTCAACATTGAAGCAGCAAGTCAAGTCACCAGCAGGGTTGTTTACTGGAGCGAGGTCAACACGGAAGCAGTTGGTTGTTCTACCGATTGGGAACGTTCCACCGCTTGGCAAACCAGCGTATTGTACTGGCACGGCCGGTACAACCTGGATGCTTTGGAAGTTTGTGATAACCGTAGTACCTGCGAAACCACCAATGGCGATGGTCGTGTTCATAGCCAAAGCAAGAACTGCATTTGGCTGAAGGTTCAATACCGCGCTACCGTTTGCAGCCAATGGGCCAAACTGAACAGTCTGGAAGTTCCAGAAGCCTGTTGCAGGAGGGAAGCAGAAGTTGTTGTTGTTGTTGCTGAAGTTATTGGCAGCAGTACCAATACCAATCGCAAAACGGTCCCAAGCCTGGTTATTTTGACCTGCGGTGTAAGCCCAGTCAAAAGTTACCGTAGTAGGCGCCGCGTTGCCTACGTTCCACTGTACACCGTTGAAGCAAAAGCCACCAACAGACAATACAGAACGAATGGTCAAACGGTCAGCAGTAGCCGCGCAAGCAGCACCAGCATCGTCGAACTGAACGAGTGCCTGACCGTTACCAGCGTTACCAGCAGGTGGCAAACCACCGCCTGCAGCAGCGCCTACTTGCCAGAAATCAACTTCGGCAGGAGCGAAATTACCCGTGAAACCACAAGCTTGTGTTACGACTTCGCAAGTACCCGTTGTGAATACATTGTAGTTCACCACTTGTGAGCAAGCACCTGGATCCAGGTTGAATGCCAGGTCAGCAGGGCAAACCAATGCACAAGGCACTGGTGGAATTGCCTGCGCAAATGTAATGGACAGGTTAGACTGGATAACGCCAGTCTCACTTGTAGCATGCAAGGTAACGACCATCGGGCCAGTGAAGCCCGCAGGTACGTTTACAGCCATCATTCGACCTGTAACGTTTGTGAACGTGAATCCGCAGAAAGTAGAACCAAATGCACCCGTTCCGCAAGGAATACCAGCATTGGTGCTCCAAGAAGCAGAAGGTGAGCAAACAGTCGCAACAGCTGCTTGTGTATTGCAACCACCACCACCATTAGGCGTAGCCGTATTAACGGTTACGCCACCAGGGAATGTGATAGTAAGACGATCAATCCATATACTACTGGGATTGTTAATATCAAAGGTAAAGTTGTTTACCTGCCCAGCGGTGTAGGTTGTCTGGCCTGATGTAAAAGTGAGGCCGAGTTGAGCCTGAGCGGCTGTCATCGCACTCAAAAACAACACACCAGAGAGGAGGTATTTAAGAGAAGTGATAATTCTTCTTTTCATGAGAAAGACTACGATTTAAGTGTTAACTTAAAAAGAAAAGAGTGAGTAAAAGGATTTGAAGGTACTAGTTCAGGATGTCGTTCATAAAGACGAAAGCAGACTGAACGGTACTCAACGCCTGAGCGTTGTTGTTTGCTGCACTGATCAAGAAGGTGCGTACTTCTGTTACCGCAGCTCCAGTGTCCATTCCTTGTTTGATGCGCAGAAGCGACAACTCCATGAAGGATTGTTTGGCGGATTTAAGCGTGCAGTCGGTGCAACCAGATTGTGCTTGCTGGTCGTTTGCCTGCTGCTGTGAAGTAGCAACGCCAGAAGATGCTGGCGGAGTGGGCGGCTCATTTTGCAGCGCAACCAACTCAGCGTTGAGCACCACGATTGCTTGCGCAGGTGGAAGCCAAGTCTGAGCCGAAAGGCTAAGAGTGCCCATGAATGCGAACACTGCGAAAAGTGCTGCGCGAATGAGATTCATTCTTTTCATGTCGTTAAAAAAATTTGTGATGAAAAATTAGGTGAATTAATGTTGTACTTGGGTCTGCTGGGGTTTCTTTTCAGCTAAAAACAAAGCATTGGCTACAAGGCACTAAGTCCTTGAAGCCAATGCTCGAATATATAAAAGAAATGATTGTGTACAATTTCTTGTCATGAGACTAAAAAAAACGGGATTCACGAGGATGCCCAAATACAAAGGGCAGGATTAATGATCGGTTAGGTTTATCAGAGCGTGCAACTTTTCTGTTCTTTTCTAAAACAACAACCGTGCCAGAGCGCGTTTTTCTGAGCAAAAAAAACTGCAAAAAAAATTTAGTGCAGCATTTTTGAAGTCATCCCCAAAATGGGCTGATCGAGGTAATACTATATAGGTACACCGAATCAGGGTCAACCACCTTACGGCGGAAAACGATGGGGTTGAGGGCCACCGAAGCTGGGAGACTTGGGTGGTTAAACCGCCTTCGCTGAAGCTATGGCGGTTAAAAAAGAGCTGGAGAAGAGTGGGAAAAACCTAAAGGGGGGGATTTTACCGGTCTTGAAGCGCAGGACGCGGTTCAAGCTCAACTTCACTCATGAGTACTACGGTCAAACGGATTAAAGAACCTTTTCTTTAAAAGGCAGTGCAAATGTAGTCATACTAACAATATCTCGTGCAGATCATTCTAATTTTTTTCTAAGGAATGGGATTTAAATGTTTGTGCGGTAGTTTTTTTTAGGGAGCGGTGGTTATTCGAGGGGAAGTGTGCAGGCGCTCACACCGCTTGCGAACATTAACTTCCTGAAAGTTTAGATCTTTCGGAAAGTTCGGGTTTTGGTGAGAAGTGACACTTTTTAAAAAAGTGTCACTTCTACGCACGGAACCACACTTTGCAGTGTTACAAATGTTCAACCCCATTGCCGCCGCGCCTGGGTCTTTTGACCCGGCGCCACTTCGGTGAGTACCCAGGCATTATCTTAAATTCAAAAGGCCCACACAAGTGTTGCATACCGTAGGTCGTAAGACCCTCGCACGGCGGCAGACCCCCGCACGGCAGAATTTGTGCCTCCATGCGCGAGCTTGCCCTAAGCCTGTGACTTTGAGGTTCCGCAGGCAGGTTTCGATTTGACTTGGCGATAAAACCTATCCTATGCCCAACGCCGTGCGAGGGTCTTACGACCCCGCACCCAAAAAGCACCTTTGCTTTCAAGCGATCTCCTCTTTACCCATTCAAGATGTGCTGGTCTTACCTTACCTTCGCCCGCTCAAAAAACAAGGTTCTCAAGTCCAATCTTATACAAACATGAAGTACTCCATTTTTGCACTCCTTGCATTTTCCCTTCAGTTGCTCTTCTCCTGCCAGAACAATTCAACGGCAGACAGTGGTGGCACGGCAGCAGATCCTGGCACCGGGACCGCGTCGAGCGTTTCGCCGGCATCAGACCCGAATAAATTGAATGAACAAATTTTGACCGATATGGTGGCTGGCAGGGCTTACTCAAACCAATTCACACCAGCATACGAAGAATCTTTTCCGGAGGTCGTTCGGGTAAAATTGTACTTGGCAAGCTTGGGAGAAAGCGGGGCAGCAAGAATTCCGGAATTCGTAGCGGATGCCGTTAAATTTCAATTTACCTACAAAGAGCATCGGGAATGTACCGATAAACTCGATACGCTGTCTACGCAGCTCAGTGCGGGACAGGTCAGTGTTGAGGAGGCCCAAAAGACGTACAAAGCACTCCGGGAGCAAATGGCCAAGGCGGCTAAAAGACTTCCAGCAGAAAAAGAAGCGGTCGCAAAAGAAAAGCAATCTTTTGATCAAACGTTTCCAAATGTTGCAAGCCCGCAGTAAATCAAGCATTCAACCTTAAACAAGTATGCCTATATATAAAGGTGTAGTTTGTTTGCGTGTTCAAAAAATTTAGGGCTGTACCCTCCGAACTCCCATCCCTTGATTTGGCTCAGTAAAGAAAATTATGCGCAAAAACACAAATCAACCCGCCACCAATAACACTTCCAAGGCCTCTGGAAATGTAAAGCCGACTGCCTCCAAACGCAGCCCTAAAATGTTGCTCTGGCTATTGTTGGTCGGCGCAGCGGCCTTTGCCACCTGGAAATTTTGGCCTAAAAAGTCATCCACCTACCTGCCCGATGATTTCCATTACGTAGAACCAACCCTGACGGCCAAAAATCCTCTGCTCCAACTGCTGAAGGCAGAAGATACCGGCATTGATTTTCAGAACCTGATCGTCGAAACGGCTGAAAACAACATTACCACCAACATCAATATCTACAATGGGGGGGGCGTGGCCATCGCCGATATCAACAACGATAACCTGCCCGATATCTACTTCGTGTGTACCAACGGAACCAACCGGATGTACCTGAATATGGGCAACATGAAGTTTAAAGACATCACGGAAAGCTCCGGGCTGGGATCTGAAGAAGGTTTTGAAACCGCCGTATGTGCCGCCGACGTGAACGCCGACGGGTTTCTTGATTTCTACGTGTGTCGGGGTGGGCCAAAAGAAGATGAATTTAGACGCAATAAGCTCTATATCAACAACGGCGACCTGACCTTCACCGAACGTTCCAAGGAATATGGCATGGACGATATCAGTGCCAGTTCTGGCGCCACCTTCTTCGACGGCGATGGCGACGGCGATCTGGATTGTTACGTGCTCAATTACCTGACGGACATCAATTACGCGAGCAAAATTGATGTTTTGTTTGATGCCAATGGAAAACCAGTGCCGAATCTGGTGCCCAAAAAACAATACGATACTGACCGTTATCTGCGCAACGATGGCCCTCCGGCTATTTTAGCGGGCGGAAAAGGTGGATTTACGGATATTTCCAAGGAATCCGGCGTTTGGAATTTCGCCTTTGGCCTCAGTGTTTCCGTTTCGGATATCAACCGCGACGGGCACCCGGACGTGTATGTCGGAAACGACTTTTTTCAGCCTGATTTGTTTTATGTGAACGACGGGAAGGGCAAATTTACCGACAAGATTGCCGAGTATTTCCGCCACAGTTCCCAGAGTACCATGGGGACGGATATTTCGGATTTTGACAACGATGGTCTGGTGGATATTATGGCCATGGACATGCTGCCACCACACAACAAACGGCACAAACTACTCGCCACGACCAATACCCTGCCGCGTTACCTCTCCATGGTTCAAAACAATTATTTTGAACCCGTGACGCACAATGTGTTGCAACGCAACAATGGCAATGGAACTTTCAGCGAAATCGCCTGCATGGCGGGGGTTTTCAAAACAGACTGGTCCTGGAGTGGTCTGATGGTAGATTTTGACAACGACAGTCGGCGGGATATGTACATCACCAACGGTTATCGCCGTGAAATTGGCCACCGGGATTATTTTGATTTTTTGTTGCCCGAGATAAAAAACAAGGCAAATCTGCAATCGTCTGATCCCTACGAGCGCGTAAAAATGATTCTCGAAGCGATTCCGACCTACAAACCCCGCAATTTCCTTTATCAAAACCAAGGCAACTGGAAATTTGAAGATAAAGGGGGAGATTGGGCTACTATTAAAGGTGCCTGGTCTTGCGGCGCTGCCTGGGCAGATTTGGATGCAGATGGCGATTTAGATATGGTAATCAGCAACTTAGAAGACCCTGCCTTCATTTACAAAAATCTTGCACGGGAAGAAAACAAGGGCAATTACCTGCAAGCCAAACTCAAGGGAAGCCCTCAAAATCCATTTGCCGTAGGTGCTTCTGTGCTGATTGAATACGGCAACGGGGAGATACAATATCAGGAAATAAGCCCCACCCGGGGTATTTTTTCCTGTTCCGAACACCTCATCCACTTTGGATTGGCCCAGGTACCTCAGATAAACAAACTGAGTGTGCGTTGGCCCGACGGGAAAACCCAAGTCCTGACCAATGTACCTACCAATCAACGGCTCCAACTGGACTGGGCAAACGCTTCGGGATACGTGACGCACCTTATTCCGCCGTTTACGGGCGAAACCTTGATGCGCGATAAAACGGCTTCTTCGGGGGTGAATTTTGTCCATACGGAGAACAAATACAACGACTTTGAGGTGTCGCCGCTCATGCCTTGGTATGTGACCGATTTGGGGCCGCTGATGGCCAAAGGAGACGTCAACGGGGACGCTTTGGACGATTTTTTTGTTGGAAACGGTTTCTCCAAACCCGCTGCGCTGTACATTCAAACCCCCGATGGAAAATTCAAACCCAGTAATGTACCGCTCTGGGAAACCGAGAAGCAATATGAAGACCACGGGGCCGTCTTTTTCGACTTTGATATGGACGGCGATCAGGATTTGTTTGTGGTAAGTGGCGGTTCGGAAGCCGTGAAAGCCTCCACGCCTTTCGCCTGGCAAGGCCGATTGTATATCAATACAGACGGAAAAGGTACTTTGGGCCGTGCAAACCCGGCCAATCTACCGGATATCCGCGATGTGGGCTTGCGCGTGACTGCGTTCGACTATGATGGCGACGGAGATCAGGATCTTTTTATTGGCGGGCGCGTGACGCCCGAGCGCTGGCCATTTGCCCCGCCCAGCCGGGTGCTGCGCAATGACCGCAACCGGCTCACCGACGTGACGGCTACCGTGGGCGGTGATTTTGCCCGCTGTGGCATGGTCACAGACCTCAGTTGGGCAGATTTGGACAAGGACGGTCAAGCCGAACTCGTGGTGGTAGGAGAATGGATGCCCCTCAGCATTTTCAAAATGCAGGGTGGGAAATTGGTCAACGTGACCGAACAATTTGGCCTGGGCAAAAGCAACGGCCTATGGCACAGTTTAGAACTCGCTGATTTGGATGGAGATGGTGATTTGGATATCGTGACCGGAAATTTTGGCCTCAACACCCGCTTCACGGCCAGTGCAGAAGGACCGTTGGGGGTATTTGCCAAAGATTTTGACAACAACGGCACGGTAGATCCAATCGTGACCATGTACGAGGGGGAAAACAACTACCCAATGGTCCAAAAAGAGGTCATTGTGAAACAAATTCCAAGCCTGAAAAAGCGGTATTTGTACGCCAAAGATTGGTCAGTAGCCACCATAGAAGACGTTTGGCCGAAAAAAGAGCTCGATGACGCGCTCAAACTGGTGGCATACGATCTTGAAACCTGCTGGTGGGAAAATCAGGGCGGAAAATTTGTCCGCAGAAGTCTGCCAAGACAAGTACAAGCCTCTGTGATTCAAGGGATTGTGGCTGAGGATATCAATGGCGACGGTCATCTTGACCTGCTTTTGGCGGGCAATAAATACAAGATGGAAATTGAAGGCGGCCGATGTGATGCTGGCAATGGGGTGTTTTTAGCAGGGGATGGAAAGGGTAATTTCCGCTGGGTCAACAACCTGGAAAGCGGCTTTTGGGCCATGCGCGAAGCCCGGGATTTGGTGATGCTGCGCGGAGCCGGCGGACGGCGGATTTTTGTCGTCTCAAACAATGGAAGCGCGGTGCAGATTATTGAATAACAATGTTACCGCTGTCTCTCATAAGTCGGCTGAGATCGATGCCTTAGTCGAGGCGGGAATTTAAATTTCTTGTAACTCCGACCTTCCCGAAAGTTTAAAACTTTCGGGAAGGTGGAAACTTGATACCCAGTGACAATGAGCAATAAAACAAAACGGAAAGCCACATCCAGCACGCCCGCCGCTACTGCGCCAAAGCGGGGAAAATTACTGTTTTGGGGCCTTGGGATACTGGTTTTGGCCGGTCTGGGCTATTATTTTTGGACGATTCGGGGCAAGAGCAGTGGCCCTTCGTTAACCGATGATTCCGGCGAAGAGACCACCTTAACGGCTAAAAATCCGCGGCTGCAATTGCTCCGACCCAATGAAACAGGGGTAGATTTTCAAAACGAAATCAAGGAAGACGACGAACAAAACATCATTGTGAACATCAATCAGTACAATGGTGGTGGCGTTGCGGTGGCGGATATCAACAATGACAATCTCCCGGACATCTATTTTGTGAGCACAAGCGGCAAAAACCGCCTCTATCTGAATCAGGGAAACTTTAAATTTAAAGATATTACCGATGCCTCCGGGCTGGGCACCGTGGATGGCTTTGAAACTTCCGTAACCGCAGTAGATATTAACGCGGATGGCTGGCTCGATTTTTATGTGTGCCGGGCCGGACCAAAAGAAGCTGGTCGAGTGGCGCAATTGTTTGTCAACAACCGGGACTTAACGTTCACGGAACGCGCCAAGGAGTACGGTCTGGATGACAAAAGTCCCTCCTCCGGGGCCAATTTTTTCGATGCAGACAACGATGGGGATCTGGATTGCTACGTGATCAATCACCCCAGCGATTTGACTCATTCCAGTCGTTTGGTGCTTAAATACGGTCCGGATGGTAAAACCTTAATCCCGGACCTGGATCCAAAAGTGCTGCACGATTCCGATAATTTTTACCGGAATGAAAGCCCCTCCCCTGCGCTGGGCAATGGATCCGGGGTAAAATTCACGAATATTTCTAAACAGGCAGGCATTCAGAATTTTGGCTTCGGCCTGAGCGTCTCGGTGTCGGATGTAAACGGAGACGGCTGGCCGGATATTTACGTTGGGAATGACTTCGTCCACCCGGATAACTTGTTCATTAACAACCAAAAAGGTGGATTTACGGATCAAATGAGTCGCTATTTCAGGCACAACAGCATGAGTGCGATGGGTGCGGAATGGAGCGATTTTGACAATGATGCCCGGGTGGATTTGATGACGGTGGATATGTTTCCCACGAACAATTACCGTCAAAAACTGCTCAAAAATACCAACCCGCTCAGCCGCTACATGACGATGATCCAGTATGGCTACCATCCCTCGGTGGGGCGCAACGTACTGCATCGGAACAACGGCAACGGCACGTACAGCGATGTCGCCTGCCTCGCGGGGGTGTACAAAACGGATTGGTCCTGGAGCTGTTTGTTGGCCGACCTCGACAACGACGGCATGAAGGATCTGCACGTGGCCAATGGATACCGCCGGGAAGTCACACACCGCGACTACGCAGACTTTTTGTTGCCAGAGGTAAATAAGGTACTCAACAGCAAAAACGCTAATGTGCTGCCCTTTTTGGACAAACTCGCGGAGTACAAAATGCGCAATTTTGTATATCAAAACAAGGGAAACTGGCAGTTTGAGGACAAGGGTGGCGATTGGATGACCATGCCCGGTTCCTGGTCGAGCGGTGCTGCCTGGGCCGATTTTGATGGTGATGGCGACTTAGATTTGGTCGTAAATAACCTCGAAGAACCCGCCTTCATCTACAAAAACCTGACCCGCGAGCAAAACGGCGGCAACTACCTTCAAGCGAAATTACAGGGCAGTCCCGCCAACCCTTTTGCGGTCGGCGCTTCTGTACTCATTGAATACCAAGGGATTAAACAATATCAGGAACTTAATCCCAACCACGGAATTTTCTCCTCCGTGGAACATCTGATTCATTTTGGACTTGGACAAGCTTCGCAAGTGGAGAAACTCAGCATTCGGTGGCCGGACGGCAAGTTTCAGATACTCACCAATGTGCCTGCCAACCAACGACTGCAACTCAAATGGACCGATGCTTCGGGATACGTGGCGCACCTGGCCCCGCCTACCCTCCCAAGTTCCACCATTTTTACGGAAAAAAACGCCCCTTCCAAGGGCCTCAACTTCATACACAAGGAAAATCCTTTCAACGATTTTGAAACCTGGACCCTTAATCCCTGGACCCTCACCGATCTTGGACCGATCATCACCCAAGGTGACCTGAACGGCGACGGGCTGGAGGATTTTTTCATTGGAAACTCCTTTGATAGTCCTGGGGCAGTTTACCTCCAGACTCCCGGCGGAGGTTTCAAAGCCAGTTCGACGGCGGTTTTTGAGGCGGACAAACGATACGAGGACCACGGCGGACTGTTTTTTGATGCCGATGGCGATAAAGATTTGGATCTTTTTCTCCTGAGTGGAGGGCCGGATGCAAGCCATGACATTGCGTGGCAGTGCCGTTTGTACCATAACGACGGGAAGGGCAATTTTACCACTGCTGAAAAATCGCTCCCAAATTTTAAAGACCTTGGACTACGGGTAGCTGCCCACGATTACGATAGCGATGGCGACCTGGATTTATTCATTGGAGGGCGTTTGGTGCCAAAAAATTGGCCATTAGCACCCCGGAGTGCCGTTTTGAGAAATGATGGGGGCAAGTTCACGGACGTGACCAACGAAGTCGCGGGTGCTTTTGAGCGTTGCGGCATGGTCACCGACCTTGCCTGGGCCGACCTCAATGGAGATGGCACGCAAGAACTCATCGTCGTGGGGGAATGGATGCCCGTGTCGGTGTTCCAGCTAAAGAACAAACGTTTGGAAAACGTGACGGAGCAGTTTGGTTTTGCTAAAAGCAATGGGCTTTGGAACCGGCTGATTCTGGCAGATTTGGATAAAGATGGCGATATGGACCTGATTACAGGCAATCTTGGCCTCAATACTCGATTTGCGGCCAGCGCGGAGGCACCTTTCCTCTGCTATGCCAAGGATTTTGACAACAACGGCACCTTGGATCCCATTGTGGCGTACACTGAAGGCGGCAAAATTTACCCGCTCATGCAGAAAGAGGTGTTGGTGAAACAGATGCCCGTACTTAAAAAGAAATTCCTATACTCCAAAGATTTCGCCAAAGCGACCATCAGCGATATTTGGCCGCAAAAAGACTTAGATGCGGGACTTACCCTCGCAGTATATGATTTTGAGACTTGCTGGTGGGAGAATCAGGGCGGCAAATTTGTGCGCCGCAGCCTGCCCAGACAAGCTCAGGTGGCACCGGTGCAAGGCATTGTTTGCCACGATTTTAATGGAGATGGCCATTTGGATTTGCTCATGGCGGGCAACAAATACGGTTTTGAGGTAGAAACCAATCCTTGCAATGCTGGAAATGGCATACTGCTACTGGGAGATGGAAAAGGAAATTTCAACTGGCTTGACAACACATTTACTGGCTTTTGGGCCATGCGTGAAGCGCGAGACCTCGCCATGTTGCGTGGGCGGGGAAGCAAACCAATATTGGTAGTTGCCAACAACAATAGTGCCCTTCAGGTATTCGAATAATTCAAATCTCCTCTGTAATGAGCAAAAAAAACAAGCCAAAAAGCCAAATAACGCAACCCGTAGCGTCGAAGCCAAGGCCTGCTAAGTCTCCCCAGCGAAAACGTCTGCTTTGGGGCCTGCTTGGTTTGCTCGTGTTAGGCGCGGTCGGCTACTATTTTTTTGGAACAAAGACGAGTCCTAAAAGCAAAAAGCCAACTTTTGACACTGAAGTGGGGGCGGAACCAACGCTTACGGCAAAAAATCCACGCTTGCAACTGCTCAGTGCCGACCAAACGGGCATTGATTTTCAAAACCAAATTTTGGAAGACAGTGCGCATAACATCATCTTAAATCTGAATATTTACAACGGCGGCGGCGTAGCGGTGGCTGACGTGAACAATGATAATTTGCCTGATCTGTACTTCGTCTGTTCCAATGGAAAAAACCGGCTGTACCTAAATCAGGGGAACTTCAAGTTCAAGGATGTAACGGATGAAGCGGGTGTAAGCAGCGAATCAGGCTTTGAAACCTCCGCTACTGCGGTGGACATCAATGCAGACGGATGGCTTGATTTTTATGTCTGCCGGGCAGGGACGGACGGTAAAGATCGGGTAGCTAAATTGTATGTGAACAACGGAAATATCGCTCCGGGCGGAACGCCAACTTTTACCGAAAGTGCGGAAGCTTATGGCCTGGACGATCGCGGGCCTTGTTCCGGCGCGAACTTTTTTGACTACGACAACGATGGTGATTTGGACTGCTACGTCATCAACCACCCAACAGACCTCACTTTTGCGAACAAAATCGCACTCAAATACGGCCCGGACGGCAAAACAACCGTTCCAGACCTCGATCCCAAGGTAGAACATGACGCGGACAACCTATACCGCAATGACGGCGGGAAGTTTGTCAACGTGTCCAAACAAGCAGGAATCCAGAATTTTGGCTTCGGGTTAAGTGTCTCCGTGACCGACATCAACACCGATGGATGGCCGGATATCTACGTCGGCAATGACTTTGTGCAGCCCGACAACTTTTTTATCAACAACAAAAAAGGCGGATTTACAGACCAAATCAGCCAGTATGTACAGCATACCTCGATGAGCACCATGGGGGCAGATATGACTGATTTTGACAATGATGGCCGGGTTGATTTGATGACCGTGGACATGTTTCCTGCGGTTAATGAACGGCAAAAATCGCTCAAAAACAGCAATTCTTTGAGCCGTTACCTCACTTTTGTCAAACACGGATATCTCCGCCCCGTGACCCGAAACGTGCTGCAACGCAACAATGGAAATGGAACTTTCAGCGACATCGCCTGTCTGGCTGGGGTGTACAAAACGGACTGGTCCTGGAGCTGTTTGTTTGCTGATTTTGACAATGACGGCCACAAAGACCTTCATGTTGCCAATGGATACCGCAGGGATTTGACGCACCACGATTTCGTGGATTTTTTCGTACCCGAAATATCCAAGGCACAACGCCAAAAATCATCCAATCTGATCAATTATGTTGAAAAAATGCCCGCTAACAAGGTGCGCAATTTCATCTATCAAAACAAAGGCAACTGGAAGTTTGAAGACAAGAGCGGTGATTGGATGACCATGCCCAGTTCCTGGTCCAATGGGGCAATTTGGGCCGATCTGGACGGAGATGGCGATCTTGATTTGGTGGTGAATAACCTGGAACAACCCGCATTTATCTACAAGAACTTGACGCGCGAGCAAAACGGCGGCAACTATCTTCAGGCAAAATTACAAGGTAGCCCCTCCAATCCTTTTGCTGTGGGCGCCTCTGTACTTATTGAATATCAAGGAATTAAACAGTATCAAGAGCTCAATCCGAATCACGGCATTTTCTCCTCTGTAGAACACCTTATCCACTTTGGACTCGGCCAGACCGCCCAAGTGGAGCGTCTGACGGTGCGTTGGCCGGACGGCAAAACGCAGGTGCTGACCAATGTGCCCGCCAACCAACGCCTTCAACTAAAATGGACCGACGCTTCGGGATACGTGACACACCTCGTTCCCATCCAATCCAATGCCCCTACCCTTTTGGCGGAAAAAAATGCGGCAAAATTGGGCCTCGACTTCCAGCACCGCGAAAATGCATTCCTGGATTTTGAAACCTGGCTGCTCAATCCATGGACCCTCACAGACCTTGGGCCAATCATTGCGCAGGGCGATGTCAACGGCGATGGATTGGATGATTTTTACATTGGAAACGCCTTTGACAGCCCCGCTTGCGTGTATATTCAAACGCAGGCAGGCACTTTTCGACCCAGCTCGGTGGCGGTTTTTGAACAAGACAAACGCTACGAAGACCACGGCGGATTGTTTTTTGATGCCGATGGCGACGGAGATCAGGACTTGTTTGTGCTCAGTGGCGGTGCTGATGCCAGTCTGGATCAGGCTTGGCAATGCAGACTCTACACCAATGACGGCAAAGGAAATTTTAGCCAATCAATCAATGCGTTGCCTGATTTCAAAGACCTGGGCTTACGGGTTGCCGCGCACGACTATGACGGCGATGGTGATTTGGATCTTTTTATTGGAGGGCGGGTTGTGCCCAAAAATTGGCCCTTGGCCCCCAGAAGTGCCGTTTTGCAGAACAGAAACGGTCGTTTCACCGATGTAACCGCTGAAGTAGCTGGCGACTTTGAACGTTGTGGTATGGTCAGCGACCTTGCCTGGGCTGATCTGAACGGAGACGGACAAAAAGAATTAATCGTAGTGGGAGAATGGATGCCGGTGTCGGTTTTTCAGGTTCAAAACAAGCGACTGGTGAATGTGACGGAGCAGTTCGGCTTCGCGAAAAGCAATGGCTTCTGGAACCGGCTCGTATTGGCCGATCTGGACAAAGACGGTGATCTGGACATCGTAACGGGCAATCTTGGCCTCAACACCCGCTACACAGCCAGCCCTGAAGCGCCTTTTCATTGCTACGCCAAGGATTTTGACAACAATGGCACCCTCGACCCCATCGTTGCATTCATGGAACAGGGCAAAATCTATCCGCTCGTGCAAAAAGAGGTGATGGTAAAACAAATGCCCGGGCTTAAAAAGAAGTTTTTATACACCCAAACGTACGCCAAGGCTACCATTTCGGATATTTGGTCAAAATCAGAGTTGGAATCTGCGCTACACCTCGAGATGTATGATTTTCAAACTTGTTGGTGGGAAAATCAAGGCGGTAAATTTATCCGTCGAACGCTTCCAAACCAGGCTCAGATAGCCCCTGTTCAGGGAATTATTTGCGAAGACTTTAATGGCGACGGACATCTGGACCTCCTCATGGCAGGCAACAAATACGGTTTTGAGGTCGAAACAAACCCCTGCGATGCTGGCACCGGAATCCTCCTCCTGGGCGATGGGAAAGGGCATTTCACTTGGCTGGACAACACCTTTACCGGTTTTTGGGCCATGCGGGAGGCGCGTGATTTGGCGTTGCTTCGTGGCGCTGGTGGCAAACGCACCATTTTAGTGGCCAACAACAACGGATATCTTCAGGTATTTCAGTAAAATAGGCCTATTCTCGAGTATCTTAAGATAAGTGTGGCACACCCAAATTACGCATACTCGAGGTGTGCCACACCACACTCCTATTCTCCCAGCCAATCCAGCATCAGGGCTGCGGTCCAGGAGAACGCGTTGGAACCGTAGCCTCCGTTGGTTTGGCCTTCCGGGAGGTTTTTCCAGGGATTGTAATATTCCCAAAAGCCGTATTTGCGCACTAATTCAAGCGATTCTGCGCGAATACGCGTAGCCAGTGCCGTTTCTCCGTAGCGATTCAAGCCGTGATAAAGCATCCAATTCATATTGATCCAAACTGGCCCACGCCAATAGCGACATGGATCAAACCCTGGTTCATCCAGGGCCGTGGAGGCACATAGCCAGGCGGGATTTTCCGGTGTTCCAACAAAAGCGGGGCTTTGCATTTCCGCTATCATTCGGTCGGCCTGTTCGGCGCTGGGTGCCCCACACAAGAGTGGCATGAACCCGGCAGCGGTTCGTATCGGAATTTGTCGGCGATGTACGCGGTCGTAGGAAACAAACAAACCTTGTTTTTCGTCCCAAAGTTTGTGATTGAGTGCGCGGTTGGTTTGGGTATGCCACTCGCGGACTTGTCCGGTATCGCGGCCCAGCCATTGGCCCAATTCCAGGAGCGCTTCGTTGCTATGGCTGAGGATAGCATTAAACAGCGGTTCTTGCACCTGAAACGGATAATTGTTCCAGATTTCAGGCTCCTTGTAGCGTTGCTGGCGCAGTAAATTCACCAGATAAATGTAGCGGTCATAACTTGGTTTGCGAGGCCGATAAGGTGCATCCACGTGTTCCAGATCGCGGCGTTCGTAGGGAGGCACCTCGGAGGGATCAAACTGGATTTCGGTAAACACGTCCTCCCAGGTAGGCAAATTATCCATACCTGACTCCCAGGGGTGGCAAATGAAGGCCAGCCCTTCCCGTTCAGGGTCCCGAAAATTGTAACAGTACTGGTGCAACAACAGCACCCGATCATACATCCGACGGAAATAGGGCCGCGCAGCGCGGGTATCGGGGGCGAGTTGCAACAATCGGTTCATAATAAACCCATGCACGGGTGGCATGGTTATGCCGGAGGTGCGGACGTTTACAGGCTTTTCAGGCACCCCACGGGTTTCCCAAAAAAAATAGCCTGGAAAGTATTTTCCTGAACTTTTTACGGAGAAAACAATCTGTGGAACCATTCCATTCGACCATTGTCCACGAAACAACGCGCTCATTTCCGAACAAGCCTGTTTGAAATCTGTGCGCGCATAGCCCAACGCAATGAATCCTGCATCCCAGTTCCATTGGTGGGGGTACAAAGAAGGTGCTGGTTTGGTAAACGCACCTAAAATGTTGTTTCTCAACACTTTTTTGGCTGTTTCAACCAAATTTTTCGTGGAACCAGCCTCGAAATTTTCAGGAAATTCAGTCATAATTTTCAGTAGGTTGGTACAACAAATTTAGATGGATGCCTCGGGAGGCGTCAAAACATCCTGTAACGTCCTTAGGCCATGTTGTCCGAAAAAATCGGCACATTTACGGGCACTTCTTCCCCTTTATGCTGTGGTAAATTGAAATCAATGTCGTACAAATCCGTCCTGCGATCTTTCAAGTTTCGAACACTTCCTGAGTGGCGCAAATCATGTAATAAATCAAGATCCACGTCTGCAATGACCAACATTTCAGTGTTTGGCGTGGCCTCCGCTTTGATTCCGTTGACCGGGAACGCAAAATCGCAGGGGGTAAACACGGCGCTCTGGGCGTATTGAATATCCATGTTATGCACCTTGGGCAAGTTGCCTACACTGCCGGCAATGGCCACAAAACATTCATTTTCAATGGCCCGCGCCCGCGCACAAAGTTGTACCCTCGAAAAAGCGTTTTGGGTATCGGTGAGGAAGGGAACAAAAAGGATATTCATTCCTTCTTTGGCAAGTAATCGCGGCAATTCGGGGAACTCCACATCGTAACAAATCAGGATGCCTATTTTGCCACAATCCGTATCGAAGGTGCGGAGTGTAGTACCGCCTTTCAGCCCCCAGCATTTAATTTCATCGGGGGTACAGTGCAATTTTTCATATTGCTCCATGCTCCCGTCGCGGCGACACAAAAACCCAACATTGTACAAGTCGCCATTCCGCAACAAAGGCATGCTACCGGTTATGATATTGATGTTGTATCGCAGGGCCAATTCGGCGAATTTATCGCGGATACGTTCGGTATACCCGGCGAGTGCACGGATGGCTTCGCCTTCTTGCAATTCATCGTGCAAAGCCATGAGCGGCGCGTTGAAAAACTCCGGAAACAGGGCAAAATCGCTGCGATAAGCTGAAACTGCATCCACGAAATATTCCATTTGCTCAAAAAGCTCATCCACCGTCCGGTAAAGTCTCATTTGCCACTGCACCAGTCCGAGCCGAACCACTGATTTGGAAACGATGCTTTTTTTATCCGTGACGGGCGTGTAATAGATATTATCCCAACGGAGTAGCGTGGCAAATTCTTTCGATTCTTCGTCGCCCAACAAGTAACCGCGCAACACTTTACGCACGTGAAAATCATTGGACAACTGGAAATTAAGCGTAGGATCTTGAATTTCCTTGTTTTTCACCTTATCAATGTAAGCACGAGGAGACAACTGGTCGGAATATTGGTGATAATTCGGAATCCTACCGCCAAACACGATTCCCGAGAGATTGAGTTGTTCGCAGAGTTCTTTTCGTGCGTCGTACAATCGGCGGCCAAGTCGGCGGCCACGAAACTCGGGATCTACAAAAACATCGATGCCGTACAGGGTTTCCCCTAACGGGTCGTGGGTTACAAACGAAAAATTGCCCGTAATTTCCCGGTAGGTGTGATTGTCTCCAAAGCGTTCGTACCGTACAATAATGGAAAGAGCACATCCCACAATTTCATCATTGATGGTAATAACCAGCTGACCTTCCGGGAAAATGCTGAGCAATCGGTTAATCTGATGTTCTTTCCAGAACGCCTCAGGCATCTGAGGGTATGCACGAATCATGCAAGATTTCAAACCATCGTAATCCGCTATTTGAAGCGGGCGTACTTTTACAATATCCATAAATGCTGTTAGGTGTTAGCCGGGCAAAATTTTTGTCAAACAACAGAAAAACGCTGTGTTTGGCCCGTTTAATTCATCAAATTGAAATGAGTTTTCAACCATACTACTGAACTTTTTGACTTGCTTTCAGTTCCAGAAAGCATCAAGTAGTTACGATTTTTTGCGCCGTAAAGGCCGTGGTTTAAGCAAATATTGTTGGTTTTAAACCGACGCTAAGGGTCAAACTCCATACTACTGGACATTTTTGTCTTGCTACCAGACCTATAAGGTTTTAAAAACCTTATAGGTCTCGGGTTCAGAAAATGTCCATTAGTATGCTCAAACTCAAGTGGTTAAATGGCTGTAGCTTAAAATCAAAGAAACAACATGGCTCATGTTCCGCAACGGCTGGGATTCACCGGGTGACTTCGAGTCACCCGGTGAATCCCAGCCGTTGCGGAACATGAGCCAACAACATTTTCGCGCTTTCGCGTTAAGTCGCTTGCATCCATGATAGAAATACAACGAATTCAGGCTGAAAAGGTTAATTAAAAGTGCAGCTTCCGCGTAATTAGGTGCTGAGGTCAATTTTTCAAGGATCAATTATTCAATATCGGTACTAACGTGAACCAAGCTAATCCAACTAAATCACGTTACAAGAAAAACGCGTGCAGCAGTCTTTTCCAAATTAACCGCTGTATTTTCTAGCATGATTGCCAAGGATGGACGATTGTCCGGGTCGTTGATTTCATAGGCACCTTGGAGGCCAATGGCTTTAATTTGCGCTTCTGTCGCTTCTAAACGACCACAAAAAGCAATCACTGGCGTGCTGTAATTCGCAGCGCGACTACACAATCCCTGCACCAGTTTTCCGGAAGCGGTTTGGGAATCCACTTTCCCTTCTCCAGTAACGACGATATCTGCCCAGCGCAGTTTTTCATCCATTTGAAGCAATTCCATTACAATTTCAGCGCCGCGTTTAAGTTCGGCATTCAAAAAACACCGTGTGCCAAACCCCATGCCTCCCGCAGCTCCCGCCCCGGGCTCCATGGGATTGGGCGCACTCGGAAGTGTTTCTGCTATTTTCTCAGCCAAATGTCGAAGCCCGGCATCTAAATGTTCTATGGCTGCAGCATCCGCCCCTTTTTGTCGGGCGTAAACGTATGCAGCGCCATCTGGGCCAAACAATGGGTTCGTGACATCACAGATGACTTTGACCCGCACTTTTTGTTGGTTTTGCGGTGGAATAATGGTTTCAATTAAGTGCAAATGCTGCCCAATTGGCATTAAAGAAGCCCCGGTTTGGTCCAAAAATTTCCACCCCAGAGCGGCTGCCATGCCAATCCCGGCATCGTTGGTTGCGCTGCCACCAATCGCCAGAATGATTTGTTGTACGCCGCGTTCAAGGGCATCTGAAATAAGCTCACCCACCCCAAAAGTGGTGGTAAACAGAGGATTTCTATCCGCAGACTCCAGTAATTGCAGCCCCGCACAGCTGGCCATTTCTACAAAAGCCATTTTACCATCTTCGCTCAATCCATAACTGGCCTTGATGGATCGGAAAAGTGGGTCGCTCGCGGGTTTTTCAATTTTTTGCAAACTCAGGGCAGAAGCTAACACATTATAGGTTCCCTCCCCGCCATCGGCCAGCGGGCAAATTTGAATATTGGCGTTTGGTTGGACAGCGCGAATCCCCCTGGCGATGGCCTGGCATACCGCATCGGCGGAGAGTGCTTCCTTGAATGAATCTGTGGCGATAAGTATGTTCAAAAGCTGGTCGATTTGTAGATGTTTGGACAGAAGTGTAAGAAACTATATTTAAACAATAACTGACTATCCACATATTGGGTATCAAAAAGAATATCGAATCGCAGAATATCGAACACCGAACACCGAACACCGAATTTTGAAGGGTTAAACCCATAAACCGGCGTTGATAGA
>CAZKBH010000068.1:0-19528 GCA_964550795.1 uncultured Saprospiraceae bacterium
TCCGGCCAGTTCACACGGTGTCGGGGCTGTTGCTGTACCGGCGGCTTCAGCCGCAGGAGATGTTGGGGCGGGGCGGCTAGCAACCATTCACACCTAGATTACCACCCAGATTACCCAACATTGTAATTTAGGTGTGCCACACTTTTCTGAACAGCGCGAAAACTCGGATATTGCCGCTCTTTTATCCGCAAAAAAAACACACGCCATGCGTCATTTTGTCCTCGCTCTGCTGCTCTTATCCCTCCAAACCATCTCCGCACAACCCTGCAATTACCTCGCCTACGATGGTTTTGGCTATGCCGCAAACACGCCCCTCGAAGCGTTGCAAGGCGGCACGGGCTGGCAAACGCCCTGGAACGTGCAAAACGAAACCGTTACGCTGCCGGGTTATCAGATCAACGCCGCCAGCCCAATGCAATGGCTTAACCTGCAAACCTCGGGCAATCATGTCTCGGGTGGCTTGGCTTACCTGACCGCAGGGCGGCGACTCAATACCAGCCCCGCCGGGCCATTTGCCGATTGGCTGACGCAGGATGGGGTGATTGGAAAGCCCGGAACCACGCTCTGGGCCAGTGTTTTGCTCCGAAAAAATCAGGACAACAACGAAACCATCGCCGCGACCTGGCACGAAAGCAACCTGCAATGGTGCGACAATTGTACGTCCAATAAGGTCGCCATGGGGTATTTCGGAAACCCCTCGAATGTGGGCGGTCAACGCCGCTGGACGCTGCGTATCGGAGACAATTTTTATCCAAGCCTTACGCCGGTACTGCCCAATGAAACGGCGTTTTTGGTGCTTAAAATTGACTTTTTGGCGGGATCAACGACCGTTTCTTTCTTCGTTAATCCAACAGAACTCGGCAATAACACGCCAACTGCTACCCTGATCCAGACGAGCAACACGCCCGTCCTGCTCAGAAGTCTCGCGCTGTACCTCGGCGACGACCCGGCCAGCGGACAAGCCGACGAAATTCGGATGGGGGCCACCTACGCCTGCACCGCCCCTGACCCATCGGTGAGTGTGAATCAGCCGCCCAATGCAGCTTTCAGCATGAACCCGCCCTCGGGTTTGGCGCCCCTGCAAGTCACCTTAGATGGCGCTGCTTCCAGCGATCCCGATGGCAGTATTGTGGACTACCGCTGGAATTTTGGCGATGGCTCCGCGGAAGTCAGCGGGCAAATGGTGCAACATACGTTTCAGGCTACCGGGAATTTGACTGTACAACTTACGGTTACAGACAATCTCGGCCTGCAACACAAAATTTCCAAACCCATTCAGGTGCTGAATTCAAGTGGAAGCTTTTCTTGTTTACTCGGCCTGGTGAATGAAAAATTAGCTTCCTGCACGGGCAACGACGGGCGTTTCCGTGTCACGAATTACAACAACATTCCCCTGCAATTGAAAAACAGCGGAGGGGTCACTTTGCCCGCAGTGAACGGCAATCCCAATTTGTACGACAATCTCGCGCCGGGCATTTACCAACTCACCAGCAATGGTCCCGACGGCTGCCGCGATACGTTTGAGGTTCATATTCAACGAGATAGCAATACCTGTCCGGGTTGGACACCCGATCCATGCGCCATGAAAATCGGGGTAGGCATTGAAGGATTGGCTTATTGGACACCCAGCAGGCCGTTTAAAGACTTTTTCAAATCTTGCGGTGGATGGATCACTTACGATCCCAATCCGCCCGGTGGAAATTTTGTGTGGAACACCGGAAACCAAGTGCATATTCCCAGAGATGTGGACGGATACGCCACACAAATCCCCTTCGCCGTGCCCAACGGAAGCGGCCAAAATTTGCTTCGGGGAATCATTTCGGCCACCGGTTTTATCCCGCAGGGCGTGCCCATGCGTTTGATTTATGAGGGCGTGGGGACGCTGCAAATGCAAGGGGCGGTCACCGTAACCAACAACCAACCTGGTCAAATAGACTTTGTCGTAAACGACAACGGAAACATCTTTTTCAACCTGACGGCCTCTCAAGCGGGCAATCACGTGCGCAACATCCGGGTGGTAGAATTAAGCAATATCAACAGCTATCAAACACAGCCGTTTCGGCAGGGCTTTTTGGACAAATGTTCGGAATTTAACACCCTGCGATTCATGGACTGGACCCATACCAATGGCAGCCGACAGGTGGACTGGGCCAACCGGACATTGCCCAATTATTACTCGCAAGCTGAAAGCCCAAACGGCGGATTGGCCTACGAGTACATCGTACAGGTGGCCAACCAATTGGACAAAAACATCTGGGTTTGTATTCCGCATCAGGCAGACGATGTGTACATCGCCGAAATGGCCGCGCTGTTCCGAGACGGGCTTGAACCCGGCATAACGGTGTATATTGAATACAGCAACGAGGTCTGGAACTGGATTTTCCCGCAAGCCAATTGGGTGCACGACAACGGCCCGCAAAACATCAGTTATCCGCGGCGTTATGTGGAGCGTTCCTTACACGCATTCGATATCTGGATGGACGTATGGGGCGACCAAAACGGGCGCCTCCGACGGGTGCTGGGCACTCAAAATGGCTACGACTGGATCACGGAGGAAATCCTGGCCCATGCGGATCAGGATCGGTACGACTATCTGTCGCCCACCTGGTATGTTGGCCTGGATCATGGACCCAATGGTAATCCCAATCTACAAGCCCTCGGTGCAGCAGCTACGCCGGAGGATGTTTTGGAAAACGCGAACCATGTGTTTGAGGCATTTTACCCACATTGGGAAATGGTGTACAACACCGCCAAATTGTACGGCAAAAAAGTGGTGAACTACGAAGGGGGCCAACACTTCACGGATTTTAGTATCCCGCCCTATATCCAGTCCATGTATGATGCGCAGGTGCTGCCCGGCATGTACGAATTATACAACCGAATGCTCGACAGTCTGCGCCGCTTGGGCAGCGAACTTCCTATGGCTTTTGTGATGACTGGCCCTTGGGAAAGTCAATACGGTTCCTGGGGGCATATTTTTGATGAGGACGACCCGGCACCCTGGAACGATCGTCCAAAATTCCAGGTGTTGATAGATCAGATGGCGCGGTGTATGGATAATCCAACGGGTCTTAAACCCATTGATAGCCAGTCATCTATGCAAATTCAATTGTTCCCGAATCCAACCACGGGAGCGTTTCAGGTGGATATTCCTGAAGCTTGGATTGGTCAAGGTTTGAGCGTCCGCATTTTGGATGCGCTGGGGCGGTTTAATGCCACACAGCAGCTTACTGGCACGCCTATTTTGCTTAGCGAGCATTGGCCGAATGGGGTATATCAGGTGGAGATTATGGATGCATCGGGAAGACGGCTGGGATTTGGCCGGGTGGCGAAAGCGGGGAGGTAACAGGATTTTATTACGCCCTTTTTCGTTTAAAAATTCGATGCAGTAAAGTTTGTCCTATGGCTTTGACATCGCCGGTATGTTTTGCAACTACATTGGCAATGGCAAAGTGCAGCACTGTGCCAAAAAGCCTTTTAACCGGATTGTGGGAACTACCGACTATCAGTCTTTTGGCAATTAAACCAGTGCCTATTCCAATGGCATTACTAATCATATCGTTTTTGATTTCGGGGGATGCAGAGATCTCCTTCAGGGTGCTTTTGATCAGATTAATGGGTTTGAAACTTGTGTAAGCTTCTTGCAAATGCTCCTTGAGCACTCCGAATTCATTGGCCCGTTTTTCCTGCAGTACCAGAATTGACTCGTCCAATGCGTCTGTTTCGTTTTTCATTTGAGTGCTTTTTGTTTGAGCAATTCTCTGATGATAGAATTGCTTACGGGATATTTAATCCACTGCTCGCGGAAAAGGTGAAGCGGAATTGCAAGCAAAGCGTAGAGGCCGCCCACAACAAAAAAGCCATAGAAGGAATCTCCCAGGAGTTTTCCGACCCACAAAGCAAGGCCAATGTTTACAATTAAGAACGACAGTGCAACCGTTATATAAAGCACAAGGTGCGAAATGAAAGATGACGCTACATCAGCCGATTTATCTATTGCGCTCAGCTTAAACAGTTCGAGCGTTGTTTTGCCGTAGTCTTCTGCCCGTTCCAAAAGCGTTTCTATGGGTGTTGCACTGTCGTCCATAATTTATTCTTTTATACTGTGATTCAGGTGATTTGATTGATACAGACGGTACTACATGCCGTGCATTGTATTTTTGACCTCTTTTTTTGCCTCATCAAATCGGGCTTTTCCATTGTCAACCATTCGGTCAGCCCCTCTGTTAGCGCTTTCAATTTTTCGAGTCAATGAATCCGCAAATTCATCCATTTTGGATTTTAGTTCATCCAAATAGCCATCGCTCTTATCCATGATTTGTTTGCGGAGTACGGAGCCTTTTTCTGGAGCCAACAAAATACCGGCAATTGCACCCATGGCAATACCTATCAATGTTCCGAGAACTACTTTATCTGTACGCATAATCATTGTTATTTTAGCCCCATTAAGCATCCTTAAAGGAAGCTTATGTGGCAGGTGAATGTGTTTTAATTTAATGTTTTGTTCCCGGAGATAACTCTCCACAGGATAGAAATGATCGCTATTACCAGCAATACGTGGATAATCGAGCCTGCGCTATAGGCAAAAAAACCAATTGCCCAGATGATTACCATAATTACTGCTACGGTGTAGAGGATGTTTCCCATGATGTTTGTTGTTGTTTTACTATGATAAATGAGGCAAATGCCTGATTTTGAGGTGACTATGATTCTTCTGTGTTTAAAACCGCGCTTTGATGGCTGTACACGACAGGGCGTGGTTGGTATTTCGGAGATTTGATATTGATTCCCGATAATTGATAATACCCCTGCAAAGGTATTGGCCTTGGTCAGGAGGAGCATTACAGAATTATTTTGAAAAGTTGCAAGATTCCGGGATGCTGCGAAATTAAGTGGGGGGGCGACTTCAAGTCGCACCCCCATTATGGCTTCGGTAAGCGAGGCGGTGACTGCCAGTCACCGCCTCACTACAACCCCACAGCTTCGGCGCTGCCGCAATAGCTATACTGTGACTCTTTTGATTTAGATGATTTGAGTGAGGCAAATGCCTGATTTTGAGATGACTATGATCCTGCTGTGTTCAATATCACTCTGTGTTGGCTATACCTAAATCTGCTTGCTCCAAGATGGGCAAAAACAGTTTGATTTTCTTCTCATCACTCGGATTGAATAGAAAAGAGCGCACGTCCGAGACCATTTCCTCCATATCTGTTCGATTACACACTTCTCGTACGCGTTCAAGTAATTGTGTAGGGGTGGAAACATCCAATTTCATTTTCAGATAGTTGTAGTTTGGTTTTACTGATTTGGATAGTAAAAAAACAATGTCAAAAAAATCGCGCCCTTTGCTGCGCTTTCGTTGACATAAGGCCGTAAATTTTTGTGCGAGCAACAAATCTAAGGGGGTGGTAAATATGCTTGTGGTTACGTCAAATTTATTCAGCACAACGATTTCTGGTTGAAAATCAAAATGTTGAGGTTCCGTGTCAAGTTGAATCAGGATTCGTTCTTCCCTGTAGCCGCTCAACCCCTGTTCGAATAGTAAGCCTGGAAAACGAATGTGGCAGTGGTAAGCTCCTCTAATGATTTGCTTCATCTCTACTTGATAGCCCTGTCTTTCCAAGCCGGTTTTGATGCTCACGGAGACTTCTGAAAACTCCGCTTCCGTGATATCAAAGTTGTCAAAATCAAGATCTTCAGAGAACCGCAGGTTGTTGTGTACCAGTCTTAAACAAGTGCCTCCGAGAAAGCAAAATTTCGAGGCATAGGGGCCCTCGAATAAGATCTCCAGGATTTTGTATTGCAGATACTCTCGCAATATAAATGCCCGATAAATGTGCAAAGTCTCCGGGTAGGCTCGTATGATTTCAGAAAGATTCAACATGGCTCAGGATATTCTTAAAAGTTGACAGGCGTTTTGACAAGGTAGGCGAATTGAACAGTGTAGCATATTCTTCCAACCTTTTTAGGTTTAAATCAGCCCGCATTTGTGCAAGGTTGAAACGGTATGCTTCAAAATCAGCTTCCTCTCGGGCATTGGGATGGAAATACAAAAAGTCCAGCAATGCCTTTTCCGGCTCAGCCATCTTGATGCCATGCCCATTTAGTGACAAAATTTGGTAACCAAAAAAAAGCGAAGGCTTGACGGTAGCATACCGGTATCTGCCTTTCGGCGTATCAAATACATTGGTTTTGAGCGTGGAAATGGAGGTGAATGTGAAAACGGCCTCAGGAATCCACCCAAAGTGCGCCAAGGCCGATTCCAAGGAAAGATAGGAAGGTGAGTAGATTTTGTTGGCTACAAAGTACGCGTGTTCCGAGGTCTGAATGGTTCCAGAAATGCTGTACCAGCCATTTCGAATCCGCAGCAGATAGCCCTTCTTTTGCCAGTTTAGCAAGTTTTCACGTTCAAAACCAGGAAAGTACTTTTCAATTTCAGTAATTGAAAAGACTGGGACACGATGAAAAATTTTGGCGAATAGCAAATATTTCATTTCTATTTTTCCTAAAAATATAGGTTTTAAAGGAACAAAAATAAGGACAATTTTGTAACTACACTCTTTTTCTTTCTGAAATTGCTGTTGCGGAGCCTCCCCCCAAGCAAATCTTTTTACACTCGCTCAATCTTTCTGACCTTTCTGATCCCACCGTTCACCCGCCATTTTTCGTAGAAGGTTAGAAACGGAATGCTCAAGCCTGGCAGGCGCCGATACCTTTAAGCCTAATTCAACATTTAAAAACATTGAAAGACGCGATTTTCTCCTGGCTGCAGGCTTATTTGGAGGTTTTGCAAGCCTCCCGCAGGCTGCGAAAGCAAATGCTCAACTTTTAGGTGCTTTTTCAGACCCGCTCAAACCAGTGTTGCTGCTGGCGCTTCCGCCGCTGGATCATAATTTAATGGGGGTGCGACTTCAAGTCGCACCCCCATTGAGACTTCGGTAAGTCAGGCGGTGACAGCCAGTCACCGCCTAACTACCATTGCAAAGGTTTCGGCTTTAGATTTTTCATTAATCCACTTTCAATCAGTACTTATAGGTGCAAATAATCTCAAACTTTTCTTCGCGGACACCGCACCTAGAGTCAGTAGTCTTTAATGTATAAATCCCTGGAATTAAATTTGAAATATCCTCACCTTCGTTGTTTCCGCTCACATCAGAAATTGAATGTGAAAAACCATTAGGCCCCGTCCATGCTACATCAAAAGGAGGACGACCACCCGTAAAAACAAGATCAATTTTCCCATCACCACATCCATTCGAAAATGTCGGATTGATCATATTGACTACATAGTCGGGTACTACATGGTCGCCAGCTCCTCCTGCAAGCTTAATTTCCGCTTCTAAAAATCCAACTAAAATGAAATACATGCTTGGAACAATATCTATCCTGTTCAATTCCTCTAGATTTCCACGATACTCGCGAATTAGGTCTCGAGTTGCTTTCCTGTACAAGTCTCCAATTTCCCTGCCGTAATAAGGCTCTCTGATAGTGTAAAAAGGAAAAACTCGAATACTTTTTAATAAAAAGATCCGCTTTTCTTTTTCGGTCGTAATTAAGAATAACTCATATTTGGTTTTTAGACTTAAATATTCCGAGTGTACCCTTTGCAATTGATACAAAGAATCGAGTCGCTTTAATCTTATAAGAGGCGGTTGGGTTTTATTGTTTTTGGTTTCATCAATCTCCTTTAAAAGAGACATTAGATCTATTTCTTCATACACTTTACTATCTGTTAGATTGCCCGTTAGCAATGTTAATGTATCTGATGCTGATTCACTGGTTTTAGCATTTCCTTGCTGTGAATAAGCTGGAAATGGATTAAAAAACAGATTGATTGTTAGAAAAACGATACCGGTTAATTTCATGGCTTAATACAAATTGGGTTGTTAGATAAATCTTAACTCGCATGGTGAATGGCTGAAAATCCATCGGCCTAATCGTCAAAAATCGAATCAATAATACAAGAGCCATCCCAACTTGGGATGGCTCTTATTAAAATCAACTCGGTATCTTAAACCGAAATCAGTTCTTCGTCACCGAATACGTGTACACCGCACCGCTCAAGTTAAGTTCCACCGTGTAGTTGCCCGCTTCGGCCACCGCAATGTTGGCGCCGCCGTACTGGAGTTTTTTGTTCGCGTCGTTGTCGCCCAGATTGATGGCCCAATCGTCGTTGGCGCGGAACTTGATTTCGCCGGCGATCAGGTCAAGGGTGATTTTCAGCGTGTTGCTTACGGCGTCGTACACCAAATCTTGGTCGCTGTCCCAGCCATTCGGCGTTGCCGAGCCGATCAAGCCCCAGTTGGTTTTAAGGGCAGTATGGCTCAGGGCATTCAGGTCAACATTCAGCCGATACATGCCTGCCCCATTGGCCAGCGCAATATCTGCACCGTTGGGTTCCAACGAACCATTGGCATCATTGTCGCCCCAGTTGGTATCCCAGCTTGGCCCCTTTGTAAATTTGTACCTGGCATCCGCATCCGCGTAATAGATAAAGCCCTCGTACTTCTCATCGCTGCGCACTGAAAAGATGACGGTGGTATTATTGGAGGGATCCCAACCCTGGTAACTGCCGGGTACCTGCAATTGCGGATACACAATATTCACCGAGAAAGGCCGGATTTTCAGCGTAATCGGCTGCGAAATCAGGCTGGGCAGACTTGGGTCACTGCCCAATTTTGCCACCACGCGGAATTCTACGTCCGACTCTGCTTCGCCAGGAAGGCCTTTCGTGAGCAAAATGTTGTTGATCTGACCTTGGGTAATGCTCGACAATTTGAGCGCATTGACCGAGCCGACCGTTACGGCATCTGCAAAATTGTTGCCTGCTTTGTCGAGTTCAAGGGTGTAATTCACACCTGCTTCAAAGCCAAAATCCGCAGCAGTCCAGGTAAATTCTGGGAAATTATTGGAGGAGGTGCTGTCGGTCAGCACAATAGCAGGGCCGCCGGATGGGCTACTGATGCTCGGTGCGGCACCTGGGGCCAGTATAGGTTCTTTGTCTTTCTCGGTGCAGGCACTTACCAAAAACAAAATGCCGAGTGCTAGGGAGAGTATTTTTTTCATTGTTGTAATTTTAAACGGTTTTGAAGGTTGAGGAAGATTTATCTATTTGAAAATCAACAAGATAAACCTTCATCAACCTTCATCAACCCTGTTATTAATAACCGTCGTTTTGTTGCAAATTTGGGTTTGCGCCCCGGTCAGATGCCGGGATCGGGAAAATGTTCAGGTGGCTGGAAGTAGAAACACCCCCTGGAACGCCTCCTTTCCAGGGCCACAGGTAGCTGGATTGGCTGAATCTGCCAAAACGAATTAAGTCTGTGCGGCGGTGACATTCCCAGAATAGTTCTCTTGCCCGTTCATCGAGGATGAAATCAAGCGTGAGTTCGTTCAGGGTAATATTGCCCGAAGTGCCCGCATAAGCCCGCCCGCGGATGGCATTTACATAACCCAGCGCAGTGTTCAAATCACCTGCACCGCCCCGTAAAACTGCTTCTGCATACATCAGGTAAGCATCTTCTACGCGGAACAAGGGGAAATCAATGTCCACAAAGGTCAGGTTGGAGCCGATCACTCCCGCAGAAGTCACGTTTTTATACTTTGTAATCGCAAAACCGTTGGTAAACTGCGAAATGTCGTCAATTTCCAGCGACTGTCCATCGGTGTAAAACATCGCGCGGCGGTCAAACGAAGGCCGCTCAATGGAATACGTGTAATCTGGTTTGTCCAGATACAATTTAATGGTGTACGTGCCGCCACTTGGGATAACGATATTCGTACCGCCTTCTTCCAACAAGGCATCTGCTCCGTTGTCGCCGTAGTTCAGCCCCCAATCATTGTTGGCGCGGAACTTGATTTCTCCAGCCACCAGATTAAGCATGATGGTCAGCGCGTTTTCAACCGGATCATAGGTCATGTCCTGATCGCTGTCCCAGCCATTTGGCGTAGCAGAGCCAATTACCCCCCAATCGGTTTTGAGCAGGGTGTAAGTGAGGTTCGTTAGATCCACATTGATTTTGTAAAGCCCTGCTTCGGGCACTTCAATATTGTCTGGAGAATTTGCTTCTAAAGTTCCGTTCGCGCCGGTATCGCCAAAATTCACGCTCCAGTCTGGACCAATGGTGAATTTAAACGCCCGCTTATCGTCCGGGAAATAAACATACCCCTCGAATGTGTTGTCGTTGTTCGGCGACGACAATTGCATGGCCGTTGCAGGAGTCCAATCCTGGTAAGCACCGGGCACATAAATCACCGGGTAAGTGGTATTGCCTGGGTTAGGCGCTACGATGACGCTTCCGCCACCAACGGCAGGGAATTTATTCACCAAAGCACTCGTGGTACGCGTTCCGCCCCAGCCGCCGTCGAGTCCAAAAGCAGCGGCACTCATGCTTCCACCCACTGCCGCGTGGGCAAGGAAGGTAGTACCACCAAATGTTCTGGAATTGATGCCATCAAATGCAACGGGGAAAATGATGCCCTGCGCCGTGTGGTTATCCGCCAAAAACAGGTGTTCATAGTCGGGATCAAGCGTAAAACCTGCGTTGATAACCTTCAGACTATACGTTGCAGCCTCGGTGTACAGGTTGCGACCTGTATATACTTCTGCGTTCAGGTAAAGTTTGGCCAAAACCATCCATGCACAAGCCTGGTCGGCACGGGCATACTCGTTGGTGCGCGCAGGTGCGAGGTCTGCCTCAATGGCTTTCAGCTCGCTTTCGATGTAGTCAAACAGTTGATCCGGGCTGGCCTGTGGTGGGAAAAAAGAACCTACGGCGTCTTTTTCGGTCACAAATGGCGGCTTGCGGAACAAATCCAAGGCGTGCCAATAGCTCAGCGCCCGCAAAAAACGAGCCTCTGCGCGATACCGCACAATCTCCGCTTTGAGTGCCGGCGTTACGCCCGGGCGACTATCCACTTTTTCATCAGTGGATTCCCGAAGGAACTCGTTGCAAAGCGAAATTTGGTAATAAATCCGGTTGTACATCGCTGCGATGAACTCATTGTTCGAGTCCCAGTCCTGTTGGTGGAAATCCTGGATGGTACCGTCGTTCCAGGCAATCACCGCTTCGTCGGTAGTGAGTTCCTGGGCTTTCCAGTATTGGCGGAGGTAGGTAGAAAAACCCTCGTCAATCCCAGAAATATCGGGCAAACCAGCGGGGCCTTCCTGGCCACTGAGGGCCAAACCAGCGTACAGTTTCGCGAGTACCTGTTTGTAGGCCGAAGGATCATCGTACACCACCGCAGAGGTAATTACATCCTCGTCCAACGGAATCGTATCGAGATCCTTGAAGCACGACACGGCGATGAACATCAAACCGGTCAGTAGTGCAAGTGTTTTAATAGACAAGATTTTCATATCTCGTAGAAATTAGTTTTGAAAGAATTATTTGGACTAAAAATCGGCTCTTACACCAATTAAATACGTCCGGGAACGTGGGTAAACATTGTTGTCAATACCGTTGAATACCTCTGGATCAAGTCCGTCGTATTGCGTAATCAGGATAGGGTTTTGTACCGTAGCCGAAATGCGCAGCGATCGGAGGTAGCGACCAATATTGCCAAATGTGTAGCCCGCTGTGATGTGGTCAATACGCAGGAACGAGGCATCCTGAATGAAGTGATCGCTGAAGTATTGCGGCACCGTAAAGTCAAGTTCACGGGTAGGTGTCAGTACATTTCGCAAAACACCGGTGCTGCCATAAAGTTGATTGTAAAAGGCGTTGTTCGACAAATTGTTGTTGTACATGTAGTTGCCGATATTGGAGCGGCCAGCCAACGTAAAGTCAAATTTGCCCAGGTAAACACCCGTGTTGAACCCGATCAAATAGTTCGGAGCAGGATTTTCAAAACGATAGCGGTCATCCGGGGTAACTACACCGTCGCCATTGCGGTCCACATAGAGGCCCTCCACGGGAACGCCAGCGGCATCATACACTTGTTCGTACACGAAAAACGAGCTGGCTGGATGCCCTACGCTGTGGACTTGAATGGTGTTGCCCACGCCGCCGTCAATACCGCCGGTCGCAACGCCTTGATAGTTGGGATCCTCGGTAGCAGTCAATCGCGTGATTTTGTTGCGGTTCGCTGCTACGTTGAAACCGACGGTCCAGGACGCATTCGGGCGTTTGATTGGCATTGCATTGATCGAAAATTCCACCCCGCGGTTTTCCAAATCTCCCACGTTGGTCGTGATGAAGTTGGTCAGGTTGGTGCCCGCAGGCACAGGGATGAAATTGATGAGGTCCTTCGTTTCACGCAGATACACCTCGATGGAGCCTGTTACGCGATTGGCCCAAAAACCGTAGTCAATGGCCGCATTGTAAGTAGTGGTCTCCTCCCATTTCAGGTTTGCATCGTAGCCGGAAGGACGAAGGGTGTTGATAAATTGATCGCCAAACTGGTACTGCGCATTGGTAAAACTATACGTGTAACGCGCAAGCGATGGATAAAAGTCGCCACCGATGTCCTGTTGACCGGTCACACCATAGCTGGCGCGGAGTTTCAGGGTCGAAAGCGGAGCCGTTTCGCGGTCAATCACTTTGAGGGCCAAGGCGGCAGCGGGGAACAAGCCAAATTTGTTGTTCACAAAGCGCGAGGTGCCGTCCTGGCGTATCGTCCCGGTCAGGTAAATGCGGTCAAAAAACGAAATGTTGGCGCGGCCAAAAAGCGACACCAGATAGAATTCTCTCGGCGTATCGTTTGCCGGACGAATCACTGCCGTACGCTCGGCATTGAAGGCGTAGGAATCGTTGTTGCGGAAAAAATGCTGCCAGGAATAACCGCCCATCACGTCAAACTTGGTCGAACCGAGCGATTTGCCGTAATTCAGGTAAAACTCCAACAATTTATCTTTTTTAATCTGATCGTATTCTTCATCCCGACCGCCGCCGTCGGCCTGAGAGAAGGGAGCGTTTTGAGGGATAAAAATGCTACCTTGGCCATGGGTGTAATCGTAGCTGACGTTCAGGTTGGCGCGCAGCTCGGGCAGGAACCAGAAGCGATAATCCAAAGAAGTGCTGGCGATGTAACGGCCCACGTGCGAGTCGTCGTCTTTCATGTATAACAGGGCGAGCGGGTTGGCAGTTGCCAGGGTATTTGGCCGACCGTCGTTGTTCAGCCAGGCATAATATCCGCCGTAAGTCTGGTCTTCTACCGTAGTAGTTTGTGTTGGGTCAAACTGGGTGGAAGCCCCGATTGCGCCCCGATCTGCGAAGTTGTTGCGATCCGACACAATTTTGAGGTTCGTGTTGACTTGCAAGGCACCGTTCAGGAACGTTGGGTTCAGGTTCAGTCCTCCGGTAATCCGTTTGAAGCGATCCGTTTTCAGGATGCCCGTACGATCCGTTACCCCCCAGGATGCCCGGAATGGAAAGCGGCCCACAGCACCCGTCACGGCCAGATTATGGTCGTGCGTGATGCCGGTTTGGTAAATTTCCGACTGCCAATCGGTGTTGGCATTGCCTAAAAGTGCCCGTGCCGGGTGGTTTTCGTTGAAACGGTCGGCAATCAGTTCCCGGTACTCATTGGCCGAGAGCGCGTCGGATTTTTGTACAATTTGGCTAAACGCCACGTTTCCGGTGTACGACAAACGCAATTCGCGGTTGGCCGCGCTGCCTTTTTTGGTGGTAATGATGATGACCCCGTTCGACGCACGCGAACCATAAATGGCGGTTGCAGAGGCGTCTTTTAGCACAGTCATCGTTTCCACATCGTTCGGATTGATGAGGTTGAGCGGGTTCCGTGTGCCCGACACATCGTCTGTGGCAATCGGAACACCGTCAATCACGATCAGCGGGTCGTTGGTCGCGCTGAGTGAGGAGCCGCCCCGAATTCGGATGGTTGCGCCGCCGCCAGGGTCAGCCCCGGTGGTGACTTGCACCCCGGCGATTTTACCCATGAGCAGTTCCTGTGGCCCTGTGATGGCACCCTTGTTAAAATCGCGGGTTCCAACGGCTTGCACCGAACCGGTCAGGTCTTCCCGCCGCACGGAACCGTAGCCAATCACCAGCACCTCCTCCAGGTTCCCCGAGATTTTTAGGCTGAAGTTCATGACGTTGGAAGCGCCCAGGCTGATGGTTTGTGTTTCGTAACCGGTGTAGGTAATACGTAGTGCCGTAGCGGTAGACGGTACGTTGAGGCTAAAATTGCCGTCAAAATCCGTAGAGGCACCGATGGAAGTGCCTTCCACGATGATGCTTGCTCCAACGAGCGATTCACCGTTTTCAGCATCCGTTACTTGTCCCGTGATGGTTCGCTGTGCGAGCAGCGCCGAGCCGCCCCAGAGGAGAAAACAGGAAAGTGTGAGAAAGAATTTTAGTTGAAAAATCTTCATACAGATGAAAGTAAGATTTGTGAAACTAACGAAGACATACTGAATCGGTTGAATCCCGAGAAGGTACCCAAACCAGATTTGTCGCTGCAAAGAAAAAAAGTAAAGTGAAAACTAAATGTAAAATTTACAATAAGGTCAAATTATTTTCATTTTGCACTAGAATGCGAGGGCGGAAAAGCACCCGGGGCCCTATTTCCCCGCCTTCAAAAACGCCTCCATCGCGAGGTGAAGCTCCATCGCTATGTCTTCCGTGGGCGCAAAACGCAGGGTATTGGCGTGTAAACCAAAAATGCGGCGGCATTCCGCTTCGGGCATTTCGGAGAGTGCGGCGAGTTTTTTGAAAAAATCGTCGTCGGTGCGCGGCAGGTTCGTGTTTGGGTCAACATGCACCACCAAGCTGTAGCGTTCGCGCAATTGGGCCAGAAAATGCCGAAAACCCTGCGCCGACAACCCGGCATAATTTTTTTCGCGAAAGTGCAAATGGGCGATGGTACTGATGAATTCGTAGGAAGAGTTTTCGTTTTTGGGTAAAATTGGGATTACCTGCTGCCGCCTTTTGGCGCGGAACACCAACCAGATGATCGCCATGGCTGCGAGCAAATACCAAGCCCAGGCCAGGGCGGGTTGTTTTAAAATATAGGACAGGAGATGGTCGTCGGAAAGGTTCCGATTGGAGCCATTTCTCCGCCGCGCCACGTCTTCCGGAACCCGGCTCAGGGCATCCCAAAAAATATCGCCCGGCGCAAGATGCGAAAAAACCCCCTCGACGTAAGGGCGTGTTTCGGCGCGCAACAGGCTGAAATTGGTAAAAGCAATGGGATTGGTATGTAGCAAAAACCGTCCTTTTCCATGCGGGAACGCGGCGAAATTGATGAGGTTCTGGTTCAAATAGCCCAGCGGGTGTTGGCGCAGCGCATCACAAAAATAGTATTCTTCTATGTAGTGCCAACGATAGGAAAGCGGCTTGTTTTGTTTGGCAAAAAAGAATTGCGTCGTGCTATCGGGCAGGGTAGGGGTGCGCAGGCTGCAATTTGCCAGCGTATCATTGATGTACTCGTAATCGGTCCAGGGCGCGTCTTCGCACTCGTCAAAGTAAACGAAGGTCATTAGATCAAACGGAATGGTTTTGCTGGAAATCAGGGCCGTATTGCCTGCAAAAACAAAGTCGAGCAACTTCTTCGTGCTCAGCGAATCGAGGTACATTGCCTCGCCGATAAAAATATAGTTTTGTGGAGATACGGTTGTATCGGAGGGCAGTTCTTTGGCTACATTTCCTTGAATATCAATGAGTTTTTGCCCTTCAGCATAATTTTTCAACAAGCGATGCACGATTTGTGTCCCATACGGTTGATCGCTCTTTTCGTCGTAGCCTTTCTTTTTCCAACTGCTTTCCTCCCAATCAAACTTAGGTTTGTTGGAATCATACACGAAGTAGAACATCGCCCCGATGAGGGCAATGGCGACGAGTGCGAGGAAGAGCGGCGTGCGGCTTTTTTGCATTGAAAAGTCATCTAAAAATGCGCCCATCCCTGCGCTTTCAAATCATGCAGATTCCCGCCGGTGGTCTGCAACCGGATGCCGTCTTTGGCTTCCAGGATTTCCCCGGCGATGTAAATATCGGGCAGGTACTTCACTTTATCCACGTCTTCCGGGCGGATGGTGAAGAGTAGTTCGTAGTCTTCACCACCATTAAGAGCGCAGGTGATGGGGTCAAGTTTAAATTTTAAAGCCAACATCTGCGCTTCCTGATTAATCGGCACCCCACTTTCTTCGATGAGTGCGCCGACCTTACTTTGTTTGCAAATGTGGAAAATCTCGGAGGCCAGTCCGTCGGAAATATCAATCATGGCGGTTGGTTTCAGCCCGATTTTACGAAATTCCTCGATCATATCGCGCCGTGCTTCGGGTTTGAGCAGGCGACCCACAGCGTAGGTTTGTCTTTCAAAATCAGGCTGAACATCGGGGTTTTGTTGCCAGATTTGTTTTTCCCGTTCCAAAATCTGAAGTCCGAGATAAGCGCCGCCGAGTTCGCCCGTGATGCAGATGAGGTCACCGACTTGTGCGCCCGAGCGGTACACCAACAGTTCTTTTTCGCATTGCCCGATGGCCGTGACGCTGAGGGTCATGCCCTTGGGCGAGGAGGTGGTGTCGCCGCCCACGAGGTCAACTTGGTAGGCTTCGCAGGCTGCCCGGATGCCTTCGTACAATTCGTCCAAAGCTTCCACCGAAAAGCGGTTGGAAATGGCCAAGGACACGACAATCTGCTTTGGAATGGCATTCATCGCATAAATATCGGAGAGGTTGACCACCACGGCTTTGAAGCCCAGATGTTTGAGTGGCGTGTAGGCCAGATCAAAGTGAATGCCTTCCACCAGCATATCGGTGCTGACCACGGTACAAAGTGAGCCGTTTTCGATCACCGCTGCGTCGTCGCCCACGCCTTTGATGGTGGAGGGCTGCCGCAGGGGAAAATCACGCGTGAGGTGATCAATGAGGCCGAATTCGCCGAGGGTATTTACGTCTGTTCGTTGCATGAAGATGTTGAGAATGTTGAGGGGGTGTAGGGGGTGTAGAGCGAATGGTTTAGAGTGAATAGTTTATACTGACTATCAGCGTATTGGGTATCAAAAAGAATATCGAACCGCAGAACACCGAACATCGAATATCGAACATCGAACACCGAATATCGAACATCGAACACCGAATATCGAACACCGAATATCGGACACCGAACACCGAATTTTGAAGGGGAATACCCATAAACCGGCGTTGATAGAACAGTTGGATTTAATATCCATTCACCTTCAAACTATTTCGTCATTCGGTGTTCGATGTTCGGTGTTCGATATTCGATATTCAATATTTCATCACAAGTACCCAATATGCGGATAGTCAGTTAGTTTATTTTCGGGTATATCTCAACCCTCCTCAACCCTCTCAACCCTTCCCCGCCTATTCAACCTCGGCAGCAAACCCATGGCCAAAAATCCCGCCGCGAAATTGTAAAAAATCTGCACCGCAAAAAAGGCAATGTTCGCATAAGAAAAACCATCGCTGCCCTGAATGCCGTAGAGCGACAAGCCAGCAATACACAATGCGTGGAAAGTACCCATGCCGCCGGGCGAAGGAATCACCATGCCTAAGGTGCCAAACACAAAAACCATGAGTGCCGCGCTCATGCCCAGATGTGCCGTGGGTGGGAAAGCGAGCAGGTTTAACCAGCATTGCAGGTAAAACATGACCCAGATGCCCAGCGAGTAACCAATAAACAGGCCCGGTTGTTTTAATTTAAATACGCTCCGCAGGCCATCGGCGAATCCTTTCAGGAGTTTTCCGACTTTTTGAAACATCGCAATTTGAGCGAGTTTTTCCCGAAGTATATAAATCATCCCCAGACCCAACACCGAAACGGCCAAAAAGCCCAACACCCAGGGGTTTTGGAAAAAACTGCCGCCCTCGCCGCTGCCTCTTTGTTGGGTAATAAAGTTCCACAAGGTGTCACCTTCCAACAAAAAAGCCAGTCCTACCACCAGTCCCAGACACAGAAAATCCATCAGCCGGTCAATCACGAGCGTGCCCATCACTTTTTCCATGGGCACTTTTTCATAGCGCGCCAGAGAGCCTGCGCGCACGACCTCGCCCATACGGGGCAGGAAGAGATTGGCAAAATAACCGAGTAAAATGGTCAAAATGGCATTGGAGAACCGCACCCGATAACCCATTGGCTCCAGCAGCATTTGCCAGCGGAGTGCCCGAAAAATGTTGCTCACCGTGAAGGCCAGGAGCACCGCCAGAATCCACCACAGATTAACCGTGCCAAAGTCTTGCAGGAGTTTATCCATCAAACTGCACTGGTCGGCGGGCGTGCCATCCAGTCGGCATTGTTCTTGAAACGCGGTGTTTTGGCTACTGAACACCCAGGCCATGATACTCACCCCGATACCGAGGAAAAGCAGGAATTGCAGGATTTTTTTAACCATCGAAGAAAAGGATCTGAGGGCGCAAAGGTTGGGAAAAGTGGCGGAATGCGCTTCACATTCATTTCCTACCTGCTCAGCACTGCCACAGCTACCCCGCGCAAGATCTCGTTTTGCTCCAAAAGTTCCTTGGCATACGTCTGCAACGATACGGTACGATCGGTGCTGTACAGTGCTTTCTGCACGCGCTCGTCCATTCCAATCAATTCCAAGGCTTCTTCCAGTGATGGCAGCGCTGGCAAACTCGCTAAATGCGCTAAGTCATTGCCTGTCAAGACTTTACTATGCCGAATAATGGCAGGCAGACCGTCGAATCCGATACCAATCCGCGATACATCCTGTACAATTTCTTCCACCGCTTCCCCACTTGCCCGTGCATAATAGAAGCGGCCCATGCGTCCCATAAGGTCAATTTTATGCGGGTCAATTCGGCCTGTTTCGCTCAAGATATCCTCGGAAATGTGCATCAACACGATTTTGCAAAAAATCAGGTTTCCCGCTCCGCCGTCGTCGCCAAGTGGCAGGATTTTGTCCACCACACACTCCATTTGCACGGGACTTTCGGCTACTCGAAACGGCTTCACCCGCTCGCTGGGAAGGGGCGTAAATCCAGCTTTTAGAAACTCATCCACTTCGGGGCCATACTCAATACTGGCCAGCGCCATTTGTCTCGAAATGCGGTGAGAAACCACATTAATAACCACTTCGCCCGTGTCTTCCACGTTTTTCAGGGTGTCTTTGGTGGTATTGTTCGCCACCCGCCGGTTAGAGGAAAAAATCAGGATGGGCGGATTGCTGCTGAAGGCGTTGAAAAAGCTATACGGTGCCAGATTTGGCACGCCATTCACACTAATCGTGCTGGCAAACGCAATGGGCCGGGGCGCAACCGCTCCCAGAATGTATTGGTGTAAATCTTTGGTGGGGATTTGTGTTGGGTCGATGCTTAGCATGGGGGTGGACGGTTTACGGTGGACGGTGGACGGTTGACGGTTGACGGTTTACGGTGGACGGTTGACGGGTTACGGTGGACGGGGTTAGGGTTTAGAGGTTTTGACTTAGTTCTACTTTGGCACTTTAGCCGCATAGCGGCCTAAACGTCGGTAGCAATTATTACGGAGCAGCAGATAAGGTGCGTAGCACCGGAACTTTTGCCAAATGTTGCGGTGCTACGCACCTTTGTAACCATACTTGAATCCAATTCTACCGACGTTAGGCC
>CAZKBH010000069.1:0-9020 GCA_964550795.1 uncultured Saprospiraceae bacterium
CCGCTTTCCAAAGGTTTTGGCGAGTCAATTCATCCAACTATGACAGCAAAAGGTATTCCTACCGTAGATCTTTCCCAATTCACCCTCGGCGATGCAAACCAGCGCGAGGCTTTTGTGCGTCAAATCGGCGCGGCTTTTCACGAAGTGGGTTTTGTGGCCGTGGTCAATCACGGCATTCCTAAATCGCTGGTGGATGGTTTTTATGCTTCCTCCAAGGCATTTTTTTCCATGCCCGAAGCCATTAAACGGAAATACGAGGTAGCCGGATTGGCCGGACAGCGCGGCTACACTTCATTTGGCAAGGAACACGCCAAACAATCCACAGTGGCTGATTTGAAAGAGTTTTTTCAAATTGGACAAGAAGTGCCCGATAGCCATCCTTTGAAAGCGCAATACCCTGATAATGTGCAAGTTGCGGAAATTCCTGAAATGCCACAACTCGGCAGCCAGCTCTATCGCGCTTTTGAAAAAGCGGGTGGAGAATTGCTGGAAGCTATTGCTATTCACCTCAATTTGCCCACGGATTATTTCCAACAAAGAATCACTGCGGGCAATTCGATTTTGCGCAGCATCCATTACCCGCCCATTACGGAAGAACCCGCCAGCGCCATTCGCGCGGAGCAGCACGAAGACATTAACCTCATCACCTTGCTCGTAGGCGCGAGTGCAGGAGGATTAGAACTGCTCACGGCTGAAAACAAATGGGCCGCCATCATGCCCGAAGCCGATGAAATTGTGATCAATGTGGGCGATATGCTGCAACGCCTAACCAATAATTACCTAAAAAGCACCACCCACCGCGTGGTGAATCCGCCCCGGGAAGAATGGCATTTGCCGCGACTCAGTATCCCGTTTTTCCTGCATCCGGTAAGCAGCATGGATCTGAGCTGCCTTCCTAGTTGTGTCACCCCCGACAACTCTCTGCATTACGAACCGATCACTGCCGGGGCGTATTTGGATGAGCGTTTGCGGGAAATAGGCTTGAAGAAATAAATTTCCTATTATTGATTGGCGGGTGGGCAGATAGATTGCTTGTTGCAATTATCTCTTTTACCAAAAGGTAGTGATTCCTGCTCCTTTTCCCATAAATAAATTGCAGAATCTGCAACCCTCGTGTGTATTTTTGTGCTTGGGTTGCGAGACTCCCTGGTCGGTTCAGTCGCAATCCCGCCAGTGCTTTATTGCATGGTTATACTTTTGAACCGCGTTTATTTCCTTCAAATCAATTACTAGATGGCAAAATTAACCTCTTTTTCTAAGCTCCTTCTTACCGTAGTCATTGTCGCAGGTGTGTTTTTCGGGGGTAGATACCTCTTTAAAAACACCGAAATGGGCCAAAAAATCATCGAAAATAACGGCAAAGACGAATCCAAGTCGGATTCTGATCCCGGCACAATCAAAATCGGGGTTGTTACCTGGGGCGGTTACGCGGGCGGACAATACTTCAACGAAGGTTTTAAAGCCAATACACAGTCCCGATTTTACAAAGACTACGGCTTTAAAGTTGATTTTAAAGTACTCGACGATTTTGAGGCCAGTCGCGCAGCCTTTAAAAATGGCGACGTACACCTGCTCTGGTGTACCATAGATGCCCTGCCAACCGAAATGTCGGCCCTCGAAGCCTTCGATCCACGCATCGTGTTTCAGGCCGACTGGTCCAGGGGCGGCGATGCCGTAGTGGTCAGAAGAGGCATTACCTCCGTGGCCGATTTAAAAGGCAAAAAAGTGGCCGTAGCTGAACTGTCTCCTTCCCATTCCTTCCTGATCTGGCTCCTGGAAGCCGCAGGGATGAAACCCTCCGACATCGAAATTGTCAAGCAACCAAGTGCCATTGATGCCGCTCAGGTATTCAAAAGCCAACAGGTGGACGCGGCCGTGGTATGGAGTCCGGACGACGAACTTTGCATCCAGGCAGTGCCAGGGTCCAAAATCCTGGAGAGCACCCGCTCCGCCTCAAACATCATTGCAGATGCTTTCATCGCAAAAGGCGATTGGCTGGAAAAAAACAGGGAAAAAGTCAACAAACTCTACGAAGGTTGGATGAAAGGCGCCGCAGAAATCAACAGCAGCGAAGCCAACAAACGCAAAGCAGCCAAAATCCTCTCCGAAAATTTCGACGGCGTATCGGAAGAAGCCGCGTACAAGTCCATCCAAAATGTACGGCTTTGCACCCACGGCGACAACCTGAACTTTTTTGGCATGAACCCCGCGTATAAAGGTGTCACTGGCGAAAACCTCTACAATCGGATGACGAGCACCTACCAACAGTTGGGCTATATTGAGGGAAAGGTGCCCAGTTGGCGTTTGGCCATCAATACAGAGGCTATTAAAGCTGCATCTGCGCTCACATCCGTTTCTGACCAAGTTGCGGAGGGACAAAAACAATTCAGCGTGGCCACCGAAGCTGCCAAAACCCGCGAGGCCATTGCGACCAAAAGGGTCAGTATTTCATTCCGCACCGGGGAATTCCAGTTGGATGAAAACTCCAAGTACATCATTGACAAAGAATTCGTGGACATCGCAAAGGCGTTTTCCAATGCCCGCATCCGGATTGAAGGCAACACCGATAATGTCGGAAATGCGGCCAGCAAAAAAGAGCCAAATCCGTGGCGGATTACCTGATTGCGACTTACAACATGCCCCGAAACCGTTTCATCATCGTGGGCAATGGACCAGACAAACCGGTGTCCAGCAACGACACAGACGAAGGCCGGGCCAAAAACAGACGGACCGATTTTGAAATCGTTGGGGAATAAGCCTTTTTATACACCTGAATCCTAGTCCATGTCGCTATTCAAATTACGGGGAAACCTTAGTACCAGTCAACGCGCCGTTCTGGCGCTGTTGGCGGCATTGATTACCCTCGCCCTTCGGAGGGCCTTGGCGGAACTTCTGTCCACTCAACGTCCAATCGTAGATGGAGGTTTGAGGGAACTACCCTCTGCTTTGGACACCACGATTACCCGTGTTCAGCGGGATTCCATTTTACGCCAGGACTCGCTGCTGACAGTGCGTGCCACAGCTTTTGAAAAAGTGTATCCGGTTCTGCCCCCGCCGACTAAAATCCCGGGCGCATTTCAGCAACTAGTCGAGCACGACGAGTTGGTTTCCAATACATCCCGGAGCGTCTGGCTGAATATTCAAGGCTACCTCTGGGCCCTACTCATTGCCCTGCCAATCGGTTTTTTGCTGGGCTTGATTCCGCTGCTCCGGGGTTTGTTCAGCCGTCAAATTGACGCGCTTCGGTATCTGCCGCTGTCGGCGCTCACCAGTTTGTTCATCGTCTGGTTTGGTCTCGAAGACCGAATGAAAATCGCCTTTTTGGCGTTCGGTATTTTGGTTTATCTGTTGCCCGTAATCGTGCAACGAATCCGGGAAGTCGAGGAGGTGTACGTCCAAACGGCCTTTACACTCAGCGCCACCAATTGGCAGACGTTCCGTTCGGTGTATATCCCGGCGGTGTTCTCCCGTTTGATGGACGATATCCGGGTACTGACGGCAATTTCCTGGACCTATATTATTATTGCGGAGTTGCTGAACAGGCAGGGCGGGATTGGCGGACTGATTTTTATCAAGAGTAAAATGGGGCAAATTGACCGTGTTTTCGCGATGCTTTTGCTCATCATCGTGATTGGCTTTTTGCAGGATAGGCTACTCTCGTACATAGACACCCGGTTGAACCCCCACAAATACCTGAAACACAAATGGCCCGGCGTTCAAGAGTGCCAGTACGGCATCTTTTTTGTCTTGTTGTGCCTGCTGGCTAAGGCGATGATGCCCGCGCTTATCCCAGCTACTTTTGTTTGGATTGCAGTGGTGGGGGGCGTGGCGATGATTGTGATGGGAGAACTCAAATTGAAAAACGCTTCAAAATTATCTTGACCATGCTGCAATTTCAGGACACCCATTTGCCCAATATCATACAGCTGGAAAATGTGAGCCAGAGCTACGATGGTGGCAAGTCCTTCATCATCCAGGATTTTAATTTACTCATTGAAGATCATCCCAATAGAGGGCAATTTGTGGTCCTGCTAGGTATGTCGGGAAGTGGAAAATCCACCATCCTGCGCTATGTGTGCGGGCTGCAAAAACCAACGAGTGGAACGGTCAAGGTGCACGATAAACTCGTCACCGACGATTCGCGCATCAGCATGGTTTTTCAACAATACTCTTCCTTCCCCTGGATGACCGTGCGGGAAAATGTGGCTTTAGGGTTGAAATTCAAGGGTTTAGATGAAAGAACCCGGCTGCTGCAAGCCCAGGAGATGATCGAATTGGTCGGACTGGCGGGCCACGAGAACAAATATGCGCAGTACCCTACCCTATCCGGCGGGCAATTGCAGCGGGTAGCCATTGCGCGTAGTTTGCTGGCAAACCCGGATATTCTATTGATGGACGAACCCTTTGGCGCGCTGGATGTCAAAACCCGTCTTCAGATGCAGGAATTGCTCATCCAGCTTTGGGAAAAATTCCATTCCACGGTCATCTTCGTAACCCACGATATTGCCGAAGCGGTTTACCTCGGAGACGATATTTACATCATGAAAGCCGCCCCGTCTCACATCGTTGAGCACATTAAAGTGGACCTTGTGACCCATCGCACGCGCGAGCTGAAACGTGAGCAACATTTCACGGAGCTGGTGCAGGAAGTAGAGGACAAAATGGTAAGAGTGTCGAATCTACACCATGATTAACACCCTTCGATCATAGACAACTCAAACCTGAATCACCCCAACGTTGAATTTTTCCACCGGAGCGTTGTTCGCCGCTTCGATGCCCATACTGATCCATTGGCGGGTGTCGCGGGGATCAATGATGGCATCCACCCAAAGTCGGGAAGCGGCGTAGTAGGCCGTGGTTTGAGCCAGATAACTGGCCTTTGTTTTTTCCAAAAGTGCTTTTTCCGCCACGGGATCCGGGGCTTCGCCTTTTGATTTCAGCGATTGTATCTGAATTTGCGTCAATACCTTGGCCGCCTGTTCTCCGCCCATTACTGCAATTTTGGCCGTCGGCCAGGCCGCGATGAGTCTCGGATCGTAGGCTTTTCCGCACATCGCGTAGTTGCCCGCGCCGTAAGAATTACCGATCACGATCGTGAATTTGGGAACGGTTGAATTGGCCACCGCATTCACCATTTTTGCGCCGTCTTTGATAATTCCGCCGTGTTCTGAACGGGTGCCAACCATAAATCCGGTGACATCGTGCAGGAAAACGAGCGGGATTTTTTTCTGGTTGCAATTCAGGATAAACCGCGTGGCTTTGTCCGCCGAATCGGAGTAAATGACCCCGCCGAATTGGATTTCGCCTTTGGCATTTTTGACCACCTGGCGGTTGTTTACCACGATGCCCACCGCCCAGCCATCAATCCGCGCATACGCCGTGATGATTGTTTTGCCGTAATGTTCCTTGTATTGGGTGAGTTTGCCCTCATCCACCAATCGGCGCAATAATTCGAGGGTATCGTATGGTTTTGCGCCGTTTTCAGGATAAATATCGAATAAATCTTCCGGTTTTCCAGCGCCGGGCTTGGGCTCAACCCGATCAAATCCGGCATTTTCAAATCGGCCAAACTTGTCCACCAAATCTTTAATGGTATCGAGGCAGGTCTGGTCATCGGGCATTTTATAGTCCGTAACGCCGCTGATTTCCGAATGTGTGGCCGCGCCCCCGAGCACTTCCTGGTCTGCGTCTTCCCCGATCGCGGCTTTCACGAGGTAAGGTCCGGCAAGGAAAACAGAGCCGGTTCTTTCCACAATCAGCGCCTCATCCGACATAATGGGCAGGTACGCGCCACCCGCTACGCAAGCGCCCATGATGGCGGCAATTTGTGGTATGCCTGCGGACGACATCTTTGCATTGTTGCGGAAAATACGTCCAAAATGCTCTTTATCGGGGAAAATCTCGTCCTGCATGGGTAAAAACACCCCCGCAGAGTCCACGAGATAAATGATAGGCAATCGGTTTTCCATTGCGATTTCCTGCGCACGAAGGTTCTTTTTTCCGGTAATCGGGAACCAGGCCCCGGCTTTGACCGTCGCATCATTGGCGACCACGATGCACTGCCGACCCCGCACGTAGCCTATCACAACCACAACACCACCCGCAGGGCAGCCGCCGTGTTCCTTGTACATTTCGAATCCGGCAAAGGCCCCCACTTCAATCCGCGGTGTATCGGCATCCAGGAGATAATCAATGCGTTCGCGGGCGGTCATTTTGCCCTCTTTGTGCAGTTTTTCAATGCGCTTTTCCCCGCCGCCTTCGTAAATTTTTTCGAGTTGACGGTTCAGGCTGGAGATGGCTAACTTGAGGGCGTCTGCGTTTTTAGCAATTTCTAAATCTGTGGTAGTGGTGGACATTGGTCAGGAAATATTTGAGCGGCTAATGTACGGAAGCTGGGGCTCTAAATCAGGGCAAAACTTGTTTTTTGGTACGAGCAGACATTCCAAGTTTTAAAAACTTGGAATGTCTAACTCTGCGAAAACGCAAGAATTGTGCAGTTCCTAACCATGTGCCGTATTTTGCCGCATGGAATCAACGCAAGTCCGGTTTTTTACTACACCGGAATCTTACCACGAAAAAGAATCTTGTTACCTGAAGGTGCGCCAACTGGAAGGGCGATTGCTATCAGACGAAGTGGTTAAAAACCTTCCAAATATTTCATTTTCAAGTATTTATGCAAAAGAATGGATCTGGCGGGCACGTTCACTGGCGCGTTTGAAAAAACAATTGCCCCAACATTTACCCCTCCGAATCCTGGATTTGGGCTGCGGCAATGGCTGGTTGGCCAATCAACTGGCGGATAACCAACAATGGAGCATTTGGGCGCTTGATCTCAATAAAATGGAATTGGAACAGGGTGCGCGCTTGTTCGGGAGCAGCCGTCTGACCTTCGCCTACGCGGATGTTTTGCAAAGCTCCTTCCCTGAAAAAAACTTTGATGTCATTTTGCTGGCCGCTTCCGTGCAGTATTTCCCCGATCTTACACAGTTGATTGTTGCGCTGCGCAAATTGTTAAATCCGAATGGCGAAATTCATGTGCTGGACACGCCCTTTTACCCAAATGAATCTGAACAAGCTGCCGCGCAACAACGAACCCTGAATTATTACACGCAGCTTGGCGTGCCTCAAATGGCGCCCTATTACCACCATCATCTCTGGCCGGAAGCCCAACAATTGGGCGCAAAAAACCGGAACAACACGTTCCAAACAAAGCTGCTGCAACGCGTGCGTTGGCTGGCTCCTTTCCCTTGGTTGCAATTTTAAACCAGTGCCCAATCAATCGGCGTTTTTCCGAGTTGGGTCAAAATTTCGTTCGTGCGTACAAAATGGCCGCAGCCCTGAAAAGCATTGCCCGCCAAAGGCGAGGGATGCGCGGATTCGAGTATGAAGTGCCGACTTTCATCAATCAAGGCTTTTTTAGAACGCGCAAAATTGCCCCAAAGCAAAAAAACCACCCCCTCTTTCTGCTGCGAAACGCATCGAATCACGGCATCCGTAAAAGTTTGCCAGCCAATTTTCTGGTGACTTGCGGGCTGGCGGGCTTCCACGGTCAACATAGCATTGAGCATCAGCACCCCTTGCTCCGTCCAGGGTGTCAAATCGCCGTGGGGCGGCGGCGGAATGCCGAGACTACGCTGGATTTCCTTGTAAATATTGAGCAGTGATGGCGGCGTTTTTACCCCTTTGGGTACCGAAAAACTCAAACCCATCGCCTCGCCGGGATTGTGGTAGGGATCTTGCCCGAGCACCACCACTTTCAGCGCATCGAACGGCGTTTTGTTGAAAGCGTTGAAAATCAAGGGGCCAGGTGGATAAATGGTTTTCCCAGCCTCTTTTTCAGCGAGCAAAAACGACTTGATGGCCGCAAAATAGGGTTGTTGAAATTCCGCCGCCAAAGCGTGTTTCCAGCCTGCTTCCATTTGTACGTTCGCTACGGATTGGGTGGTGGGTTCCATAATTAAAATAAGGGTTCATGTTGAACGCGAAAGATATGGCGCATGCACGGATTGACGCGTTTGACGTTGATCGAACCGAGCAATTTCAGTGCCAAGCGAATACATTTTAACCGGCTCAAACTTTAGTTTGGAACTTTTGCTGCCATGATTGAAGTTTCGCATTCCTAAAGTTTTTACTTTTGCGCCGCGTTGGTCCCGTAGCACAATGGATAGTGCAACAGATTTCTAATCTGTAGGCTACAGGTTCGAGCCCTGTCGGGATCACAAAAAGCCCGGTCGCTGTCATAGCGGCCGGGCTTTCGTTTTAAACGAACAAATGGTTGTCTCAGCGCAACAATTGCTCAACTAAATTCGCCCAAGAAAAACGTCTTTTTTCTGCTTTTACTCCTGCTTGCATCGACGTCCCCCGGTCATTTTCAAAAAAATCGCGCATGGCATCTGCAATGGCAACAGGGTCAGGATCAACCACATAGCCGGAAATGCCCTGCGTGACAATCTCTGGCAAGCCGCCCACATTGGTCACCACCATGGGTTTTTCAAAATGATAGGCAATCTGGGAAATACCACTCTGCGTGGCAGTCCGATACGGCTGCACAACCAAATCTGCGGCAGAAAAAAATACCCGCACCTGCTCTGCCGGAATAAAATCCGTGAACAAATGTACCCGCTCCGCAAGTCCGTTTTCCTGAATGATTTTTTGGTAAAAATCCCAGTCTTCGTAACATTCGCCGGCCACCAACGCATGTACATTCGGGGCCTTATTCAGGGCTTCCAACAACAAATCCAGGCCTTTGTATTTTCGGATAAAGCCAAAAAACAGCACCATGGGGACGTTTTTTGGCAAATTCAACTGTTGCCTCGCGACTGACTTTTCCAACAACGCTCCATAGGTATCGTAAATCGGGTGCGGGGCAAAACGCACCACCGTCTCCTTGTTTTGCGCAGCCGATAAAAAGGTCCTGATTTCCTCGCCGACGGATTTGGACATCACCACAAAATCGTGGCAAGCACCCACAAACCACTGGGCAAAAGGGCGATCCCCAAAGCGTTTCTCGTGGGGAATAA
>CAZKBH010000069.1:9030-17590 GCA_964550795.1 uncultured Saprospiraceae bacterium
GAACCTTGCTACGCGAAAAAAAACGCGCCACCCGCAGCACCGTGCCCAAACAAGGTCCCATGAATGGCAACCAAAATCGGACGATGATTTGATCCGGGTTTTCCTGCGCAATCTCTCGCCCCACGAGCAACCAATTGAATGGATTGATGGAGTTCAGGCGGGTTTTGATGATTGGCTCCGAAACACCATGATCTGAAATTTTTTGATTGCCAAAAGGTGCCGGATCATCGGTCAACTGCGTTTTCCCGGGAAACAAAAAAACCGGGTATTGCAGTGAAAATGAATAGATTACAACCGTGTGACCCGCCTCTGCAAGCGCCAGCGCCAATCGTTCGGAGGACGCCGCAATGCCCCCCCGAAGTGGATGGGCCGGGCTGATGAGGACGATTTTTTTTGAAGTCTGGATGCTGGACATGGTTTCTGAAAGGTGTGCCACACTTAGAACACGCTCAATGGTTAAACTAATTAAACACCTCATCTGCCATAGCCAAACTCTGGCCAAAAGCCTGGCGGTCCAGGCCGGATTCCACGCCTGCTTCGTCGAGAAAAAGGACTAGATTTTCCATGGCCATATTGCCCGTCAGGTCATCTTTAGCCATGGGGCAGCCACCGAAGCCGCGCATTGCACCATCATAACGGCGGCAACCGCTGGCCCAGGCTGCGTCAATTTTTTCCCGCCAATTCTGTGGCAGCGTGTGCAGGTGTGCCCCGAATTCGATGCCCGGATAAGCCGGAATCAGGTTTCTAAAAAGATAAGAAATGTTCTCCGGGTTTGAACAGCCGATGGTATCAGAAAGTGAAAACGTGCGAATTCCGAGCGGCACCAGCGCATCCACCCAACGATGCACAGTTTCTACATTCCAGGGGTCGCCATAGGGATTTCCAAAACCCATGGAAATGTATAACACGAGTTCTTTTTGGTGCTTCAGGCACATTTCCTGGATAAACTTGGTGCGTTCCAGACTCTCCGCAATGCTGGCGTTGGTGTTGCGCTGCTGGAAAGTTTCACTGATGCTGAATGGGTATCCGAGGTATTGAATTTCTGTAAACTGACAGGCGTTTTCCGCGCCACGCTCATTGGCGACAATGGCCAAAAGTTTGGTTTTAGTGGCGCTGAGATCCAGTTGACTGAGCACCTCCGCCGTGTCACGCATCTGCGGGATGGCTTTGGGACTGACAAATGAACCAAAATCAAGCGTGTCGAAACCCACTTGCAGGAGTTGATTGATATAGGCAGCTTTTTTTTCGGTCGGAATAAAATCGTGCAGCCCTTGCATGGCATCGCGCGGGCATTCGATCAATTTGACGGGGGAAGATGGGATCAGGTCGTTGGATTGCAAAGCGGTAGTAGTTGGTGGTGGGCAAAGTTAAGCGCTTGCAAGTTTACAAGTAATTAGGAGAATTGTTTTTAATCCTATTCTTCTTTTTGAGCTTTGATAAACTGAGCCGCTCCGTCCAGCTCATCATAAAAGTCCTGACCATATTTCCGCACAATTGCATTTTTCAGAAATTGATACACGGGCACCTGCTCTTTTTCGCCCAACTGGCAGGCTGCGGAACAAATATCCCAACGGTCGTAATTCAAGGCTTCCGAACCAAAATGTTCGAATTTTTCTACTCGAATTGGGTAAAGATGGCAGGAAATCGGCTTCTGAAAGTCAATTTCACCCGCTTTCCAGGCCATTTCAATCCCACATTGTGCAATACCTAGCGCATCGTAAGTCATGTACGCACAGGGGCCACCGTCAATCAGCGGCGTACCGTGGGACTTCATGCCTTCAAACCATGCATGCGCGCCTTGTTCCTCAATGGCCGCTATGCCAGCCGGACTGAGATATGGCCGAACTTTGTCCTGAATGGATTCCAAAATGGCGAGTTCTTCATTTTCAAGCGGCGCGCCATAATCGCCTTCCCAGCAACACGCGCCTTTACAAGCGGAAAGATTGCAGATGAACTGCTGCTCCACTACGTCGTCACTTACAAGTTTGTCCTGAACGATGATCATGTTTTATTAATACGGTACAGTGAATGGAACAGCCAGCACATGGCGTTAAAAAGAAGCACAAGGTCCATCTTTTTGGGAAAAACAACACACTGCTGGCGGTAAGTGTATCCCGGAACGCTGTTCCGGGGGCGTTTAGCAGCGTATCCCGGAACGCTGTTCCGGGGGCAGTAACGCACATAATCCGCAAAGAACGACCACGTTTATCAGCCCGGAACAGCGTTCCGGGATACACTTACCGGGGGCAGTAACGCACAAAATCCGCAAAGCATGTACCCATTATCAGCCCGGAACAGCGTTCCGGGATACCGCAACTCCCTTCGCACGGGGCTTTTTGTATTTTAAACGCAGTTTTCAGGTGTGTTCCTCGTTCCTTTTGGCTCCCTCGCACTACTTTTGCGGCTTCAAAAATCTCTCATTTACCCGCTCAAGGAATGAAGGCGGGAATCTCACCGAATAGATTCATGGACGTTACCGTCGAAATCGCAAAAAGCCTCGGCCTTACTGCCGATGAATTTGATAAAATCCAACAAATTCTGGGCCGGATGCCCAATTTCACCGAACTCAGTATTTTTTCGGTGATGTGGAGCGAGCACTGCTCGTATAAAAATTCAATTCTCCAACTCAAAACCCTGCCGCGCAGCGGAAAACGGCTTTTGGTTGGCGCAGGCGAAGAAAACGCCGGACTGGTAGATATCGGCGACGATCTCGGCTGTGTGTTTAAAATCGAAAGCCACAACCACCCTTCCGCCATCGAGCCCTATCAAGGCGCCGCAACAGGCGTGGGCGGTATCCACCGCGATATTTTCACCATGGGCGCCCGGCCGATCGCTGCGCTCAATTCGCTCCGCTTCGGTACGCCCAACAACCCGCGCATGAAAAATCTCATCCGGGGCGTGGTGAAAGGCATCGGCGATTATGGCAACTGTTTCGGCGTACCTACTGTGGGCGGCGAGGTTTACTTCATGCCCTGCTACAACCACGATATTTTGGTCAATGCCATGTCGGCAGGCATCGTAAAGGCAGGTGAAACGGTCAGCGCAACGGCGGGCGGCCCCGGCAATCCGGTGTTTATTGTCGGTTCGGCCACGGGCAAAGATGGCATTCACGGTGCCACTTTTGCTTCTGCTGATCTGGGGGAAGATTCCCACGAGGATTTGCCGGCGGTTCAAGTCGGCGATCCGTTTCAGGAAAAATTATTGTTAGAAGCTACTCTGGAGGCGATTACCACCGGGGCGATTGTCGGCATGCAAGACATGGGCGCGGCGGGTATTACCTGTTCGACCTCTGAAATGAGTGCCAAAGCTGGTTGTGGCATGCGCATTGACCTGAGCAAGGTGCCCACACGCCAAGCCAACATGAAAGATTGGGAAATTCTGCTCTCCGAAAGTCAGGAGCGGATGTTGATCGTCGTGAAACCGGGCCGCGAAGCCGATATTTTGGCTGTTTTTGAAAAATGGGACCTCGATTGCGCCCAAATCGGCGAAACCATCGAAGGTGACATTCTCCAGTACCACTACGAAGGAAAACTGGTGGCCGAAGTGCCTGCCGATCCCCTCGTTTTGGGCGGCGGCGCGCCGGTGTATGTTCGAGAGCAAAAACGCCCCGACTATCTGGACGAAATCGAAAAATTTGATTTGGACAAGGTGCCAACGCCGAGTGACTATCAGGCAGTTGCCCAAAAATTGTGGAATTCGCCGAATCTGGCCTCCAAAAACTGGATTACCCAGCAATACGATTCGATGGTTCGTACGGGTACCATGACCACCAATCGGCCCTCTGATGCGGCGGTTGTGTATGTAAAAGGCACCCAAAAAGCCCTTGCGTTGACCACCGATTGCAATTCCGCCTACGTGTACGCAGATCCGCACAAAGGCGGGATGATTGCCGTTGCGGAGGCTGCCAGAAACATCGTTTGCGCAGGTGGTGAACCCGTGGCCATTACCAACTGCCTGAACTTCGGCAACCCTTACAATCCTGAAGTTTTTTACCAGTTTGCAGAAGCCATTCGAGGCATGGGCGATGCGTGTCGCAGGTTTGAAACCCCGGTAACGGGCGGAAACGTGAGTTTTTACAACCAATACACCAAGGGCGGCGAAACGGTGCCGGTTTATCCTACCCCGACCATCGGAATGCTCGGCATGTTGGACGATTATACCCAGATCATGACCCTGGATTTCAAGCAAGCCGGCGACGCTATCTACCTCATTGGAACCAGCCGCAACGACCTCGGCAGCAGCGAATACCTGCGCGGAGTGCTGGGTGTGGAGTTCAGCAATTGTCCATATTTTGATCTGGAGGAGGAATTTTCCATCCAACAGGTGGTAAAAAAGGCCATTGGTCAAAAACTGGTGTCCTCGGTGCACGACGTGAGCGATGGCGGCGTTTTTGCCAATCTGGTGGAAAGCGCTATGCCCCGCGGTTTGGGATTTGAGGTGACTTCTAATCCGGCCGTTCGCAAAGATGCCTGGCTGTTTGGAGAAGCCCAAAGTCGGGTAGTTGTCTCCGTGCCGACAGAACAAGTGGCAGCATTTGAGCGTTTTTTAGCCGCAGAACAGGTTGCATTCGAGCCATTAGGCGTCGTTAGCGGGGATGCGTTGGTGATTGACGGCGAAAATTGGGGCACTGTGGATTCGTGGAAACGGACCTACGAAACGGTTTTGAATGATATTATGGCATAATAATTGCACGTTTTTACTTGGTATTGAACGCGCAATTTTCTTTCTAAAATTTTGAAAATGAACAAGTTAAAATCACTTTTCCTGCTTTTCCTCCCAGTGGTGGCACTGATGTTCGCTTGTGACGGACAAGCGAGCGGAACCGCTGGCAGCCACGCCATTAAAGGCACCATTTCGGGAGCTTCAAACCTGCAAATTTCGCTTGATCTCGCACACTTTGACCGCTCGAATGTGAGCCTCGGGCTTGCCACCTGCGATGCCAATGGCGTGTTTGAAATCAAATCCGAAAAACCCTGGGAAGAAGGCCTTTATCGCCTAAAAATTGGCGCCAAACAGGTGTTTTTTATCCTAAATGGCAAAGAAGGTGTCATTGAAGTCACAGGCGACCTGAGTACCATTGACCGTATGGAAATCCAAACGAAAGGTTCCGAAACGCTCACTTGTTACACCGGAATTATTCAGGATTTGATCAAAAATCAACCTAAAAGCCCGGAAGAAGCCAAGGCATACATTGACCGTGGATGCACCCCGCTGATGAAAGCGTTTTTGACCACCCAGTTGCTGGGCCAAAATGCTGGCCCCTTCATGGCCGATTTTAAAGCACAAAGCTCAGCCCTCGCGGCGGCTATGCCTGGTTCAAAATATGCTACGGATTTTGCCGCCATGATTACCCGATTGGAAGGCCAACAAACCCAACAGCAAGGCGGCGAAACCATCCAAATTGGCATGGTTGCACCGGATATCAGTCTGCCTGATCCTTCCGGAAAAGTCCGCTCGCTCTCTTCCATGAAAGGCAAAGTGGTGTTGCTGGATTTTTGGGCTTCCTGGTGTGGTCCATGTCGCAAAGCCAACCCACACGTGGTGGAAGTGTACAACAAATACAAAAGCAAGGGATTCGACGTGTTCAGTGTTTCCTTGGATCGTCCGGATGGCAAGCAAAAATGGATTGATGCCATCAAACAGGATGGATTGGTTTGGCAGGGCCACGTAAGCGATCTGAAATTCTGGGATTCAGCGCCCGCAGGTGTGTACGGCGTGCGCTCTATTCCAAAAACATTCCTGATTGGTAAGGATGGCAAGATTGTAGCGATCAACCCGCGGAATAATTTGGAAGAGGAAGTATTGAAAGCGTTGTAAGCCTGTTTAAGTAAATCAACCATTGGACACCTCTACGGTTGTGAAAGGAGGGTGTCTCGTAAGCGGTGGTATGGCCTTCAGGCCGTCGGGATAAGGGGCGTTTACGCCCCATTTATCTATGTTTCTGCGCCATAAATGGCGCAATTCCCGACGGCCTGAAGGCCATACCACCATTTATGAGACGCCCTCTTTGCTTTTAAACTGCATTCCTTACATTTGTCCTGTGCTAATGCTTTTCCAAATATGAAAAGGGCCTCCCCTCAAAAACAACTTCTGGCGCGGCTCCTTATCCTCTCCGCGCTGCTTGCGCTGACTTGGTTTGTGTGGCAACGCAACCACTCCGCGCCCCCGATTCTGGATGCGGCCCAACCTGGCAAAACCGAACAAAGGGACAAACAAAGCAATGCAAAAATACCCGGCCATGTGCTGGAGGTGCTTCAATTTATCCACCAAAACGGGCAAGCACCGGATGGATTTGTGGGTGGACGCGAATTTCAAAATCGAGAAAAAAGGCTTCCTCAAAAAGCCCCTGACGGCAAAAAAATACGCTATTCAGAATGGGATGTCCGGCCCAAAGTCCAGGGGAAAAACCGGGGCGCTGAACGCCTCGTAACGGGTTCTGATAAAAGCGCTTATTACACCAAAGATCATTACAAAACCTTCTTGAAAATAGACTAAACATGGAACTTCTTGACGCTATACCCGCGTTTTCGCCCGATGTTTTCGTGGCAGAAATTGACGGTTCAAAAGCGCAGACACTGCGCGGATTTTATCCCAGAATCGCCAAAACCTTACTCTTCCCGGACTATTTTGGCAAAAATCTGGATGCCCTGCTCGACTGCCTTTGCTCCCTCGAAGTGATTGGGAAAGAAGACATTGTGCTTCTTATTCACAACGCCCCCTTGTTTTTGTCCAAAGAAAAAACCGATAAAAAAACCGCAGCGCTCCAGGTACTGCGCGATGCCGAAAAACCCGAAAATCGCTACGATGGCGTGCAATTTCGGGTCATGGGGATTCGGAAAGTGTAGCACACCTAAAAAAGGTGTACCACACTTTCGTGACATTTAACGCTGTACAATATATGCAGGAAATAACACCCATAAACGAACCGCTCACCCTATCCGAAATCTGGATTTATCCCATTAAATCACTCGGCGGCATCTCCCTGCAGGCGGCGGTTGCAGAACGACGTGGACTGCGTTACGACCGGCGCTGGATGCTGATAGACGAACAGGGACGCTTCGTTAGCCAGCGCGAAATCCCGCAAATGGCACAGCTTGGAACTGCTATTGAGTCGCCCTTTCTGACGGTGTTTTGGAAACAAAATCCTTCCCAAAGAATTCAGATCCCGCTGGAGATCAATCCTACCGATTTACCTAAAATTCAGGTGGAGATTTGGGGAGATCGTTGCGCAGCAAGGGTTTTGCCAGACGAGATAAACGAGTGGTTTTCAAGCAATTTATCCCAGAATCTTCGATTGGTTTTTATGCCCGACACTACCCGCCGCCGAGCCGATGGCCGATATGCGCCGCCGGGACACCATGTTAGTTTTGCCGATGGATTTCCGTACTTGATTATTGGGCAAGCATCCTTGGACGAACTCAATCATCGTCTGGACGAACCGCTTCCGATGAACCGTTTCCGGCCCAATTTTGTGTTTTCCGGCGGTAGAGCCTTTGAAGAGGACGATTGGAAGGAATTCAGTATCAATCAGTTGCCATTTAAAGGGGTAAAACCCTGCGCCCGTTGTACCATCACTACTACGGACCAAGAAACCGCTCAACGCGCCGCAGAGCCGTTAAAAACCCTGGCCACTTTTCGCAAAAAAGGGAATAGGATTTTGTTTGGGCAAAATGTGGTCTGGCTGGGGGAGGAAGGTGAAGTGGTGCGGGTAGGAGATTCGATTAGCATTTTAAATGATTCGATTATGAACGATTGATTCGATTGATTCGATTGACAACAAAGCCTTAGATTTGACTCGCGTCGCCAAGTTTACAGCATCAGCTTGTTATACGTTTACTAAACTTTAAAAGTTTAGTAAACGTATTATCCCACCAACCATGCTGAAAACTTGGATACGCTAGGTTATAACTACATCTTTAATTATCCGCCTCCATTGCTTCTACATTGATAAAAGCTTCCGCGATTTCAGTCAGGTGGATATCCGCGCCAACTTCTTCGCCCAGGGTTTCTTGTAGCAGATCAGCTGCGTCGTCTTCGCCCAAAGTTTTGGCAAAAGAGTAGAGGGTGCCATACGTGGCAATTTCGTAATGCTCTACTTTCTGCGCGGCCATGATAATCCCGGCATCGCGCACAAAACCTCTTTCCGCGCTTTTCATGATTTCTTCCGCTTCTTTCACCAGACCGGCCATGGCCTCGCATTTTTTAGCCTCCACCTTTTCATTGACCAGCGAAAAAACTTCTTCCAAACGGCTGACATGTGCTTTGGTCTCCACCAAATGATTCGTAAGCGCTCAACCAGTTCTTCGGAAGTGGCATTTTGAATCATTGCTGGAATTGCCTTGGTAAGCGCGTTTTCAGCCCAATAGATGTCTTTTAACTCATTTACAAACAAGGCACGCAAACCTTGTGCAACGTCTGTTTTTGTATTGGATGTGTGGTTATTGCCTTGATTATGCGCACCGGAGAGGGTGTTCTGCATAAAATCTCTATCTTCCATGGTGTTTGTTTTTTGTCGTGAAATCGTCTTCACAACACAAAGGTGGGCGCTTTAACCTTCGAG
>CAZKBH010000069.1:17600-19277 GCA_964550795.1 uncultured Saprospiraceae bacterium
TTCGGATTAAAAATTACAGAATTCAAGCGTGGCTGCTCCCCTACCCCATAAACTCCCAGGCCGTTCTGTACGCGCCATGTTCGGCACAATAATCCATGAATTCCTGATAGAATTTGTTGTTCCCAATGGTCGCGGAGTCGCCGATAATGACGAGCATCATCCGGGCGCGGGTCATGGCCACATTCATCCGGCGGTAATCCTGCAAAAATCCGATTTCGTGTTTGTCGTTAGAGCGCACCAGGCTGATATAGATCACATCGCGCTCTTGTCCCTGAAATCCATCAATGGTGCTGACATCAATGGTTCCAGCCAAAAGCAGGGGCGCCAGCAGCGCATTTTCCCGAAAAAGTGCCTCCAAATGATTCACCTGCTCCCGGTACGGAGATAGTATTCCAATGCTGGGCAAGGGCATATTGATGGCCTCCGAAGTTTGCCCGGGCGGGTCATAACGTTCCAACAAAGTGGTCAAATGGGTCCGAATCAGCATTGCCTCCTCTGGATTGAACCGGCTCAGGTTGCGGTGTAGAGCGCCCGGACTTTCCTGCAAACGCTCCTCAAAACCACAACCGGCGGTATCAATAAAAGTCACGCCAATTTCGGCAGGATTTAAATCCGGACTGGCCAATTCCCGGTCGGCCACACTGGCATGGGCCACCAGGGCACCTCCATAAAAATAGTGGTTGGGAAAACCCATAATCACCTGCTGCATCCGATACTGAACGGTCAGCAGATTCACCCGATCCGGCAGGGAATCCAAACAGCGCTCAATTAAGGTCCTGCTCAAACCCTGTTTGGCCGCCTCTATATTTTTGACGGTTGGCGGCAGTTGGAACGGATCTCCGGCCAGTACCACGCGACTACTTTTAACCATCGGAATCCAGCAGGCAGGTTCAAGTGCCTGCGCTGCTTCGTCAATCACGCAGGTTCTGAAATGCCGTTTATCGAGCAAAGGGTGCGCCGCGCCCACCAGGGTACAGGTAATGGCCTGCGCACTATTCAGGATTTCGTCAATGATGCGGTCTTCCAACGTTCTGGCCCAGGCATCCAGATCGCGGGCCTGTTGTTTGAGATGGCTGCGTTCGCGCCGGTCTTCTGCATTGAAATTCCGCTTGAACTTCCCCGCCTGGCGACGAAAATCAGCCGCTGCAATTTTGACTTTTTTGATGTTTTTAGCCTCCGGATGTGCCCCGAGCAACGCATCCACGGTATGTTGAAGCACACTTTCGTCCACCCGGCTCACATTTCCGATGCGCACCACCTGGAGTCCCTGATCGGCCAAACGCTCGGTGAGCAGGTCGGCGGCGGTATTACTCGGAGCCGCTACGAGCACGGTTTGTTCGGTTTGCGTCAGGGCTTTGATGGCCGCCACGAGGGTGGTCGTTTTGCCCGTGCCGGGCGGCCCGTGGATGATGGCAATGTCCCGATTGTACAAAATAGCTTCCACGGCGCTGCGCTGGGAAGGGTTCAAACCTTCCATACCGGTATCGGGGTGACCCATGGAAGTTTGTGGCGGCAATGTTTTGGAGGGCTGAAGGCTCAGGATTCCGCGCAATTCGGCGAGGCAATCCCCTTTGGCAGCCAGTACTTTTTCCAAAGCGCGATCCATTTCGAGGTAACTCCGATCATCAAAAAGCATGTCCACCCCGAGGTGTCCCGCATTGATCCAGTACGGCACAT
>CAZKBH010000070.1:0-18977 GCA_964550795.1 uncultured Saprospiraceae bacterium
AAACCATTATTCTCTCACAATCTGTAAATAGTCTGATTTATAGGGGGCTAGACCAGTACCGAACTCTGCGTGGCTGTCACGCTCACGTTAGCAGTAACCTTAAAAGAGCGCAATAACAATTAAAAACAAAAAATATGAGTTTTCTACAAATCGCAAGTTGGAACATTGAACATCTTTCAGGGCACCCAAGAGCTATTAAAAGACAAAGTGCTTATGCTTTGGCTGACCACATTGAAATGGCTGGAATAGACTTAATTGCTCTACAAGAAGTTTATATAACAGATTCTAATGAAGAATTAAGGCTATTTGAAAATCAACCAATTATCCAGAGCCGTGCCTACACGGAAAGACGAAACTCTGATTTAGATGTAGTCTGCTACCTACTCGAAGAACATTTAGATATTCCTTGGAAGTATATTATTTTACCAAATAGACAAGCAGGAGACAAATCTCAGCTTTGTGCCATTTTATGGAATAGTAGCAGACTAACTATTGGAGACATCATTCCACTCAACGTAAAACACAAAGTTGAAAATCTAAATTTGTGGGACAGGAAGCCCCATTTAGTATCTTTTTCATCGGAAATTGAAGTTTGGAGACGAAATGAAGCAGGAGAATGGGAGAAACAACCCGAAAAAAGAACAATTTCAATAGTTTCATTACATATGAAGTCTAATTATGGTGGTGTAACAATGAACAGGTTAGTTAGGGCAAAAGAAGCTGAAGCCTTATGTGATGCACTTGACGAAATAAAAGGAATTTATGACCCAAGTCTTATTTTGCTTGGTGATACAAATGTATTAAGAAATGATGAACCTGCAATTGAGACTTTTGTAACCCGTGGATTTATAGACCTCAATAACAATGATGCAGCAACTTATTGGAGTAAAGACTACAACGAAGCTCCTTTTGACAGAATATTTGTTGCAGAAGATAGACCAGAATTCAGGTATAGTCGACAGTATGTCCTTCGTTCTTCCGATTTGACACAACACGACAGGTTTCTTTCTGACCACTATATGATAAAAATTAGCGTTAAAGACTACGTTGATGATGCCGACCCGAGATAAAAAGGTTACTGCTAACAGCACCTACCCAAAGGTGGCGGTACAGTAGTTAGATCAATCCTTGTACCTCTAACAAAGTTTGTGCTTGATTGACAGTGAGGTGCTCCGAAATCGCCACCTTTGGGTAGCTGTGGAACGTTGGTGGTAAGCAAAACTAAAAACAAAAAATAATGGACAAATTAGATTTCCGAAAGTTATCTACGATTGGTTTGATTTTAGGAGGAATCGCTACGATGGCTCAAATAATTTCTTTGCCTTTGCCATATGTCATCGGGGTTGGTTTAGCCAGTTTGGTAGTTTTGATTTACGGATTTATAGTTCGAAGGAGGGTTAGAAGACTGCCTGAAATACCTGCACCACAAGAAAATTCCGTCTCAGTAAGAAATATTGTTACGCCCGCTGAATTTGAAGATTTAGATAAATTATATCACTTATGTTTTGGTTCGTCAAGCGTCCCTACCGAAGTTTTGAAAAGTTGGTGGACAGCTCATCCAAGAGGTCTACTCGGACTTTTCAAGAATGGTGAAGTAATTGGTGGTGTAAGTATATGGTCAATTGATGATGAAACATTTAACAAAATCAAAAATGGATTTATCAAGGAACGAGAAATACTATACAACAACATAGACAACAGTAGTTGTGATAAATACTATGTTTCAGAAATCGCTATAACTAACAAAGAAAGAAATATGTTCAATCTTTCTGAATTATTACAGGGGGTAATTGAGCACTTAAAAGATATAAGTTGTTATCCAACGTCAATATTAGCTTTGGGATATTCACCTCAGGGAATCAATTTAATGAAACGCTTCGGATTCATTAAACAGTTAAATGCTGATAAGACCCCAGATAAACAACCCTTGTTTTTACTAAGTATTGAATCTAAGGATGATATGCAAAAACTACTTGAAAATCTGGAAAAATTGCAAAACATTAAAGCCTAACAAAGCAGTCGTCGTTCATGCTCCCGAAAAGGTCGTACACTGTATATGTAACAGATCGTCAAACCAAACAATCACCTCCTCCTCCAAGCCTCCCATCACCTCCTGCGACCCTTGTCGCGACAATGACATTCCTTTTCTGAGTACGGAAACCATCGCTGATTTATCTGTCTGAACTATGATTCTTGTGATTTATGTGATTTGTATGAGTGGCACAAATGCCTGATTTATAGGTGATTTTGACCCTTTTTGTGTTTTAAAAAGCTGTGTAGCCTTTCTATGCAACTGGCGTTTAATGGGTAACACACAGACGTGATCTGCCTGGACTCTTTTAGGGGCTCCGGGAAGCTATGCCACCATGTCATCCGGAATATAAGTCGCTCGTCTGACGACCGGCTGTACTATGCGATTAAATCAGAGATTACCCATATAAATTCACGAAGAACAAAAAACACCTTTGATTATGATTCCTACAGAAAATCCTCCACATATTTTTAGGCTTTCAGGTTGGTTGCTGCTTTTGGCATTTGCCTCCATGCCCCACGCCTTGGGTGGACAAAATTATTTGGGGATTGGTTTCCATTTAACACCACCCGTGTTTCTCGAAAACACGATGAACCCGTATGTAGTCGCCAAGCCTAAACCTGGGTTTGCTGGCTCAATAACATTTAAAAAGGAATGGTCGTACACAGCGCATAAAAAATGGTATGCTGAAGCTGGACTGACTACCCAGGGATTAAGGTATTATCAGATCAACTACTTCGGGGATAAGGAAACGATTTGGAGTGATTTTATCAACCAACATATCGGGTACCCGAGTATTTTATTCGGTTTTGGGCAGTCGTTTGAGGTCTTAAAACGGAAGGGGCAATTATCCCTGGGACTTGAAGGGACAATTTTGATTGCGCAGGATTTACAGGAGATCGTGAGCGCCAGTTACAGTATATTCAATGAGCCGGAAAAGCACGCAATTTTCCCTGCGTTTTTTAGACTTAATGTTGGGTATAGCCACCATTGGCAGATGTATAAAAATTTATCAGGCCACATCCAACTGTATGCCGCGCTTAGCCCTCAGAAAATAACAAAGGGTAGTCAGTTTATCCGAAATGTGGTGGATGGAGGGCCTGCCGTAGAAGGGACTTATCATGTTAACAATTCAGAGTTAGGAATTAAGTTTTTTACCAGCCTAAGCAAAAAGCAGGCTAAGCCACGTTTTCAAGAAAGTAATAGCCCCAAAATAGTTTCAAAGCCAATAAAGACTAAATACCGAGTCAGCGTAACGAGCCATTATTTCCGGCCTTCTCCTGCCATATATCACATCCCACAGATAGATAGTTTTTCCGTCAAAAGCAGGGAAATTGCGTTACCGCAGATTGGAATTTCTTTGGAGTTGCCATTTCGGAATCATAGTTTATGGAGCAATATAGTGCATTTTGGCGTCGGATACCGGGCTGCTACGTTAGTTTTTAAGTCGGTCAGCGGTTTTGCATCAGATGGATTACCGGTTGCAAGGGAAATTGCTTTCAATGATCTGGGTATCTATGGCATTTGTAATTTTGGTATTTCCCGCCGACATTTACTGAAGCGTCAAACACTGAGCCAGTCACTTACTTTTTCAATGGTAATTCCACTGCACAAGGAAAACACCTATCTGGGCATTCCGCAGAGCGGATCGGGTTTCCAATTTCCACCCTATACAGATCCTATTCTTGAAGGCAGCGTTGATTACAACTATGGCAGGAACGCTGTGCTATTTGGATTTGAGTACAATCCGGAAATAATTTTTAAGGTTGGAAATGTCATCTATGGGGCAATAGGGCTGGTTGGAAATTACAGTTTTGGCGTTATCTCGCAAGGACGCTTTGAGGTTTCCAACAACACGTCAACCTACCACGGGGCGATAATTCAAAATTTTTCAAAGATTGGGATTTCACTTAGAATCGGGTTGGAGAAATGAGCCAGAGATCGTATGGAGCGGGATGAAGTTGTCTGAACTATGATTGTCTGAACTATGATTCTTGTGATTAATATGATTTTTGTGACCCAAAATCACATCAATCACATCAATCACATAAATCATAGTTCAGGTTGGTTGCTACTTTTGGCATTTGCCTCCATGCCCCACGCCTTGCTTGGACAAAATTACTTGGGAATTGGTTTCCATTTAACCCCTCCGTATTTCTCGAAAACACGAAGAACCCGTATGTAGTCGCCAAGCCTAAACCTGGGTTTGCTGGCTCTATAACATTTAAAAAGGAATGGTCGTACACCGCCCATAAAATTGGTACGCAGAAGCTGGACTGACCACCCGGGGCTTGAGCCAGTCACTTACTTTTCCAATGGTAATTCCACTGCACAAGGAAAATGCCTATCTGGGCATTCCGCAGAGCGGATCGGATTTCCAATTCCCACCCTATACAGATCTTATTCTTGAAGGCAGCGTGGAGTACAACTATGGCAGGAACGCAGTGCTACTTGACCTGAATCATTGTCTATAATGATGCGCATTAGGTGAAATAGGGGGCGGACAAACGACCTTTGGGCGAGTTCAAACACCTATTTAACATCCTTTTTATGAGTTTTCATTTGCTCGAAAACAGGGAACTTCAACAAATAAGTGAAAAATTTCGCCGCTCCCCGACGCAGATCAACCAATTTTTGGAAAGCGATGCTGAACTACTGCGCTTGCCCGATGGGAGCGTTTTGGCTGCCACGACCGACTGCATCGCCGAAGAGATCGCTACAGGACTGTACCACGATCCCGCGCACATTGGTTGGATGACGGTTGTGGTCAATCTCTCCGATTTGGCGGCTGTTGGAGCTAAGCCCCTGGGGCTTTTGCTTTCTGAAAGCCTGCCCGCAGATTTTCCTAATGAAAAACTACAGGCAGTACAAAGCGGCATCGCAGAAGCATGTGCCGCAACGGGCACCTTCGTGCTCGGCGGGGATACCAATCAATCAGAAACATGGCAAATGGGCGGTACAGCGTTGGGTCTGATTCCTGCCGCCGGGCCCATTATTTCCCGAAAAGGTGCGCAGGTGGGCGATGTGCTGTACTGCTCCGGCTCGATGGGGCTGGGCAGTGCCTATGCTTTTGAAATGTTGCTGGCTGCTCAAGGGCAGACGACTATTTCATACCGCCCGATGCCTCGACTGGTGGAGGGCAATCTGGTACGGCAATTCGGCAGCAGCTGTATTGACAGCAGCGACGGGTTTTTGCATGCGCTTTGTAACTTGTTAGAAGTCAATGAGATTGGTTTTAAAATTGAAATCCCTTTGACCCAAATGGCACATCCGGAAGTCATGAAGCTCCACAAAGCCAAACAATTGCCCGCCTGGATTTTTCTGGCCGGGCCGCATGGAGAATTTGAATTGGTGTTTACCATCCCCCAAAAAAACGAACAAAACTTCCTTGCGGAAGCCCAAAAAATACATTGGAGCCCCCTCCGCATTGGTATTTGTAGCGAGGAAAAGGACTGCTCCATTCGATTGAGTGATGGCACCTACCAGCCATTTTACCCTTGTCAAATTGCCAATGCTTATGCTGAATCTAACGGTGATCCGAAGCTATTTCTCACACAACTATTAAAATTAGAAACACAATGGCAAATTCAAAAAATGAACTGTTGAGCAACGAAGCGCACAACTTGCGCAGCTTCATTTCTGCCAATAAAAGCATGAAAAATGGGGAATTTGTGCCCATGTTCTCGGAGTTTCTGAGAGACTTAAAAGACAATCGAGCATACAGTTATTGCCGAAAAGTGATATCACCCCAAAGCAGGGAAGTGATGATTTGGGATGACGAAATGGCGCGCGAACGCAAAATGCTGATGTTTGCCTCCAACAATTATCTGGGTTTGGCCAATAGCCCTTACGTCAAAGAAAAAGTAAAGGCGGCCATTGATCAATATGGCGTCGGCCTCGGCGGGCCACCACTGCTGAACGGTTACACCAAACTGATGGTTGAGCTGGAAGAACGTCTGGCTCACCTTAAACACCAGGAATCGGCGATGGTGTTTTCCAGTGGATACGCCGCCAATGTGGGTATGATGATTGCTTTGACGCAGGACAACGACCATGTTTTGTGCGATGAATTGAGCCATGCCTCGTTTTTCGACGGTCTGCGGATGTCGCAAGTACCCGTCACTAGATTCGCACACAATGATTTGGTTGACTTGGAAAATAAACTTGCCAAACTGTCCAAAACAACGAATGACACCCTTTTTGTCGGTATAGAAGGCGTGTATTCGATGGATGGCGACCTTGCGCCATTGGATAAAATCATCCCAATTATAAAAAAATACAATGCCTTTTGTCTGCTCGATGATGCGCACGGCACAGGTGTTTTGGGCAAAACAGGTAGCGGAACGGCGGAATATTTTGGTGTGGAACACCAGATTGACCTCACTATGGGTACATTCAGCAAATCTTTTGCGATGACAGGCGGTTTTCTGGCCGGACCAAAGGAATTGATTGACTACCTCCGTTTTTTTGCCCGTTCATACATGTTTTCGGCTGCGCTCACGCCGGTAACCCTGGCGGCAGTACTGGCAGGAATTGATGTCGTGGAAAACCAACCTGAACTGCGCGAACACCTGCTTGATAACGCCCGATATGCCGTTCAAAAACTACAACCTTTTGGGGTCATTTCAAACCCTGAAGCCGCTATTATTGCGCTTAAAGTCCCCGATTGGATGGATGCCCGCAAAGCCAATCACTTCGTTCACGAACGCGGAATCTTCCTCAATGTTATTGAATACCCCGCTGTCCCTGAAGGACAGGAGCGGTTCAGGATCAGTGTAACGACAGAGCATACCAGACAGGATATTGACCGATTGGCAGAAGTTATGGAACAATGCTGGCAATCGCCAGATGTAAAAATCGCTTGATCCATGTCTGCGAAATGTGTTCTTTTTGTCAACCTCGACGCCAATGCTGGCCGTGCAGCCAAACGTTGGGAAAGCATTGCCACCGAAGTTGAAAACATGCTGCCCCAGGGTTCGCGCATCGTCGCTTTTCGCCCGCCGACAAGCATTGAATCCTTGGTAAAAACGGCACTTAACGACGGCTTTCGCAGTTTTATCTCCGCAGGGGGCGACGGCAGCGCAAATTTTTTGCTCAACCTGCTGATGCGAGAGACGGGCGAAAACGCACAGCATTTATGGCTCGGCGGCATCGGATTGGGATCAAGCAATGATTTTATCAAACCTAAAACCCATTTCATCAACGGCCAGCCAACCCGGCTGAACTGGGAAAACGCTATGGCTGTGGATATTGGCAAAACTGAATGGCTTGATACAAATGGGGCTTGGCAAACGCGATATTTTATCGCCAACGCCAGCCTTGGTGTGACGGCACAGGCAAACTGGCTCTTTAACCACGGCGATTGGTTTATCCGTTTTTTCAAAAACCGGTGGACGGATCTGGCCATTTTGTACACGGCAGTGCGGACCATTTTGACCTTTCAAAATTTTCAGTCGCAGTTGATTCTGGAGGAGAAAACGCTCCACGAACGAATTTCTAATTTGGCAATTTTGAAAAGCCCTTTTGTTTCCGGTAGTTTTTGTTTTGACGACCCGGTACAGCGCGATGATGGCTTTTTGGGGGTGAATATTTGCCTTGACATGACTAAAATGGAACTGCTCAGTACCCTGATTGGATTGGCCAAAGGGCAATTTCGGGGAAGGTTCAAAACAAGGAGTTTCCCCGCAAAACACTTGACCATTCTCACGGATACGCCGGTGGCTTTGGAAATGGATGGCGAGGTTTTTCAGGCACTTGAGATCCGTTTTTCGGTCATTCCAAGGGCGCTGAACTTGTTGGGTCTGTAACCTTTAAAACACTTTCAAATGGCAGATGTAACTTATCCAATTTATTCAGTGAAATTTTGGCGGGCATATCTCGTCCAAATGCGCCCTTATTTGCTTTTCGTATCGGGTGCCGCAGGTTTAGTGGGCATCGCTGCCGCACCAGTCGAATCATTGTCAGTTACTTTGGTTTGGGTCTGTTTTTTACCGCTGTTTTTGGGCTACGGTTTTGGGCAGGCGCTGACCGATTGCTTTCAGGTGGACACCGACCGGATTTCAGCGCCTTACCGGCCTTTGTCGCAGGGCATTGTTTCAGCACAAAACGTAGGCGCGGTGAGCCTTTTTGGTCTGGTGGCAGGCGTAGGCATGCTCGTTTTCCTGAATCCCATGAATTTGTTGCCTGGAGCGCTATCCATTTTGGGGCTAGCCACCTATACCTTTTTCAAACGGCGTTTTTGGTTTGCGGGACCTTTTTGGAACGCTTGGATCGTGGCACTTCTGCCGCTCATGGGGTACATTTCTATGCTCCGCGCAGGTTTGTTGGCGCATTTTGAAGGCGCCTTGCCAGTCGTGGCTCTGAGTTTTTTTGCCTACACCAATTTTGTGCTGATGGGCTACTTAAAGGATATCAGTGCCGACCGCGAAACGGGTTACCGCACTTTCCCAGTGGTTTTCGGCTGGAATGCGACGGTATTCGTCGGCGATATTTTAGTGATTTTAAGTGCTGGTTTGGCGGCTGCCCTGACATTTTCGAGTGTTGGGTCTAAAGTGTTGTGGGGCGTGGCCACCGTCATCGCCGTTGCAGGCCAAATATATGCGCACATCACCGTAGATAAAACCGAGGCCAATGCAGCGCGCCCGATTGCCGCCACGGTGCGGGCTTTCATTTTATGGCATCTGGCCGTTGTACTGAATTATCACGAGGAATGGTGGCTGGGGCTACTGATTTTCTACCTGTTATTTGAATTGGCTTTGTGGCAGAGGCCGAGCCGCGGGCAGATATAGTGAACTAGATAGGCATATTTCTCTTTGTCGCTAATTGCACGAATACGATGATCTACTACTCGCACGTCAATGAAGATAACCGCGTGGAGCGAAACGCACTGTTTGCCCAACAGGCAAAAAGCCTGTATGCAATTGCTGGAAGCGGGGAACGCGTGATTGCCCTGATGGACTCCCCAACACTTGGCGCAGTGCACCTTATTGACAACAATTGGGACGCGCTTTATTTGTGCGAACTCAAAATCACTGCGCTCGCTCATTTGAATATCGAAGACTACCGCTCGTTTGTTGGTTTTGCGCCGTCTTCAGGGAAACGATGGACACAATTTGAGGCTTTGAAACCAAGGCTTTCCGAGGGATGTCAGCATTTTTGGGCACTTCGCAAAAAAGATATTGAAATAGGCATTTGCAATTGTGGGCATTTTGAACAATTCCTGCAAAAAGCGAATCCGACCCTCCGATTTTTCCTGGGAAAAGGTTTTTATCAATGCCTTTCGGTGCCCAAAGCCGATTGGAAAGGATTTCCGACATTGCGGTGGCGTATTGTCAAAGCTATGTTTTCGTTCCGATGGACCTATTTGCTTTTCGGGATGAAAGATTCGGCCTTTGTCTCCGTGGATTCTGCCTTGCAAGTCATCCCTGCCGCTTTACAGCAATCACTCGACGAGGACGAGGTGTCCAAATCCAGCCTTTTTCACCTGGTTTTTAACGGCAACCTGCACCAAATGTCGGAGGAAAATTTACCGCCATCTTTTCAAAAGTCTGTGTTGATGCGCATCAAAACCGCGCTCAAGGATAACCATCTGAAGGTTAATTATCACTACGGCGATGTGTTGGATGTTTTAAGGAGGATAAATGTAGAACAGGAAGAAAGTCGCTTTTTCTCGTTGTCGGATATATTGAGTTTTGTTGACCTGGACTATCAGCAAAAATTGGTTGATCTTATCAAAGCCGCTAAAACAGGAACTAGCAGACTCATTTTCAGGGTCTTTGTACGCAATCGTTTTACGCAGAAGCAGTTTGCTGATTTGAAAAAGCAATACAGCACTTTAGAAGATTTGAGCAAAGAAGAACGCAGCCATTTTTACCAGGTTTTTCAAATTGATTTTAAAGCATGAAAAATGATTGCCCTGCCTTTCTGAGCAATAGGTTTTATCAAAAGATGACAACACTTTTGTATGATTACAGCTCATTCGTGTTGTTTTTGGTCTTTGTCGTCACCTGTGTCGTTGTCGGTAAGCCTTTGTATTATGTTGAGAAAAAGTTGCGTACCCATTTGGTGGAGCGATTGATCCGTTTTTTTGAATTTTTTGCCCGATAAAACACAAACATGAAGATATTTTTGACTCTTTTAGGGCTTTTAACTGGCTTTTTTATCTGGTGGCGGTTTTGGTTTTTTATGCGAAACCCCAAACGGCAAACGCCTGAGGGGGAAGGATTTCTCGCTCCGGCTGATGGCTACGTGGTGTATGTGAAGCGGGTAGAAGCGGGCACAATTCCGATTGCCATAAAAAAACGCACGCATATCGAACTGTCAGAAATATCGTCTTTTTCGCCGCTGGACAAGGCTTCTGGCTATTTAATTGGCACTTTTATGACGGCCTTTTCGGTTCACCACAATCGGGTTCCGCTGTCGGGGGAAGTGGTATTTAAACAGGCAACGCGACCTCGCAGCAACCAAACCACAGCCCGTTTGATGACCAATATTTTATTGAACAGAAAACCATTAGAACAAGATTGTTCTCATATCCTTGAAAACGAACGAGTTACCTTTAGTATAAGAACCACAAAAGGCGTTTATTCCCTCACACAAATTGCTGACAAATGGATCAGTCATATCATCAATCGGGTATACATCGGAGATCAATTGAACAGGGGCGAATTGTTTGGTATGATTCGATTTGGTTCGCAAGTAGATGTTTTTATACCTGACGCATTAGGCTTCACACCAACCGTAAGCCCTGGCGATTATGTGTATGCCGGCGAGACCATCCTCGCCGCGACTTCGACATAGAAAAGGATCATTTTACAAAAGAATAATCAAACGTATGGTAACATCCGAACAAACACGCAGCGCAAGTTTTGAAAATTATCATTTTTCGGTAGCAGTTCCTGCCGACAACTTCAAACTTATTGGTCTGCTCCGAAAAAACCCGATTCGAATGGAAATGGACTATGTCATGGATAAGCGGGACGATTTTTTCAAGGTTCATCATTTTTTGCCGGGCTCAAAGGTGATGATTGCCCGTAACACTTCCACCCAGGAGCTGGCTGGTTGCTTGTCATTGTTGAAGCTCCGGGGCAAGTTGCTCGGAGAAGAAATCACCTTTCAATACATAACGGATTTGGTAAGGTCTTCGGAGGAATCCGCCCCCTTGCTGATGAAAAAGCTACTCAACCACACCTTTAAACAGCATTTTGACACCGACTTAATTTTTGGCCTGATCAATGCTCAAAACAAGCGGGCGAGGATGTTTTCCGTGGCGAACATCCTGCATTACCGGGGTAAACCCATTGCAACTTTCCGGTATCTCGAAATGGTGCCATTGGCCATTCAAAGTGTACCCAAACAATATGTGTTTCGGTCCGCAAAAAGTCCGGAAGATCTTATGGAATCCTTTAATTTTATCAATAAACATTACAATAACCACTTGCTTTACCGCCCCCTTGATCTGCCCTATTTTGAAAAAATGTGTCACGAATTGCCGGGTTTCAACACCGAAAATGTTTGGATGCTTTTAGAAGGCGATGTTTTGAAGGGAGCCATGATCTGTTATGATCCTAGCGCAATCGGGTCGCTAATTGTGGCAAAAATGGATGGCAAAACAAAGATCATACTCAAGGCCATCCGGTTCATCCACCGTTTAACCGGGCTGCTTTTTTCTCCACCATTGGAAGGTGAGTACATCAAGACTTTGCAAATCAGGTATTTAGCAGGCAATTCAGCGCTTCAAAGCGCTTTGCTTCGCATTGCTAACAACATCGCCTACAGGCAAAAACTCCATTCCGTTTCTATGTTGGTGGACGAACGGGAAGCACCAAAACCCGCCAATGCCGTGGTGTACCAATATATCTCCCTTCTGTACGCGGGCTATAAACCTGAGTTTGAGGGAAAAGTCAAGTTTTTTGCAGAAAAGCCAGTGTTTTTTGATATTACTTTTTCCTGAACACTCTCACAAATCACATAAATCACAAGAATCATAGTTCAGACACCCAATCACAAAAATCACAATTCAAACACCTAAAAAGCCTCTGTTCCCTGCAAAACCCATGGTATGCGGCGGGATTGTCGGATATTGCGGCCCCATTCAGCGAGAGTGATCAGAAAAGTGTGGCACACCTCGGAATTTAGGTGTGCCACACTTTTCTGAACACTCCCCATTCAGCACTTGTTCAAATCTCAAACAAGCGCTTATCCGCACAACTGCCGTTCGCAAACACATGACTGCACACCTGCTTACCATCGGCGATGAAATTCTCATCGGCCAAATCGTAGATACCAATTCGGCCTGGATGAGCCGTCAACTTAACCTGGGCGGCATTTCGGTCGTTGGAAAAAGCAGCGTCAGCGATACCCGACCAGCCATCGTTTCGGGGATTGAACACGCCGCTTCCCATGCCCAAATTATCCTCATGACGGGCGGTCTCGGCCCCACCAAGGATGATGTCACCAAGTCCACCCTCGTGGAAATGTTTGACAGCCCGCTGGTTTTCCACCAAGACATATATGATCAAATTTCCGCCTATTTTACAAAAATTGGGCGTCCTATTCCCGTAGAAGTGGTGCATAGCCAATCCATGCTGCCTGAAAAAGCTGTAATTTTGCCCAACAAAGTTGGTACAGCCTCCGGGATGTGGTTTGAGCGCGACGGCAAAGTGTTTGTTTCCTTGCCCGGCGTGCCCTTTGAGATGGAATATTTGATGACCCACGAGGTATTGCCTCGTTTGAAGGCTCAATTTTCCAGTCGCCCCATCGCGCACCGCACTTTGGTAACCGCCTGCGAGGGGGAAAGTGCCATTGCCAAACGTATTGAAACCTTTGAAGACAGTCTTCCGCCACACCTCAAACTTGCTTATCTGCCCTCTTTGGGTCAGGTTCGACTACGCATCACCGGGCAGTGGCCGGGCGAGGTTACCCCGGAGGCAGATGCCAGTTTGAACGCTGAATTGGATGCCAAAAAGGCCGAATTACTCGCGCTGATTCCGGATTTGGTTTTTGGCGAGGAGGAGGAGACCCTGGAAGCAATCGTTGGAAAAATTTTGCGCCAACAAGGCAAGCAATTCGGCACCGCAGAAAGTTGTACAGGTGGCTACGTGGCACATCTGATTACCCTGGTTCCAGGTTCTTCAGACTATTTTCCAGGTTCCGTAGTGAGTTATTCTTACGAGATGAAAAGCAAGTTGCTGGGGGTGAAAATGGCCACACTTGAGCAGTACGGCGCGGTGAGTGAACAAGCGGTCCGGGAAATGGCCGAAGGTGCCCGCGCGACCCTGGGGGTGGATGTTTCCCTGGCCATTTCAGGCATTGCAGGCCCGGGCGGCGGCACACCTGAGAAGCCCGTGGGTACAGTCTGGATGGCCGTGAGCGATGCCAAACGGACGCTGGTGGCGAAACACATTTTTGGTCGGGATCGGGCCAAAAACATTCAATTGACGGGGATTTATGCCCTGAATATGGTCCGAAAGTTTTTGCTCAGTAGTGATTAAATAAATCATAACCTCGCGTTTTAGAGGGGAGGAATTTGGTGTCAGTTGATGTCACGCTCCAACAAACGATATAAAACCGCTTACCATGCACCCCATTTTTTGGATGATCCTTGCGGTCTCCTTGTTGTTTCCCTCAGCGAAGGTGTTTTCCCAAAAAGATCCGCTGACCATCGTGAAAGGTCGGGTCACGGACGCTGAAACCAAGGAAGGTTTGGCGTTTGTGAGTGTAGCCGCGCCCGGATTTTCCGCCGGTACCCGCACCGACGACGATGGCTATTACTTGCTTCGAACGGATCAAAAAATCACGAAAATTCAGTTTGGTTATGTGGGGTACAAACTTAAATCTGCGCCGGTAAAACCCGGGGAGGAACAAACGCTTGATATTGCGCTTGAACCCGTCAACAGCCAATTGAAAGAGGTAACGGTTAAACCCAAAAAATACAAACGGAAAGACAATCCGGTGGTGGAACTGATCGAATTGGTCATCGCCCACCGCGACCAAAACCAAATCGCCGACCTCAGCACCTATCAAGATGAACAGTACGAAAAAATCTTCCTCGGGCTCAGCAACCTCAGCGAAAAACTCCAAACCTACCGACTGCTCCGCCCCATTCGTTTTGTGTTTGAAAATATTGACACCAGCAAACTTGGCGGACTTCGGGTAACGCCTATTTTTTTGCAGGAAAACCTAATAGATTTTTACAGCAAATCAGACCCAAAACGTTGGAAAAAATACATAAAAGCCTCTAAATCAGTCCGTTTTGGAGAAATGGTGGACGACGATGGCTTGGATAAGGGCTTGCAATACCTGTATCAGGATGTGGATATTTACGACAATTACGTGAACATGCTTTCTGAGCAATTCATGAGTCCGATTGCCAAAAACGCGCCCTTATTTTACCGATATTACGCCGCCGATACCATTGAAGAAGCTGGGAAAAAGGTCATTCGACTGGAATTTTACCCCAAAAATAAGTTGGATATGCTGTTGCAGGGCGATTTGTACATTGCCTTAGACAGCACATACGCCGTTACGCGGATCAATTTTTCTGTCAATCCCAACATCAACCTCAACTGGGTAAAAGCATTGGCCGTCGAGCAGGATTATCTGTGCCTGCCTTCCGGCAAGTGGGTACTCGCCACCGAAGATTATCGGATGCACTTTGGCATCAACAAGCGCGGTGTAGGCATGGTTGCACAACGCTTTGTGACCCACCAAAACCCCAGTATCAACCCGCTGTTATCGGATTCGGTGCTTCGGGGCAATGCTTCAGAAATCATCACGTTGCCCGGTGCTGCCCAAGCGCTGCCCGATGCAGGGTGGCTTGACGTACGTTCTACCCCGCTCAATACCGCAGAAGTCGCGACCTACAAAAACCTCGACAGCCTCCGTAACATGTTGTATTACAAGGTGGCGACGAAGATCGGGTATGCCCTTTTTGCTTCACATGCGGATGTGGGCAAATTCCAAATTGGGCCCATGAGCTCCTTTTACTCCTTCAATGGGGTAGAAGGCACCCGGCTGCGTTTTGGAGGGCGAACCAGTCCAAAACTGAGTAAAAACTGGCGTCTGGAAGGCTGGGCAGGGTATGGATCGCGTGATTTTCGCTGGAAATATGGCTTGGGCGGGGTGTATGGGCTTAAAGGGAAACAGATCAATAAATTCCCGAACAACCTGCTGCGGGTCGGTTATATTCACGATGTGTTGCTTCCGGCACAAAATTTTCAGGCCAGCCAAAGTGCCACGCTCGCCAACTCCGTGGTCCGTGGCGCCAACGACAAGTTTTTCTATTACGACCGCTTGAATGCACAGTACGAACGGGAGTTTGCAAACCATTTTTCGTACATGGTAGGGGGGGAGCATCGTCAATTCCGGCCAGCCGGTGCGCTCCTGTTCGAGCCTGCCAATGGGGCGAATCCGGTACAAGACCCCGTGATGGCATCAGCGGCCTTTGTACAGTTGCGGTATGCGCCCGGCGAAACGTTTTATCAAGGCGGCAACTCCCGCTCAATCATTGATTTCAGCTACGCGACCACGCTGCGCTACTCCAAAGGTTTCAGAGGCATTGCTGGCGGCCAATATGATTACCACGAGTTGATTGCAAGTCTTTACAAGTTCAGCAATACGCCTCCATTTGGCTACAATAAAATGTATGTAGAAGCCGGAGGGGTGTTTGGCAAGGTTCCGTTTCCGTTGCTCACCATCCACCGCGGCAACCAATCCTATATTACCCAGCAGTTCTCGTATAACATGATGAACTTCATGGAATTTGTCAGCGACCGTTACGCCGCCTTGATGGTGGAGCAATATTTTGGCGGTTTTTTTCTGAATAAAATCCCCCTCTTGCGCAAGCTTAAATGGCGCGAAACCTGCTCCTTCAAATTGCTCTACGGCCAGGTTTCGGCCCAAAACCAGCCTGGCGAAAACTCCGGTTTGTTGAAATTCCCCACAACCCCCGATGGCTTACCCATCACCTATACCCTTAATAATCAGCCCTATATGGAAGCCAGTGTGGGCATTACCAATATTTTTAAATTTTTGCGGGTGGATTTGATTCGGCGCTTCACGTACCTGGAACACCCCGGAGCCATTAAATTTGGGCTGCGTTTTGGGGTTTGGGTGTAATTTTGATTTACTCAAATTCCTTTCATGCTCAAAGCAACGCGCTTTCTGGCATAATCCACTTCAACTACCCGGACCGTAACCTGCTGACCGAGGGAAACCACTTCCATGGGATCGCGCACAAACTTGTCGGACAACTGCGAGACGTGCACCAGTCCGCTGTCTTTTACGCCAATGTCCACAAATGCCCCGAAGTTGGTAATGTTGGTCACGATGCCCGGCAAGACCATGCCTGGGTGCAGGTCGTCCAGGGAACGGACGTTGGCAAATTCAAAAGATTTGGCTGCGCCACGCGGGTCGAGGCCCGGTTTTTCAATCTCTTTGAGGATGTCTTTTAAGGTGGGTAAACCGACGTCGCCCCGGACGTATTTTTTCAGGTCAATACTGGCGCGTCTCTCCTGGTCGCGCACCAGATCAATGACTTTGCAGCCCAAATCGGCAGCCATTTCTTCCACCAGTGCGTAACGTTCCGGGTGGACTGCCGTGTTGTCCAGCGGATTTTTGGCTTCCCGGATACGGAGAAATCCCGCGCATTGCTCAAAAGCTTTGTCGCCGAGACGGGGCACTTTTTTCAGATCGCTGCGCTTGGTAAACGCGCCGTTTTCGGCACGGAAATCCACAATATTTTTGGCCAATCCCGGCCCGAGGCCCGAAACGTATGTCAGCAGGTGTTTGCTGGCCGTATTCAGGTTGATGCCCACCGCGTTTACACAACTTTCCACCGTGCGGTCGAGGCCATCTTTCAACAAACTTTGGTTCACATCGTGTTGATATTGACCCACTCCGATGCTTTTGGGGTCAATTTTGACCAATTCAGCGAGCGGATCCATCAGCCGCCGACCAATGCTTACCGCACCTCGAACGGTCAGGTCTTCTTTGGGAAACTCCTCCCGGGCCGCTTCGCTGGCAGAATAAATGGATGCGCCAGCTTCGTTGACCTGGAAAATTTCCACGGGCGTTCTGAAATTGATTTTCCGTAAAAAATCCATGGTCTCCCGCCCGGCAGTGCCGTTCCCGACCGAGATGGCCTCAATGGCGTATTTTTCCACCAACTGCTCAATTTCAGCCTGCGCTTCGTAGGGATTGTGCAAATAAATGGCCGTGTATTTGAGCAAATTGCCGTTCGCGTCCAGACAAACCACCTTACAACCCGTGCGGAAACCGGGGTCAACGCCCATCACTTTTCGCTCGCCGAGCGGGGCCGAAAGCAGTAGTTGGCGCAGGTTTTCGGCAAAAACCCGAATGGCTTCGGTGTCGGCTTTTTCCTTGGAGGTATTCCTAAATTCCGTCTCGATGCCCGGTTGCAGCAAACGTTTGTAGCTGTCTTTTACGGCCGCGCGCACCTCATTGGCCGCTTCGCCATAGGCCGTGACGAATATTTTATCCAAATCATTCAAAGCCATTTCTTCCTCCGGCGCAATGCTCACGCGCAAAAAACCCTCTTCTTCGCCGCGGCGCATGGCCAACAGGCGGTGGCTGGGACATTTGGCCAAAGGCTCGCTCCAATCAAAATAATCGCGGTATTTGGCGCCTTCGGTTTCCTTGCCCTTCACCAAACGCGACGCGATTTGTGCCCCACGTGCAAAGTGTCGGCGGATTTTGTCGCGGGCCCGGAGGTCTTCACTCACCCATTCGGCGATGATGTCGCGGGCGCCTTGCAGGGCATCCTCCACACTGGACACCTGATCGTTGAGGAAACGCTCGGCAAGCTTGGACAAGCCACTTTGATCTGTCTGGGAAAAAATCCGTTTGGCCAAAGGTTCCAAGCCCTTTTCGATGGCCATGGTCGCCCTCGTCTTGCGTTTGGGGCGATAAGGCAGGTATAAATCCTCCAACTCGGTCATAGTTGCCGCCTGGTCAATGGCCCGACGCAGCTCCGGGGTGAGTTTTCCCTGCTCTTCAATGCTTTGCAGAATGACTTCGCGGCGTTTGTCAAGTTCCTGCATTTTCTTCCAGGCATCCTGAATATCAGCAATTTGCACCTCATCCAGCTCGCCAGTAGCTTCTTTGCGGTAACGCGCAATGAATGGAATCGTAGCCCCGCTTTCGAGCAACTCGATGACGGCTTTAACTTTGTGGGCAGGGATGCCTGTGAGGGGTGCAATGCGGGCGGAGTAGGGCATTATTATTGAGGGGGTTGAGGGGTTGAGCGTTTAGGGTTTAGAGTTGAGGGCGACCTCCTTCGCACGGAGTGCTTCGGCGGTTAAAGGCGCAAAAATCCTTTATGGCGAGGATAAGGAGCAGATTTTGGGCGGAAAAGTTATCCACAAAAATCCGCGCTGCGCAGCATCCGCGTCATCCGCGTGCCTATCCATCCCACATTCAAAATCCGCGCTGCGCAGCATCCGCATCATCCGCGTGCCCCAACCCCTAGCCCAATTCCTCCTCTTCAAAAAGACCAGAAAAATCCTCCGCATCTTCCGAATCGGGATCTTCGTCATCCTCCTCCTCGGATGCTTCGTCCTGGTTGTCACCGTCGCTGTCTGGATCGGTATCATCCAGCGCATGGTCTGCGTCCCAAACTTCCACTTCAGGATCAATTGTGTCCAGATCTTCGAAAGGCAGAATGTCCTCGCTCGGGTCCTCCAACTCGGGTTCCTCGGTTTTGTATAAATCAGAAGACAGGGGAAGATGAACGGGTTGATAGGGAATCCGGCGGCGTTTACGGGTGCCCGTGGATTGGTTTTCAGGTTGGTTTGGGTTTTCTGGCTGTTCCATGTATAAGCGGATTTGCAATTTTTTGGCTGCAAAAGTAAGGTGGTTAACCATTTTGACACCTCTTCGGCGGCGCAAAAAAAACTCGCCGCATGATTGGTTCGGGCCTGCGGCC
>CAZKBH010000071.1:0-6534 GCA_964550795.1 uncultured Saprospiraceae bacterium
CGTAGGCGAATTTGTGGCTACCCACCACACCTGCCACCACCGGGCCAGTGTTGATGCCAATCCGCATCTCAAAATAGGCTTGCCCAGCTGCCCGTTTTACAGCGGCCTTTTCTTGGATGACTTGTTGCATATCGATGGCCGCGCAAAAGGTATCGAGCGCGTGGGTTTCGGTAATGGTGGTATGAAATTGTGTTCGGAAGTTAATTTTTTGAAAAAAACTGTATGATATCTTAACTTCTTGTATTATTGACCTTTAATTTAAGTAATCAGGGAGTTGCTTCGACACATCTTGACAACTTAAATTTGATATCAATTATTTTTTCATCTTAATATGTATCGAAATGAAATTCAAGCCATTCCTTTCTCCTCTTACAATATTGTTAGTTTTATTTTTTGGGGTATCATATTCCTGCGTAGGACAAGAGGAAACTTACTTTAGCTGCCCTAGCGTAGAATCCCCCCCTGAAGAAAGTACAAACAGTGCAGTTTGTCAAGTTTGCGATGAAAACCCGCTATATCCAAATTTTGATTGTACCTCCGCTACAATTATCGGCAACGGTTCTTCTTTCCCAAAATCTTCTGACATAGGCCCTTCATTAACTGGAAATGTTTGTATGGTTGGTGATTTTACTGTAGATGAACCATTCATGTTTGAAAATGCCATTGTTCGAATTTGTCGTGGGGCACGGATAAATGTTGCAACACCCTCTATTTTTTTGATTCCAGAAGAAGGATTCATTATTGATCACTCACACTTATTCTCATGTGAAGGTTTGTGGCATGGGATAAGGATGTCAAGCAACAATACAGTTTTCACATCCCGAAATAACTCAAAAATCGAAGATGCAGAAGTTGCGTTACAATCTTCCCCTTTTGCGCCTAATATTTTTTATATTGAAAACACTATTTTTAATCGAAACAGAATTGGTATAATTTCTGTTTACGGCCCTATTCTAAACAATGGGACATCTATTTTTGTAAAATTCAGAGGAAATCAATTCACCTGTAATTCACCCTTAAAAGGTACTTTAAATGAATATACTTATGCTGGAGTTATACTAAGAAACGGGGATATTATAGATTTTTCAAATTCCTCATACACAAGATTTAGTGACTTGAATTATGGGATTCTAGCGGAAGCGAGCAGCAATATTGGGGCTTCTAAAATGATATTTCAGCGTATAAAATGGGATGGAATATATATTGATCGAGGCTCGTTACGCCTTTATGACTCTAATTTCTTTTTTTGTGGAGAAAAAGGTATTGAGATTAATGAGTGCTCTAAAATTGACTTAAAGAATGTAAGTTTTACACTAAATGCAAGTGGTTCTGTACCAATGTATGGGGTCAAAATTCAAAATACTACACTAAATACGACCTTAAAATTCCATAATATAACTGTACATGCGGCATCACCAAGTTTGACACAAAAAGTAGGCATAAATATATCAGGAGTAAGTCCCGGAACACAAACACGAATTGATGGGGGCGGTCTATTTAACATTTGGGGAAATTATTCGGCAGGAATAAGATTGGAAGGTGGTCTAGATCCAAGTACAAAAACTGAGATTTTAGGGAATAGATTCAGATCTTCCTCAGTTGGTGATATTTTGGTTCAACCACCTTCAGCCGCTGGAATAGATGTAAACGGTAATACAAACAATCTTTCAATTTTGTCTAATCACTTTACGGGATATTCACCAGCCCTTCCTTTCTCTGTATCGCTAGACCGAGGTATCCAAATTGCAACCAATACAACGGGTACAAATAATGAAATTTCCCTCAATAATTTTGATGATGAGACCCTAACACTTCATGATGGAATTTATGTAAATGGGTTCCAGAATATGAAATACTGCTCAAATAGCCTAACTGGCAGTAGAGAAAATGCACATGGATTCAATTTCAATGGGACTTGTCCGGGTACCGATATGACTGGAAATATTATGACATTTGGAGATAACACTTTCTCACCATCTTCCATCCCGTTATTAATTCAAGGGGGGACGGAAATTGGATTACAGTTAAATAAAGGAAATGAGTGGTATAATATTTCTAGTTCAGAGCCTTTATTACACGCCAAATGTTTAGGGATTCCCATATTCAACAAGTTCCTAACGCATACTAACCAGTCAACTTGTACGAATGAAAATTTACTTTGCTTTTCAAAGTATCATCCTAGAAAAGTTGAACCTGATTTCGATAATGAGTTTTTTGATTTTGACCCTCTTGGAGTCCCTGAAGTAGGTTGTGCTGGTAAAGGCGGGAATACTGACGAGTTAGATTTAAGTATTGCTTTGGAACAATATCAACCACCTTTGGGTGATTCTGCAAAAACTTGGGTGCTAGAGAGATACCTATACCAAAAGATGATGGAGAATCCCTCTTTAATGGTTGGTCAGGACACCTTCTCTTCGTTCGTTGATGCTAAAGAAAACGAAACAGTTGGGAAATTCTATGAAGTCCAAAAGGCCATTCAAATTGGAGTACTTCCATCAGAAAATATTGATTTTCTGATGGAAGAAACCTTAAATGATTTAGATTCTTGTCTCCTTTCTATCAAGAGCATAGACGAACAAATGGACACAATATTGGGTGGCATTGAACTGACATCACTGTATGAATTAAAGAAGGGCTTGCTTTTTCAGTTCAATGACTTGAATGCGGTACTTGATAGTTTGAACCATGTTTATCAGTCACATCTTTCTATAAATTTAGAAGATGCTTATGATTTAAATGAAAATATTATTACTCATAATTTATATGAATCCAATGAGAAAACGGTCAATCATATTTATCTTACTTCTCTCATATACCAGAGTGGTAAATTTACAAACAACCAAATTTTAGTCCTTCAAAATATTGCCCAACAAGACCCTAGAGTGGCTGGCCCTTCCGTTCATATCGCATTTGGTATGTTGCCAGATTGTGCTAAACCATCTGGAATTCAATTATTCTTGGATCGAGGTGTGAGCACTACCCCAGCATCAAATTCACGTGTTAGAGGCCAAAATATCTCTTCATTGCCAAAGGGGAGACAAATAACGGTTTTCCCTAATCCAACTTCTTCAAGTTTTAAGGTGACGGGCTTGTGGAGTGGAGATGGAGATATATCTCTCTATGATTTACAGGGGAGACAGTTGTTTAGTAGCATTTTTACAGGTTCGGAAGTAGAGGTATCCTTGGCATCCACCATACCTTGTGGTATGTATCTAATAAAAATCAGGATGGAAAATGGTTTAAACTACCTTGAAAAACTGGTAGTACATTCCAAATAACAAATGAATTATTATCACCCAATTGTACGCTAATCATCATGAACAAGTCCTCAAAAGCCCTCCTTTTTTGGTGTATGTCACCTTTTTTGAGCCTTTTTGCTCAAAATAAGCCTGATTATCAATGGATTTTAGGCGGCAACTCAGGTGGATTAGGCATTCATATTGACTTTAAGTTTTCGCCCATTCAACTTTCAAACGAATATACAGGCATCAAAATGGAAGGCTCTAACACCAGTATATCGGATGATTCGGGTAGTCTATTATTCTATTCTAACGGTTGTAAAATTGTCAATGCGAAAGGCGAGGTGATGGAAAATGGAGACGGTATAAATCCGGGGAATATTGAAAATTATTATTGTTTCCCTGTCAGCGGGAGTCCAATGATACAAGGTGTAATTGCCCTGCCCTCTCCGGAAGGCGATGGCCTCTATTATGTATTGAATTTAGACCTCGACCAGCCTTATTTGCTGGAGCCTGATTTTTTTGGTAGTGCTCCTCAAAGGCTTTATTATCAAAAAATTGATATGACTCAGGACAGCGGGTATGGAGCAGTGGTGTTAAAAAACCAAATTGCTGTTCTGGACACTTTTGCTAGGGGAAACATACAAGCGGTGCAGCATACAAATGGAAAAGATTGGTGGGTTGTGGTGCCAAAATCACACTCAAATTGTTATTTTGTAGTTCCTGTTACCGCCGATGGCGTACAAGCACCCCAGCGCAAGTGCCTGGGTAGGGTATGGACAGATGATGATTCAGGCGCACAGGTGGTTTTTTCTCCAGATGGCAAAAAGTACGTTCGATTTAATGGGTGGAATGGTTTGAATATTTTTGATTTTGACGCGGCCACGGGCGATTTATCCAATCCCTTACATATTGACTTTTCTCAAGACACCATCAATTACATTGCCGGGGTATCCATTTCGCCAAATTCGCGTTTTTTGTATGTGTGTGCGCGTAAAAACGTGTATCAGTATGATTTATGGGCGAATAATATTGCAGATTCTAAATTCAAAGTAGCCACTTGGGATGGCTTTCAAAACCCATATTCCACGCTTTTTTACCTCGCGGCCCTTGGTCCGGATGGGAAAATTTACATATCAAATACCAGTAGTACCCTGAATCTACATGTTATCCACCGACCAAATTGTTATGGTTTGGGTTGTGAATTGGAACAACATGGCATTGATTTGCCCGGTTATAATTATGCTACTATTCCCAATTTTCCTCATTATCGGCAATCTTATTTGAATTGTGACTCATCCTTGGTAGATGTGGTGAATACAAAGGGAACGGTAAGTTTGATGCATATTTCCCCTAACCCAAGCGCAGCAGAAACCACCCTAAGCCTTCCCATTTTCACCCAAGGTCAATGGTTTTTGACGGATATTTCGGGTAAAATGGTTCAAAAAGGCCGTTGGTTGGGCAATTCAATGCAAATGAAGACACAGGATTACCCGCGGGGTTTGTACTTTTTCCAATTGCTGACAGAGGATGGGCGAGTATTTGTGGGCAAATTGGTAGTGCAGCGATAAAGGCACTAATACTCCACAAAATACATCGCAATTTCCCCCTTATTCTTCGCAGGCAATTTACCCCGAAACGTGCAATTAAACGTATCGCGCACTTGCTCCCAGGTCGTTTCTGAAATATTGATTTTGCCCGGTTCGCTGCCATGTTCGAGTCGGGCGGCGGTGTTTACGGTATCGCCCCAGATGTCGTAGGCGAATTTGTGGCTACCCACCACACCTGCCACCACCGGGCCAGTGTTGATCCCGATCCGCATCTCAAAAAACGGCTGCTTGGCGGCGGATTTTTTCTCGGCTAAAACTCGGATGGTTTGTTGCATTTCTATGGCAGCTCGCACCGTATCAAGGGCATGGGTAGTATTGGGTTCGGGCAGTCCACCCGCACACATGTAGGCATCGCCGATGGTTTTGATCTTTTCCAGCCCATGCCGCACAATGATGGCATCGAAGGCCCGGAAATATTCATCCAACTCCTTCACCAAATCCTCCGGCGACATGGTTTCGGCGATGGTGGTGAAGTTTTTAAAATCGCTGAAAAGCACGGTCACGGATGCATAATGAACGGGTTTTACCGTGCCCTTGGTTTTGAGCTCTTCCGCTGTTTTTCCCGGCAAAATATTCTGCAATAGGGAATCCGCGCGTTGCCGCTCGCGTTCAATGGTCTCGTTTTGGGCGGTCAATTGACGGTTGGCGCGGGCGCGGAGTCGGTTGCGGTTGAACAGCAGCCCAGCCAGCAGCATCAGCAGGACCGCTCCACCCATCAGCGCGTTTCGCAAAGTGCGGGCGGTGGCCAATTCAGCATCCCGGACCGCAGCTTTGTCACGTTCGCGGTCGAGTGCTTGTTGGCGTTCCTGAACGCTCATAAGGGCTTGTTGGGTTTCAATATTCTGCGCCCTTTTTTCATCTATTACCTTGTATCTCAGTTCGTTATATTTTACCTGATAATCATAGGCTTTGGCAAAATCGCCCAATTCCACATAGGCCCGCGCATAATCTTTGTAAGCCCCCATTAAGGCATTGCTGTTGTCCATTTTTGCTGCAATAGCCTCATATTTTCGAATATAATCCAGCGATAGATTGATTTTTCCTTGCCGGAATAACACATCGTTGAGCGTATTATAGGTTTCCATCAAGCCCGGCTCGTCGTCCAATTCCAAACGAATCCTTTCAGATTCCCGCAAATATTTCAGGGCCTCCTCAAATTGTTCGAGGTGTTTGTAGCCATCCCCGAGGTTGTTGCATACCAACCCGATGCTGGGTTGATCGTCCTGTTCGCGGAAAATTTTGAGTGCTTGCAGGTAATATTGGACGGCCAATTTGGAGGAATCCTTGTTTTCAAGTTCATCCAAGGCATTGCCTAAATCCATGAGGCCATCGGCAATGTCCCAGGGATCTCCGGATTGTTGGCGCAGTTCCAGCGATCTTTTATACCATTCGCTTGCCTTGGAAAACATATCCATATCGAAGCGATTATGGCCCAATTGGGTATAAATTTTAAAGGTAGTAGCTACATCACCCTGATTTTCGAGTAAAAGGCGCGCTTTATTCGATGCCTCGAAAGCCTCAGGATAAGCCGAACCCAGCGACAATACGCCGCTGATATTCGAGTAGGCTCGTGCCATGCGTACCGTATCGCCCAGGGTTTCATATACTGCCAAACTCTCCCGGTAATGACCGATGGCTGCCGGCAATTCGCCCAGCGATTCGTATGCATTCCCCAAATTGGTATG
>CAZKBH010000071.1:6544-18849 GCA_964550795.1 uncultured Saprospiraceae bacterium
TGATCCCCGGATTCTTTGCGCAGGGTCAGAGCAGTTTCATAGTGTTCAATGGCCTGGCGGTTATTTCCCCGGATTTCCTCCAAGACACCCAAGCCGTTCCAGGCGGTGGCTTCTCCTTGTTTGAAGCCCAATTTTTGCGCCAGTTCGATGGCTTCCCGGATGTATGTTTCCGCTTTATCCGATTCCGTTTCGTTGATTTCCCAGGCGTAATCCGTCAAGAGCGTAACGCGGTGGGTATCCCGCGGGGCAGTTTTCAGGAGGGTAAAAAGGGAGTCCGCAATTTGAGACCAGCAAGTGGGCAAATGGCAGCAAAAGAAAGCGGTGAGCAAGAAGAATTTACCCAAAGTTTTGAACTTTCGGGAACCTGGGTGCCGGACCGGAATGCCACTTTTTTCCATGCGGCAAAAGTGCGTAAATTTGAATAAATGTGGAGGCTTCAATGATTTTCATCATAAGTTCCTACAATGATCTCCCGATATGGAGGGGCATATTTGTTGCCATTTTGTGTTGCCCGGCATTTGCGAGCCCCCTTTGCGCCTATCTCGCACTTTAACTGCAATTTCATACCCCAGGTAGTTTGGTGCAAAGCGGGCAAGTTGCCTACCTTAGCGGGCAAATTTTCGCTCGCTTATTATGCTCAATAAACGCATCCGTAAAGTCGCCGTACTCGGCTCCGGTCTCATGGGGACTGGAATCGCCGCCCATCTCGCTGGCTGTGGCCTCGAAGTTCTTCTGCTTGATCTCGCTACCGCCGAGGGGAATCGCAATAAAATTGCCGCAGATTCACTGGCAAACGCCCTGAAGGCCAAGCCTGCACCGTTTTACGACAATCAATTTGCCAGCCGAATTAAGGTGGGCAATTTCGACGATGATTTTTCCAAAATCAAGGACTACGACTGGATTATTGAGGTCGTGGTAGAGCGTTTGGACATCAAAAAACAGATTTACGAAAAAGTAGAGCAACATCGCGCCAAGGGTTCGCTCATCACGTCGAACACCTCGGGCATTCCCATCCATTTGATGGCCGAGGGACGCAGCGAAGATTTTAAAAAGCATTTTTGCGGCACGCACTTCTTCAATCCGGTGCGTTACATGCGCCTGTTTGAGGTGATCCCAACTGCCGACACAGACCCTGCGGTGACGGACTTTTTTATGCACTACGGCGATGTTTTTTTAGGCAAACAAACCGTGCTTTGCAAAGACACGCCGGCATTTATCGCCAACCGTGTGGGTGTGTATGCCATGGCCAAAATTTTCCAACTCACCCACGAACTCGGGCTTGGCATTGACAGCGCAGACGCGCTAACGGGTCCTGCCATCGGTCGCCCTAAAACGGGCACCTTCCGCCTAGCTGATTTGGTGGGCATGGACACGGCGGTCCACGTGATCAACGGCATGAAACAAAACTGCCCCGATGACGAGCAGATTTCCCGCATGGAGGTGCCGAAATTTTTGAATTTTCTGGTAGAGCAAAAGTTTTTCGGCAATAAATCAGGCCAGGGTTTTTATAAAAAAACAGCTGAAAAAGACGCAAAAGGTCGCCCGGTAGTGTTGGCCTTGAACCTAGACACGCTGGAATATGCCCCTGCGCAAAAGGAAAAATTGGCCATTCTCGACACCCTGAAACAAATAGAGGAATTGCCGCGCCGCATGAAAGCGATTTTTAAGGGCACGGATAAAGGCGCGGAGTTGTTGCAAAAGTCCTTCCTGGGGCTGTTTGCATACGTCTCGAACCGCGTCCCGGAAATTTCCGATACTGCCTACGCCATTGATGATGCGTTGCGCGCGGGATTTGCCTGGGAAGTGGGTCCGTTCCAATATTGGGACATGGCGGGCGTGGCCGAAAGTGTGGCGCTGGCCGAGCAACAAGGCGAAAGTATTGCGGCTTGGGTGAAGGAAATGTTGGCGGCGGGTCATTCCTCGTTTTACAAAACGGAGGGAGGCAAGCGCCTGTGCTACAACCCTTTATCCAAACAATACGAGGAATTGCCGGGCGGTGAGTCGTTTGTAATTTTGGATGCTTACCGTTCGCAAAAACCGGTTTATACCAATTCGGAATGCACCTTGCACGACCTCGGAGACGGGGTGCTTTGTCTGGAATTCCATTCCAAAATGAACGCCATTGGCGAGGGCATTTTGCGCGGCATCAATGATTCGATTCAAATTGCAGAAGAGCAAGGTTGGAAAGGCATCGTGATTGGCAACAACGCCCAGCAGTTTACCGTCGGCGCCAACCTGATGATGGTGGCGATGATGGCTTATGAGCAAAATTGGGACGAGCTGAACATGGCGACCAATGTTTTCCAGCAAACGTCTATGCGGATTCGCTACTCGTCCATTCCGGTGGTGATTGCTACGCAGGGATATGTTTTTGGTGGCGGTTGTGAGTTTTCGATGCACGCCGATTCGGTGGTTGCTGCGGCGGAGAGTTACATTGGTCTGGTGGAAGTCGGCGTGGGGATTATTCCCGGCGGCGGCGGCACAAAGGAGTTTGCGCTGCGACTCTCGGATGAAATTTCAAGAGAAGGGGATGTGCAAATTCCGCGTTTGATTGACCGGTTCAAGACCATTGCGACGGCGCAGGTGGCCACTTCGGCCTACGAGGCCTTCAATTTTGGCTACCTCACGCCCCAAAAAGATATGGTGGTACACAACGCCGCCCGCAATATCAGCGAGGCCAAAAAGAAAGTACTCGAACTCGCCAACGACTATGTGATGCCGATTCAGCGCAAAGACATCAACGTATTGGGCCGCACGGGATTGGGGGCATTGTACGTGGCGGCGCACTCGCTCAAACTGGGCAACTACGCTTCAGAACACGATATCCTCATTGCCCAAAAAATAGCCTGGGTGCTTTGTGGGGGCGATTTGACCAGTCCGCAGCAAGTGAGCGAGCAATATTTGCTAGACCTTGAGCGCGAGGCGTTTTTGAGTCTTTGCGGGGAGCAAAAAACGCTGGCGAGGATTCAGTTTATGTTGGAGAACGGGAAGCCGTTGCGGAATTAAAATTAGCCACGGGCGTGGCACTTTGTCTCCAACCCGTGGCCGTTTTTTTTGTTTTCACTTTTTAAGGACTGCTTCCATTCCTCCTAATTCGGCTTTCCCTGAAAAATATGAAGCCTCGGAGGAATCAAAACCCATACCTTTGAAATCCAAACCACTACACTCATGGGTAACCTTGTCATCTCGAACTCCGTTTTGGAGCAAGCACAAATCTCTCCGACGGAGTTGCGTTTGGAAATAGCCGTATATCTCTACGCCAAAGAACGCCTTACCATGGGGCAGGCACGGCGGCTGGCTGGGCTTGATTTAGTGTCTTTCCAGAAGGAGTTAGCCAAGCGAGATGTGTATATCCACTACGATTCCGAAGACTTACGTACTGATTTGAAATCACTTGGTATGCTATAATATGCTCGTTGTCAGCGACACTTCTCCTATTACAAACCTTATTCAGGTCGGCCATTTGCACCTGCTGAATCTGATTTTTCAAGAAATTATCATAACAGATAAAGTTTACGCAGAACTTTGCCAACTACCTGAACAACAGGAGATTCTTACCGCTGAAATATGGATAATTCGACGTTCCCCAAAAAACAAAGATTTGATTGCGGAATTAGAAGAGCAGATTGACTCAGGCGAAGCTGCCTCCATCGTATTGGCATTAGAAATCAATGCAGATCAGTTGTTAATTGATGAAAAGAAAGGTCGTGCAGTAGCGCAATCATTTGGCTTGAAAATCACAGGGTTGTTAGGCATACTGCTTCGCGCCAAAAAAGATGGATATCTTGACTTAGTCAAACCCGTTTTGGATAATCTAATGACAAAAACTAGCTTTAGGGTGCGCCCACAACTATACTATGAGGTGCTTGATATTGCCGGAGAATAAAATGTAGATTGCTTGAACGCAGATAGTGCCATGGTATAGCCAAACAATCTCCATGATAAAAAAAACCGCCAACCTCATCTCCATCCTGGGCCACCCCTTCTTTCTGCTCCCGCTCGTTCTGGCCTGGCTCACCATTTTGAAGGTCGGTTTTGAAGCCGCATGGCCCACCCTCGCTGCGATATTCAGCTGCATCGTTATCATGGTGGTTTTCCTCTATTTCAGGAAGAAGAAAGGCGAGATTTCCAATTGGGACGTGTCCGCTCAAAAAGAGCGCTCCAATAATATCTATAAACCCATTCTTTTTTTGACAGCGGTCGCAGCGGCAGCATTGTGGTTTTTAAACCAGCCTTTTATAGGTGACACCTTGTTTTTTGGGTTGCTGATGCTGGTTTGCTACGCAATCAACGCCAGCATTAAAGTCTCCCAGCACACCGTCATGGCTTATTATGTGAGTTTTTTGGTGATGCCCGTCAATCTCTGGGTGGGTCTTGCGCTGCTGGCGTTTGCACCTTTCGTCGGCTGGTCGCGGGTGGTACTGGGGCGGCATCAGAAGGTGGAGGTATTGGTCGGAACCGTCGTCGGGGTGTTCTTCGGGGCTTTGCACTGGATCCTGTTCAATTATCGTTCTTAGCCACTCAAATCACTCCAATCATCACAATCATCGTCCAAATTTTCTGGATTGCTTGCTGCGCGCTAAGCATGATGGCTCAAACACGTTTGCTGCTCGGCTTTCCGCTCACGCCGGATTGGCTCGACGGCTTTGTATTTGGTGGAACGGTATTTGGCTATCATTACGCCAATCCCAAGCCATCTTATCGGCTGGTGGCATGGATCATGGGCGTTTTGGGTGGCATCTGCTTGTTGTTAGCTGCACCCCTTCAAATCGGCGCGTATTGGATCCGGCTGTTGCCTCCGATGCTGTTTTGGTTGGCGTACTATGGATTTTTGCACCCCAAAAAAACGAAACTGCGCGACCACCCACTGGCCAAACCAATGGTCATCGCAGCCACCTGGGCCTGGGTAAGCGTGTTGTTCCCAACTACTTTTGACCGCTGGCCCGATTTGTTTTTTATGGGTTTGGGTCGCGCCGCTTTCATCTTTTCGCTCGCATTGGCCTACGACCTGAGTGATGCAGCCCACGACCAAAAACTGGGGCTAAAGACCCTGGTCGGTAGCTTGGGGCCGAAGCAGACGTTTGTGTGGATTGACCGCAGTTTGGCGCTGGCCGGACTCTGCGTTGCGGCGAACCTTTGGCTTCATTTGTATGATTATGCACTTGGGATTGGCCTGATTGGCACCCTGGCGTTTACCGCTTTTTGGCTCCGAAAAATCCTGCGCAAACCCGAGTGGGAAGACTGGCACAAACCGCTCATTGACGGATTGATGGTGTTGCAATTCCTCGTGATTTGGCTGCTTTATGCCACGTAATCTTCCAAATATCCAAATTCCTCCGTCAAGGCGCCATTTTCTGCAATCATACCCCGACGAATTGCGGCACTTTCGCGGCCTTTCAAAACTTCCGGCAATATCCGCTCCAGCAACTGACGGCCAAAAAAGGCCGAGGCATCGCGGGGCAGTTCAGAAGGGAGGTTGTCAATTGTCATCATGTCCACACCATTGGGCGAGTAGGGCGGTATTTCTTGACCGTTTTTTGGATCAAAACCGTACACCGGATCAGCAATTTTAGTGGCCCGGATGGTACTTGGCACGGAGGAGTCCGGCATCAAATCGCAGGTAATATCCGCAATGACTTTGGGGCGAAAATCGGCCCGTTGCATGTCTTCCAGGGTGAAAAACATGGGCGCTTTTTGGTCGTAAAAAATGCCGTTGATAAAGATGTCTGTCACGGGCCAGAACCGATTGAACGTGCTGACATATTCATTTCCGTGGGCATAAAAATGATTTTTATCAAAGGGTTTTCCATCCCGGTGTGCTGCATAGTCCTCCGCTTTAATTTGGGTAAAAACGGCCGTATGGAATTGATTTTCAAGGAATTCGGTAGGTGTCACCTGTTCAATTCCCATATCGCGCAAATTCTTGGCTGCGCCGGAAGAAACACGCCCGCCACCGGTCAGCACGATTTTTAAGGCGGGAAGTTGAAGGCGCTCATAGACCTCCAATACCTCCGCATAATCATGACTTTCGTACAGGCGAGGCAGTGAGAATTGTCCCGTGCTTTTGCCCCAGGTCCAAAGTCCGTTGTGTGCGCCTACGATGCCGGCATAAAAACCAAAGGCGATGAGTCGTTCGCCATTTTCGTCGGTCAATACTTCATAATCAATGAGTCGTATTTTTTTCTCTAAAATGGCCTGCAACAGTGGACGGTTGTAAGCCTGTTTTTTGATGGTGTGGGAGAAAAACAGGTAGGTTTTGCCTGGAATAAGTTTCTCAATCGGCACTTCCTTCACCCCGAGCAGGATGTCGCAGTCGGAGAGGTCTTCTTGCAGGTGAATGCCGTGTTTGGTAAACTCCTCGTCCTTGAAGCAACGCACCGGAGAAGGCTCCACGACAATCCGAATGGGCAATTCGACCTGGGCTTCGGCACATTGTTCGGGTGTGAGTGGGGAACGGGCATCGGGCGGGGTTTTGCCTTCTCGGATGATGCCGATTTTGATGGTTGAATTTGGCACGTTAGGTATTGGTTATCAAGTAATTAAGTAAGAATTTTAGGACTGATGATGCGTCCTGTAAAGTCGCTGAAAGCGGGTGTAAAGGTAGGGCATTCTGGTGCAGAAAATAGGCATGAAGGCGGTGTGGAAAACTATTAACAGGGTTTATGGAACCTTTGGAGTGGGTATTGGTTTTATCTTTGCACTATGGGGCTGCTTTGGTATTGACGGGAAGGTGTAGTCGTTTCGTAAGCATGCAGGGGCATGGTCGGTTACCCCTCAAAAAATAACGATCAAACTGTAACTGGCGAACACCAGTACGCTATGGCTGCCTAATTCTAGCGAATTAGGACGCTTTTGTGCCGCGTGAGGGCCACGCCCAGCGTCCCCCTCTTTGCTTTCGATTTCTGATAGGAGCCGCCGCGCATCAAACTTTTTTCAGGATAGTCTGTCGGGATGCTCCGCACGTCAGGCGAAACTCAGGAGATAAGGCGCAAATGTGTGGGTCACTGAACCAGTCTTGTGCTCGAAAACCTAAGCAGTGAATAAGCATGTAGAAGGCGTTGCGACGCTTTGTCCGGACGCGGGTTCGAGTCCCGCCAGCTCCACTTCACCCGCCATAGCGCGCAGCGCGACGGCGGGTATTTTTTTGCCCCACAAATGCATAAAAGTTCCAGATGGTTGATATTCAACTGTTTGGGGCTTTTTTATTTGTTTAAATAAATTCCACATCGTTTCGTTTATTTCGTTTAACTTTGCAGGGCAGATTAAAATCATTGACTATGAACTACCTGGAAGATATAAAACGGCCTACCAAGCGCGAACAGGAAAAGGCCATGGAATCGTACAACGCCCTGAGTGCTATGCTTGAAGGAATAGCCTCTGAAAATCCGGAGATTGAAATAAAAGAAACGTCGGAGCGGATCAAAATTCCTATCCGCGACTTAAAACTTTTAGCCAAGATTTTAAGAGCGACGAGCGAGGGCAAACCCATCTCCATTATACCGATTGCCACTGAAATGACCACCCAGGCCGCCGCCGAATTGCTCGGTTGCTCAAGACCACATCTGGTCAAACTCCTTGAAACAGGTGAAATTTCGTTCACAAAAGTGGGAAAGCACCGTAGAGTCAAATTTGAGGATGTGATGGGGTATAAAAAGAAGATAAGGGAAGAAAGAGAAGCACTCTTGATAGAAATTATGAAAGAAGACGAAGCATCGGGTTTGTATGATTCACAGCGTTAAATTCACCTGCGTCCTTGACACACTGCCGTTGAAGCATTCAGGAAGTTAGTGATGTATCGAAGAAACCCCGATTTAGATGAATATCAGGTCTTGGATGCCTTGAGAAAAAACCAGTTAATAGCGACAGCTGATTATTTGCATGCGCTACTCTAGCAACGCTCGTATCACCCCCCCCCATATCCTGCAAATAACAAAATGATGACAAAAAAATCTGCTCCCGGCTTCATCACTTACGCGGGTATTTGTATTTTTCTTTCCTTCTCCAATCTTGTTTTTGGGCAGACCGATAAAGCCATTGATTCTTTGCAGCAATTCCAGGAAGTTGTGGTGCAGGGCTATTTATCGCAACAACCCTTGTTACTAACTCCTGCATCCATTGGAATCGTTAATGCCGCGCAACTGAGCCATTATTCCAGTCAGTCGTTACTTTCTCCCTTAAACCAGGTGCCCGGCGTGCGCATGGAAGAGCGGTCTCCCGGAAGCTACCGTTTGTCCCTGCGCGGAAGTTTGTTGCGCTCGCCTTTTGGGGTGCGCAACGTGAAGATTTATATGGATGAATTTCCTTTGACGGATGCAAGCGGGAATACCTATCTGAATCTTATAGACCCCAAAGCGATCGAACGGGTAGAGGTGCTCAAAGGCCCTGACGGCAGTTTGTTTGGCGCAAACTCAGGCGGCGTGGTACTCCTGGACTTGAACGGCCAAAAAAGAGACAGTAGTCAAATCTCGGTTGACCTGACTGGAGGATCTTACGGATCATTGCACCAAAATACATCGTTGAAGTATGCCTCGGGAAAGTCCTGGTTTACGTTTAATCAGGGCTTTCAGCAATCGGATGGCTATCGTCAGCATTCAGCATTGCAACGGCATTATGTACAGGCCGCTGAATGCCTGAAGTATGGAAATAATAACAGCGTGAAATTATTGTCTTTTTATTCCGGTTTGCAATACCAGACGCCTGGCGGATTGACGCAAGCACAGTTTGAGGCGGATCCGCAACAAGCGAGACCAGCCGCAGGCCCTAATCCGGGAGCGGTGGAACAACAGGCAGGCATTGAAAATCAAACGTTTTTTGTAGGCATTACCAATGAGCTTTATCTCCTGGATCGTCTTCGTTATGTTGCATCTGTTTTTGGCACCCATACCGATTTTGAAAACCCATTTATTACGAACTATGAAGTGCGAAATGAAAAGAATCTGGGTGTAAGAACCTATCTCGAACTTACCGACCTTGACAATTCAAACCTGAACTGGAAATGGAGTTTAGGACTGGAAGGACAGAAAGGATGGCAGGATATTTCTAATTTTCAAAACAACAGCGGCACTCCGGCATCGCAACTTGTTCAGGATGAATTGGATATAAATCAGATATTTTATTTTACAAGGTTGGCGGCTACCTTCCATAAACGCCTGACGACCGAGTTGGCTGTTAGCCTGAATGCCTATAAATATGCCTACGCAGGCTGGACCTCCGAAGGTAACCGAAAATTTGAGGATCAGTGGATGCCCCGATTCGCGATGAGTTATTTGATTTTGCCAGGTTTTACACTTCGTGCCACCTTGAGTCGTGGTTATTCTCCTCCAACACTCGCCGAGATCAGGCCCTCCGGCAATGTAATCAATACAGCTCTTCAACCTGAATCAGGTTGGAACAGGGAAGTCGGCAGCCGACTATCCCTCTGGAACGGCAGAATTCAGGCAGATGCATCCGTATTTCGGTATGATTTGACCAATGCCATCGTGCGCAGGGTAGATGAAAATGACACAGAGTTTTTTGTGAATGCCGGGGGAACGAAACAATCCGGCATTGAATCATCCCTGATGGCCTGGCTGGCAAGGCCCCGGAAGACCGGCGTGATACGCGCCATGCAGATTTCAGGAAGTTATACATACAGTCACTTTTTATTCCGTGATTATCGGGATGCAACAACGGATTATTCAGGCAATAGCCTCACAGGCGTTCCACAAACCGTAATGGTATTGGGAATAAGGGTACAGCTCCCACAAGAGCTCAGTTTGTTTGTCGAATCAAACTCTACTTCGAGGCTGCCATTGAATGACGGCAACACGGTATATGCCGACCAATACAAACTGCTGCAAGCAAAACTGAGTTGGTCAAAAATTCGGGTGAAAAAAGTCCGAATAGAGCTGTATGCAGGCTTGGATAATATTTTAAATGAAAAATACAGTCTGGGGAATGACATCAATGCCTTCGGAGGGCGCTACTTCAATGCAGCTGCCCCCTTGAATTATTATGCTGGCGTGCATTTCAACTTTCGTTAAAATTCAGACACACTCTGGTGCCTGCTGAAATGCTCCCATCTGGACAACTTTAGAGCATATATTCGGTTAACCTTAGAATATCAATGTATCAAATTCAATATTCACATGAAAAAAGCAGCATTTTTCTTATCCGCAGCACTATGTGTTACCCTATTTACTTCCTGCAAACAAGGTTCCTCAGGCAAGGCAAACAGTGCCATGTCCCCGCTTTCCGTCGAAACCAAAGCACCGAATGCAGACTATAAGCCAGCTTTCGCAGGTCAGACGAGGATCATGGGTGTAACGACTACTACCCCCTATGAATACAAAGTTATAACAGAAGATTTGGATGCTCCCTGGGGTGTCCAAAGCCTTCCAGACGGAAGATTGCTGATCACGGAGAAAGAGAATGGCCATTTAAAAATTGTAAAACTTACTGGCGAAATAAGCGCCCCAATTAAGGGTTTGCCGGAAGTCAACTCAGGTGGACAAGGTGGGCTACTTGGCCTTACCATTGACCCGGATTTTGAACAAAATCGTATGATTTATTGGGTTTTCTCCGAAAATGTTGCTGGAGGAACCCTTACCGCTGTTGCGAAAGGGAAACTTTCCGGTGATGAAACCAAAATCGAAGGTTCAACCGTAATCTATCGTGCAACGCCTGCTTATGATGGGGAACTGCATTATGGAGGTCGTATTGTTTTTGATAAAAACGGCAATCTTTTCGTGAGCACAGGCGAGCGTTCGGACCTAGAAACACGCCCGCAAGCGCAACAACTCAATTCTAGTTTAGGAAAAATCATTCACATAACGACAGATGGGAAAGCGGTGTCTGGCAATCCATTTGAAGGGCAGGCAGGCGCGAAACCAGAGATACATTCTTATGGGCACCGCAATGTCCAGGGCCTGGCATTTCATCCCGTAACGGGTGACCTATGGGAAAACGAATTTGGGCCAAGAGGGGGCGATGAAGTAAATCTGATCCGTCCGGGGAAGAACTATGGATGGCCGATCATCACTTATGGCATAGAATATAGGGGGGATAAAATCGGAGATGTCATACAGCAAAAAGAGGGTTTAGAGCAACCCGTTTACTATTGGGACCCTGTTGTATCGCCGAGTGGAATGACTTTTTACAGCGGGAATACAATGCCCGAATGGGAAAACAACCTTTTCATCAGCTGTTTGAGCGGGATGCACATTGTGCGCCTGGTAATCGAAAACAACAAAGTTGTTGGGGAAGAACGTTTGCTTTCCGAGGAACTTCAGCGGTTTCGCGATATTACGCAAGGGAAAGATGGCGCTTTATATGCCGTCACTGACCAGGGAAGGCTTTACAGAATAGCAAAAAAATAAAGGCTCATGTTCTGCAACTGCTGGAATTCACCGGGTGACTCGAAGTCACCCGGTGAATTCCAGCAGTTGCAGAACATGAGCCAAAATAAAATTTCTATTCACTCGCGGGCTAAAGTGTCTAAAACGCTCTTGGGCCACCCGCCACGGCCATAAAGTTTGCATCCTGCACAATGTCTATTCTGATAATCCTACCTTTGCCCCAAAAACAAAGCATGAAAATCACCCTTACTTCCCTTCTTATCTGCTTCTCCGGGCTCCTTTTTGCCCAAAACAAGCCTTCCGCGCAGGGCAATTACTCTTCTGATACCCTTTTTCCTTTCAATATTCCATTGCTGAGCATGGATAGTTCCAGGCTGTCCAATTCCCAAAAAGTGATGGCCATTCCCAAAAAAGAAAAGGATAAAAAACCGACGGTCATTGCGTTTTGGCTGACCACCTGCATTCCCTGCCACCATGAATTGAGCACTTACACCGCGCATTACGCAGACTGGAAAAAACAAGCGGATTTTAATTTGTACGCTATTTCTACCGATTTTCCCAAGAATTTCCGCAGCATTGCCCGCATTGTACAGGAAAAGCAATTCCCTTTCGAGGTATATTGGGATCGGGATCGTTTATTCCGAACGGTTATGCCCGGCGGCCTGAATGGCTTGCCTCAGGTATTTATCTTTGATAAAAATGGCAAACTCGCCTATCAACACAAGGGTTTTCGGGCCGGCGACGAGCTGCGGCTGTTTGAAAAAATAAAGGAATTGCAATAAGCACCTATGAAATACGAACGCTGGTCAAAATCTTGGAAGATTGTTGACCAGCGAACGTATTAATGTAAGGAAATGTACCGCTAATTACTAGGACTAATTATTATCGCTAATTATCATTTCTAATTATTTCTATTTACAATGGTTCGTAAAGATTTAGGCAGCGATTTTGCCAAGATTGTATAGGTTT
>CAZKBH010000072.1:0-18434 GCA_964550795.1 uncultured Saprospiraceae bacterium
ACTTCAACTGGATTTCGAGTAGGTCAGGGTAGTGACCTGCGAGACGGATTTTCCCGAAATTGTGGCGTTCCTGAACGCCAGTTTTTGCGAGTGAACCGTTTGAGATGCCTTGGTTGGTCATATTTTTTTGCAAAAAATGCTGGATAAGCAGTTTATTGGATGAAGGGGCTTAGCTATTTTCTCTGGCTTTCGGTTTCGGGGTACTTAGTATTGCAATGAAAAATTAGACTCAGATTTGACTGTTATTCGACCATTTTATTACTGCCTTCAGGATCTGGCACTGTTTTTAGTGCATATCTTGTAGCAATTGGACTATGTTCTTCTTGTTTTCAAAAAAAACATCATTCTGTTCCTTTTGAGCATACAAGTCGAGAAGTGAAATCAACAACGGAGGGTCTTGCACAATTTTGTCCAGAAGCAAAGTGACCGTTACCATACCTTCGTCGAACTCCAGTTTTTTTGTTGACATAAGTTGAATAATTTCGGGAAAAAGAGCCCAATTACCTATCGGTTCTTGATTTACGAACCAGTAAGTTGTATTGTTATAATCGTCTGTTGTGCTCAGCCACCAAATATTATTCAACAAGAACGAATATGCCTTTGGCGTTCGTGATTTAGCCAATAACTGCACAGCCGTTCCCTTTTGGTTTAAATTAAATCCTTCCTCTGCAACCACTTCGATCAGTTGATTCTCGATGGAATCCAGTTTATATCTCTCACCATGCATCCCTTCGGCTAAAAGCCTAATAGCCTCCATTTTTTCTTGTGTATCGGCAAGCGTGTCCGCCGAAACTAATTTCATGAGTTGTCCAAATAAGGAATCTTGCACCTCCATTTGGTCACTCATTATGCCTTGGGACTCGCGCAGAAAAACCTGCTGTGGGCGCACTCGATAAACATCTTCAGCCAATTTTCGCTGAATCTCAAACATCTCATCCCGAGCTTTTTTTCTTTGCTCCGGCGTGGATTCACTACTGAAATAAATATTCCTTAACGAATCGCTCGGATTTGATTGGGCGTTAGATTGCCACGAAAAAGCAAAGCAAACCATTAGGAATAATACCAAATTTGCTAGGTCTTTTTTAATCATATCCCAGAAGTTCATCGTGAAAAACCTTCACACAATCCTCTGATGCAGACAACAATAGGCCTGGCACTTCTCGCGATGCGAGCGTGCCAAGCCTGTATGTTGTATTATCTGTACTTTAAGTGAAAAGCGAGCATGATGTCGAAATAAGCAAGTCAAGAATTCAGAGAAACAGTACCGGAGTAAAACCGAAGGCACTGTAAGCCCGAAACCCAGTCTTACTTGATTTCGACCACAGCACCTGCACCTTCAAGCGTAGACTTGATGGATTCAGCTTCTGCTTTGTTCACACCGCTTTTCAGCGGGCTAGGAGCGCCGTCCACGAGGTCTTTTGCTTCTTTCAAGCCAAGGCCGAGGAGGTTTTTCACTTCTTTCACGATGTTGAGTTTGTTCGCGCCTGCATCCTTCAGAATTACGTCGAATTCTGTTTTTTCAGCAGCTGCAGCTTCGCCGCCGCCACCTGCTGCTGGAGCAGCAATGGCCACTGCAGAAGCAGCTGGCTCAATACCGTAATCGTCTTTCAGGATACCAGCCAACTCGTTGGCTTCTTTAATCGTAAGGCCCACGAGCGTTTCAGCCAGTGCTTTCAAATCTGCCATGATGTAGAATTTTAAAACTTGTTTGAAATGTTGAATGAAGGTTTTCTATTGGTAAAATGGGGACTATGGTGCGAACTTGGAAGCCAATTTTTGAATGTGGTCAATGTGGTCAATGTGGTCAATGTGGTCAATGTGGTCAATGTGGTCAATTAATTCAATGTGATCAATTTACTGAATATGGTTGATGTGGTTAATTGATTTAATAACCAATCAAATTCACATTGTCCACATTTTTCACATTGATCTCATTCTTACACATTGACCACATTGTCAATATTGATCTCATTTATCACATTATCCCTCTCTTTCCTCGAGCGTTTTCACGATACCGGCAATTTTGGAGCCGGAAGCCGTAAGTTGGCTGGCAAGGCGGCGACCCGGTGATTGGAGCAAGCCGATGATCTCTCCGACCATTTCTTCTTTGCTCTTCAGTTTCACCAGGGTTGCGAGTTGATCGTCGCCGATGTACACAGAAGAGTCAATGTAAGCTGCTTTCAAGAGCGGGCGCTCTTCAGTTTTGCGGAAGTCTTCGAGCAGTTTGGCAGGTGCCTTTGGGTTCGAAGAAATCAGGATCGTGGTAGGGCCGCTCAAGCTGCCGTACAACGCCGCGTATCCTTTTGATTCCGGTTCGCTTTCAAGTGCTTTTTGGATCAGGGTGTTCTTGGCCACTTTGACCGTGATGCCCTGGTCGAAGCACATCCGACGGAATTTATTGATTTTAGCAACGGTGAGCGTCGAAGAATCTGTGAGGTAAAAGAATGGGCTACTTCCCAGTTCTTCCTTGAGTTCCGCAATCGCTGCCGTTTTTTCGTCTCTAGTCATTTCCTATTTATGTTGAAATGTTGAGTGTTGATGGTGTGAAGGTTTATGAAAGTTTATGAAGGTTTATGAGGGTTTATCAACCCTATCAACCGCTATAAACCCTCATCAACGATTTAGACCTTAATGGACTTTGGATCCACCGCAATGCCTGGGCTCATGGTGCTGGCAACAGAAACCGTTCTCATGTAAATCCCTTTAGAGGAAGAGGGTTTCATTCTTACCAGTGTTGCCACCAATTCGTGGGCATTCTCGGTCAATTGTTCGGGGGTAAAGGACACACGACCAATGGACGCGTGAATGATACCGAACTTGTCCACACGGAAAGCGATTTTACCTTTTTTGACTTCGGAAACAGCGTTGGTGATGTCGTTTGTTACCGTACCCGTTTTAGGGTTAGGCATCAAACCACGTGGGCCAAGCACACGAGCCACCTTACCGAGTTGAGCCATTACGTTGGGGGTAGCGATGATAACATCTACATCCATCCAACCTTCAGAAACTTTTTGGAGGTAGTCTTCCAGACCTACGTGGTCTGCGCCTGCAGCTTTCGCTTCTTCCACCTTATCAGGAGTGCAGAATACGAGCACGCGCTTTGTTTTACCAGTGCCATGGGGCAGCGAAACGGTGCCGCGCAGGGCTTGGTCGGCTTTACGTGGGTCCACCCCGAGGCGAACGTGCACGTCAACCGATGCGTTGAATTTGGTCGTGTTGACTTCTTTAACAAGTGCCATCGCTTCTGTAAGCGCGTACAACTTGTCTGGATCAACCTTCCCTTCAACGGCTTTGCGTTTTTTTGTTAACTTCTTTGCCATTGATAATGAATGTTAAGGTATAACGTCCCGATGGGCGGGACTCCCTTGTGTTTAATGTGGTCAATGTGGACAATATGTTGAATGTGGTCAATATGTTGAATGTGGTCAATGTGGTTAATTAGATCAATGTGTTTTGCACATTGGCCACATTTTCAAATTGACCACATTCAACATATTGTCCACATTGACCACATTTTCAAATTGGTCACATTAATTTAATTTGTTTCCCAGGGTGCATCACCAGTGATGGTCAATCCCATGCTGCGGGCAGTGCCTGCAATCATTTTCATGGCTGAATCTACCGTGAAACAGTTGAGATCCGGCATTTTGCTTTCGGCGATGGTACGTACTTGTTCCCAAGTAACAGAACCTACTTTTTTACGGTTAGGTTCTGGAGAACCTTTGCCGGGTGCAAGTTTAGATGCCTCAAACAGTTGGATAGCTGCTGGTGGAGTCTTGATGATAAAGTCAAAAGTTTTGTCTTTATACACCGAGATAATCACCGGGAGCACTTTACCCATTTGCTCGGATGTTTGCGCGTTGAAGCGCTTGCAGAACTCCATGATGTTCACACCTTTCGAACCGAGTGCCGGGCCGATTGGCGGAGCAGGGTTGGCTTGGCCACCTTTCACCTGGAGTTTGATATATACGTCTACTTCTTTTGCCATGATGTCAAATTTTCAGCGTGTGAAAACTTTGATTTTGAATCGTTTATAATAAAACCGCTGTCGTGCTTTTTCGTGGAAGCGAGCCCGGGAGAACAGGCATCAAGCAAGCGACGTTAGCTGATTTTTTCGACTTGTAAAAAGTTCAACTCTACTTCGGTCCCGCGTCCAAAAATCTTGACGATGACCTTCAATTTCTTCTTCTCTTCATTGACCTCCTGAACATCACCGACAAACTCCGCAAATGGCCCGTCAATGATTTTGACCGTTTCGTTGACCAAGAATGGCTCGCTAAGTGTTTCGCCTGTTTCCGTGCTTTCATCAACTTTCCCCAAGAGGCGATTGGCCTCTGCGTGGGTCATGGGCAATGGGTCTTCTTTGCCCAAAAAATGAATCACGTTGGGCATGTCGGCAATCATTTTTGCCACATCTCCCTTCAGTTTCGGTCCGTATGCTTCGACCAAAATGTAACCAGGAAGCAGATTGCGCTCCTGCATTACTTTTTTTCCGTTGCGAACCTTGTACACTTTCTCCGTTGGAACGATCACATTGAACAGGAATCCCAACCAGCCTGAACGCTCCGCTTCGTGCATGATGCGCTCCTGAATTTTTTTCTCTTTGCCGCTGATGACGCGCAGCGAGTACCATTTCCGGTCCTCCGCTGCCACCACTAAATCGGCTGGCTTCTTTCCACCCAAAGCGGCTGTAACAACACTGAGATTCTCTTTTGGGAGCTCAATATTGTCAGCAGCAAGTACGGCAGGGTCAACTGCTTCTTGCTCCTGTGCTGTACTTTCTGTAGCAGCCGCAGCAGTCAGATCTTTTTCGTTGCTCATACTTTTGGTGTTAGAAATAAAAAAAAGGTGTCACGGATTCTAGAAACACTGGAGTCCAGTATTACAGACCGTAAATGCCTTTTTTGATGAGGACACCACAAACATTGTCCATGAGAAATATGATGAGTGCGAGCATACCAGAGGTAACCAACACGACCATTGTACTCTCTTGCAACTGTGCAGCGGTAGGCCAATGCACTTCCTTTGTCAGCTCTTGGTAGCTTTCTTTCAGGTAAAGCGTCAATTTTTCCATTGTAAACCTTTTGTATTGCTCCATCCGTTAAAAAAGTCCGTTGCCCCAAAACGGGGAACGAACGACGAAACGACGAACAACTATTTTTACGGTGCAGGGGCAGCAGGGATCGAACCCGCAGCCTACGGTTTTGGAGACCGTCACTCTACCAGTTGAGCTATGCCCCTTTTTGAAGTTGTGAGTTATGAGTTATGAGTTATTTTAGATGGTGAACCAACCAAAATAACTCATAACTCAAAACTCATAACTCAAATTACTTAGTCAAGAATCTCCGTTACTTGACCCGCGCCTACGGTACGGCCACCTTCGCGGATAGCGAAACGGAGACCTTTTTCCATAGCGATGGTGCTGAGGAGTTTCACTTCAAGTTCGATGTTATCGCCAGGCATTACCATCTCCACATTCGCTGGGAGTTTGCAATCGCCAGTTACGTCCGTGGTACGGAAGTAGAACTGTGGGCGGTAACCGTTGAAGAACGGCGTGTGACGGCCACCTTCATCTTTCGACAGTACGTACACAGAACACTTGAAGTGCTTGTGTGGTTTCACAGAACCTGGTTTGCAAATTACCATACCGCGACGGATGGCTTCTTTGTCAATACCACGGAGAAGGAGACCTGCGTTGTCGCCCGCTTCACCGCGGTCGAGCAATTTGCGGAACATTTCAACCCCTGTGATGGTGGACTTCAGCATTTCGCCTTCAGCCTGCATACCCAGAATGTCAACTTGTTCGCCTACATTGATCACACCACGCTCGATACGACCAGTTGCAACTGTACCACGACCAGTGATCGTGAATACGTCTTCCACTGGCATCAAGAATGGTTTGTCAGTTTCGCGTACTGGCTCTGGAATTTCAGAGTCACAAGCGTCCATGAGTTCCATGATCTTGTCTTCAGCAGCTTGATCGTTGCCACCGAGGGCGTTGATTGCAGAGCCTTGGATGATTTTAGCGTTGTCGCCATCGAAGCCGTAAGAGCTAAGCAACTCACGAAGTTCCATGTCAACAAGTTCAAGCATCTCTGGGTCGTCCACGAGGTCAACTTTGTTCATGAACACCACGATGTTTGGAACACCTACCTGACGAGCGAGCAGGATGTGCTCACGAGTTTGAGGCATTGGGCCGTCCGTAGCAGCGCAAACAAGAATAGCACCGTCCATTTGAGCGGCACCTGTGATCATGTTTTTGATGTAGTCGGCGTGACCTGGGCAATCCACGTGAGCGTAGTGACGGCCAGCCGTCTCATACTCTACGTGTGCGGTGTTGATGGTGATACCGCGCTCTTTTTCTTCAGGAGCAGCATCAATAGAATCATAGTCTGTTTTCTTTGCCAGACCCTTTTTCGAAAGCACATAGGTAATGGCAGCCGTCAGCGTAGTTTTGCCGTGGTCAACGTGACCGATCGTGCCAATGTTTACGTGCGGCTTGGTGCGCTGGAATGTCTCTTTTGCCATTGTAAAAGACTTTTAAATCTTAAAAGTTAAAGTGAAAAAATGGTTTAAATTTGTGACAATTCGATAATGTGATGATGTGATAACATTTTAAACCTGTCTTTACCACATTGAGAAATTATCAGTTTATCACTTTCCTTTGAGCTGTTGATGAGAATTGAACTCACGACCTCTTCCTTACCAAGGAAGTGCTCTACCCCTGAGCTACAACAGCCTTATATAAAAAGCGATAGAGTGATGAAGTCATGAAGTGTTGAACGCTTCATCACTCTATCGCTTCATCACTTCTTGCTAGGAGAGCGGCGGACGAGGTTCGAACTCGCGACATTCAGCTTGGAAGGCTGACACTCTACCAACTGAGTTACCACCGCTTTAACCGCCGAAGCTTTAGCGAAGGCGGTTTTTCAATTTCTTAACAAACTTCCCGCCTTCGCCCTAAAGGGCTATGGACTGGCTAACAAACCCGCCTTCGCTAAAGCTTCGGCGGGTGAAGTGGGGGTGGTGGGATTCGAACCTACTCAGCGGTAAAGCACCAGATTTACAGTCTGGCCCGGCTCTCCGACTCCGGGGCACCCCCAAGGTGCATTGGTTTGTTTTCTATTTTTCTGACCCCATAACTAAAACAGGAGATCAGAAAAATATCGAACAGGAGAAATCAAAACAATCTAACAGAGCCACTGGAGGGACTCGAACCCCCGACCAGCTGATTACAAATCAGCTGCTCTACCAACTGAGCTACAGTGGCAAAAATTCGTAGCCTCCAAGGCTATTTCGCTTTCAAACAACGTTTTTTCGAGCAAAAAAAGGACCCCTCTCGAAAAGCGAATGCAAAGGTATATCGCCGTCTTTGAACAAAAAAATAATTTTAAAAAATTTAAGTAAAAAATAGCTGGACATTTGCTCGAGTCTTCAAAAACAGGCTTAAAACCATATATTGTGCCGCAAATGGACGCTACACTTCAATACTGCCTCGCACATTCTTCGCCCCTGAGTACCCTACTCCACGATCTGGACCGCGAAACCCACCTCCGCACCCTCGCCCCTCAAATGTTGAGCGGAGAATATCAAGGACAGCTGCTCCGATTCCTCAGTCTGATGCTGCGCCCAAGGCGTGTACTAGAAATCGGCACCTTCACGGGCTACACCGCTATATGTATGGCTGAAGGTTTGGCTGAAGATGGCGTGCTCCACACCATAGAAGCCAACGACGAACTCGGGTGGCTGATTCAAAAATACGTTCAAAAAGCTGGCTTCGAATCCAAAGTAGTGCTGCACTTGGGCGATGCGGCAAAGGTACTACCAATCCTGGAGGAAGTGTTTGACCTCGTTTTCCTCGACGCAGGCAAACTGGATTACCCCCAGCATTATGAAATGGCGCTGGCCAAAATGCGCCCGGGTGGTTTTTTATTGGCCGACAATGTTTTGTGGGACGGCAAAGTAGCTTCCGGCAACGAACGCGACGAAACTGCCCGCGCCTTACGCGCCTTCAACGATTTTGTCCATCAAGACGAACGCGTGGAAAACCTGCTGCTCCCCCTCCGGGATGGATTGATGATGGTGCGAAAGCGGTAGAAATCGAAAATTCACTGCCCTTTTTCCCCGCACACAAACTACTTTTGCCCAACATTGGCAAATGGGCCTGAACAATAACCGATCCCCAACCAACCAATCACCACTTGCATGGCAGCCAAAAAGCGCGGACAACTGAGCATGAATTTCGACAGCGAACGAGTTTCCAAACTCTTCGGGGTGTTCCTGTTGTTCCTTTCCTTCTACCTCTTCATTGCCTTTACCTCCTACTTCTTTACCTGGAAAAATGACCACGACGTGGTGTTCCGTTTTTCGTGGGATGTTTTTTTTGATGATTTACCCGTTGACAACTGGCTCGGTCGCCTCGGTGCATTCCTTTCTGATTCCATTATCTACTGGGGCTTCGGAATCGCATCCTACGGATTCGTGTACCTATTATATAAGTATGGTCTGGCCTTCATCCGCCGGACGCCGTTTGGATTTTTGAACAGCACGTTTCAACGCACCATTATCCTGATGACCATCGCATCGGTGCTGTGCTCTTTTTTTCTGCAAAGACTGGAATTTCCCTGGGGTGGCGTTTTTGGACAGGCCATCAGCGAGTATATCCAAAATCTTATCGGGGTGATTGGAACACTTGCCCTGATGCTGTTCGCACTTGTGGCCACGTTTGTGTGGTCGAACAATCCCGATTTGACGGATTTTACTTGGCAAAAACTCTTGGACGAAACCAAACAAGCCTGGAACGATTTGTTGGCCGGCAATTTTGGCAAACGCAAACCCGCCGCCAATGCCCGCCAACAGCGGACTTCCATTTTTGAAGAAAAACCGCTTGAACCTGTGCCTGGTGCCGAAACGAGTGGGATACCCGTCCCCCAGGCAACTAAAACTACTGCGCATGACGACTTTGAGTCGGTCGGACAATTGGCACTTGACCTGAGCCAACGCTCGGCACTTTTTGCCGACCCGCCTTTATCTGCCGATGCGCTGGCCAAAGCTGAAAAACGAGCGGTTTTAGTCCCCGGCAACGACGGCGATCTGGAAATCATCGTCAACACCCCGCCCCCAACACCCATCACACCCGACGAAGCGGAAGCGTACAAACCCCCTACCGCAGTCATTCAGGAAGACAACCCGAACCTGAGCGAGCCGTACGACCCTACGCTGGAGCTTTCGCATTACGAATACCCGCACTCCCAATTGCTGGTGGAACACGAAAACACGGTGCTTGAGGTGGACCGGGAGGAACTGGAGGCGAACAAAAATCAGATTTTGCAGACCTTGATGTACTTCAAAATCGAGATCGAAAAAATCAAAGCGACCATTGGGCCAACGGTTACCCTGTACGAAATCATTCCGGCCAAAGGCATTCGGATATCTAAAATCAAAAACCTCGAAGACGACATTGCGCTGAACCTCTCCGCACTCGGTATCCGAATCATCGCGCCCATACCCGGCAAAGGCACCATTGGTATTGAGGTGCCGAACAAAAAACGCCAAACCGTGGGCATCCGCGAGGTGATCACCGACGAACGTTTTAAACGGGCCAAGATGGAACTGCCGATTGCATTGGGCAAAACCATTCAGAATGAGGTGTTTGTGGCAGATTTGACCAGAATGCCTCACTTGCTCATCGCTGGCGCGACGGGACAGGGTAAATCGGTGGGTATCAACGTGGTACTCATGTCGCTGCTGTACAAAAAGCACCCCTCGCAGGTCAAATTGATCCTGATTGACCCCAAAAAGGTGGAATTGTTCCCCTATGCCCACCTGGAAAACCACTTCCTGGGATTCCTGCCCGACCAGACCGAGCCGATTGTGACGGATACCACCAAGGTGGTGCATACGCTCAATTCGCTCATCATCGAGATGGAAACGCGTTATGATCTGCTGAAAAAAGCAGAAACGCGCAACATCACGGAATACAACGACAAATTTGTTGCCCGGCGACTCAATCCACTTAAAGGCCACCGATTCCTGCCTTATATCGTACTGATTATTGATGAGTTTGCGGATTTGATCATGACGGCAGGTAAAGAAATCGAACTGCCGATTGGCCGATTGGCACAATTGGCCCGAGCCGTAGGCATACACCTTATTATAGCGACGCAACGCCCCTCGGTCAATATCATCACGGGGGTAATCAAAGCCAACTTTCCGGCGCGGATTGCATTTAAAGTGGCATCCAAAGTGGATTCGCGCACCATCCTCGATGCGGGTGGCGCAGAACAACTCACCGGTCGCGGTGATATGCTGCTCTCGGTGGGTGGCGATATCATTCGATTGCAATCTGCTTTTGTTGATACGCCGGAGGTAGAACGGGTTATTGATTTTATCGCCAAACAACAGGGCTTCCCGGAACCCTTCTTTTTGCCCGAGTTCCATCCGGAGGGCGAACAGGGCGGCAACGGTAAAAGTGGCAAACAATTCAGTTTTGCCGACATGGACGATATGCTCGAGGATGCAGGCCGCTTAGTGGTGGAGACCCAGCATGGGAGCACCAGCCTGATCCAACGCCGCATGAAACTCGGATACAACCGCGCGGGTCGTATCATGGACCAACTCGAAGGGTTGGGTATCGTCGGCCCGGCGGAAGGCTCCAAACCGAGGGAGGTGTTGTATTATTCGGTGGATGAATTGAATCGGTTTTTTACGGAATTGAATAAGAAACGGATGGGATGAGTAAAATACCCGCCCCTATCGGCATCTTCGACTCCGGCTACGGCGGACTGACCGTTTTCCGCGAAATCCGCGCAAAACTCCCGCAGTACGACTATATCTACCTCGGAGACAACGCCCGCGCCCCATACGGCCCGCGAGATTTCGACACCATCTATCATTATACCCTGGAGTGTGTGCAGCATCTGTTCGACATGGGCTGCCAGTTCGTTATTTTGGCCTGCAATACGGCCTCTGCCAAGGCTTTGCGCACCATTCAGCAACAAGATTTGCCCAAAATAGCCCCTGACCGGCGGGTACTGGGCGTGATTCGGCCAACCACAGAAATCGTGGGCAATTTTTCCAAAACCAAACAAGTCGGCGTTTTGGCCACCCGGGGCACGGTGGTTTCCCAATCGTATGTCATTGAAATTCAGAAGTTTTTTCCTGAAATAAAGGTGTTCCAACAAGCCTGTCCGATGTGGGTGCCCTTGGTGGAAAACAATGAACACGAAGGCGAGGGCGCAGATTATTTCGTCCAAAAATACCTGCGCGAGTTGTTGGCGCAATCGGCTGAAATAGACACAGTGGTGCTGGGCTGTACGCATTATCCACTGCTGGAGCCGAAAATCCGCCAATTCCTGCCCGCTGGTGTGCAATTACTTTCACAGGGGAAAATTGTAGCAAATAGTCTTTCTGATTACCTTCACCGCCACCCGGAAATAGAAGCGGTGTGCAGCAAAGGCAGCAGCGTGGAATATTTCACGACCGAATCTGCAGAAGATTTTGACCAAAAAGCGGCGATATTTCTAGGACATGAAGTGCGGTCAAATCATCTAACGCTAGTCACCAAAATCTAACTTGTTTTCGTAACCCGTCCACCGTAACCCGTCAACCGTCCACCGTAAACCGTCCACCGTAAACCGTCCACCGTAAACCGTCCACCGTCCACCGTAACCCGTAAACCGTAACCCACCATCAACCACCCACCGTCCACCCTCAACGACATCCATTTTCGCGGCCATATCCCGGCGCTGGACGGGATACGGGGTATTGCTATTTTGACGGTGTTGTTGAGCCATTTTTTGATGCGGGAGTACTTCTCCAACCTCCGTACCTATTATATTTTTCAGAATGGATGGATGGGCGTGGATTTGTTTTTTGTGCTGTCAGGTTTTCTCATCACGGGCATTCTGCTCGATTCCCGGGAAAAACCGGGCTACTTTACCCGGTTTTACAAGCGCCGACTCTTGCGGATCTTCCCGCTGTACTATTTTGCAGTATTGGTGACCTGGCTCACCATTGTTTTGATCGAAAAAGCCCCCGACCGCTTGCAGGGCTACGATTCATTTGCCTGGTTTTTTACGTTCACGCCCAACATTGCGATGGGGCTAAAAAACGACTGGCTCTGGCATAGTGAAGTGTTCAATCTCAACCACTTATGGTCGCTGGCGGTAGAAGAACAGTTTTATATTTTTTGGCCATTTGTAGTCTATTTTATGCCCAAACGCGGCTTGGCAATCCTCTGCCTCCTATTGCTCGCCATGGGCACTGGCCTTCGAAACATGACCGACCATGTGGTGGGCACAGAACTGTCCGTAGCGGCCTACACCCTGCCTTTTTGCAGGATGGATGGTTTGGCGATTGGGGCTTTTGTCGCGGTGGCTTTGCGCTTGGGTTGGCTGCAGGCGCTGCCTTTCAAATTCTGGATTGCACGCATCCTTTTTTGCTGGACGGGCTGGGAAATTCTACACATTTTCCTGAACGGAACCGAGCATCGGCTGTACACCTTGTCGCCGATCCTGTTTGCGGCCTTGTTGTTGCTGGCGCTCAACCCCAACCCTCGGGGCATTACCCGTAGAATTTGCGAAAACAGGGCTTTGCAGCACTTTGGGAAATACAGTTTTGGGCTGTATGTGTTTCACCACATGTTTGAATACGCCTGGAAAAAAGGTTTTGGCGACTGGCTTCTGACCAGCAACTGGCATCCGGTGTTGGCCCAGACAAGTTACATCGTGCTGGCTTTTGTGGGTACTTACCTTTTGGCGCGAATCAGTTGGGCATTAATCGAGCGGCCTTTCCTGAAATTGAAATAACCTGATTAAGGGGATTCTACCTTTCCGAAAAAAATCTGGTCTGCTGTTCACGGTGTTCGCTTTAGGGACATTTAGTCTCGAAAACGTCTATATTTTGAATGATTGGGTCTTTTAGTCATTGATTGTCAATCGAATCAATCGGCTAATCGTCCAAATCGAATCATTCGACCAACCATCCTGTATCATCCCTTGAACGAAGTCCGGAGAAAGCCCCCGCTTTAGAAGTTGAATGAGTGAATACCCTATTGCCAACTGGAAACATCCTTAAAACCTTACAACCATTTGATTCGCGCCCCACCGATTCCCTCCGGTGGGGCTTTTTTTTGTGTGTTTTCGAGTGCGAGGCTACAATTGAGAAAACGCGGATAACGGGGATTTTTAAACCCGGATTTTGATCTGTTTTGTAATACGTGAATTGCAGGGGCTTATGCTGTTTTCCGACATATCGTATTAATTTTTTTCCCGGCAGGATAAAAATATGCCATGCCTCATTATCTTGGACCCACTTTGGCATTGCTCTATTCGAGTAATAGTGTATTATTTGTATCTTAAATGACGTATTTAGCCGTATTTAACGGATAAATTACCACCAAAACACCGTGCAGTACGACACCCACACCCCGTGGTTTTCGTCATCCGAACCGACATTTCTGATAGTTTTTTTGATCTAATCCCGATTTTTTCTGGCAGACTTCTGTTAAAGTTCTAGGTCTGTTTTATCCGGTATGACTTGTTTGCGATAGATGCCGTGTAGCGCGTTCTACACTGCGGGTCTGGCCTATACCCCGAAGCCAAAGGGTGGTATAAGGTTGCAACCCGAGTGCGTAGAAAGGGCGTTAGCGTGTGTTTAATCGTTGTAACAAGTTTATTTTCAACACATTGTAACATTAGTTTCAATGAAAACATTTCTTTCATTTTTTAAACAATCGTTTTCATGTTTCACAAAATTTTATTTTTTGATAAACGGGGGGGGGGCAATGACATTCCGTCTAGCCTGTTTTCGCGCCAATTGCTTTTCGCCGCTTTGCTGGTATTGACCGCATTTCCTGTGATCGCACAGCTTCCAGCATACCCCATCTTGTCTTGCAGCTCGACAAACCCTGCCCCTCTGCGTATAGAGATAGAACCCATCTCAACACCCATTTGCGGTGAGGACGAATGCAACCGCCAATACTTTCAGGTTCGTCTTGCGACGAACAATAGCTTCCCGGGGAACCCAGTGAGCTTCTTGATGAGCTACGAAAAGCTCTCCATGACGATCAAAATGGTCACGGACCCTGTCGGGGGCCTCTCCATAATTAACGAGACGGTGACCGAGCAATGCTCCCCATCTGGTTTCGGGGACTTCTTTGTGGACGTTGAGTTAGATAATCAGGTGACCTTATTGCTGGAGGGGGTATGTGATCCCATTGACGGTCCAGAAGTGGTCTTTACCCGTACGGGAAGCGGCCCACCATATCTCGCAGATTTGTTTGTGATAGCAGTAGATGGAGTGCAGGGCGAGGATTTACTGTTTGAGTTGATACAGGCGCAATACACCTGCCCAGATTACTCCGTTTACTGTTACGACGCAATCCCCCTACAATCAGATGAGTTTACCGTGCCAAGTCTAATACCTACTGAGCCGAACATCTGTATTGAATTTGATGACTATGACTATGACACCGATCTGCTTCCAGTCATGGCATACAACAATAGCACGTCAGGAAGCATTGAGGCGGAGTACCTTTCCTTCACGGCGGTGATTGAAACCGATTACATTATGGACATACCCCGGCTCCTAAATCCTGTAATCCCATTTACTGATTATTCTGTTGTCCAAATACCGAGCACGAACAATTGGCGAGTATTCGTACGATTTAATGCCAGTTCGGGTATAACAGTGCCTTCGTTGGGTACTATCAAACTGTTCGACATTGAGATCAAAGGACCTGAGAATGAATCTTTGGATGCCACTGTGGAGGTGTGCCTAATCCAGGGGGAAATGCGCAGGGAAGGTAGCACTAGTTGCCGGAACGCATGTTTTACTTCTCCGGGCTGCGTCGAAATTGAGTTTGATGGGCACCAACCCTGTGACCCTAACAATTTCACCGTGGTAGTCACTAAAGAAGAAGCTGGCATTACCTGCGAGGAATTGGAGGTAAGGGTACAACTCAATTGGGCCACGTACTTCTCGGCACTGGATTTTGACCAAATTCGAATCGCGGTAGAGTTTGACCTGGCTCCAGGTGTAACGATTGACGACATAGGTACCAGTACCTTTGGCTGTCCGTCGAGTAACACAAGTTGCGACCCGGAGGGAGGTTTCGACAACTGTTTCAAAATTGACGGAAATCGGGTAACTTTTTGCTTTTTCCCTATTACGCCAGAGGAGGTTCTTTTGGGTTCCTATTTTACAGTGTTATTTGATGCTCCTTCCAACTGCGTAAATGGTGCAATTGTTCGAGAAGCTATGGTGGATGTATCTACTGACCCACCCGGAGGTTCGGAGTGTGTCACGAACGTGTATGTAGAGGACGATGATTTCCCGCTCTGCTCGCCGCTGCTGGCTGGCTGGGTCAAGAATGCCAACGGCGAGCACATTGACGATGTGAACGTAGCGATATCCCGGAAAGTATCTATGATGGGTTGCCTGACTGAGGAGATAGAGCCTAACAACGATCCCTGGTCCTGGTGTCCTTGCGACGTATCCACATACCGTATTCTCCCTGAAGTCCTCAACGACGACAATGCAGCCTGGCTAAACGGTGTAACCTCCTATGATCTCACCCTGATCGGCAGGCATGTACAAAATATAAATGACCGATTCACCTCCGTCTATCAGTTTGCGGCAGCGGATGCTAACGGTAATAGTGAGATTGATGAGCCTATTGGGATCATCCAGACAGATATTGTCGAGTTCCGAAAATTGATTCTGGGTATTTATTCCAAGCTGCCTGCCAACAATTCCTGGCGCTACTTCGAAGATGGTGTTCCCGGAACAACTCCTTCGGCTATGTTTCCGTCCGATCAATTTACCCTCCCTCCCCAGTTCATTGATGCTTACCCCTCGGATCCCGATATTAATTTTATCGCCGTAAAAATTGGCGACGTGAATAACAGCCATAACACAGACATCGAACTGCGCCCTGCGGGAACCTTGCCTCTGCTCACGGAGGCCATGCCGCGGATGGCGGTGGGTGAATATATAAGCATCCCGGTTCGCTACAACGGTGAAATACCTTTGACCGCCCTGCAGATGGGCCTGCGCTTTGATGCCGATGTCTGGGAATATGTTGGGATGACAACCAGTGATGTGCCACAGGTATCCGAAGATTGTTTCAACCTGAACCATACTGCGGACGGCAAAATCAAGTTTGTGTGGTTTTGTATCCACCCAGATGACTACATCCGGCCCGGTCAGGCAATGTTCTTCCTCACGTTCCGGGCTAAAAGGGCCGTGAGGGGCGACCAGAATCCGATACTTGTGGACGACGGCCTGCTCCGCAGTGTCGCCTATGCCCAACAAGGGACTATTTATAACCTGAGTCTGGGCGCAGAAGCGATCCAGCGCGATATTGACATGCCCTCAAGCCATGTGCTGGACGTGTCTTGCTCCCCCAATCCAACTTCTGGTGCAGTCAACCTTGCTATCAGCACGACTTCCGAAGCGGCCACCGCGACGGTATGGGCGTACAGCGCTACAGGGCAGAGACTTTTGCGGCGCGTAATCCCTCTGACAGGAACGAGCACTAATTTTCAGTTTCCTGAATCAGCTAGCTGGCCTGCCGGATTATACGTCTGGAAGGTAAAAGTAGGCAATGAAAAGACAGAAGGTCGCCTGATTAAACAATAAGATTTTTAAGGATGTAATGGGTGTTGGCGCGGTTTCCAGCCGTGCCAACACCTTTTTTGCCATGTCCCACATTTTCATTCAAACCCAAGCAGAATTATGACAATATCTACATGGCCTGCGGTCAATTTTTGCAAGGTTATGCTGCATTCGTGTGCAGCAACCTTTGCCTTGTGCCTTTTTTCCATCGGTGCTCTTGCCCAAAACCGCATATACGTCAACCCCTCTTCCACAGGCGCGAACAATGGTCAATCCTGGGCCGATGCTTTCACCGATTTACAAGTTGCCTTGGCTGCCGCCCAAGCTGGCGACTCTGTTTGGGTTGCGAAGGGTACCTACTTACCCACGAGCGGGACTGATCGAGCTGTTTCATTTGAGCCGCGCAGCGGGGTTCGGCTCTTTGGCGGTTTCGCGGGGAATGAGGACGATCCCTCCCAGCGCGACTGGGACACACACACCACCGTGCTGAGCGGCGACATTGGGGTGCCGGGAGATAGTACGGACAACTCATACAACGTCATGGCATTTTCGGAGGCCGAGGAAGGCACCCTGCTCGACGGCCTGACGTTTCGGAGCGGCACTGCCGAGCCGGAATTTGTATTTGAATCTTTTCAGCGCGACGGCTGCGGCGGCGGCCTGTACGTCAATGCTGGCGACGGCGTGGCATACGTGGTCGTACGCAACTGCCGCTTTGAGCGCAACTACGCCCGGCTCAAGGGTGCGGGGGCGTTCATTCGGGCGGCTCAGGACGGCTCCATCGCTCCACAGTTCCTCAACTGCTCCTTTCAGGGCAACGGAGGGTTTGACGGTTCAGCGGTGTACTGCGACGGTTTTGTGGACATCGAGCGAATTCCCGACTTTGGGAACTGTACCTTCACAGATAACAAGGTGTTTGCAAGCGACCCAGCAGTGATCTTCTACCGCGGCCCAGCCACGAATGACACCCTGCATTTTTGGGACTGCCGGTTTGAAAAACATAAAAGCCTTGGGTCACGCCTCATCTGGACGAGAACCGACAACCATCTACGGATGGAACGTTGTATTTTCAGGGAGAATCTCCCGACCCTGCTCTGGAGTTCCTTCTCAGGTCTTCAATCCTATTATGCCATGAAATGTTCAATCATTAACAACGGGCCAGTTAGATTCTCCGCTAGCAGTGAAGTTCGGGTGAAGGATTGTATATTTAAGCATAATCAAAGTGGCTTTTCCACAAATGCTCCTATAACCGAAGTATCGAACTGTCTTTTGGATTCGTGCAGCCTGCATTTGGTAGCAATTTCCATTGGTAGCACATGTGAGGACTGTAGGTTCTCAAACCTGACTATTAGCAACAATAAAAGCCAAATCCCTGCTGGATCAGCCCTTTTTCGCATGGGACAACCGTACGGCTCCATCAAATATCAAAATATACAAGTGATTAACAATGACAGCCTCAATATTTTTTACTCAAACCAGTTTGCTGACTCGACCGTTTTCACGAATTTTAGTTTCATCGGTAATCGGTTTTACCAGCGCCCAGATGCAGAAACAGTGCCTGCCAGGTTTCAGAATACCCTTTTTTATAATAACGAGTACCTTTCCCAGGATTATTTCTCGTTATTCCCAAGCATTACGCTGGAGAATAGTGCCATTGACTTTCCGGACTGTTCCTATCTGCCGCCATCAGTGACCTGCATAAACAACATCTTCAACCAAGATCCCCTCTTCAGGGATCCCGCCAACGGAGATTACTCCCTCCTCCCCTGCTCCCCCCTCATCAACGCAGGCTCCAACCTGGCCGCGGCGAGCATCCT
>CAZKBH010000073.1:0-2798 GCA_964550795.1 uncultured Saprospiraceae bacterium
CAGCTCAGCCATAATCAAGTGAACGCCTTGCTCCGTCATGGGCACCAAAGGCAAACGAACCTCCCGGCTACACAGTCCTTGCAGCTCCATGGCAGCTTTCACGCCCACGGGGTTTCCTTCGATGAACAGCAGTTTGTAGAGTTCCAATAATTTGAAATTCAACTTTTGGGCAGTGGGCAAATCCTGCCGAAGCGCCGCACGCACCATATCCGTAAATGGGCGCGGCACGGTGTTCGCAATGACTGAAATAACCCCGTCTCCGCCGGCAGCCACCAGCGGCAGGGTGAGGAAATCGTCGCCGCTGAGCACTAAAAAATGCTCGGGCCGACCTTTGATGATCTTCGTGATTTGATACAAATCATCAGAGGCTTCTTTTACGGCGATGAATTTGCGGGAGGCGTTGGCGAGCCGCAGGGTGGTCTCCGCGGTCATATTCGAGGCGGTGCGGCTGGGCACGTTGTAAATAATAATCGGACGCGGTGATGCATCCTCCAATGCCATATAGTGTTGGAAAATACCTTCCTGACCGGGTCTGCTGTAAGCCGGGTTGCTCGACAAAATAGCGTCAATCCCTTCAAAATTGAAGCTTTTGATCTTTTCGACCATTGCGGCAGTGTTGTTGCCACCAAAAACCCCCGCTACCAGTGGTAAGCGCCCACGATTCACTTTGATGGTAAAATCAAGAATCTGTCGGTGTTCTTCGTCCGAAATGGCACTGGATTCACCCGTAGTACCGAGACTAACCAGGAACTCCACGCCCCCGGCGATGACATGCTCAATGATACGCTCGAGGTCTTCCCAATCAACCGCAGCGTTTTTGAAAGGGGTGACAAGCGCAACACCCGTACCCCGCAATTTTTGATGTAGGTTCATAATCTGTTCCCCGGAGCACTACTCCGGGCTTATTTAATGTATCCCGGAACGCTGTTCCGGTTTATTGTACCCCGGAACGCTGTTCCGGCTTAACACACGCTTCGAACATCAAGACAATTTCCCAAGGTACATCGCCAGCTGATCCGTAAAATAACGGATGCCTTTACCCGTGGGCGTTTCCAACTGCATATCAAAATCATTCGGATGACCTGTGGCAAAACCAACCTTGAATGCCGACTGCGATTGGGCAGCAAGCCATTCGAGCGGGGGAAGTCCGTCTGGATTCAAGGTAAGCAGGAGGTCAAATTTTTGTTGGACAAATTCCGCAGCTTTTTCGCTTTTGGGTTTGCCCAGCCAGGAGGTTTCCTTTGCAAAAAACGATTCAAACGCTTGGTTTTCAGGCGCTTTATTCAAATTAAAATACCCCAACGCAGACACTTTTTTGCCTTTTTTTTCCAAAGCCTGAATGAATTCAAGACTCTCCTTCCGGCTTTTTTCGGAGGTGGCGTCGAACAGCACCCCTACGCTGCGGGCACTGTCGAGGGTATGCACTTGCCGGGTTCGTTTTTGCGAGGCCAGCGATTCACGAAGGGCTTTTTTGAACAACAGAGCGCGAAACGGTGCGAACATAGTCTTGTTTATTGAGGCGCAAATGTACCGCCCAGAAATGAAAAAACGGCAGAACAGCTAAAAGCCGTCCTGCCGTGTAGTCTGAACTATGATTTTTGTGATTTTTATGATTAGAGTGAAAATCACGCTGCCTTAGCAATTAACCCTTCACTTCTTCAAACTCAACATCCTGGGCTTCATTCCCGGCGCCACCCTTTGGTCCGCCAGTTGCGGAATCATAGGGGTTTTCAGCACCAGCTTCTGCGGGGTTACCGCCTGCAGCCTGTTGAGCGGCGTAGATTTCCTGGCTCGCAGCATTCCAAGCCTCCGTGAGGGCAGCCTGGGCAGTGTCGAGGCGTGGGATATCCTGCACCTTGTGTGCTTCGCGGAGTTCATCGAGTGCTTTTTCGATGGTCTCCCTGTGATTGGCTGGCACCTTATCGCCGAAGTCTTTGAGCTGTTTTTCCGTCTGGAATACCAGTGAATCGGCAGCGTTGAGTTTTTCGGCGCGTTCGCGGGTCTGACGGTCGGTTTCGGCATTGGCCTGAGCCTCTGCTTTCATCCGTGCAATTTCGTCCTTGCTCAAACCTGTGCTCGCTTCGATGCGGATATTCTGTTGTTTGCCTGTGCCTTTATCCATCGCCGTTACGCTGAGGATACCATTCGCATCCATATCGAAAATGACTTCGATTTGGGGCACTCCACGCGGTGCGGGTGGAATGTCGTTGAGGATGAAACGGCCGACCGAACGGTGGTCGCGTGCCATCGGACGTGCGCCCTGCAAGATGTGGATTTCCACCTGCGGCTGATTGTCTGTGGCCGTAGAGTAGGTTTTCGACTTCTTGGTTGGCACGGTCGTGTTGGCTTCGATCACCACGTCGTAGATATTGCCCATCGTTTCGATACCGAGCGAGAGCGGAGTCACGTCGAGCAGAAGCACATCGCTCACGGCACCACTGAGAACACCCCCTTGAACGGCTGCACCGATGGCCACCACTTCGTCAGGATTCACAGAACGGTTCGGTTTTTTGCCGAAGAAACGTTCTACTTCCTCCTGAATACGCGGGATACGGGTTGAACCGCCCACGAGGATCACTTCATCTACTTCGTTGGGGCGCATGCCAGCGTCCTGAAGGGCCTTGCGGCAAGGCTCCAGCGTGCGTTGCACGAGCGAATCAGTCATTTGCTCGAATTTGGCGCGGCTGAGTTTGACCACCAAGTGCTTTGGCACGCCATCCACTGCCGTGATATAAGGCAGGTTGATTTCCGTCTCCGAACCGCTTGAAAGCTCGATTTTAGCTTTTTCAGCAGCTTCT
>CAZKBH010000073.1:2808-15906 GCA_964550795.1 uncultured Saprospiraceae bacterium
CGATGCTGGTTTGGTCGAAGTCATCACCCCCAAGGTGGGTATCGCCGTTGGTGGATTTTACTTCAAAAACACCGCCGCCGAGTTCAAGTACCGAGATATCGAACGTACCACCACCAAGGTCGTACACCGCGATTTTCATGTCCCTGTCGCGCTTGTCCAGGCCATAAGCCAAGGCCGCAGCGGTTGGTTCGTTCACGATCCGTTTTACGTCAAGGCCTGCAATTGCGCCGGCTTCTTTGGTCGCCTGACGCTGAGAATCATTGAAGTAAGCAGGTACCGTGATAACGGCTTCTGTTACGGTTTCACCGAGGTAATCTTCGGCGATTTTTTTCATTTTTTGCAGGGTCATCGCGCTGATTTCCTGCGGCGTGTAGAGGCGACCATCAATGTCCACCCGAACGGTGTCGTTTTCGCCTTTGACCACTTTATAAGGTACGCGGCCAATTTCACTGGTGGATTCGCTGTGGCGCATCCCCATGAAACGTTTGATGGATGCAACAGTGCGTGTGGGGTTGGTGATGGCCTGGCGTTTAGCCGGAGCGCCGATTTTGCGCTCGCCGTTGTCCAAAAAGCCCACTACGGAAGGGGTGGTACGTGCGCCTTCGTCGTTGGCGATTACAGTGGGTTCGTTGCCCACCATGACGGAGACACAGGAGTTGGTTGTACCGAGGTCAATGCCGATTATCTTTCCCATATTTTGATTGTAATTTTTAAAGTGAGTGGATGGGGATTGTTTACCCGCCGAAGCTTTAGCGAAGGCGGGGGGATTGTTTGCCCGCCGTAGCCTAAGAAAAGGAAGGCGAGGGATTCAGTTGTTTAAACGAGACTATCAATCGTTGTGCCACGCCGGGAAATCTGACGGAATGGCAGAACGACAAGTGCGTTTCAGGAAAAATTTGTCAGGAAAAGCGGGGACTTACTGGCAAAGCGACATGTTTTTACTTCAAGCGCGCAACCATAATACCGGTCTGGCCGGGCTGTGAGCGGACGTAAGTTGGCAGCGGTTGTTTGGACACCAGCACTTTTTTTCCCAGAGAAGAAGCGTGCATGAGGTGAATCCGCCCGTTGATTTTGACGGCAAAACCCTGGTGTGCGATGTCGAGGTCGGATTTCCAGGCCGTGAGCGAGATGATGTCTCCTTCCTGGATGAGGTGTTCTTTTTGTGCCAACTGATTTTGAGGGATGTAAAACCAGGTGTGGGCATTGATGCGCCGCTCCGCCGCCCGGATTGCTCTCAGCGTTTCTTGATCTTTGATTTTAGGATACTTGGCCGGACGAGCGGAAATGTAGCCGACTTGATTTCGGTAAGGAACCCCGTCCAGGGCTTTGGTGAGATCTTCCAGAAGGCCTCGTTTTTCGTTTTGGAGAAGCCAGCCGGTGAAATAATGAATCCTGGAAGCGTAGCCACCCACCGTGCCTCCCCAATACCGAAGTTCTTGTAAGCGCAATTTATAGGACTGATAATCACCGGGGTCGGCGAGGGCAATGGCCAGACTGTTTTCCATGAAGGTCCAACAATCCAGCTCAGAAAGATTGACCGTGAGGCATTCCGTTGCGTTGCGGTCCAGACAGCCGCCTACGTAGGGCGTTCCTAAAAAGGTGCGTGCCACGGCAAGGGTCTTCGCAGTTAGACTTGTTTCGGACAAGGCACTTTTTTGCTTTTCGAGGAACAGAAGGGAATCCTGGGTGGATTGGCAGGTTGGAACCGTAGGATTGTTTTGCGCTTGGGCCAAAGGTCGGTGCAGGCTCGTCAGAACAAGCCAAATCAAACAAAGCTGCAGGAGCAATGCTCCAATTTTTCGAAAGCTAATAAAGCTTCCAGATAGTTTAGACCGCGCGATAATCATGGTTTTTAGTTTACAATAAGTTCTTTTTCAGTCACTTATGCTTTAAAACAACAATCCCGCCAAGGTAGCCGAAAGATAACTCGCCAGCGTCCCCGCGATGAGCGCCCGGAAGCCGAGTTTGGCCAAATCTGCCCGGCGACTCGGTTCTAACGCTGAAATACCGCCAATTTGGATACCAACGGAGCCAAAGTTAGCAAATCCGCACAATGCAAAGCTAATAATCGCAATTGTTTTGGGCGATAAAGATTCACTTTCGATGATTGGTTTCAGTTGGAGGTAGGCCACAAATTCGTTGGCCACGAGCTTGGTCCCCATGAGTGCGCCTGCCTGCGATGCCTCGTGCCAGGGCACCCCCATCACAAAAGCAAAGCCCGAGAATAGGCCGCCCAAAATACTGTTCAACCCAAACGTCGGGTAACCCGCAAGGCCGCCCGCCGCGCCCAAAATATAATTGATCAAGGCGATGAGTGCCAAAAAGCCGATCAGCATGGCCAACACGTTCAAACCCACTTTTAGCCCATCGGTGCAGCCTGCGGAAATGGCATCCACAATGTTGGAATGTTGCTTGCCCACTTTGAGTTTTACCACGCCCTGCGTCTCGGATTCCTCGGTTTCGGGCCACATAATTTTGGCAATCGCGAGGGCACCCGGGGCCGCCATGATACTGGCCGCAATGAGGTACTCCGCTTTTACGCCAAACAAAATATACGTCGCCATCACGCCCCCGGCAATGCAGGCAAAACTACCCGACATAGACGCCATAAGTTCGCTCATGGTCATGCCACGGAGGTAGGGTTTAATCATGATTTGAGCCTCTACCTGGCCCACAAACGCGCTCGAAATGTTGCTCAAAGCCTCCGCGCCACTCACTTTCATGATGTAATTCAGGCCCTTGGCGAGTTTTTCGACGATCCATTGCATCAGACCAATGTGGTAAAAAATATTCACCAGACAAGCCACAAAAATGATGGTCGGAATGATTTTGAAAAAGAAAATGAAACCGTTTTCTGGCCCCAAGAATGTACCGAGCTTGATGTTGTCGGCTAAAATACCGAACACAAATTTGGCTCCTTCATCGCTGAAACTCAAGACTTTGGTGACCGCCTTGCCCAACCAGCCAAAAATGGCCTGACCCGCCGAAGTTTTCAGAATAAAAACCGCCAGGGCCGCTTGTAAAAAAAGCCCCATGCCCACCACGCGGTAGTTGATCGCTTTGCGGTTGTTAGAGAGCAGGTACGCAAGTCCGAGAATTACTACAATGCCGACGAGGCCAATGAAACGATCCATGTATATTGATTCGATTGATGTGTGTAAGGATTTGACAAGCCGATTAGCCTTCAAATTCGCCGAAATGTACGACTGCACTTTTGAAACGAGGAAATTTTGCCCGATGCCCTACTTTCGCGTCCCTTAAGAGATGCCAATTTCAAAAAAATGAAAGGACGACCTCGTAAAGGATCACCCCTCCTTCGCTAAAGCTACGGCGGGTAAACAAATCAACATCCAATCGAATTTAACAAAATATGCGACCATACCTCATTGGAATCTGCGGCGGCAGCGGCAGCGGAAAAACCAGTTTCATTCGCCGGCTGCGCGAATCTTTTTCGGAAGAACAAGTCTGCATTATTTCGCAAGACGACTATTATTTGCCCCGCGACGAGCAGCACCGCGACCCCAATGGCGAGCACAATTTCGACCTTCCGAAATCCATTGACAAAAAAAAATTCCGGCAGGACCTCGAAAAGCTCATGATGGGCGAAACCGTTACCATCGAGGAATATGTGTTCAACAACCCCGATGCAACGCCTAAAATGCTGGTTTTTAAGCCCGCACCGGTGATTATTGTCGAAGGGCTTTTTGTGTTTCACTACAAAAAAATTGCGGCCCACCTCGACCTCAAGGTGTTCATCAATGCCAAAGAAAACCTCAAAGTAATCCGCCGCATCATGCGCGACCAGGTGGAACGCGGCTACCCGCTCGACGATGTGTTGTACAAATACCAGCACCACGTGCTGCCTTCTTACGAGCGCTTTATTCTGCCCTACAAGGAAGAAGCCGATCTGGTGGTGAACAACAATCAGGATTTTGAGCGCGGACTGGCGGTTTTGGAAGGCTTTTTGCGGAATAAATTGGCCTGACCCCTTCACGCCCAAATCGGGCATCCTGCATGAATTTTACACCCGCACAAGCGCTCTACACCCGTCCATTTCTGCTGCTCTGCATCTCCCATGCCTTGTTTGCGGGCAGTTTCAATATGATGATCCCGGAGCTACCCGCTTACCTCAGTTCGCTGGGTGGCGCGGAACACAAGGGACTGATTATCGCACTTTTTACCGTTACGGCGGGCATTTCGAGGCCCTTCAGCGGCAAGTTGGCGGATACTGTGGGGCGGATGCCCGTGATGTATGTGGGTACTTTTGCGTGTGTGATTTGCAGCATGTTGTACCCGGCATTGGCCTTTGTTTCGGGGTTTTTAGCCCTGCGTTTTTTTCACGGATTTTCCACCGGATTCAAACCCACGGGCACCGCGGCGTATGTGGCCGATATCGTTCCCGATGGTCGGCGGGGAGAAGCCATGGGGACGCTTGGCATTTGTTTTAGTCTGGGGGCGAGTGCCTCCCCGCTGCTCGGAAGCTGGTTGTCCAAGGTCTACGATCTGAACGTAATGTTTTACGCTTCGGCGGCCCTGGCCCTGCTTTCGGTGATGATTTTGACGGGTTTGGCGGAGACTTTGCCCCAAAAACAGCCCTTTCGCTGGGCCTTGCTAAAAGTTGGCAGACACGATGTGTTCGATCCATTGGCCCTGCCTGCTGCGGCTGTGATGATCTGCTGCTACCTCAGTTATGGCGTAATCCTCACCCTGATTCCCGATTTGAGCGATCAAATGGGTGTGGAAAACCGGGGCACTTTTTTCGCCATTTTTACCCTGGCGAGTGTGTCTACCCGTTTTTTTGCCGGAAGAATTTCGGATCAACTGGGTCGGGTGCCCGTACTCAAGGCCTCGGCCATCCTGATTGCCATCGCCATGTTCGCTTTTGCGCGCGCCGACTCAAAATCCGCGCTGTATGTTGCGTCGGTGCTTTTTGGACTCGGAAACGGGGTGTTTTCACCCACTATCAACGCCTGGACCGTTGATCTCGGCGACCCGGGCCGCAAAGGCCGGGCTTTGGCCACCATGTATATTTCGCTGGAAATTGCCATCGGCTGCGGGGCGCTGATCGCGGGCTGGTTCGCGGAGCAACTGGCCGGGGTGTTTTACCTGGCCGGGGCTACAAGTTTGTTGGGTTGGGTTTATTTGTATCGGCGGGGGAATCGTTCAATCACATAATTTGACAATGTCCACACGCCGATTCATACTTTTTGAAAACACATCCTCGCCAGAAGCAATTGGTTTTTGGCTGCCAAAACCTTGCACTACAATTTGTGCTTTTGTCAACCCTTGTTGAATTAAAAAATCTGCAACAACCTGTGCGCGCATCCGAGAAAGTCTTTGGTTGTTTAAATCATCGCCACTATTATCAGTATGCCCACTGATCAATATCTGGCAATTTTCTTGCAATAACTTAGGCGCTAAATCTGAAAGGATACTTTGATAAAATTGATTTAGTTCGAACGAGTTATGCTCAAACGAAATGGTGGGCATTGCAGACATTAAGTCCATTTGTTGCGCTATCAAACTGGGTGGTGTTGGTTCCAGTATTGGAGTATTTACTGGCGGTTCAGAAATGGTATCCACTACCGAAGAAAGAGGCGCAACATTATCTGGTAGAACGGTACGCTCGATGGGAACCAAAGAAATATCATCTATAAAAACGTACACACCGGAATAAGCTGCTTTCGATTTCTTTTTCACCAACCGTGCTTTTTTCTCAAAAGAACCGAAGCCTACATAAAACCCGTCTTTGTGGGCTGTAAATTCCTTAGAAAGGTGAATCCAGCGGTCTTCGGTCAAAACGGAATCAGGCAGATTAATATCAATTGACTTTTGGAGCATCATCTCGGACCAAGGCACGCCACAGGGATCCTTATCAAAGAGCGCAAGACTTATTTTGGAGGGGAAGTAGCCATCAATATGCCTGAAGTGTAGGAAAAAATTGATTCGGTACTTTACCCCCGATTTTATATTAACCGCTAACTTTTGATATAAAAATTCAGGCAGCGAACCATCTCCAGCGTCGGCCAAATATAGACCAGCCATTCCCTTTCCCTGGTTTGGAGAAATTTTTTGATGACCGGAGCGCTGTGAAAATGGATATTCTTGGTGAATAAAATCCACTGTATTTAGGCCTTGCCAAGATGCTAGTCGCTCTGAATAACCGAGCCGAATGGAACAATCATTCATGGCATCTGTAGAGATGGTCTCGAAAGATTCATTCGCGATAAGATTTTGCCCAGATGTTTGTGCTAGGAATAACATCCAAAAAGCTATGGAGTGGAATAATTCCACCCAGTAGTTACCTTTGATTTGTTTGATCATGATACAATCCTCCCCATCTCCCTACCCGCCAGCCAGCCGCCCGTCCAGGCCGCTTGGAAGTTGAAGCCTCCTGTGATGGCATCTATGTCTAGAACTTCGCCGGCCAGAAAAAGCCCGGGACAGATTCTGCTTTCAAACGTTTTAAAATTCACTTCTTTGAGCGCCACGCCGCCCGCCGTCACAAATTCTTCTTTGAAGGTGCTTTTGCCCGTTATTTGAAATTGCGCTTCCGAAATTTGCATGGCCAGCGCTTGCAAATCGGATTTAGGCAAATCTCCCCAACGGCGTTCAGGGCCAATTCCGGTAGCTTCCGTGAATCGCTGCCAGAGCCGGGCAGGAAGCCCAAAAAGTGGGTTGGATTTCACGAGTTTTTTCGCGTTTTCAAGTTTCATTTTTTGAAACGCGCCCAAAATCCCCTCGAGGTTTTGTTCTGGTAAAAAGTTGATTTCCAATGGAAATTTATAGGAAACCTGGTTCAAATCCCGGGCACCCCAGGCCGAAATCCGCAGCACCGCCGGACCGCTTAGTCCCCAGTGCGTCACCAGCATTGGGCCGCTGGCTTCGAGTTTGGTCCCCGGAATCCGCAAGATCGCCATGGGAACCGACACCCCGGCCAACTCGCGCAGACGGGTATCTTTGGTGTTGAAGGTAAACAAGGAGGGCACGGGCGGCACAATGTTGTGGCCGAGTTCGCGGAGCCATTCCCAGGCGCTTGCGCTGCTGCCGGTGGCGAGCATAATCCGGTCAAAAACCTCTGAACCAATGCGCCAGCGACTGTTGGGTTGCTCGGACTCGCGGACTATTTTTTCCACCCGGGTGCTGGTCAAAACCCGCACCCCAGCCTGCTGCGCCGCTCGCGTCAAACAGTCCACAATCGTTTGAGAATCATTGGATATCGGGAACATCCGCCCGTCGGACTCGGTCTTGAGCTGCACGCCGCGTTGTTCAAACCACTGCACGGTTTGTTCCGGGCCAAATTGCATAAACGGCCCCAACAATTCGCGGCTTCCCCTCGGGTAGTTTTTGATCAATTCGCGGGGATCCAGGCAGTCGTGGGTGACATTACAACGTCCGCCGCCACTCACACGCACTTTTTCGAGCACATTTTTACCGCGCTCAAAAATAGTCACGCGGCAGTTCGGATTGGTTTCCGCACAGGTGATGGCCGCGAAAAAACCCGCCGCCCCGCCGCCGATAATGGCAATATTGCTCATTGGATAATTGCGGTTCGGCCTCTTTTCCCGCGCAGGGCAATGGCCTTGGCTGCTTTGATCGGGATGGCGACGCATTTTTTCTCCATGTAGCCCATCATCCGCTGCACGAGGTCCTGCGCAGCCGGGTCAAGTTGGGAGAATTCTTTTCCAAAAACCTCCTGAATGGCGCGTTCTTTCACGGCTTTAACTTCGTCGGGAATGTGGGCCATGGAACGTTCCACCTGGCGTTCGTGCCAGCGGTCGCGAAATTGCAGGATGCGTTCGCGGATCAGCCCCGCCGCCCGGTCGCGTTCTTGTTCGCGGTAGGCTAAATTTTCGTTGGCTGTTTCTTTAAGGCTTTCAATTTCAATGTATTGCAAAGGGAAATTCTGCACGGTCTCGCGGGCAACGTTGTGTGGAATGGATAGGTCCACCACCACTTTTTTCCCCGATTCCTGCGCCAAAAGTGCTTCGTAAAGCTTGGGCGTAATCAGTGCCTGGGTTGCTCCGGTGCAAACCACCAACGCGTCAAAACCTTCGGAATAATAGGCCAGTTCGTCCAGCGGGAACGCCCGCCAGTTATTTGCCTGGGCGAGTGCCTGGGCTTTTTCAAAAGTTCGGTTGAATACGGTCACGTTTTGGTACCGGGCTTTGGCGAGAAACTTGGCAAACAAGGCATTGGTTTCGCCCGCGCCAATCATCAAAATACGCGCATCGGGGCGCAGCCCAACTTTTTGCATTTCACCAAATGCGAGGGCCACCACCGAAAGTGCCCGACGACCAATACCCGTGTGGGTGTAAATTTCTTTGGCGGTCTCGATGGTGAAACCCAGCAGCAGGCGGAGGTGATCTCCCGTGAGTTGCCAGGCGCGGCTTTGATCGTAGGCTTGCCGGATTTGGCGTATAATTTCGCGCTCCCCAACCACCAGACTGTCCATGGAGGCAGCCACTTCGAGCAGGTGGACCACGGCCTCGGTGCCTTGCAGGTGACGTATTTTTGTCGCCGTTTCTGCTACGATTTGATCGGACAAATCAGGGCGCAAGGCTTCGAGCATTTGCTCGGCAATATTTTGATTAACAGGACTTTGTGTGTAAAAAACGTAAGTAACCCGGTTGCAGGTGGCGAGGTAAAACATTTCTTCCCAGCCCATTTCAGCTTTCAGATGTTGCAAGGCCAAAGGCGTGTTATCGCCGGGGGCAATTGCATGAGCGAGCGTTTCGAGGGGCGCATCGCGATGGGTCAGGGTAAGAATGTGGTAGCCGTCGAGCATGGAAGGGAAACAATGATTTGAGTGCTTGTCCAGAAATTGCCCATTTACGCCTCCTTGCGAAGGTTTTGACAAGCACTTGAAGGGGCTTTTTTCAAACGATGCAAAAGTATCAAGCGGTTTTTGGGTCAATGTCACGCCTTTGTAAAGGGCAGAAGGGGGTGCGAATTTGGAAAACATCTACATAACCATACTTACCGGCGCATCTTTTACGATAGTTTTGCGGTTTCAATCGTTGAAACCATGCGTATACCTGTTATCCTGCTCTGCTGTTTATTCCTGGCAAAAACCCTACCAGCTCAAACGTACCTGCACTGCGGGCGTATCCTTCCCATGAACGGGGAGGCTATTTTGAACGCAACCATTGTGGTGGAAGGGAATATAATCACTCGAATTATCCCTGGTTTTTCCCGCGTTCCCGCGGGTGCACAAGGGATTGATTTAAAAAACAAGACGGTATTGCCGGGCCTGATTGACTGCCACGTGCACCTGGAATGGGAACAAAGTCGCAATTTGTACAATGAACGGTACACCCTGAACCCGGCGGATATTGCCTTTCGCGCCGCCGTGTATGCCCGTCGGACGCTCGCCATTGGGTTCACCACCGTGCGCGATCTGGGTGGAACGGGCGTGAACATTGCCCTGCGCAACGCCATCAACGCGGGTTGGGTGGAAGGGCCGCGCATCCTGACTGCGGGCCGTTCGCTCAGCATCACGGGCGGCCATTCAGACGTAACCACCGGGGCGAAATGGGATCTTTTCGATCCACCAGGCCCCGAAATGGGCATGGCCGATGGTCCCGACGAATGCCGCGCTGCCGTACGCGAACAGCTCAAACTCGGGGCGGATTGCATCAAAGTGTGCGCCACGGGCGGGGTGCTCTCGCTGGCCCGCGACGGAACTTTGCCGCACTACGCGGAAGACGAACTTGCCACCATCGTAAAAACCGCCCGTGATCTTGGCATGGATGTGGCTGCGCACGCCCACGGCGATGAGGGAATGCGCCGGGCGGTAGAAGCCGGTGTTGTAAGCATCGAGCACGGCACGTTCATGAGCGATGCCACGATGGAGGCCATGATCAAACACGGCACTTACCTCGTCCCGACCCTCACGGCTGGCAAAGCAGTGAGCGACAGTGCCCAATACGCCAAGGGATTTTTCCCGGAAATTGTGCGCAAAAAAGGCATTGAAATTTGTCCACAACTCATGGCAACGGCCGGAAAAGCCTACAAAAAAGGGGTTAAAATTGCGTTTGGCACAGATTCTGGCGTGTATCCCCACGGAAAAAACAACCTCGAATTTGGGCTCATGGCCGAGGCTGGGATGAGCAATGCCGACATCCTCCGCGCAGCCACGCTGGATGCAGCTACCCTGCTCCGCATGAATGACCGAATCGGCACCCTCGAAACCGGTAAATTGGCCGATATTGTGGCGGTGGAAGGCAACCCGCTAGAAGATATTCGAGCCATGATGAAGGTCGTTTTTGTAATGAAAGACGGGAAAGTTGTCCAATAATCGTCTAAAATCCATCGATAGCAATGTCCAATTTAAATAAAACCATCCTCATCACCGGCGGCGCAGGCTTTATCGGCTCGCACCTCGTCCGGCATTTTGTGCACAAATACCCGGCTTATAAAATTGTCAACCTCGACGCTTTGACCTACGCGGGCAACCTCGAAAACCTGCGCGATGTGGAGCATTTACCCCATTACTTTTTTGAAAAAGCCGACATTAACGATGCGGCCGCCCTGAAGCAAGTATTTGAAAAATACCAACCGGATGGCGTGATTCACCTTGCGGCGGAAAGCCACGTGGATCGTTCGATTTCGAATCCAATTGCATTTGTAGAAACCAATGTGCTGGGAACTGTAAACCTGCTCAACAGCGCCCGAAATCTTTGGGGCGAATTCCTGCACGACAAGCGTTTTTACCATGTCAGCACCGATGAAGTGTACGGATCGCTGGGCGAGGAAGGGCTTTTTACCGAAGAAACCCGCTACGACCCGCGCTCGCCCTACTCGGCTTCCAAGGCTGCCAGCGATCACTTTGTGCGGGCCTATTTCCATACCTATGGCTTGCCCGTGCTGTTGTCAAATTGCAGCAACAATTACGGCCCAAACCATTTCCCGGAAAAACTTATTCCCCTGGTAATCAAGAACATAAAAGAGGAAAAGCCGCTGCCCATTTACGGCGACGGACAATATACCCGCGACTGGCTTTGGGTAAAAGACCATGCCGAAGCCATTGATACCATTTTCCACAACGGGCGCCTCGGCGAAACGTACAACATTGGCGGCAACAACGAATGGAAAAACATTGACCTCGTAGAAACCCTCTGCGATATCATGGACCAGATTCTGGGCCGCGAACCGGGCGCTTCCCGTCGGCTGATTACGTTTGTAAAAGACCGGCCCGGCCACGATCGGCGCTACGCCATTGACGCGTCCAAACTGATGAACGAACTGGGCTGGAAACCGACCATCCGTTCGGAAGAAGGATTTTTGGAGACCGCAAAATGGTATCTGGAAAACGAAGAATGGCTCCTGCGCGTAGCTTCAGGGGAATACCAGCAGTATTACAAGCAGCAATACGCAGATTAGTCCTCTACAATTTCGCCATTGATCAGGATTTCCAGGTTTCGCGTCCGCGAGGTCGTTGGATCAAAGAGGTGGTTCCCATCGGGGGAGCTGCCCTCGCCGATGGTGATTTCCCATTCATCGTTGATAACGGCCACGGAGCGGGTCACTACCCCGTCTTTGATGTGGGTGCCCGCAATGACCCGGCGGCCAATCAGTTCCCCTTTTTCGTTGAAAGTAGCCAGCACGTACTCATAGTTGAGCAACTCAGCTTTCCACCAAACCAGTGCGATGAATTGCTCCGTGTTGTCTATCGAAAAACACGGTACGTATTCGGTCACTTCCTCGTCTGGAGTCAATTCCTCAAGCGGGTGAATGAATTGCGAAATCATCGCATCCGACAGCGGCTCGTTTTCGGTGCTGAAGGTATGATGGGTGTCTTCGCCAAGGGTAATCGGCATGGAAACCGGGGGGAATTTGGCGAGAAAGTCGTGAAAATATAGTTTCTTCATGTATTATTTCTTTCCTATAAAGGCTTCAAAATCAGCCAATTGTGCGCCTTTTAAGACCCGGGGAATTTTAGCTTGTCCATTGAGTTTGCCGCGTTGACTGAGCCAATCGAGGAAGACCTGGTTGGGCAACATTTGTGCCCGCACTTCGCGGAGCGCGTACCGGCGTTCAACAGCGTAATCATCATTCAGCCGACAAAGTTCTTCATCCAATGCCCGAACGATTGCGTCGCTGGTGAGGGATTGGTTTTCAGCAGAAATATACCATTGGTGTACCCAAAAAGTGCCTTCGCGCAAACCTGTGACTGCAAATTCGCCGATGCCTGCATGCAACCGCTCATCTACGGCCCGCACGGCATCGCAGAGGTTGTCAATGGAAATATGTTCGCCGCAGGCAGAGAGGAATTGTTTGGTGCGCCCAGTGATGCGGAGTTCCGCCTTTTCGGTATCGGCAAACTGCACAGTATCGCCCAAGAGATAGCGCCAGGCCCCTGCAACGGTGCTGAGTAGCAGTGCGTAATGTTTGCCTGTTTCTACCTGCGAAAGTTCCAGACTTTGAGGTTGATTGCTCCGCAGATCGCCGTTTTCGTCAAAATTGATCTCGTCGAAAGGCACAAACTCGAAGTAAACCCCACAGTCGTTGAGCAATTTCATCGGACGGTGATCGGGGCGTTCCTGATAGGCCAAAAATCCTTCCGAGGCGCCATAACTGTCCATGTACAGGACGGGTTTGCCAAACAAGGGCGCGAGGGTTGATTTATAAGGTTCAATGGGCACCCCGCCGTGGATGTACACATTAAAAGAGGGCCAAATTTCATTGATATGGGCCAACTTGTGTTTTTCGATGATTTTTTCCAAAATCAGTTGTAACCACATTGGGTTGCTGACAGAAAAACCAATATCCCACTGCGGTGCTTCTTCGGCAATGCGCTCGATGCGCTCGCCCCAATCCGGCAAATCCGTGATATGACGGCCCGGCCGGTAAGAACGCTCCATGATGCGCGGGCGGTTCATGCCCATGATTCCAGACAAATCGCCTTCCCAGTGGTAACCCACCCGTTTTTGCTGCGTGCAGGAACCCACCATGAGCATTTGTTTGGTGTAATGCTCCGGCGACAAGCCGTAATGTTTGTTCAAATCGTAAAAAAGCCGGCGGGATCCGCGTTTCATTGCCCGCAGCATATCCTCCGTGAGTGGCAGGTACTTGGTCGAAGATTGGCTGGTGCCG
>CAZKBH010000073.1:15916-18033 GCA_964550795.1 uncultured Saprospiraceae bacterium
AGGAATGATGCCCGGCCAGCAGACATCCGGCTCATCGTCCAGGTGCGCCCGCGACCACCACCGGTCGTATAAAGTCTGGTATTCCATGGCCGGGACTGCACTTTTGAATGCAGCCTGGACCTCATCGGCCCTGAAAATCTCCTTGAAATTATACTCCTGGCCAATAGCGGTATGTCTGGCATCCCACAACAAGTCGCGCAATTGCTGCTCTTGTAGTTCCGCAGGCGACTGGCGCGTTTGATCTACGAATGCGCCGAGTTTAGCGCTTTGTTGAATGATCGAGCCAATAATGTAAGACATAGGGTGGATGGTGGAGTGGTAATTGGGGAGTGGTGGATTGGGGAGTGGTGGATTGGTGATTTTTACCCGCCGGCAGCTTCAAGGAAGGAGAGCGGTTTTATCTGCCGTAGCCTTGACGAAGGACGGAGATTCTTTCAAAAGGCGGGCGAAGATAAAGCAGGGAGCGGTTTTTAGACATGCTTTTAGAACAAAAATCCCTCGATACGCCGCTTTGGGCACGTATCGAGGGATTGAAAGATTTCCAGAGGGTTTTCTGGGTAGTTAAAAAGCACCTATTTCAGCGGTACGCACCTATGCATGATTATTCCTGAGAAGACGGTGGATTTTTTCGCTCGTAGAGGTATGCGCCCAAAAGGCCCGCTCCACCAAAAATTGCAATCAGGGCAAAAAAGATCCCCGTGCTGCTATCGCCTTGCAATTGGAACATATTGGTGATGATAATGGCAAGTAACAACCCGAAGCCCGCGCCTACAAACAGCAGACCGTTTTTCAGGGTTTGAGAGGGGTTCGCCTGGTTCGTGCGTTTGTGTTCAGCAGGATTCAGACCACGTTCAATCATGGCCATATTTTCCTTGCTCTGAAGATAGCGAATGGCGACCACCATTAAAAATGCCGCAATGGGCACAGCGAAAACAACAACTCCTGGATTCATAATTGTAGTAATTTTTTTGTGAATGAAAATTAGACTTGTTGCGGTGGAGGGCTTTGAGTGAGGGGAATTGCCATTTTTTCGACTGGTCAGGCAAATTTTGCAGTCGAAATCGGGCATATTCGGCGAAAAATTTAACGAAACCAGTCGGCAAAAGGGCTTTCCCATCGCCAAAGCCCTCCACCGCAACAAGTCTATTGGCTTTCGTTTCCAACACAAACTCTGACAGCAGCTTTTTGAAATAGGTTACAACTCGTTTGAAAAACCTTGCAAAATCCCGGACTTGGCTTCCAAAACGCCTATTCCGAACAGGGCAAAATCATACTTCACCGGATCTTCGGGATCGAAGGCGCGGAGATTTTCGGTGAGTTCCAGCACCGTTCGCCAATCTGTTTGTTCCCGTTGCAGCAGTCCGAGCCGCCTTGCCACCCGTTCTACGTGGACATCAAGCGGGATGAGTAGTGGTGCAGGCCGAATATCGTGCCAATGCGCGACCTTCACCCCCGTGTCGTCTTTTCGCACCATCCAGCGCAGAAACATGTTGAGCCGTTTGCAGGTGCTGCCCCGGGCGGGGGTCGCCACGTGCTTGCGGGTGCGTTCGGGTGCGTAGGGATCGTTGAAAAAATCGTCGTGAAAACCACGCAGGGCATTTTCCACGGTCTGGTCGTTGGGGCTTAGATGCCGGGCAAAGGCTGTTTCGAGCGAATGGTTGTTCCGGTAAAAATTTTGAAAAAACTCCAAAAACCAGAGCGTGTCCGTTGCCTGAAACGTGCGGTGTTTGAACGACTCAAAGCGCGCGCGGTCTTGCTCCTGGTGGTTGCGCATAAAATCATACGGAGCCTGATCCATGAGTTCGGCCAAACGATTTGCGCTTTGAATGATGGTTTTACGCTGTCCCCAGGCGAGGGTTGCGGCCCAAAAAGCCATGATTTCGCGGTCTTGCAGGGCCGAAAAACGATGCGGAATGGATATTGGGTCGGCGGGGATGAAAGCGGTGGTGTTGTACCGCTTGGCTGCGGAATCCAAAAAGGTTTTGAGCGACTGTTGCTGCATATCTGGCGTAAAAGCTTACTTGGTAACATTTCGAAAGTGGTGCTGGGCAAAATTTGTTCATTAGCCATGTTTTGTCACTTTTTGAGCCCAAAAAGTAACCAAAAAGGCTTTTGAG
>CAZKBH010000074.1:0-11487 GCA_964550795.1 uncultured Saprospiraceae bacterium
AATCCTGACTCGTTCCAACCGGAATATCCGTGCCGTTGTAATTCGCCGAACCACCCGGGCAGGCACTCAGTGACAAGGATCCCGTCGAGGGCGACAAAGCTGAAACGGTCACGGTCACAACCGAATCGCAGCCCACCGCATTGGTGAGCGTGAAATCCTGACTTGTTCCAACGGGAATATCCGTGCCATTGTAATTCGCAGAACCACCCGGACAGGCACTCAGTGACAAGGATCCCGTCGAGGGCGACAAAGCTGAAACGGTCACGGTCACAACCGAATCGCAGCCCACCGCATTGGTAAGCGTAAAATCCTGACTCGTTCCAACGGGAATATTCGTGCCATTGTAATTCGCCGAACCACCCGGGCAGGCACTTAGCGACAAAGTACTGGTCGAAGTTGGCAGAGCGCTCACACTCACCACCAAGGTGGAATCACAGCCCTGCAAAGATGTAAATTGGAAAATTTGGGTTCCACCGACCGAAATATTCGTCCCGTTATGAGTTGCAAAACCGCCCGGACAAGCCGTCAATTCCAGGGTGCCGAAGGCTTGGCAACCAAAACGCAAGAGAAATTCAACATTTTCCGAAACGTCGCAGCCAGAGAGGGTTGTTTGGTCCTGACCAAGTACGATGGACCAATTGGGCGGCAAGGAAAATGGATCCACCGAAAAAGAATAATCCGTTGAAAGCACATTGGTTAAGGCAAAATCCCCCGATGCGCCGGAGATGGCCGAGCCAAACAGAGCTCCGCTCTGATATACCACGACGGTTATCCCTGAGACCAGGGTATCGGCGGCATCTATCACGCCGTTGTTGTTCACATCCGACCAGACTTGCCCAAGTACATTTCCGTAGCCGGTAAACAAGGTTAGCGAGAGTGGGTCGCTTTCAGCCTCACACCCATTAATATCGGTCAATTCCGCCCAGTACGTGCCACTTTGTTGCGCTATAAACGTGGACGAAGTCGCACCCGGGATGGGGGTGCCATCCAAAAACCATTGCCAGGAGGTAATATTGGGCAAATTAGGCAGGCAAATTGTATCGGGTGCGCAGCGGGTGTGGCAGCCTGCCGGAATGCTCGAAACAGGTGGCCCGGGCAAAATGGTGTGGACGTTACTTTTGGCCTCACAGCCAAATTCATTGATGGCACGTATGAAGTAGCTGCCGGACTGCTCGGTCGTCAGGGTTGTTCCGCTGACGCCATTGCTCCAGAAAAATTGCCAGTTAGCAGGCGTAGGCCCGTTGTAAGTAATCACGTTGGCGGTGCCCGCACAAATCGTTGGGCTACTGATGAAAAATCCGCTCGGATTGGGATTTATGGTTACCAAAAATGGGTCCGAAACCGCCGTGCATCCAGTGCTGGAACTTGTCACGGTTACGCTGTACAAGTGTGTGCCAACGGGCAACAGACTGTTTCGGTCGTCCGTAAAATACAATACCTGATTGCTGCCATTGCTGCCCGACCAAGTGTAATTGCCAGCGCCATTGCTGAGGCCTTGCAAGGCCAGGTCTTCGCCTTGACACTGCGTAATCGTCTGGGTCTCGGAGCCAATTATTTGACCTAAGTCGTTGAAAATAAGGGCTTTAATCAAGGCGTCAGGAGCGGGTGTAATGTCCACAGCCACTGCCGGCGGAGCATAAGTGCAGCCATTGGCATCTGTGAGCGTTACTCGATAATTGCCTTCCACAGCCACGGTCAGCGTCGAGCTAGTCGAGCTGCCGCTGTCCGACCACAGGTACGAAACCGCCCCTGCGGGCGCGCTGAGTGTGAGGCTACTTCCGGCACAAACTGGGGCAGGTGAGGCAGGACTAACATTCCCGCTCAGGGTACTCGCTTGCACGGTGATATTTCGGGTCAAACTGGCAGAGCATCCATACACATTGACGGAGGTGGCTATGACGGTATAGGTACCCGGGCTAAAACTGTGATACACGGTTTCGCCCGTGGCATCGTTGGCAGCGCCGCTGGCAGGATCACCAAAATCCCAGATTAGTTCCAGAATATCTGGATTGGGACTTGCCACAAATTCCAAGGCATTCCCTGCGCAAGTAGAGGCAGGGTCTGCAAAAACTGGCGGGGTCGAGTCTGGTACATCCACCAATCTTGAAGCGCTGGAGGTACACCCGCTGGATGCGGTTACGGTCAGGGTTGCGGTGTACAACCCGGCATTGGCAAAAACATGAATGGGGTCTTCCACGCTTGAATTATTGGCCGCTCCACTGCCCGGATCGCCAAAATCCCAACTGTAGTCCGTGATGCTGATGTTGGGGAGCACCTCGCTTCGGTTTTCAAAATCACTCCCGCTGCCAGAACAACCAGGCAACTCGTCAAAACGCGCCACGGCTTCCACATTGACGGAGTCCATGGCTTCGCAAGTGCTGCCGTCAGAGAGTTGGACTAGTACAACCACCACATATTTGCCCGCGTTGGGGTACACAAAACTTGGATTGTCGCCCGTGGCAGTCCCAACAATTTGACCTCCAGACACCCCGGTGGTCCAAACGGCACTCCCAGGGACATACAGGCCCATGTAGTCGTTCAAAACCATTCCAAATGAATCACAACGCGGGGTCAAATCGGGTGTACATTGAATTACATTGGGCGGACAAAGCGCACCACCGCCGCTAAGACCGCTTCCGCCACCGCCACCACCACAGTATTCAAACAACAGAATTGGGCCTGCATTTGCGGTACATCCATTGGAATTGGTGGCTTGAACGGTATGCTGCCCGTATTGGTTGGAAAACAAAACCGCCCCAGTAGCCCCAGCGATTGGATTACCATCCCGGAACCATTCGTAAGTGTAGTTTCCGTCCGTATTAGTCAATGCGGTCAGTGAAACGGTATAGGAGTTGTTGCAAAATCCGGTTGGGTCAGCCGTGGTGAGCGAAACTGCCGGCGTATCCCAACTTTCGATCCTGAATCTTGAAGTTCCAGCGCAGCCATCCGCATCTATCACTTCCAGGGAATAGGTTCCGACACCAAGCACGACCGTCGCGCCGGTGCCTACGGTGTTCCCGGCATTATTTTTCCAAACGTAACTCGCATAGCTTGCAGCGGTCTGGACAGTGGCGGTTTCGCCCGGACAAAGCCCGAGTGGATGTTGCACCGCCGGGATCGGGTTGGCCCGCACGTTGACGGGGAATGCCGCATTTTGATTACAAATTGCAACATTCACGGTATGGGTTCCCGGTTGGTTCCAGAAAATTTCTATTTGATTTTCTCCTTGTCCACTGGCCACCGAGCCAGCTGTATTAGGGGTAATACTCCATTGAATATCAACATTTTGCAAATTTTGTGTGCTGTAAATCCCCTTGGAATCTTCACACACAACGGAGGTTCCGTTAATGGTAGGTGGGGTAATGGCGGACATCACCAATCCTACCGTGTCAGAAAGACAACCCAGGCCGTCGCGACTGACTTGTGCCACGCTCAGCCAATAAGGGCCGGTTGCGCCCCAGTTAACATTCAGCGGATTGCCGTTCAGGATTTGGGGCGCGCCCGGACCATTGTTCACTGTCCAGCGGAAGTTTGATCCGGCGGGCAACCCACTTGCTTCGTAGGTGTAGGTAGTTCCGGGGCAGATATTGGTTTCTCCAAGTATCCCGGCAGGCTCGGCGGGTAGGGCGCGAACACTGACAGCCCAATCTGCATCGAAAGAGCAGGTGGTATTTGGATCAGCAGGAATGGCGAGAATGCGGTAAACCCCGGGGCCGCTCAAAAACGGAATGTTGGGGGTGGCAGTTGACGCCGCTGAGTTCCAGGCGATGCTTCCGTCAGGTGCTGTGAGGGTCCAATTGCAAAGAATTGGGGCATCGTTGAAGTTCAGTTTGGAGGTGAAATTTCCGCTCGCGTTTGCACAAAGTTCAATGGGGCCGTCAATGCGGAAAGCGGAGAGAATGCGAACATTGAAGACACTCGAGCCGCCGCAGCCGAGGTAACAATTATCATATTGTACTGAAAGTGCGTGGGCGGCTGAAGGTGCGGGATTTGGCCAGGTATTCCACTGAACAGTTACACGGTTGGTACCTTGTCCGTCCACAATCATACCGCCCGTTGGAAGCGTCCACACGAAACCTGTTCCCCCAAATGGTTCAATGGTATAAACCTCTCGGGATCCCGGACAAACCCGTTCCTGGCCTCGTATCGGTGCATTTCCGGTTACAATTGGAATTTCAATCACGCCGGCTACCGGGCAGGCCGCCCCCGAACAAGGTGCCGCGCCAAGGGTGATACTTCCCGAGGGACCACTGTTCCATTGTACCGAAATGGTGTCGGAGTCAGGGGTGCCACCATTGAGTACCGTTCCTTCTGCACTGACTGCCCAGCTGAAGGGCGCGCAACCATTGGAGGCTGTGTAGTTGACAGTTGCACCGGGACAAATTGTCGCCACGCATTCCAGAGTAGGTGCCTGTGCGTCAATGACTTCCACGGTCATCATCGTTGTATCGGAACAAAGGCAGCTGCTGCTGGCAATGAGTCGGACGGTATGCGTACCGGGTATCAGGTAGGTGTGTTGTGTATTTATTTCGGAGGTAGTACTGAGGTCATCGCTAAAAAGCCATTCAAAATATTCCGAATCGCCGGTACTGAGGTTTTTAAAATGGACCGTTTGCCCGAGGCACACCTGAAGCGGTCCCCCGGCAATGGCTGCTGCCGGATTACTCTCAAATGCCGCCTTTGGTTCGTCAATGACGGTGACACAAACGGCGTCTTCCCCCCCGCAGCCTTGAGCAGCATCTACAAAAACTGAGACGCTGCCAGTGCCGGGGCCTCCCCAATTCACCGTAATACTAGCCGTGTAAGGAAATCCCCCACCGCCATTGTCCACCCAGGAACTTGCGCCGTTCACGAACCAGCCGACAAAGGGCGGGACGGTGCCAGCCTGAGAATTAAACGTTACGGAATAGGTAACGGAAGTATTTGGACACACTTTTTCGCAGGTATTGGAGATGCCCGAGGTATCTGTATTGCAAGGTGCGGAGTTGCTGGAACGTATTGTAACAGGGGTAAAAGGAAGCGCCTCTACGACAAAACATCGCGTGGCAAGGACGGTGTTTGCGTTTGCACTTATAACGGTTACACAGTAGCTGCCGGGACACAGGTTAAACAAATCTTGAGTGTTCGAGCCGTCAGACCACAAATAACTATAAGCATTTGGCGGCTGACTTGGGCCTGATCCTGTTACCGTTATATCAATGAAGCCATCACAGGAACAGGTAGGCGAAGCAAAGCCTGTGATGCTTATCGTGTCTTGCTGCGCCATGGCGGGAGCTGCAAAAAACAAAAACAGGAGGAACAAACCAGTTTTCCCCACCACGGTTTGGAGGTTTTTAAAAAACCGGCGTGGGTGGCAGGACAGCGCGGGTGAAAAGAGTAAAAATCGGAATTCCATAAATCAGGTGTTTGAGAAGGTGGAGCGGCGGATGAGTATGCGCCAAAGATGCAGCTACGTGGGTGAGACGCTGCCCAATAGGCTTAACAAGTTTAGACCCACTCGTACGAGCGGCCTACAACTGCTTTTAATAAAATAAATCGTTTTATCGGACTCAGCCAATCCCCAATTCCGGGTTTCCGCCCTTCACACCTTTGAAATAATTCCAAATATGGGCCATATCGGCCTCCTCGTTGTTGGTGGGATAAAAAAGCACGGGGTCGAAAAAAACCTCCCGTTTTTCAAAATCAAACTTACACAGACAGATTGGAACTTCCGCCAGCCGGGCAATATGGTAAAAACCGGTTTTTAACTTGTCCACTTTTTTACGCGTCCCCTCCGGCGCTATCACGAGGTGGATCCGTGGTTCCCGTTTAAACGCCTCCACTGTTGCAGCAACAAGGTTGTGGTTTTTGGAACGATCCACCGGAATCCCTCCCAGCCAGCGAAACAGAAAGCCAAATGGTGGCTTAAACAGGGAATCTTTCCCCATATAGTTGGCCTTTAATTTCCCGCCACTATTGGTCAATACCCCAATCAAAAAATCCCAGGTCGAGGTGTGCGGCGCAACGGCGATGACCACATGGGAAAGTTCACGCGGATAATGCCCGGTGATTTTCCATCCAAAAAGCCAAAAAATGAATCTGCTGAGTAAGCTGAACATAATGGGGGAATGTGGTCAATGGGTTTTAATGTGGTCAATGGGTTTTAATGTGGTCAATGTGGTCAATGGGGGAATGTGGTCAATGTGTTTTAAATGTGGTCAATGTGGTTAATGGGATGGCTTCAGTTCTAGTAACGCAACGTTTTCGATGTGGTGTGTGTGGGGGAACATATCCACTGGCTGGACCTTGAGCACGGCGTACTTTTCCGACAACAATTGCAGGTCGCGGGCTTGGGTGGCTGGGTTGCAACTAACATAGACAATGCGCGGAGCAGCCAATTCGAGCAAAAATTCCACGGCTTTTGGGTGCATTCCGGCGCGTGGCGGATCTGTTACCAACACATCGGGCCGACCATGTTTTTCAACAAATTCTGGCGAAAGTACCGATTTTACATCACCCGCGTAAAAAGTCGCGTTTTTTATGCCGTTCATTTGTTTGTTTTCCTCCGCATCCGCAATCGCCTCCGGGATTTCCTCGATGCCAACCACCGATTTGCAAAATCTGGCGAGATAAAGCGCAATACTTCCCGTTCCGGTGTACAAATCATATACGTTTTCATCTCCGCGCAATCCAGCAAATGCAGCGGTCACATCGTACAGCCGTTTGCCTTGCAAAGAATTGGTTTGAAAAAAAGACTTGGGGCCAATTTTGAATTTCAGGTCGCCCAATTGTTCCACCACAAATCCTTTCCCGTAATAGGTCTGCATCTCCAAATCGAACATAGAGTCGTTCAGTTTGCTATTGATACAATAGACCAGAGTGGTCATGTCTGGGAATTTTTCCAAAATCGCATCCAGATAAGCTGCGATTTCCTCCGGTTTGTTTTGGGCAAAACTAACCAATAACATCAGCTCACCCGTAGTCGTGAGCCGCACCATGAGGTTGCGCAGAAATCCTTTGTGTTTGCGCGGGTCATAGAATTCCAGGCCCTGATCAAGCCCGATTTGACGGCAGGTATTGCGGAGTTCATTGGATGGTTCCGCCTGGAGCCAACATTTTTGAATGTCAATAATTTTGTCAAAAAAACCGGCTTTGTGAAAACCTAGCCCGTAAAGCGCGGGGTTGGGAGCCGGGCTTTGAAGGGACAATTTTTCAGAGAGTGTCTCTTCTGTGACCTCCTCTTTTTGAAATTCACCTTCCAAAATCCAACGTTTATTCGAAAACCCAAACTCCAGTTTGTTTCGGTAAAAAACCGTCTCCGGAGCGCCAAGAATCGGTAAAAATTCGCCAATTTCGATTTTTCCAATACGCCGCAAGGCATCATCAACCACCTGTTGTTTGTGTCGGAGTTGAGCTTCGTAATCCAGATTTTGCCATTTGCAGCCGCCACAAATTGAAAAGTGCTCGCAAAACGCCTCCACTCGGTCAGGCGAGGGCGACACGATGGTTTCGACCTTGCCTTCCGCGAAACCGCCTTTCTTTTTTTGAACGTTCACGTCCACCACATCTCCGGGGACTGCTCCATCCACAAAAACTGCCATACCTTCCGCTGTTCTGCCAACGCCTTTGCCCCGATCGGCGATTCCGTGGATGTGGATATTCGGGAGCGTGAAGTGTTTTCTTGCCATGTTTGTTGAATATTGGCCGCAAAAGTAGAAAGGGTAGGGGGAAATCGGAAGGGAAACAATTGGAGGGCTTTTGAACGACTCTGGGCAAGGAGTTGTTTCCAACCATACGGGTTTTCAAATCGCCAACGCCGTCTCGTCTAAAAGTGAAAATTAGTCACGTATATCTCGAAAATTTTTCAAAACCTTCGCACATGGAAATCACAGTACAAGACCTCCGCACCCGACTCGAAGCGGGCGATAAATTCGTCTTCATTGACGTTCGCGAACCTTGGGAATATGAAGAATTCAACCTTGGAGCGCAACTGATCCCGCTCAATACCCTTGTAAACTCGATGTACGAACTCGATGAACACAAGGATAGCGAAATTATCCTGCATTGCCGTTCCGGCGCCCGTTCTGCTATGGCGCAGGGACTCTTGCTGGCCAATGGCTTCAAAAATGTGCTCAACTTAAAAGGTGGTGTCATTGCCTGGCAAGAAACCTTTGGCAACGCAAAGCCGTAATGACCCATTCCGACGAACTGCTTCAAAAGGCACGCCAGGTACTCGAATCCGTGGCGGATCCGGAAGTCCCTGTGCTCACGGTGGACGACCTTGGGATTATCCGGGACATTCGTTTTGCCGACGATGGCGTGTTGGAAGTGGTCATCACACCGACTTACAGCGGCTGCCCGGCCATGGGTGTGATCGAAGTCAATATCCGGGCAGCTTTACAATCGGAAGGATTTGATCCGGTGCGGGTCATCACGGTGCTTTCGCCTGCCTGGACTACCGACTGGTTGTCAGCGGAAGGCCGACGCAAACTGCGGGAATACGGCATTGCACCACCCGCAGAGGCCAGTTTGGATAAAAAAGCCCTGTTTGGCGAGCGCCAGGCATTGGTTTGTCCCCATTGTGGCTCCTCGGAAACGGAAATGATTTCGCAGTTTGGCTCCACCGCCTGCAAGGCGCTGTTTCGGTGCCATGCTTGTCTGGAGCCGTTTGATTATTTTAAATGCCATTGAGCACTAAGTAGCTCAAAACCTCCAGCCAATCATCAAAACCGGCTTCCAGGGCATTCTTTGTGCTATAATTGGAGCGTTGGGTTTTTCGTAGGGTGGAGGACCAATATGCATGCCTGCATCCAGCCTTCCTTCCAGCAACAAATGTCTGCCTAGTTTTCTCGTCACACCCACCTGATACGCCACACCGGCCCTGAAATGATTTCGAAGCCGAATGCTGCGCTGCTCCTGATACCGATAAAGTGAATGACGTTGGTAACGTTCTATTCCAAAATAGCTCGAAATTTCGGTTTCGTCTTCAAGCCTTTCAACAATGACCAATTTTTCCCTGTTCTCAAAATAGCGGTGCAAGGTGACAAAAAAGCCTGTTTGAAGGAAGATACCCCACTTGCTTTCGGAATGGAGTAAAGGGATGCGGAAGACACCCGCAGCCTGTACCGTAGAATGTGCCACGTAGGTAGGCACCTCAGGCAAAGCCCGGTCTATCCCCCAATATCGCCAACCACTGCTCGCCATTAGCTGGTTTGTTAAGGTATTGAGGGTGTCAATTTTTTCCTCCGCGTAGTTTCTCAACCAATCGCCATGAAAAACTTCCACACCTGCAGGGGGACTGTGCCGCTCAAACATCACCTGTAACTCGAATGAATTTTGAGACTTTAGCCCCATCTCATAGGCTAACTGCAGTCCCTTTCGGCTAGGTGCTACTACATCCAGTTTGAGTGTGCGGTGCCGCAGACCTTGCGCCGGCGACACCGCAGCAGTTATCAATGACAGGAAAAGGAAAAATATGCGTAACACGTTGTTTTTCAAGAGGTAATTATTTAAAGGGATTGGAGAATTGTGGCTTAGAGGCAATACTGTGGTCCGTTAAAGCGTGTAAAAAAGCAATCAAGTCTTCTTTCTCCGATGCCTTGAGATTGAGCTTACGGTTGCCGTTATGCAACATATTCGGGTGGAGATTGGGGTGCGGCTTTACCTGATCACTGTAAAAATTAACTACTTCCTCCAGAGTTTTAAAACGTCCATCGTGCATGTATGGGGCCGTAAGTGCGATGTTGCGTAAAGATGGAGACTTAAACACTCCCTCGTCCGAAGGATTCCCGGTAATGGTAGCCAATCCTTTGTCCTTATAATCCATGTCCAAGCCATTGCAGGCAGCAAACACCTCTTGAAAAGGCCGGATGGGAGAATGGCAACTGGAGCAGTTGTTGACAAATATGACGCGCCCACGGTCTTCGCTGGGGGAAAAAATTGGTAAGATGGTTGTATCTGAGTTTATGATTGACCCATAGTACATTTCAGTCGTAGTAGTGGTGATAACGGTTTGTGCACCGCTTTCATTCAGATTTCCTGCCGTGGACTGCATGGCCGCGTCCAAGGTGGTTTTATGGCTTCCAATGGCGTTCACAAAAGCCTGGAGACATTCAAGAACCTGTGTTTCAGTGGGCGCAAAATTCCCGTACACTTCTTTCCATATATAAGGGTAATAAGGCATTTCCTTCACACGCGCGATCACTTCAGACATTTCCATGTCCATTTCCAGGGGATTGGCAAAGGTTAGGCGACTTTGCTGTGCTACATCGGGCACATGGTCGTCCCAAAGCAGCATGGGTTGATTTTGATTAACACCCATTTGACTGTAATGTGCCGAAAAACTGGCCACATTAGCCAAGGGCATCGAGTTTCGGGAGGTCAGACGGCCTTCTACGCCTACGCTGAATGCCACATCGTCTGAAAATGCCTTATCCTGTTTGTGACAGGATGCGCAGGAAATACTCCGATCTTTCGATAGGTTTTTGTCGTAAAAAAGTACCCGCCCCAGGGCTGCTTTATGATCATCTACCTGGGGGACTACCATGCCTAAATTAGTCAGATAGGAAGGGATTGCTTGATGATAATGGTGCGCAAAGGGAATACCATTAAAAGCTTCAAAGGCTGCCTGTATTTCTTGGTCGTTGCCGTCTTCCCGCACGACAAGGTTGGCGTTTTTGCCGCAGGCGGCCAGAAATACGAGCAGGGAAAGTAGGTGGATTGCTTTTTTCATGACTGTTTTGTGTTGGGTGAAAAAAATTTGAAGCGTGTTTTGTGAGCGTCTGTGCAGGATTTAGTTTTAAGGCGAACACAAGTTCAGCTCAAAATCTGCATCTCTGACTTAAACGCTGACAAATGTACCAGTCAGCAATACTCAGGGATTCTTGGATACTGCGTTGAGGATATATTTTTTAATTGCATGTCTATGACTCAATGTCTCAATTCAAAAGCCATTCGCCGTATGCGGCACTAGTTGTATCGGTACTTTGTACAAAGTTTGACCAATTAAATAATATGATCGCCATAAATGATTGAATGACCTTTTTGCAGCGTTAAACGAACTGTTTCATTGTGTGGGTTTCACTCACGTGTGGCACACCTTGGAGGTGTGCCACACGTGAAACCTCGTACTCACCAAATCTTCAACAAACTTTCAGACGGAATCTCACGCAACGTCTCGTGCTTGAATTCATGCCAATCTAGCATGAGTTGATTTTTGACAAAAGATAGATCGCATAGCGTGCCCTTCCTCAATCCAGCATAATCGGGAATTTGAAAGGGTACACTTTTTAAAATGTTAAGTCAAATAAGCGTTTATGACCCGAACGACCTCGGAGAGGTCAAACGTTTGTAGCCAATAATGGTGCATGTATCCCGACCTCGGAGAGGTCAAACGTTTGTGCTAATTTCCGCAATTTTCGAGCTCTCCGAGGTCATTTTTCAACTAAAATACAAAAAGCGTGGCACACCTCCAAGGTGTGCCACGCTTAAATATCATAAAAAACATGT
>CAZKBH010000074.1:11497-17809 GCA_964550795.1 uncultured Saprospiraceae bacterium
TCCGCCTCCAAAACCACCACCGCCGCCGCCACGACGATCACCACCGCCACCGCCGCCACCGCGACGATCTCCACCACCGCCTCCGCCGCGACGATCACCGCCACGGTCGCCACCGCCACCGCGATTGGCGCGGGCTTCGTTTTCTTCGTCGGTTGGCATGGTGCCATCAGGTTTGGCTACAATAGCACGACGCGAGAGTTTCATCTTGCCCGTTTTTGGGTCCACGTCCAAAATTTTGAACTTAACCGTTTCACCCACCTTCAGCACTTCGCTGATATGTTCGATGCGACGGTGGTCATATTCTGAAACGTGCAGCAAGCCCGTTTTGCCTTTGAACTTGATAAATGCACCGTAATCGGCCAGTTCTTCCACCTCACCTTCAAAGATAGAACCTACTTCAGGCATGAACACGATTTGCTGGATGCGTGCATAGGCCGCGTCAAGTGCTTCTTTGTTCGGGCCATAGATGGCAATGATGCCGCCTTTTTCGTCTTCTTCGATGCTGATGGTTGTGCCGGTCTGGCGCTGCATTTCCTGGATGATTTTACCGCCAGGTCCGATCACCGCACCAATGTAGTCGCGCTCAATACGGAATTCAACTACGCGTGGAGCATGTGGTTTGAGGTCCTCGCGCGGGGTTTCAATGGCTTTGGCCATTTCGCCGAGGATATGCAAACGACCAGCACGCGCCTGTAAAAGTGCTTTGGTAAGCATTTCGTAGGGCATGCCGTCTATTTTAATGTCCATCTGGGTGCCGCAGATACCTTTAGCGGTTCCAGTTACTTTGAAGTCCATATCCCCCAAAGCATCTTCGTCGCCGAGAATGTCAGAAAGAATCGCGATCCGACCTTTTTCATCGGCAATGGCGCCCATGGCAATACCGGCCACCGGAGCAGCAATCGGCACACCGCCATCCATCAACGCCAGCGAGCCAGCGCATACGGTGGCCATCGAAGAGGAACCGTTTGATTCGAGGATATCCGACACGATACGCACCGTGTAGGCGTAGTTTGGCGGCATCACTTTGCGGATGGAACGTCCAGCCAAATTGGCGTGACCTACCTCGCGACGGCCGGGACCACGCATGGGTTTAACCTCCCCGGTAGAGTAGGGGGGGAAGTTATAGTGCAGGAGAAACTTATCGTCGTGTGGATCAAGTGCTATGTCAATCAGGGCCTGGTCTTGTTTTGTTCCAAGCGTCAAAGACGTGAGCGACTGGGTTTCGCCGCGCGTAAACAGGGCAGAACCGTGTGCAGAAGGCAAATAGTCCACTTCACACCAGATGCTGCGCACTTCATCATACTGACGACCGTCGAGGCGTTTGCTGTCGGTCAAAACCATATCGCGGATCACCTTCTTTTTGAGTTTGTCGAAGTAACGATCGGCAGCTGATTTCCATTCAGCCATGGTTTCTTCGCCAAATTCCTCCAGCACCTTGGTCATGGTCGCTTCTTTGATCTCTTCCAAACGCGATTTGCGGGCGTCTTTGTCAGAAGCGCTGCGGGCAAGGGTGTAGATATCGTCGCTGGCAAGGGTTTCGATGCGCATTTTCAGCGCTTCGTTTTCTGGAATTTCAGGCAATGGACGTTTTACCAACGCTTTTTCGCCCACTAATTCCGCCAAACGTTCTTGCGCTTCAATCTGTGTTTTAATAACCTCGTGCGCAAATTTCATGGCTGCCACGAGTTCTTCCTCCTGGCATTCATTTGCCTCTCCCTCCACCATGGTGATGTCGGTTTTGGTTGCGGCCACGATGAAATCCATATCGGCGGTTTCCAAGGCTTTGCGGCCTGGATTAACGACAAATTGACCGTCAATACGCGCTACCCTCACTTCAGAGAAAAGCGCTTCGACAGGAATGTTGCTCACAGCAACCGCAGCAGAACAAACAAGTCCAGCCAAGGCATCGGGCATCACGTCTTTGTCTGCGCTAATCAGGTTGATAATCACCTGCGTTTCGTTCATGTACCCATCCGGGAACAATGGACGCAAGGCGCGGTCAACCAACCGACTGATTAGAATTTCGTAGTCGGAAATGCGGGCTTCTCTGCGAAAAAAGTTGCCCGGGATACGACCCACGGCAGCATATTTCTCTTGATAATCCACAGAAAGGGGGAAAAATGGTTGGCCTTCTTTGGCCTTCATGGCACTGACGATGGTACAAAGGAGCATCGTGTTACCCATACGGAGGAGTACTGAACCGTCGGCTTGCGCGGCTAGTTTTCCCGTTTCGAGCGCGATTTCACGTCCGTCCGGGAGGTTGAACGTGGTACGCAGTGGGATTTGCTTTCCCATATTGAAAAGAATGATTGTGTCCGGTTCAACCGCCGAAGCGCGAAGCGCGAAAGCGGTTTGTTGCAAAACAAACACCCATTTCAGCTATCAGGAAACCTGCACAAAAACCGAAAAAATCACACAAAGAGGCAAGAGTTTAATGATGAATTATGAATGATAAATGATGAATAATGGGACAAGTGCGATATTCATCATTCATCATTCATCATTAAAATACCTGTGTCTTTGTGTGGGGGAACATTAATCCCCGTTTTTGGCAGTTTTTCCTGTGTTTTAAGGTGATGGAGCAGAAAGCATGTTGCTTTGCATGAACCCGGACGGGTTAAAATATATCTGAGCGTCCTGTAAATTGGACGGGCTTCGTAAAGGTGGGCGGGTTTTGGTTTGGCCTGTTTTGGGGTAAAAAAATCCGCCCCGACTGCTGTAGTCGGGACGGATTTTGTGGGTCTTTTTTATTTACGCAGACCGAGTTTTTCGATTAGTGCGCGGTACTTGTAAATGTCTTTTTTCGCGTAGTAAGACAGGAAGCTTTTGCGTTGACCTACCATCGTGAGCAGTGCCCGGCGCGTAGAGTGGTCTTTTTGAAACTTCCGGAGGTGAGCCGAAAGACACTCGATTCGGTAGGTAAGGAGTGCCACTTGCACTTCTGTGTTACCGGTGTCGGTTGAATTTTCACCGTACTTCGCGACGATTTCCGCGATTTTTTCTTTGCTGTAATAGACTGCCATTTTTTTGAATGATAGAAGATGAGAAGTGAATGATAAATTTCAGAAAATAGCAGATGAAACAAATTCATCCGTCTATATGCTTCATTCATCACTGCCTAAAGCGAATTTCCGAGGGTCAAACGGCAGTTATTGCCTATCCATCCGCTTTTAGCGGTGCAAAAGTAGCGCAATCGTTTCTCAATTCAAAAGGAATGTTCCCGAAAGTTTTGAAAACTGCTCTGTTGAGGCCCATGTTTCCAAAGAAAATTTTTCAAAGCCGGAGGGCTGCTCGCATTTTGAAATAAATCTCGGTGTTGTCGTAGGTTCCGGAGAATAGCTCGGCACCCGGGCCGAACGCATAGACAGGGACCATGGAAGCGGTGTGCATCTTGGCGGAAAAAGCCGGCTCAAATGCCCTGCGCAGTTCAGAACGAGCAAGCGAAAGTCCGCCACACTCATGGTCGCCGGTGACCACGACGAGGGTTTCTCCGTTGGAAGCTGCGAAATTCATGGCTTCCCGAACGGTTTTGTCAAAGTCGGCCATTTCGGCACGGAGCCAGTTTGGATCGTTGGTATGGCAGGCCCAATCTATCTGGCTTCCTTCTACCATGAGGAAAAAGCCTTTTTCGGAACGTTTTTGCAGAAAATCGCAGCTTAAACGGGTTGCACGGGGCAAATAATTACGTCCTGCTGTTGCGGTAGGCGGCTCCATTTCGTGGGTAAAAACGGCAAATGGGCTGCTGCCATCCAAAGGTAGGTTTTTAAAACTGGTACCGCGTTTGATCACATAACCTTTGGCGCGCAAGGAGTCCACCAGGTTGATTTTATCATACCGCAGATTGAACAGATTTTCGCCGCCCGCAATGAGGCAGTCGAAGGGCGTATCGAGGTATTCCGTGGCAATTTCTTCGGTTAAGGCACGAAGTTCACGGTGTGCGATGAAACAAGCGGGTGTCGCGTGGGTAGCCGTACAGGTTGTAACCATGCCGGTCGCATAACCGCGCTCGCTCAGTTCTTCCAGAATCGTCCGGCAGGGCCGATCGTCGGGGGGCAAAACCCCTATGGCCCCCAGGGTGGTTTTTGCTCCACAGGCGAAAGCCGTAGCGCCTGCTGCGGAGTCCGTAACCCGGTAATCGTAGGCGTGTGTTTTGTGAAAACCCACCACAGGAAATTGTTCGAAGATCGTTTTGTTTACACCAGCCCAGTAGATATGGGCGGAAACGTGTGCGACAGACATGCCATCTCCGATGAGGAAAATGATGTTTTTGGGCTGTTTAGAAAATTGGACAGTCCGGTAATCAATGGCGGGAACCTGGGTTGTCGAACAAGAAACACCTATTGAAGCGAGCAAAAATAGGCACAATGCGGTCCTAGACACGGTCGAATAAATACAAAACTTCATGGTCGGAGTTCTTGTGATGCGATGTTCCAAAAGTGTATCAGACTAAAAGCCCGTCTTTCATTTCCAGGCAGCGATCGGAAAGGACGGCCAGTTCTTGATTGTGGGTTACGATGACAAAGGTTTGGCCGTAATCGTCGCGGAGTTGGCGGATGAGTTGGTGGAGATCCTGGGAGGCTGAGGAGTCAAGATTCCCGGTAGGCTCGTCGGCAAAAATGATGTCCGGTTGATTGATGAGCGCACGTGCGACGGCGACGCGTTGTTGCTCCCCGCCGGAAAGCTGCATGGGTTTGTGGGTAAGGCGCTCGTGCAGGCCGAGGTAATCAAGCAGTTCTGCGGCACGGCGTTTTACTTCCGTGTCGTTTCTCCGACCGATATATCCGGGGATGCAGACGTTTTCCAGGGCGGTAAATTCAGGCAACAAATGATGGAACTGAAAGACAAAACCAATATGACGGTTTCTAAATGCCGCCAATTTGCTGTTACTCAGCGATTTGATGCTTTGTCCTGCAATCTCCAGTTCGCCTTTGTCCGTCCAGTCCAGGGTGCCAAGGATATGCAGGAGTGTACTCTTGCCTGCGCCGGACTTCCCGACGATGCTGAGGATTTCGCCTTTGGGAATGCTCAGGTTGACGCCTTTGAGGATTTCCAGGGGGCCGTATGATTTGTGGATGTTTTTGGCTTCTAGTACCATGGGGACAAAGGTCGGAAAAAGTTCACAGCTTCTCTCCATAAGCCAAATCCCCTGCATCGCCAAGCCCGGGTACAATATACGATTTGGCGGTCAGTTCCTCGTCCACGGCACCGGCCCAGATGAAGGCTTTGGGCCAACGGCGGCGCACGGATTCCACCCCTGCTACACTGGCGATTACGGTGGCTATGTGTATCGAACTGGGTTTGCCAAAACGTTCAAGTTCTTTCAGGGCAAGATTGACGGAGGCTCCTGTGGCGATCATTGGATCAATCAGAATCAGGACGCAATCATCCAGGTTGGGCGCGCTTACATAGTCGAGTTGAATTTCAAAGGTCCCATCTTTGTGTTGTTTCCGGTATGCTGCCACGAATACATTGTCTGCTTGATCAAAGTAGTTGAGCATGCCTTGGTGCATGGGCAGCCCGGCTCGAAGAATGGTTGCAAGCACAATTCGCTGTGTTGGCAGCATGGTTGTAGCCGAGCCGAGCGGGGTATCTACGACTACGGGTTCATAAAACAGGTTTTTGGAGAGTTCATAAGCCAGTATTTCTCCCAAACGTTCTAGGTTTCGGCGAAAGCGCAGCCGGTCTTGTTGGGTTTCTACGTTGCGTAGTTCCGCCACAAATCGGTTGGCGATGGAATCTTTTGTTGAGAGGTTAAAAAGCATAACTGTGGCTGCTGGTCTAGTGATGGAACGTCTGGAACGATCTAATTCACACAAAAATACAACGAAGGGGCTATGTTTTTAAAATTAGGGTGCACTTTGAATTCGTTTGCGACCATATTGATGTGGAAGAACGATTTCTGCGGGTTTCAGGAAAGGGTAGGGGAGCGTACTGAGGCAAATCAGGGGGAATAGCTTTCCGGAGAATTGAACGTTCCAGCGGATTGGCCTAAAACAAGAATGCCCCGCTGTCCGAAGACAACGAGGCATTTTGTTAATTTGAGTTGGCACCGACCTACTCTCCCGGGACATCTGACCCAGTACCATCGGCGCTGGCGGGCTTAACTGCTCTGTTCGGAATGGGAAGAGGTGAACCCCGCCGCCAAAGGCACCAACATTTCTTTGGTAACGCTTTGAGCGTACGAATTTTTTAACACCGACAAGGTTGTTGGGAGAGTGCTTTAGTAAAGCAGTGTAAATATGTTCTAAGAAAAATTTAAAAAAGGAAGTTAACGGGCAATTAGTAAGGCTAGGCTGCACACATTGCTGTGCT
>CAZKBH010000075.1:0-17362 GCA_964550795.1 uncultured Saprospiraceae bacterium
TTCTGCGGTTCGATATTCGGTGTTCGATATTCGGTGTTCGGTGTTCTGCGGTTCGGTGTTCGGTGTTCGGTGTTCTGCGGTTCGGTGTTCGATATTCGGTGTTCGATATTCGATATTCGATATTCTGCGGTTCTGCTACCCGTCAATGCTTCAACGCACGCATAAGCTCTTCCATATTTGACTCCCCAACAGGAATCTCCCAAGGGCCGATTTTGAGCTCCCGATTTCGGATTGAATCTATCCGATCTACATTGACAATGAACGACTTATGCACCCGCATGAATCCGGTGGAAGGCAGTTTTTCCTCCATGGATTTAAGGGTGGATTTGGTCAGCACCGGCCGGTTTACACCCGCGAGATAAATTTTGACATAGTCTTTCATCCCTTCGATATGGGTGATGTCGGGTACTTTTATTTTGACCAGGGAATACTCCACGTTTACGAAAAAAAAGTCGGGCGGATCGTTGGTCGGCTCCTTGTGTTTGGCGAGGTTTTTCTGTTTGGTTTCCAGTGCTTTGTAAGCCGCTTTGACGAAGCGTTCAAGGGGTACGGGCTTCATCAGATAATCCACCACATCAAGGTCGTAACTTTCCACGGCATAGTCGGAATAGGCCGTCACGAAGATTACCATGGGTTTTTCGGGCAGGGTTTCCAGAAACGTGGTGCCCAACATGCCCGGCATTTGAATGTCGAGAAAAAGCAGGTCCACCGCTTGCTTTTGCATCAGTTCCATGGCCTCAAAGGCATTTTTGCAGGTGCCGACCAGTTCCAAAAACGGCACCTGCCGGATATTATCTTCCAGCATCTTGCGGGCAAGACTTTCATCGTCAATGGCGAGGCAGTTTAATTTCATGGGTGCTCATGCTGAAAAACAATGCTCAGGCGGGCTTCAAACCAGCCGTCTTTTTCGCCGGTATGCAGTTGGTGTGTGTCGGGATACAGCAGTTCCAGCCTTCGCCGAACGTTATGCAGGCCAATGCCGGAATTGCTGTCTTTGTCCTGCGGCAAATCCGGGGTGATTTTATTTCGCACCACAAATAACAGGTCTTTGTCTGTCACCTTCAGCATGATATCAATCATCGGTGCCTGAACTAACCCGACCCCGTGTTTGAAAGCGTTTTCCACAAACGGAATCATGAGCATGGGTTCAATGACCTGCATTGTGGGGGCTCCTTCCACTTGAAATTGAATCTCCACATCCTCCTCAAAACGTATTTTTTGCAATTCGATGTAGCTATTCAGGTAACCAAGCTCCTTTTCCAGCGGAATTTGCGCGTCAGTACGCTCGTACAGCATATAGCGCATGAGCGAAGAAAGCTGCAAGGTGGCTGGTTCTGCCTGAGCCGATTTAGAACGGATCAGGTAAACGATGCTGTTGAGGATGTTGAAAATAAAATGTGGGCTGATTTGTGAGCGCAGGAAGGAAAGCTCCGATTTGAGTCGCTCCTGTTGCAGTTCTTGTTTGGCTTCTTCTTCTTCTAAAGTATGCCGCACCAATGCATAACCGATGCCCAGGGCTGCGGCAAAAAAGACATGCACAATCCCCCGCATCATGTGAACCCAAACGCCTTTGTGGTCGGGAAAAAGCAGGTAATTTTTAAAAAAGCCCTGCAAGATGATGAACAGCAGCGATAATCCAAGCACCGTAAGCAGGTAAGATTTCAGTCGTTGTTGCTTCAACATCCGAGGTCCCATCCATTCCGCGACGATAAAAAACAGGATCACGTTGGTAAACGACGCAGGTAAAATCCTTAGGAACAAGTCGCGGTGCCGCACATCGTCCGCATCAATCATGACGAAGGGCAATGCCAACCAGACACCCCAAAAAGACAACAGGAACAAGCGACGAAACAGCGGCTGGGCAAGTTTTCCCTTCCCAAACATTTTCATAAGCAATTACTTTAAGCGCAAACGCAAAGGTACAGTTCTCCCAACTTGCTCCCACAGGGTGGCGACCAAGCCGCCAATTGTGGCGATGAGGAGGGGGGCGTGCCCTGTATCCCGGAACGCTGTTCCGGGGCGGATTGGTGGCATGCCGCATGGGATGAGAGCGTGCCCTGTATCCCGGAACGCTGTTCCGGGGCGGCCAGTGGCATGCCGCGAGAGATGGGAGCGTGCCCTGTATCCCGGAACGCTGTTCCGGGCGGCCAGTGGCATGCCGCGTGGGATGGGAGCGTGCCCTGTATCCCGGAACGCTGTTCCGGGGCGGATTGGTGGTATGCTGGCCTGAATGAAACTGGGAAACGCGACCTACTTCGTGTGGCCAATAGAGCCGCCTTTGCGAAGCGCAATCTGCTTTTGCTGGATATGGGGTAAATGAGCAAGTGAGGCGGTGACTTGAAGTCACCGCCTCACTGTTGCAATCCGCTTGACTATATCAAGGTGTCACCTTGCTCTCCCGGGCTAGGATTGAAATTCTAGCATAAAAATTTATCGGTTTAGGGCTGGGAAGGAAAATTTTAGCATAAAAATTTATCGGTTTAGGGCTGGGCTGCAATTGGCAGGCACATTACAAAATATCAAAAAACCAGTCCTGTTTTTTGCCATGTCAAATAATTGAATTATCCTTGCCCGCAGAATTACGGCTGCACACCAATGGAAAATAATCCCATCCTGAATTCACCATATTCAGAACCACGCTGGCATTACTCGACGGACTTGAAAGGACACCTTAATTATGAGGACATCCGAAAAGACCGACGAATCTTCGATCCTATGCTCGGTGGGTACTCCATGCCCGTGCAAAAGCAGAAGCAGGGCAGCATTTTTGAGGTGAATGAAATGCAGGTGGAATACGGCACGCACCTCATCAACCTGCTCCGAACCGAAGTTGGAAAATGGCGCGCCGCAGATTATCCCGACACGACCGGCGCAACCCGCGAACTCCTCCGATACTGGTTTCTCAATCCTGAACGTCATGCGACCAAAAGTCTCTTCTTTGCGCAACGCGAAGCCATTGAGACCGCTATTTGGCTCAATGAGATTGCCTCCCGAAGCAATGCCGGAAACAATATTCTCAACAAATTAAAAGACGCGCAAAAAATAAGCGAAAACCCGGACAACAACCTGCCCCGGCTTTGCTTCAAAATGGCCACCGGTACCGGTAAAACCGTGGTCATGGCCGCCCTCATCCTGTACCACTATTTCAACCGACAGGAATACCGCCAGGACACCCGCTTTTGTGATTATTTCCTGCTGGTAGCACCGGGCATTACGATCAAGGACCGACTAGGCGTGCTTTATGTGGACAATACCACCCACAACAAAAACGAGGCCTCTGATTATTACCGCCAGCGCGACCTGGTGCCACCAAAATTCGAGCGACTTTTGGATGGTTTGAATGCCCGTTTGGTCATCACCAATTACCACGCTTTTGAGCCGAAAACCCTGCAAGGAAATAAACGCAGCGTATTCGATGGAAAATTAGGCGCTGACGGCAAAAAACAGGAGGCCAAAGAAGACCCCACGCAAACCATTCGCCGACTGCTCAAAAATTTCAAGTCTGGTGGACGATTGCTTTTCCTCAATGACGAAGCCCACCACTGTTACTTACCGCTGGAAAAGGGCAAAAACACCGAGGGCGAAAACACCAAAGACGAAAACGAACGCGCCGCTGTCTGGTTTACGGGCTTGCGCGAGGTGTCCAAACGATATCAGCTGCGCAACGTGTACGACCTGAGTGCCACGCCTTATTTCCTCAACGGAAGCGGCTACACGCCCTACACTTTATTCCCCTGGATCGTGTCCGATTTTGGATTGACGGATGCCATTGAAAGCGGTCTGGTCAAAATTCCTTTTCTGCCGGAACTTGACAATACTCAAAATCTCCAGCCTGTGCTCCGCGACCTATACGAGCACGTCAGGGATTTTTTGCCCAGAAAAGGGATGAAAACCAAAAAGAGCGAGGCCAAAAAAGAAGGCATTAAATTGCAGGAAACCCCGCCCGAACTGCCGGATATCCTGCAAACCGCCCTCGATCAGTTTTACAACCACTACAAGGAATACGAAGCAGGCATCCGGCACAGCGGCGAACAAGGGCAAAACCTATTGAGCGAACCGCCCGTTTTCATTGCCGTTTGCAACAATACCAACGTAAGCAAGGAACTCTATAAGCACATTGCTGGCTACGAGATAGAAGATGCGGAAGGCAACCCAATCGCCATCCCGGGACGCTGCGAGCTGTTCAACAATTACGAAATGATGAACGGGCAATGGCGCATCAAACGCCGCCCGCCCACGCTCATCATTGATTCCGATGCCCTGGAAAACTCCAATCAGGTCAACGATGAATTCAAAAAAGTCTTTGCCTCCGAAATCCGAAAATTCAAGGAGGAATACCGCTTGCGGCACCCCGACAAAAGTGTAGAAAACCTCACCGATGCCGACATGCTCCGCGAGGTGGTCAACACCGTGGGTAAACCCGGCGCACTCGGCAGTCACATTCGCTGCGTGGTGTCGGTGTCCATGCTGACAGAAGGTTGGGATGCCAACACCGTCACCCACGTCATGGGACTGCGCGCTTTCGGGAGCCAGTTGCTTTGTGAACAGGTAGCCGGACGTGCTCTGCGCCGCAAGCAGTACATCCCCTTGCTGTATCAGGAAACCGAAGTAGCGGGCAAACCCGTCTGGAAGGAAGTAGCCCGCAAGGATGAGCACAAATACAATCCCGAAGCGCTGGTGCTCAAATACCCTCCGGAATATGCCCACATTATAGGCGTGCCGTTCAAGATGTTCAAAGGTGGCGCGACAACGCCCCCTGACCCGGTGGATTACACCACGGTAAAAGCCCTGCCTGAGCGCCAACTGGAGCATGAGATCGTTTTTCCAAACCTCATTGGTTACAAATACGAGCTCAATGGCGAAACCATTGCCGCCAATTTTGAAGGATTGCCTAATTACGAGGTGGAAGCCTGGCGCATTCCCCTGCGCACCATCATGGGCAGCGTGTTTACCGGGACGAAGGAAGAAATGGAAGTCCGGGATGCCCTGGACTACCGGGAGCAGGAGATCTTTTACCACATCACCAAAGACCTGATCCGGCTGTATTTCAACGATGAGCAGCATGGCAAACAATTCCACCTGTTTGGGCAATTGAAAAACATTGTGGCAGACTGGTACCAGCAGAAAGTGCTGGTGACGGGCGACACCGACCAACAATGGAAAAAACTCATCCTGATGCACCCGGCCAAGCAATACTGTGATGCCATTTATGAAGGCATCCGGCAGGGACGGCGCGAAAGAGGGGAAGAAAAGGTGCTGCCCATTTTCAATCACTACAATCCTTTCAGCAGTACGAAATACATACAGGGCACTACGACTAAACCTTGTTGGGACACCACCAAAAGCCACGTCAATGTGGTGGTAGCCGATGCCATCAGCACCAAGGAAGACGCCAATTTCTGGGAACACGTGACCGCCAAAGTGCTGGAGGAAATGCCCGAAGTGGAATCCTACTTCAAAAACGCCTTTTCAGACTTCCAAATACCCTACGTTGCCGACGGCGAGGACCGGCACTACAAACCCGACTTCATTATCCGCGCCAAAAGCCGCGAAGGCAAAACCATTATGCTCATCCTGGAAATTACCGGCGCCAACAAGCAGTACAAGGCCGAAAAAAAGCACTTTACGGAGACGTATTGGGTGCCTGCCGTGAATGCGGTACGGGAATTGTATGCGGAATTGGGGGATGGGGAATGGCGGTTTTTGGAGGTTGGGGGGGAGTTGCGGGGGTTGAAAAATCAAATTTTAAAATGCTTAAATAATTGAAAAAATGGAACTATCACAAGGAAACAAAAGTCTATTTGATATGGTCAAAAGGTCATATAGTGGGGAAGTTATGCTTCCAGACTTTCAGCGAAATTTCGTATGGTCAAAGTATGATATTGAAGAATTAATGAAATCCTTGTTAGAAAAAATGTTTATTGGTAATTTTTTAATTCATAATGTAGATCCTCTTAAGCCACCATTTAAACCTATTGCAATTGAGGGGGCTAAACTTGTAAATCCAGGTTTTCAGGAGAAACCAAGTATCCTTATACTTGATGGGCAACAAAGAATAACATCACTATTCTATGCAATTTACAGCCCCAACATACCTTTAAAATATGCATCAACGCCATATGCGTTTTTTATCTCAATTTCCGAATTGATAAAAGATAATATCGAAGATTGCGTATTCAGTGTTTCAAAAAAAACGCGATATTTCAAATCAATGCTAACAGATGGCGAGAAATTTAATTTTGAAGTGTTGAGGAAGGAGCAGATAATACCTGTGTCGCTATTAAAAGAGGATATTACCGCGATCTGGTATGACCACTATCGAGATTTATATAACTCAGATGATGAAAAGAAAATAAGATCTTATCTGAAAAATATAACCGATTACCAAATTTTAACTTTAGATGTCCCATTGAATGAAAGCCCTGGTAATATCGCAGTTCTTTTTGAGCGTATCAATAGAACTGGAATTAAGCTTTCGATATTTGACCTGCTCGTTGCAAGACTTTACAAGTTTTTAAATTTAAGAGAGGAATGGGAAAAGTCAATTGATTCAAACGAAAGAATTAAGAAACTGGCTCAAAACAACAAACGTGATACCCAGATTCCATATTATTTTATCCAAGCCCTAGCTTTACACAATGGACAAAGTGTCAAAGCAAGAGATATGCTAAACATTGATGATAAAATATTAAATCAAAAAAATTGGTTAGCATTAATTGAAACAATTGAAAAAAAGGCGCTTGTAAGATTACTGGATATAAATGAGTTCGGCATTGGAAATGTTTCTAAATGGTTTCCTTATTCAACAATGCTCCCGACCTTAATTGCGACATTTTTATCCCAAGACTATGACTATCAAAAAGTGAAGTATTGGTACTGGTCTTCAGTATTTAGCGAGAGGTATGCAGGTTCAATAGATAGTAAAATGATCAAAGACTATAAAGAATTAAGCAATTGGTTTGATTCTGAAAAAGCAACTCCAGAGTCTATTGAAGCTTTTTTCAATACCTTAAATGGTAATTTTTCTCTCTACGAAAAAGAAAATAGTGGGAATGCAGCATATAAAGGAGTTTTCAATCTGTTATTCATGAACGATGCTAAGGATTTTTATGTAAATGACAAGATTAAGTTTACGCTGGATGAATTAGATGACCATCATATTTTCCCTAAAAAGTTTCTCGAAGATAAAAACGTCAATAAAAATGTCAATAGCGTATTAAATAAAACACTAATTTCTGCCAGTACTAATAGAAGTATTAATAAAAAATCTCCTGCACAATATGTCCAAGGGATGATTGAAAGGCATGGAGATATAGATAAAGTGTATGATATTTTCGCTAGCCACTTCATAAGCCGTGAGATGGTTCAATTACTATTAAAAGTTAGTAATGAGTTGTCTGAAGAATTAGTGAACGAATATTTTAGAACATTCATTGATCTAAGGAATAATATGCTATTAAATCAAATCCATATTCTTGTTGGGCACAAGAGTAGTTCTTCCCCACAAACCTAACCCTCTACCCGCCCCTCACCCCTCCAAAGCGAAAATGTCTGAACTGTGATTCGTGTGATTCATGTGATTTTTTTGACGGACCAAAGCTTGAGAATCCTTAAAATTGCAAAAACTATTCGAATCCCAGTCCAGACAACTTCATAAAAATCACAAAAATCACACGAATCATAGTTCAGACAAAATCATACGAATCACCGTTCAGACGACATGACCATATTCAACATGCAAAAAACCCCTCAAAAAACTAACCAGAAATCATAACTTTGTAAACCATGACGCTCCAACTCCGTCCCTCCCTCTTTTGGGATACTGACATAAAAAACATAGATGTGCAAAAGCACAAGGCCGCTGTCATTGAACGCATTATGACCCGTGGGCATTTGGATGAGTTTCGGGCAGTGATGCAGTTTTATGGAAGAGACGTCGTAAAAGAAATTATGCTCAATGCCCGGTGGCTCGATAAAGTTACACTCGCATTTTGCAGCAAAACCGACAAATTGATCACAAGATGGATAAGATAAAAAAGTACGAGAACGCTATCCTGGACATTCTTCAGGAGTATGTACGCATCAAATACGCTAATATCGTGGGCGGAAATCAATTGATTGCTGATAAAGAACAACACCGATACCAGATCGTAACGCTGGGTTGGGAAGGCGACCGGTATGTTCACGACTGCCCCCTGCATTTCGACATCATCAATGGCAAGGTCTGGGTCCAACAAAACATGACTGAGTGGGAAGTGGGCGAAATGCTGGAAGCGCGTGGCGTCCCCAAGACAGACATTGTAGCTGGTTTTTTGCCCCCTGATTTGAGGGAGTACTCGGAATATTCCTACGCATAAACCCCTCTTTTCCAGACTTTTAACCCTATTCCATGCAATCATACAAACATAAATCCTCCACCCGCCCCCTCATCCCCTCCAAAGAAGAGGCCGGCATGGAAGAATCCGCCATACAAGACCGCAAATCCAAAACAGAATTGCCGCTCAACCCCGTCACCCAGCGCGGGCAAGATCCTGAGCTGTACTGGATGAACAAGTACGGCCCGGAAGACAACGCCGATGCCCTCGAAGTGGACATCCGCTCTTTGTACCGCCACGAGCATATCAGCCCGGAATTGCTGATCCGCAAATTGTACCGGCAGATACAGGATGCTCCCAAGCAGGGCGACCAACTGGGCCTGTTTGCCCCGGATGTGCGCGAGATATTTGGCAATACGCTCGACATGGATGAATTCGAGAAAGTGGGCGAATACTACCGCCACCAGGGCGACTGGAGCAACCGACTCATTCAAGGCGATTCCCTGCTGACCATGACCAGCCTGCTGGAACGTGAAGGTTTTGCCGGAAAAGTGCAGATGATGTATTTCGACCCGCCGTATGGCATCAAATACGGCTCCAACTGGCAACTCAAACTCCACGACCGCGACGTAAAAGACGGCTCCGACGAGCACCTTTCCTCAGAACCCGAACAGATCAAAGCCTTCCGCGACACCTGGGAACTCGGCATCCATTCCTACCTCACGTACCTGCGCGACCGCCTGCTCGTGGCCCGCGAACTGCTCACGGAATCCGGCTCTTGCTTTGTGCAGATCTCGGATGAAAATGTGCACCTCGTGCGGTGTTTGATGGATGAGGTGTTTGGGAGTGGGAATTTCTATGCACAAATAAATTTCAAATCTACCAGTGCACTAGGGCAAAAAGGTATTGCAAAAGTTTACGACTATATAGTTTGGTATGCGAAAAATATTGAACTAATAAAATTCAGACCTCTTTTTAAAGAAAGAGATGTTGCGGACGATAAAGAATGGCGTTTTATTGATAGTAAGGAGTCCGCGAATGGCTATTTAAAAATTTCTGATGAAGACTATAGAAAATTAACTGATAAAGAAGAGGTTTTCAGACGCTCAAAAATGACATCTTCTGGTTTTACGCCAAGTTGTATGTATGAATTTGAATTAAATGGAAAAATTTGTAAGCCATTTGGAAATAAAAGCTGGGTTACCCATCCAGAAGGAATGAAAAAATTAATTCAAAAAAACAGGTTGATGTTGTTGGGAAACAATCCCTATTTTAAACAGTATTTTGCTGATTTCCCAGTTATAAAATTTGATAATTCATGGTCTGATCAACCAGCAGCTGAATCAAGAGAATATGTTGTCCAAACAGCGGATAAATTTATCCAACGCTGCCTCCTCATGACCACCGATCCCGGCGACCTCGTCCTCGACCCCACCTGCGGCAGTGGCACCACCGCCTACGTCGCCGAGCAATGGGGTCGGCGCTGGATCACGCTGGATACCAGCCGCATCGCGCTCAACATCGCCAAGACCCGGTTGATGACCGCTGTGTTTCCGTACTATCATCTGTACAGCAATGTGCAGGTGGAGACCATGGAGAAAAATGGTAAGATCGTCAAGAAGATCACGCCGAAGCCTGGCAACTCAGGGGGTGACTTCAAGTCGCCGCCTGAGTCCAACAACGGCGATGTCCGCCAGGGCTTTGTCTATGAAGAAGTGCCCCACATTACCCTCAAAAGTCTCGCCAACGACGAGCCACCTTCCACGGAAACCCTGTACGACAAACCCTACGAAGACAAGTCGCGCCTGCGCGTGGCCGGGCCTTTCACGGTTGAGACCTTGCAGAACTACGAGCCTTTACCGGCAGAAGACATGCACACCGCTTCAGATGGCGGCGCGCAACCCGGCGCTTCGGGCACTTTCGAGGAGCGGGTATTCGAGCACCTCAAAGCCACCGGCGTCATGAACGGCGCTAAAAATGAACGGGCCGTATTCAGTCGCGTGGAGCGCATCGGCAGTCCACACCTGCACGCAGAGGGTTACTTTCAGTCGGCCACGGGTGAGCGCAAGGCCTACCTGCACATCGGGCCGCAATTCGGCACCGTCAGCAAACAAAGCGTGAACGAGGCCGTCAAGGAATGCCGTTCCAGAGGCGATGCGGATTGGCTCATCATCCTCGGCTTTAGTTTTGAGAGCGACATCAGCAATCAGAGTGTCACCATGAGCATGGGTTCCTTTGAAGTCACCAAAGTGCGCATGCACGACGATCTGCTTCAGGAAGGCCTCACCAAAAAGGACAAAAAGGCGGCAAGTTTTGTCACCATCGGCGAGCCGGATGTGGTGATCGTTCCGGCAAGTGAGGGTCTGACTTCAAGTCAGGCCCTCACTACCCCGCATATCCAAATCGAGATCCAGGGTCTCGACATCTACGATCCAATACGCGACGAAGTCCGTGCCCGTTCCGTTTCCGATATCGCCTACTGGATGGTGGACGACGATTACGATGGTTCCAACTTCATCGTCCAGCAGGTCTTCTTCTGCGGCGGCGACAAAGACGAGTTCAACAAATGGAAACGCGGCCTTTCCGACCTCGCCAAGCAGCAAACCAAAAAAAACGCCGAGCGCACTTTGCGGGTCGAACTGGATGAGGAGGCATTTGACCTGCTCTATGGATTTCGCTCGCACCCGATTGAGCGGAGGGCTGGGCGGAAGATTGCGGTAAGGGTGGTGAGTCAGTTTGGGGAGGAGAGTATGAAGGTTTTAAACCTCTAAAATTGATACAATGGCAAAATTTTTATCTGGCAGTGCGCTTAACGCAGCACTGGAGAAAATTCTTGATACGGCCCAAGACCGTTTAATTCTTGTCTCACCTTATATCAAACTGCACTCGAGGGTAAAATCCTCCTTGCTTGCCCATCAAAAAAATCCCAATCTTGAGATTATTGTAGTCTTCGGTAAAAACGAAGACAACGTTAGCAAAAGCATTAGTCGCCTGGAGGTTGATTTTTTTTGTGAATTTCCAAATGTAAAAGTGCTCTATGCGGAGCATTTACATGCGAAATATTACGCCAATGAATTTGACGCGCTCATCACTTCAATGAACCTGTACGAATATTCTCAGAATCAGAATATTGAAGCAGGTATACTACTTGAATTTAAACTTTTGGGGAATAACAGTCTGGATTATGATGCAGCGAATTACTTTAGTCGCGTCATTGAACAGGCAAAGGTTGTTTATGAGGCGTTTCCTGAGTTTGAAAAAACGAGTTTAGGCTTTTCCAAAAAGTACATCAAATCGAGGATTCAAACAGATATACGAAAGGAGATGTTTGCAGACAAAAAACTGCAGGAAACCCCAGCAATTAAACCGGCAAACAATTCGACAGGCAAACCTAATGGAGGATCAGCCTATTGTATCCGCACAGGATCATCAATCCCTTTTAATCCGAAGCGTCCTATGAGCGATGATGCATACAAAAGCTGGAGTAAGTTCTCTAATCAGGACTACCCTGAGAAATATTGTCATTTTTCAGGGGAGGCATCTAATGGGGAAACGAGTTTTTCAAAGCCTATTTTGAGGAAAAATTGGAATAAAGCAAAGGAGGCTCATGGCCTTTAATTTGCACCAACACCCTTAGTGCTTGTCTAAACTTTAGTTTCTGGCCTTCAAGCGGCAAATTTTAGCTTGTACGGCGTTAAATTTTTCGCCGAATTGCCCGCATTCGACTGCAAAATTTGCCTTGTACAATCAAAAATTTCCTCGCTTTCGCCTCAGAACTAAAATTTAGACAAGCACTTAACTGAATGCGTAACCTCAACTCCTTACCTGTTTCAGAGGACATAAAGATTGAACTGGCTAATGCTGCTTTGCTGTTGCAACAGAAGCAGGGTATTAAGGTGGATATTCTTGAATTTGACGAAAAGGTCCTCATACTCCGCATCATTCAAATCAGGTGCACAGATGGTAAGTTCTACACCAATAGGGAATTGGCGATTATAGGAAAAGAAGTGATCATGCCGTTGGAACCTTTTTTTGAGGCTTGCCATATCAGGCCCTTGGTATTGTTGCCTAAATAGTTAAAGCCAACCTATGTGGCGCTAAGGACCCACCTATGGATGCGTTGCTAGTTCCGCCCCGGAACAGCGTTCCGGGATACAGGTGCACTTGCGGCGAGCTTATTCGGGGTGCGACTTGGAGTCGCACCCCGAATGCTTCCTACCATATTTAGGCTGGCCCGGAACAGCGTTCCGGGACGCACCAGCTTTGTCCGAAAATCTGAACTCGCACTTCAATTTTACGGACATGATTCCACGACTCGTTACTCGGAACCTGCTCTCCTATCCAAGTCCCTTCACTGCTTCCTGAATAGAAGCTTTCACCAGCTGCCAACTGACTGATTGGTCGAAAACGACGGGATTGGCTGAGTGCTCAGCATCTTCAAAATAGCTCAGGCTTTTTAATAATTCCAGAGTTCTGGGTTCAATTGTGCGCGTTTGAAGCATCGAAATTCAGTGATAGGAACGTCAAAAATCAAGCTACAGTAGGACAAAGTCCGCTTATCAAGATGCCGTGCATTCAGCAGAACTTTTTTTACTGTTTCCTGCCCATAAAAGTGGACCATTGCCCGGAACTCATCCAGACGCCCACGCGAGGTTATGCGCTCAATCACAGAGGCACGGTGTTTATTCAAATCCACCTCCCTCACATCGACATCCCAAAACAAAGCAGGTCGCAGTTCCAATGACATGGTTAACTTTTTTGCAAAGGTACGACCTACAGCGTGGCTTCAATCGGTATAAATCTACCAAAATCACATGATTCGATTTTACCTTCGCCCGCACAAATCCAGACTGTTCAATCACCAATTTTGCGGAAAACGCCCAGATGCCGATGGCCTGAAAAAATCAACCTGAATACATGCGCACATGGTTGGCCCGGAACAGCGTTCCGGGATACAGGTACACTTGCTTCGAGCTTATTCGGGGTGCGACTTGGAGTCGCACCCCGAATACTTCCTACCATGTCTAGGCAAGCCCGGAACAGCGTTCCGGGATACAGGCGCACTTGCGGCGAGCTCATTCGGGGTGCGACTTGGAGTCGAACCCCAAATCATTCCAACCATGTCTAGGCAAGCCCGGAACAGCGTTCCGGGATACATGCACACGTGCTGCGAGCTTATTCGGGGTGCGACTTGGAGTGGAACCCCGAATACTTCCAACCATGTCTAGGCTGGCCCGGAACAGCGTTCCGGGATACATGCACACGTGCACGAGCTTATTCGGGGTGCGACTTGGAGTCGCACCCCGAATTTCGCCAACCATGTCTAGGCAAGCCCGGAACAGCGTTCCGGGATACATGCACACGTGCACCCGAATCCCACCAACCATATCCCACCAAATAATCCTCTAAAACCAGGCATTTCATATCAAAAAAAATCACATAAATCACAAAAATCATAGTTCAAGACAATTCAAAAAAATCACATAAATCACAAAAATCATAGTTCAAGACAAGATCCTTCACACCGTCCATCATCGCCAGATTCGGGCCTTTCATCTACTCTTGAATTTTGATATCGTTGGCTGCCCTTCCTTTGCAGTATGAAAAAATTCATACGCCCCCTGCTTTTAGGCCTCCTGGCGGTGTTCATCTTAATACAGTTCTATCGCCCGGCGCGCAATCTTTCCAATATTCAGACACACCATGTGTCCACAAAATATACCGTGCCCGCCGAAGTAGAAGCGATCCTCCAACCCGCCTGCTACGATTGCCACAGCAACCTAACCCAATATCCCTGGTACGCTGAAATTCAACCAGTAGCCTATTGGCTGGCTGGCCACGTGAACGAAGGAAAGCGCAAACTCAACCTCTCCGAGTTCACAAATCGTAAAGTGTCGTGGCAAAACCATAAATTTGAGGAAATCCTCGAAGTAATGGAGGAAGGGAACATGCCCCTCGACTCCTATACCTGGACCCATGGAGATGCTCGATTGAGCGAACAACAAGTAAAAACGCTTGTAGCGTGGGCGCAAAGCAACATGAATTTGCTCCAAGCGCAATATCCTGCCGATAGCTTGATTAATAAGAAAAAGTAAGCTCGCCTTTCAGCACGTGTTCAAGAAGGATTGACACCCCTACATTAACACATTGATAATCAGTAGTACGACCCTCAAAAGCCAATTTTTCCAAACGTACAAATCATAATGCAAAAATTCACTTTCACGAGCCGTTCAGCGGCGCTCTATTCCGTGCTGCTCGCAGCCTTGTTCCCGCTCTCTCTTTTTGCCCAAATGCCCACAGGAGGCATGCGTCCCGGCGGGAATCCGGCACAGGCCAACATCGGGCGTTTTTACGGCAAAGTCATAGATGAAAATACAAAAGAGCCGCTGCCCTACGCTTCGGTTCAACTAATTGGAATGAAATTCGACACTGTCAGCCGGAAGATGCAGGAGACGATGATTGCCGGACAATTGACGCGTGATAATGGCGAGTTCAGCCTGGAAAAAATACCCGTAATGGGGCAATATACGCTAAAAATCACCTATTTAAGCTACGCCACCTACGAGCAAAAAGTTTCTTTTAGTTTAGGAAACGGAAAAAGAAGCGGCAATCCAGGAGCTATGGCCGGAGCCGTAGATAAAGATTTGGGCAACATCAAACTCGGCGTTTCCAGCAAAATTCTCGGAGAAGTGGAAGTCCTCGGAGAAGCCAGCAAGGTTGTGCTCGCGCTGGACAAAAAAGTGTATCGAGTGGACAAGGACAACGTGGCGGCAGGCGGTACCGCGGAGGATGCCTTGAAAAATGTCCCCTCACTCAATGTGGATATTGATGGAAACCTGACCATGCGCAACGCAGCCCCACAGCTGTTTGTGGACGGACGACCCACCAACCTCACCATCGACCAAATTCCCGCAGATGCCATTGATAATGTGGAAGTTATCACCAATCCCTCCGCCAAATACGATGCTTCGGGCGGGGGTGCCGGAATCGTGAACATTGTACTGAAAAAAGAACGTAAAATCGGCTACAACGGCTCCGTTCGGGCAGGCCTTGACATGCGCGGACGAGCCAATCTGGGCGGCGACATCAATGCCCGTGAGGGTAAAATCAACGTATTTGTAGGTGGTAACCTCAACCAACGCCGCTCGCTCAGCACCGGTGCCACCGACCGTTTTAATTTCCCTTTTGAAGGGCAGGACTTCCGCACGGTGACCAATATTTTTCAAAGAAACGACTCGGAAAATACAGGGCTTTTCGTCACGGGCCGGGCGGGTTTTGACTGGTTTATCAACAACCGAAACACCCTTTCAGTCAGTGGAAATATGATGGGGGGCGAGATGAATAACATGGATTTGATTGATATCAAGACAGATTCCCTCCGTTTCGAAAGTCTTTATGCCAGCAGTGATGCCATTCGCGAAGCCGACAGCAAACGACAATTTCGGAATTTCGGCAGTCAGGTTTCTTTCAAACACCTCTTTCCAAAAGAAGGCAAAGAATTAACAGCCGATGCTAACCTAAACGGAAGTCGCTCCGAAAATGAAGGCTTGTTTTACACCAATTACCCCGATCAGCCCTTGGGATCTACCCGCCAAAAACAGACTGGCTCGGGAAGCAATGAATTTTTCACTTTCCAGACGGATTTTGTAAATCCGCTTGGGAACGGCCTCAAAATGGAACTGGGCGCACGGGCCGCCATCCGTAATTTCCGCAGCGAAAACGCCAATTTCCAGGACTCCCTCGCCGACGGAGCATTTTATCGGGTACCCGGTTTTGCCGACCGCTACCGGTTCAACGACCAGGTGTACGCAGGTTACGGAACCTTTAGCCAATCCTTCAAGAAATGGGGCTATCAAGTGGGGCTTCGGGCAGAAAGTTCGCAGTACACGGGCATCTTGCTCGATACGGATTCTACGTTCAACGTGAATTTCCCTTTGCAACTTTTCCCAAGCCTTTTTCTGACCTACAAACTCAATGAGGAAGATCAGATTCAGCTCGGATACACCCGTCGGGTTAACCGCCCGAGCTTCTTCCAGCTCATTCCGTTTCCCGATTTTTCCGACTCCCTCAACCTCTCGCGTGGGAATCCAAACTTGGTACCAGAGTTCAATAACTCCCTGGAAGTCAACTATCAAAAGATTTTTAGCAAAGGACATAACCTGCTCGTTTCGGCCTATTACAAGCGCTCGACCAACCTGCTTACCCGCTACCTTTTCCAGGAATTTGACCCGGCCATTTTCCGTGATACCGTCATCGTATCCACTTATCAAAACGCAAATTCCAGCCAGGCTTACGGGATTGAGTTCACGTCTAAAAACACGTTTTGGAAAATTTTGGAATTCACCACCAACATTAATTTGTACAATTCCATCGTGGATGCAACCAATGTGCAGGCAGGGCTTGAGAATCAACAGTTTACCTACTTCATTAAGGAAAACATGAGCCTGAAATTGCCGAAAAATTTCACGATCCAACTGAACGGTTCCTTCCAAAGCCGCACGGCATTTGATACGGGCGGCAGCAGGGGTGGTGGCAACAGAGGCCCATGGGCGGGACCAACCAGCACGGCGCAGGGATACACGATTCCTGTTGGATATGTGGATTTTTCGATCCGGAAAGACATCTGGAAACGCACGGGCAGCATTACCCTGAGCGTACAGGATATTTTCCGCTCGCGCCGCACAGGCTCCTTCACCGAGTCTGAATATTTCTCCCAGGAAACCTGGCGCCGCCGCGACCCACAATTGGTGCGCGTGAACTTCGCCTACCGTTTTGGAAAATTTGATGTGTCCTTGTTCCGCAGAAAAAATACCCGCATGGAAACGGAAGGGATGGAAGGCGGGTTTTAAGTTGAATTGTTGCTTTTTGGGCTCAAAAAGTGACAAAACGTGGCTAGGGCACGGATTTTGATTTTTAAGGCATCACTTCTGCACGATAGGCCGATAGGTAAAAAATAGGTTGGGGTAAAAACTAATCGCAGGTCCGTTCCCTACTGCCCGGGCTGGTCACATTTGCTCGGCATCTGTACTTTCTTTTGCTTGCCCAAA
>CAZKBH010000076.1:0-16349 GCA_964550795.1 uncultured Saprospiraceae bacterium
TCAGTTAAACTTTTTATGTGCCCGGCCAACACTAGATCCAAGGGAAAACAAAAAGACATCTCAGTCCCCGCTAACACGAAGCTCCCCAAGCCCAACGCACGCTAGCGGGGCTATATCGCCCCCAAGACCTCCAAATAATAACTCCAAAATTTCGCAAAACTCGACACCGAAGCCCGCTCGTCGGGACTATGCGCGCCCTGGATCAGCGGACCAAAGGAAACCATATCGAGGCCGGGATATGCCTCGCCGATGATGCCACATTCCAGCCCGGCATGGCAGGCTTCAATCACCGGGGCGTGACCGAATTTTTGGGTATAAATCGCGGCCATTTTTTGTACAATTTTCGAGCTGGGATTGGGTTTCCACCCCGGGTATTCGCTGCTGGTTTGCACCTTGGCACCAATCAAATCGAAGGGCGCACGGAACGCCGCCGCCACATCGGCCTTGCTGGATTCAACGGAGCTGCGTTGGAGCGATCCGATGTTGAGCTGGCCATTGCCGAGGGTGATTTTGGCCAGATTGGTGGAGGCTTCTACCAGTCCGGGGATTTCTGGACTCATTCGATACACACCGTTCTGAACAGCCCGAATGGCCTGTAAAAACCTGGCCTGATCGCTTTTGCGCATCACGTTGGCGGGTTTTGTTGCTGCTGTGGCTGTTATTTGCAGGTTGGGTTCCGCGGTTTGGAATTCAAGTGCAATTTCCTTTTTAACCGCCTTCAAAAGTTTGGCGAACCGTTTTTCATTTTTGACCAACACGGTTGCCTTTGCTTCGCGGGGAATTTCATTGCGTAGATTGCCGCCTTCAAAGGACGCGATGCGCAATCCGGCTTCTGATAAGTCCATGAGCACCCGGGCAAGTATTTTATTGGCGTTGCCGCGGCCCTGATTGATGTCCATGCCGCTGTGTCCGCCGCGCAAACTGCTGACTTTCAGCTCAAATGCTTGTAAATGCTCTGCAGCCAGTTTTTCTCCATACGTCCATTCTATGAGGGTATCCACGCCGCCCGCACAGCCGATGGTCAGCACATGATCTTCCTCAGTATCGAGGTTGAGCAGGACTTCCCCTTTGAGTAAGCCGCGACCGAGTTTTTTGGCGCCACTGAGGCCTTGTTCTTCATCAAGGGTAAACAGGGCCTCCAGGGCAGGGTGTGGAATGTCTTTTGAAGCCAAAACGGCGAGGATAGCAGCCACACCTAGTCCGTTGTCTGCACCCAGGGTTGTGCCGCGCGCGCGCACCCAATCGCCGTCCACGTACATGTCAATGCCTTGATTTTCAAAGTCGAAGTTGACATCGGCATTTTTGGAATGGACCATGTCGAGGTGGCCTTGCAGGATGGTGATGGGGCTATTTTCACGGCCTTTGGTGGCTGGTTTTTTTAGAATGATATTTCCAAAATCATCGCTTATGGTTTCCAACTTATGTTTTTGGCCAAAATCGCGGACCCACTGTGCGATGCGTTCTTCTTTTTTGGAAGCGCGCGGGATGGCATTGAGGTCGGCGAAAAGATTCCAGGGGGCGGAGGGTTCGAGTTGTCGAATTTGATCAGACATGGTGGACGGGAGCGGTAAAACAGGATTGTGAAATGGAACGCAAACCTACGCACAAAACAGACAAAAACACCTATTCAAAAAGTGCTGCACGCCTGATTCCAGTATCCTATTTTGAATATTTCTGATACACTTTCTTGCGCCCAATAAAGTGCACATACTGGATGAAATTAAACTCTAAATGATTGAATTTCAACAGTTCACCTTCAATATCCAGGTTCAAGTTGGGCGAGTACCGCAGGTTGGTGCGCAGCAGACTGGTTCCGGTTCGAGTCACGCGGATATCCCAGCCAAACACGAACCCAAGGGTTGGTTTTACAGCGCTGGCGGTTTCAAGCCCATTGGTTTTGAGTTGTAGGTAATCTATCGAAAGCATTGGCCCAACAAACGGCACAAATCCATGATAATCAAACAAAAACTTGTAGGCCTCCAAGGCCACCGTGGAGCGGTGCATGTTCAGGCGGGTATCAAATGCGCCAGCTTTGAACCACATGGCGCGTGCGGAAAGTCCAACATTCATGTCAGGTTTGGAAAAATACCGCCCAAACGTAAGGTCAGGCAGGAGAAAACTGTTCAGCATCTCATCACCCAAAAAAGGATATTTTTCTTGAATAAAAGGCGATTTTGACCACTGCAATGCCGTAGAAGGGCCAAGCCCCCAGTACCAGGCACTCAATTTTCCCTCTTTTTTGAGAATGTGATGTTTAATGTTTTGCTGGTCCACGCCCTTAGGCGACCCCGCCTGGATGTCCGTATCCAGATAGCGCAGTATTCCCACGCTAAAATTGATCGGATTCACCTGCACCTGCGCCTGAGATTCGGGCCGCTCGTAATAATCAAAGCTATTTCGCCAGTTATAGCGCAGTTGCGCACTGAACAGGTACTTTTTGCTCGCGTAGGTGGCCCCCAATTGCAGCGGAGTGACAAATCGCTCATATCGTGCGTAGCCTTCCGGGGCGTTTTCGTCGCGCAGTTGATACCCAAACTGGAACGGCTGAAAACTGATGCCCAGGTATGGACTAAGTCGGCCCGGCCGGATGGCGAACGGATAAATTTTCATGCCAGTTTCCACGGATTCCGCGTGGCGAAATTTAGAACTAAAGCCCGGTTTGGAGCCAATATGAATGCCCAAAGGGAAACTGACGTAAAAATCGGCGTGTCCCCAAAAGTGCAAACCACCGATGGTCAATCGAGGCATCGTGCTTGCTCCAAACGACTGACTGTTACCATTGGTGGTCGTTTTTCCCCCCGTGAGGCAGAGTACATCGCCGCCGAAAGTCATTTGGGCAAAACTCAGACTACGGTTGAGCTTTTTGTAGGTGTAAACGCTGTCAATCACCACTTGAGCGCTGATCTGCGCGCTAAAAAAAAGGGCAATAAAGAGAGACAATACAGTACGCATGGAAAATCTGATTCTGTTATTTTTGACTATCCGAAAGGATGGGCAAAGATGGATGCGGTCGTTCCATGCGTACAAATCAAAGGGGCCAAACGCAACAATTTGGGGCAAACGGAAAAGGCCCCGCGCGGCGATGCTCATTCCACACCATGCGCCACCATCACTTTTGCGGTTTTTTGTGTGCCATCTTCGCCCACGAGATGCAGAAAATACATGCCAAGCGCTCCATTCCCTATCTTCGCCGCCATGACTGCCTTCATTTCCCGCCCACTCATGCCCGATTCCGAATTCCGTTCCGTGCTCCGCGCAAATGGCTGGGGCGTGTTCGGGCAATCCTTTGTCAAATTATCGGCCCTGCCCTTCGAGCAGATTCCTGACTGCGACTGGCTGTTTTTTTCGAGCCAAAACGCAGTTCGTTTTTTCTTCCAAAACCTTGAACAACAATCACTTGCACTCCCGGAAGTACAATGGGCGGCCTTGGGGCCATCCACTGCCCGGGTGCTGGAATCGTTTACGGATCGGATAGATTTTGTCGGCAGCGGAGAACCCAGGGGCACCTCTCAATTGTTCCGGCGACACCATGCGCGCTTGAAAATCCCCTTCGGGAAAATTGTTTTCCCCGCCGCCCGCCGCTCGCGACAAAGCGTGATGACCCTGCTTAATCTGGATTTCAAATGTACCCATTTTGAAATTTACGACAACCAGCCCATCACCAACCCGCTCCAACGAAAGGAAAATGTACTCGCATTTACCAGTCCCATGAACGCGGAGGCTTACTTTAGCCAACATGCCCTATTGCCCGGACAACGCGTGGCGGCCATTGGCGGCACCACCGACCGTACTTTGCAAAAACTCGGCATTATGGAGTCTGCCATCGCAGCTTTGCCGAACGAACACAGCCTGGCAGAAGCAGTGCTTACCCTCGGATTTTATCAGGAATAAACAATTCCTGATTTCCACAAAGGGGCTTTTTCTACTTTTGCAGCGCAACTCCGCTCACCAACACATCCTAGGATTAAAACTATGGCGAAAAAGCCCGCTCCCGCTACCACCAAAAAGCCCCAGGCCACTTCCAGCAAATCAGCCAAAACTACCGGCTCCGCACACTGGCTCAAACTCGGCCTGATCGCGCTGGCCATCACGGCAGTTTGCTATATTCCTACGCTGAACCATGATTTCGTAAACTGGGACGATTCCAAGAACATCTACGAAAACGAAAATTTGTTGCTCGTAGGCAAGGGCCAGTCCTGGGGCACTACCCTCTCCAATATTTTTGACATCGAAAAAGGCAACGTGATTGGCAACTACAACCCGCTGCCAATCCTCACGTTTGCCATTGAAAAAGCATTGTCCGGGGGTGAATTCAACACCACCCTGATCCACTTTACCAACCTTGCCCTGCATTTACTCACGGTATTTTTCGTGATGAAATTGCTCTGGGGCATGGGCATCGGACGCTGGGGCGTATTCGCCGGGGGCCTGTTGTTTGGCATTCATCCCATGCGGGTCGAATCAGTCGCCTGGGCGACGGAGCGCAAGGACGTTTTGTTTGCCGTTTTCTTTTTTGCCGCTTTGGTGTATTACCTGAAATGGCTCCACGAAACCAAGCGGGCAGAAACACCGCACGCGCCTCTAAAAGCCGGAAACGGCACCTCCACATATATAATCATGGTGGTGCTGGCCCTTCTGTCCTGTTTTTCCAAGGTGCAGGCGGTTACGCTCCCCCTTTCCATGCTGGCTATAGATTTTTGGTTCCGCAGACCGCTGGGCTTTAAACTGATTCTGGAAAAAGCCCCGTTTTGGATGCTCTCGCTCGTATTTGGTCTCCTCAACGTCCACACACTCCGGGTGCAAGGCTCCACCGACGATTCCATCACCAATTTTAATTTCCTCGACCGGCTTTGTATCGGGGCGTATTCGTTTTGCACCTATGTGTATAAAGCGGTGTTGCCCTGGCCCATGTCGCCGTTGTACCCATATCCCAAGAACCTGCCCTGGACGGTTTACGCCGCGCCCATTGGATTTTTTGCCATCGTTGCAGCGATTTGGTGGGCCTGGAAAAAAGGGCTGCGGACCTGGGTATTCGGGGCTGCATTTTTCTTTTTCAACGTGATGTTTCTGCTCCAGATTTTTGCTGCCGGGCAGGGCTTTTTGGCTGATCGTTTCACGTATGTGGCCTATTTCGGGCTATTTTTTATTGCAGCGTACTACGCAGATGTTTTTTCCAAAAACGAACAACACCGCAGCAAGGTCATGTTGACCATTGGCATCACGACCGCCGTGTATTTCGCCTGGAGCTTCAAACAAATCGGCATCTGGAAAGACGGCTACACCCTTTGGACGCACGTGATGAAACAGGATGATGGGGAAAAAGAGCGCAGTTCGCTGCCGTTTTGGAACCGTGGGCAATTTCTGCGCAACAACCGCGGTGACTTCGAGGGGGCACTTCAGGACTACAATCGCGCCATTGGCATGGAACCCAACAACCGCGAAATTCTGAACAGCCGGGGCAAAACCTATTTCGATATGGCCACTTCGGGTAAATACAAAGCCCAGGAAAAATCGCTGCTCGAAAAAGCGGTTAAGGACTATACCGAATCCCTTTCCAAAACCAATCAAACCGATAAGGCCACCAGCGAATCGCTCAGTAACCGGGGCGCGGCTTATGGAATGTTGGGCATGTTGCAACAGAGTATCAAGGACATTTCGGACGCCATCGCCCTTGACCCGGACAATAAAAATGCTTACGCCAACCGCTCCATCGCCTACCTGAATACCGGGCAGTACGAAAAAGCCTTGGCCGATTACCAGTCGTATCTCAAATATGAGCCAAGCAATGCCAATTTTTGGTACGAAAGCGGCATGGTGCAGCGGGTTATGAAACGCAATGAAGATGCAGTGGCATCGCTCGACCGCGCCATTCAACTCAATCCAAAACTGGCCATTGCCTACCTCGAACGCGCCCGCGCCAAAGCCCAGGCAGGAAATAAAGCCGCCGCGCAACAGGATTACCAAAAAGCCCGACAAATGGGCATTACGCTCGAACCGCTCGACCAACAATTGATGGCGAATTAGCCCCGAACATGATGCATACCCTCGTTTTTGCCACCAATAATGCCCACAAAGCCCGGGAAGTGGAACAAATCCTCGGTCCCGGCTTTGCCATTAAAACCCTGAAAGACATCGGTTGCCACGAAGAAATTGAAGAAACGGAGCCAAACCTGGAGGGAAACGCACTGCTGAAAGCCCGATACGTGAAGGAAAAATACGGGTACGATTGTTTTTCGGAAGACACTGGCCTGGAAGTGGAAGCCCTCGGTGGCGCTCCCGGGGTCCACACGGCCCGTTACGCCGGCGAGGATAAAAGCCCGGAAGCAAACATCGCCTTATTGCTGCAAAATCTGGAAGGCAAAGACAATCGCCGGGCGCAATTCCGCACCGTGATTGCCCTGCTGTTTGATGGAAAAGAAACCCTGCTGGAAGGCATTTGTCCGGGCGAAATTGCCACCGCCAAACAGGGCACCCAAGGCTTTGGATACGACCCGGTCTTTATCCCGGAGGGCCATCGCCAGACCTTTGCCGAACTCGGCGACGAGGTAAAAAACAAAATCAGCCACCGAGCCATAGCCACTGAAAAGTTCCGGGCGATGTTGGTGGGTTAAGTTTCCAATTATCTGCATTATGAAAAAGCCGCATCGCGGCGACATTATACTAGCACCAGCGTTGAGTTTTATAAAACCGCGTAGCGGTGACATTATAGTTTAAGACAGAAATCCAATATTCCGCTTCAAACCCTCCAATTTAGCGCGTTTTACCGCTGATTTTTTAAAAACTTTGCCAAATACCTCTGCGGTTAATTCCTGCCAATCGCGCTTCGAAAGGTCAAGCAGATCGGGATGTGGCTCGAAGGCCGGTTCCGTGTGGCGTTCTGCAAAACGATTCCAGGGACACACATCCTGACACACATCGCAGCCAAACATCCAGTCGTCCATTTTGCCTTTGAATTCCGTGGGAATTTCGTCGCGCAGTTCAATCGTCAGGTAAGAAATGCAGCGTGAAGCGTCCAGAAAATATCCTTCCGGACTGATTGCCTCTGTCGGGCAGGCATCAATGCAGCGCCGGCAGGTTCCGCAGTGATCCCGGATCGGGTCGTCGTACAGCAGCGGGAGGTCGCAGATAATTTCAGCGAGGAAAAAAAATGAGCCGCGTTTGGGATGAATGGTGAGCGTATTGCGGCCATTCCAGCCCAGCCCGGCGCGTTTGGCCCATTCGCGTTCCATAACCGGCGCAGAATCTACAAAACAACGTCCGTTCACCTCGCCAATATCGTTTTGGATAAATTGCAGGAGTTGTTTCAATTTGTCTTTTAAAACATGGTGGTAATCTTCCCCGTAGGCATAGCTGGCAATTTTGGGGGCCTCCGGATCCGCCTGTTTATCCGGATTGAAGTAGTTGAAAGTCAGGCAGATAACCGTTTTTGCGCCGGGTACCAGCAAGGTCGGGTCGGTGCGCAGGTCGAAATGATTTTCCATGTAGGCCATGCGTCCGTGTGCGTTGCGGGACAGCCATTTTTCCAGGTTTCTGGCTTCATTTTCGAGTCGTTCGGCGCGTGCAAAACCGACAAACTCGAAGCCCAGGCGTTGGGCCTCGGAACGAATGATCTCGGTATTGCGTTGAGTGCTTTGCATGGGGCAAAGTTGAGGATTTATTTTGCCCCAAACAGCCTTCAAAATTGGACAAAAAACTGCACCTTTGCAAAGTGAATTTTCAAATCATGGCATTACATACCAAACTTATCAAACAAGCGCGGGAGTTCAACGCGAAAGGCGATATTGAGATGGCACTCAAATATCTCTTGTTTGTGGCTAAAACTTTTGAGCGCAAAGCATACAAAAGTTTGTACCTGCTTTACACCAGCTATCAAGAGTTAGAGGTTTACCGTTCATCAGGAACGATAGACCCGGATTTCGCTGCGATTCAGAAAAGCCGCACCCGTCAAAAAATGCTGAAATTGGCTGAAGAAATGGAAGCTGAATTAAGGCTGGAACGGTTTGAGGTGAAAGTTAAAATCACCGGCGGTTCCGTGGATAAAAAAGTAGCAGCCTGGGTTCAAAGCCTTTTTGTGTAAAAAATGCCCCCATCCAAAGAATTCATCATTGAGCTTCGGGTTCGCCTTGCAGAAGAACTTTCCAACGAGTTCTTTGCTTCCAAAGATGAAGCCATCCGCCTTTACCTCGAATCTTCTGTGTCCGATTTGCTCTCTATTGGCGAAGAAGATGCTTTGGGCGGATTAAAAATTGAAGCTAAAAAATTGATTGCCAAGGACCTGGGTCAGGCCATCGAGTTTTTAAAAAATAATTTGAGCGTACATTCGGACGAACACGACGACCTAATCAGTTTGTCCTCCAAGTTCAACCGGGCATCTGAATTTCTGCACAAGGGATTGATTGATTTTCAAATTGCAGAACAGGAATTCGTCCGGATCGGCAACGCCCTCCTTCAAATTTTAAAAGGCCTGAGCAGCGAACACCTACGAAGATGACTGCCGACGAAATCCTCCGCGATATCCATGCGGGCAAATTTGCCCCCGTCTATTTCCTCCACGGGGAAGAGCCCTTTTTTATAGATCAAATTGCCGATGCCGTAGAGGCCAGAGCTTTACCTGAATCCGAACGTGGTTTCAACCAGACCATCCTTTATGGCAAAGAAGTGGACCATCTGGGTTTGCTCGACCATCTGCGCCGGTATCCGATGATGAGCGAGCGACAGGTGGTAATTTTGCGCGAAGCACAGGAGATGAAAAGTTTGGCAGAATTGGCCAGTTATGTGGAAAAACCGATGCCTAGCACCGTTTTTGTGGCCTGTCACAAACACAAAAAAGTGGATGCGCGCACCAAATTCGGCAAAGCCCTGGGCGGCAAAAACATCGTCTTTTTTGAAAGCAAAAAACTGTACGACAACCAAATTCCCGACTGGATTTCGGGCGCCTGCAAAGCCCGGAAACAAAGCATCGAACCCGCAGCGGCTGCTTTAATGGCCGAATATCTCGGCACCGATCTGGCCAAAATCACCAACGAACTCGACAAACTGGCCCTGAATCTTCCGGCGGGCACCGCCATTTCCGTCGCCCATGTTCAGGACAATATCGGAATCAGCAAGGATTACAACGTGTTTGAATTGCAAAAAGCCCTTGCCAACCGCGACCGCGCCAAGGTGGCCCGCATCCAGCAGCATTTTTCTTCCAACATCAAAAAAAACCCGCTGATTGTCACCATTTCGAGCCTTTATGCGTACTTTTCCAAAGTTTTTATGCTGCATGCGCTCAAAGGTCAGCCAGATAGTGAAGTTTTAAAGGCCCTTGAATTGCGCTCCGACTGGTTTTTGAAAGAGTACAAAGCCGCAGCGGCGAACTTCTCTGCGGCCCAATGCGCTCAGGTAATCGGCCACCTCAAGGAATACGACCTGCGCTCCAAAGGCGTGCATAACGACGGCACAGAAGAGGAGGAATTGATGAAGGAGCTGTTTTGGAAAGTGCTGAATTGAAGGAGCGAGTTAACCATCCTTGATCTTGGGAAAATAGAAATCAAAAAACAAGACCAATTTCCTTCAGAAAACACGACCTTGTATTATGTACTGGCAGCGGTCTGTGTGGTTGGGGGCGGGCTGCTGGTGGCCGGGAAAAAGCGGTAGTTGGAGTGGTCAAAAAATGCAGCCTCCCCAGACGAAATTATGAAATTCGCTTCCTGGTGGGTATCGGCCTACGCGCTTGGATACCGAGTTCGGCATTTGTGTCAGAAGTATTGACACAAAGTGATACTGTGTGTCGGAAAATATAACATAAATGCTAAAATTTAATTTTAAAACCGCACTGATTGCTCAATATTGATTGAATCGCCTTAGCCGTGGTGGCACTCAGCCGTTAGTATGACGCTTCAAGGTTGCTCAAACTTCTGCCACGGTGAAAGGTATCAGTGTTGGTTAACTGGTCAAGTGCATATCTAAATGCCGACGTTAGTGCTCAACAGTATTGATACACTCAAGTACAGAGTCACTCATCCGACGAATTTGCTTTGTATGTAGGAGTGCTTCATCCAAATCCAAAATCTATACAACCAATTGAGACCGTCTTGCGCCACCCTCAGAAGTTTTCTTCAGAAGAAGGAAACGCTCTGTTTATTTTTTAAAAAATGCTAATATTATGAAAAAAATGTTGCTTTTGAAACTTGAATCCGCCACACTTTACATGCTTCTCATTAATTTTACTCATAAATTAAATAAATCATGAAAAAAACACTGCTTTTCGCATTTCTTATTGCTTCGCTGGGATGTTCCAAAGAAAATCCCACACAAAAGCTTATTGAGGATGTTCTTTCATCTCAACGCGACCAGATGCCTTCGGAGATTCAAATTCTTCAATTACTACAGTTGCCAACGGATGGTTATGCCTCATTAACTTCATATGCAACACTTTCCACACAGCCATTTAGAGGCCCAGAAGTAATGATTCGGGGTTTTGGATATAGTAAAGCGGGCACTTTAAGTGACTTTGGTTCGTTGGCGTTTAACTCTATCATCACAAACGCTAGCAGTACTGGAACTAATTTTGACTATCTCTCGGTTGGGGTACCAGGCTCAAAGGATTTGTATGGCACAACAGTGCCCGTTTCATTGGCTGGTAAAGACGGACTGCCAGGTTTTAGTGCTAACTTTTATGTCCCTAAAATGATGACTATAACTAGCCCATCTTTTACAAACCAAGCTGTAATTTCTCAAGGAACAACAATCAGTTGGGAGGCAGACAACAACAATACCTTTGGTGTAGGCATTGCAATTCGTTATAACCCAAATTCATTTCAAAACTATGACCTAAATCAAAGCGGGAGTACTGTAACTAACCTTGTACGTGTTGAAGACACCGGGAGCTATACAATTACGGCTAATGATCTTGCTGGGATTCCTTCCACTGCTCACTTAACGTTCGGGATCGGGAGAGGAAACTACCAACGAGTCTCTATGTCAAATGACTACCATTTTGGTTTGGTAGCCTATTCGGTAGTTACGCATCCTTTCCGCAAACAGTAGCCATCTCAAAATAATTAGAACATCATGAAATCTAATTTCCACCATTTTTCTGAGTTTTTTCAGGGTTTCTGTCTGTTATTTACAGCACTTATCTTGACAAAAGTATTTATCGAGGGTAGTTTTGATTTATCCATTGGATTTCCTCAATATTTGATACCGTTTTTGGGGGCAATATTGCTTTTTGCCCTTCGCAAATATGGCATAATCAAGGACCGAAGGGCTATATAGTGAGGCGCTGCAAGTGCCTATTCCCGATCACAACCCTTCCCATTCCCGTAGTGCATTTGCCAGCCGTCCTTTACATAGATATCGCGGAGCGCGCTGGCGCTCATGGTGGCCTCAAAGATCTTTCCCTCGTTGCCTAACAGGAACGCAAAACCGACGGACTTGACGAACCGATTGTTCCCGGTTCCCTCAAAATTTTGCGTAATGATCGAAATCAAATCGTCCGTGCCCACGGGGGAGCATTTCAGATAGTTGATGGTATCCCTACTGGATATGGAGGACCATACGAGTCGTAATTTTTTGCTTAGCGTTGTAATATTACCAACTTAGCCGTACCAAGCGTTTTGCCCTCTTTCGTCACCTGGAAAAAATAAACGCCACTCGGCAAACCGTTTAATCCAACTTGCTGTGAATCAGAGCCTTTGGGCACCTCCCCTCTGCGCAGGAGCGATCCGAATGCGTTGATAATCTGATACTGCACCTCCCCGCTTGATGTCCAGCTTGGGTCAATTACCAAACTAACCTGATTGGTGGCAGGATTGGGATAAAGCGAAAGCCCCTTCAGTTCTTTTTCAACTGGCTCGGAGGCTGATACGGGTGTGTTTATGCCTAGCGTGTCGCAGGGGCTATTGGGGAGGTCGTAGAGGCGGAAGTTGGGGAAATGGGGGAGGGAGCGGGCATTTTTGACCCTCAAAGGCAATGATTTGAATTGAAAGGAGGGGATAGCTCCGTTGGTGGAGAATGTTAGGGCATTTAAATAATCTGCACGGCTGTGTGTGTTCAAATATAGTTTGCTATCAGGCCCATACTGCATCTGGTGCAAAGTTGTTCCCCAGGTGTAGTTGTCGTATAGATAGAATAGGGTGTCCCAGGCGGGAAGAGTGCTGACCAGGTCAATCTCATAAAAAGCGGATTGCGAAGCGGCATAAATTTTCTGGCTATTAGGCGAAAATGCCACTCCACCACCCAATAGAAGTGGGAATGGCGTTGGAAAAACCTTAAAGTTTCCCAAAAGCCCGCTACAACGGTCAAAATCGGCCATGAAAACGCCTTGGTCAGCATGAAAACGGGCATACCTGCTCCCGTCCAATGAAAAAGTGGTAGCCCCGACGCGCTTTCCATCCATAACGACACCAGTTTCTTGGATACCGGAATCACTTATCCCTCCACTTCCAAACAGGAAAATATGTATTTTATCGGTTCCCCATTCAGGCATCAAAATCCACCAATCTCGCCCATTTCCATGCCTAACGACTGAAAAAGGTTCCAATTTTCCGCTTAACAACACATTGTTTTTACTGGCTATAGAATTAGTTGTCCCATCAATCACTGTATAGTAAAATGGCCCAAGATTTAAAGCAGTGGGTGTTTCATATTCTGCCCCTAGGTGAAACAAATAAAAGAGATTGGGAGAATCTGGCACGGGCAAGATCATTGCACCTTTTTGCACAATGTAGCCCGTTTTGTCGCAAACCCAATCGTGCATGGGGCCTGGATTAACACCTTCGCCATTATTGAGTATTTGCCCATTGGCATCCGCCACAACACATCCATTGGTAAAAAATAACAATTGACCGCTTGAGTCGCTGATAGAAGCTGTTGTGCTCTCTATTTTGATGCCAAGATTGAGCGTATCTACCACAACACCACTAGGTTGAAACCGAATGATATAGTTGGCATACCCTGCCACCTGAGGGTATTCTTCAAAACCTCCTACCCAGTTTGCGTCAGCTAATTTTTGTGCAGAAAGCAAGGAGCAGAAGCATTGGAAAAAAGCAATGGTGGTAATAATTCTAATTTTCATAAAGGCTTGTTTTATTCTTTTTCATTGAAACGTTTTTCCCTTTCCTCTTTCATTTGTTTGCTTCTTTCAAAAGCCCATTGTATAGGAGTTGGCGGACGTACCGCTGGTATGCCTTTTCCGCGCAAGGGGCTTAGGATTTTGTAGTCGGTGTCATTTTTGCTTTCTGGCTTGCTATATGGCACGCTAGTAAATTCATCCGTTTGGCCCGCGAAACCCAAAGTATCGCAGGGCGAACCCTCCCACTTCCCGAGGCGGTAATTAGGGAAACGGCACATCGTACCTGAATTGTAAACTGGCAAGGTAATGCCATGCTGTTCCACATCTGCCGCTAGCCCCGGCAGGTCAGGATGATGAATTATATGCAAGGCTCTTGTACCATTAGCTGTGGCAGAGTAAAGCTTGTTTCCATGCATTTGAGAAATCCAGAAGTATGTGTCGAAAGGTGGTGTGGGAGAAGAGAACCCATCATAGATAGCAAGCGTGTCAAGGGTGAGCGCAGGATCTGGGGCTTGCATATCCATGACCATCATTGCCTCGTATGAATTTATGAACAAAAACCGTGAATCGGGAGAAAAGGTTACCTGGATGGAGAAAAACCCATTTTCATAGGGAATGATTCGCAGGTTGTTTAATTGGCCTGTGCACCGGTCAAAGTCGTAAATTCTCAAGCCGCCATAACTGTCATGCCTGATGTAAATTTTTCCATTGGGTGAAATACTGCAAGGTGAGGGGATTTCAAACTCATTAAATGGTGGCCCATACACCTGGATAAGGGGAGCATTAATGCCAGTGGAATCGACAAGATAGGCGTAATGGACTGGCTGAGATAAAAGAGGGGTCAGCACCCACCAGTCTCGTCCATTGCCGTGTTTGACCACAATCATTTCATTTTGAGCAGAATCCAAAAGCACCACATTTTTTTCCTCTACCCTGCCTAATCCACTATTTTGGTTCATGTCTATCCTGTTGTACCAGAGTGGAGCAAGCACGATTTGTTCCGTTGAAAGTTGATCCCGCCCGCCCATAGAAAAAAGATAGTATTGATTTGGCAACCCTGGGGCTGGGATTGAAGGTGAGATTGCCCCAATAGGGAAACCATATTTTTGGTAGTCATACCAGAAATAAGAAAGATTGACCGAATCGCCCCATTGCATCAGGTTATGCGTCCAATTCTGTACGGAAATGCCGTTGGTGTAAAAAACCAATTTGCCCAAAGAGTCGCTGCAAGCACCGCAGTAAGTGCCAAAATCTACTTTCTTTTTCTCTTTATAGATTTTAGGCGGTTCGAAATTAAAATCAATCGTCCCCCCTCCAAAAAGCGGGTGATTGGAATCGTTTTCGTAGCCAAAAAAGGAAAAAGCGTCATGCTTTTGGGCAGGAAGCATTGTCCAAAGGAAAATGAATAACAGGGTAAAAACAAATCTCATGTTTTGAGGTGAAAAAGTGTCTGCCGAATACTGTCATTCGGCAGACACAGGTTTATGCAATTATTGGGCGACTTTCACAAAAGGTTTGCCCGGTATCTTTTGACCATCTAAAATGACCTGCACGGAATATGTCCCCAAGGGAAGGTTACTCAAGTCTAAGGTTACCGTTTGGGTATCTGGGCCAATCTTCTCTTCGCGGGCCAGCCTTCCCGTAAAATCATACAAATATAGCCTACCATTTTCAAAACTGCCCGGCAGCGTAATCTGTAAATGATCGCTCACAGGGTTGGGAGTCAAGGTGATTTCGCCATTCTTCATAAGTTGCGAACGCTCTTCACCGCTGCCACCCGGGCACATGGCTTCGTCATTATAGTCTTGGGGTGATTTTTTGAGGGTTGCACGTGCCAAAACCACACCATATCCTCCTGAAAAGCGGCACTGATTGGCAACAGATTCCAAACTGACCATTTGTTGTGCCGTAAAGATACCTTGCGTATTGACGGCAAGACCCTCTTTAAGAACGGTCAACACGGTTTTCAGATTTGATTCGTACACGGCATTTGGCGTGATGGAGGACAAATATGTACCTAATTGGTCAAGTTTGTTCACCCGCTCGGTTAAATGTGTCGTCTCTAAATTTTGTTTTGTCACGTTCAGGCTTTGCAATTGACTGGTCAATCCCTGCAATTCAGTGCTGAGTTGATCCTTTTGGGCTTGTGTTGTCGCCTCGGCCATAACATCGTGATTGGTTTTCATTTGAGCCAATACCCCAGATATTTGAGTATAATTGTCGTCCCAACCTTGGACAATAGTACTAGGGATGGCACTCACCTGGGCATATTGCTGGAGCGCATTATGCAGTTTGCCAAGATTGGTGGTTGCTTGATCGGCAAAAAAGATAGCTTCCGGGCTTCCATTAGCACGAAGTTCCGGGTGATAAAACAGCCTGTCGTACAAGCTAAAAGCAACCTCCCAGTTCATCTCAACATAGCCTTTGTAAACAGGAAAAATACCCTGAAGATAGAGTTCTTCACTTATAGTTTTTCCTCCAGACTCCTCTTCACAAAGATATTGAGGCACCTCATTTGGATCGTTTGTTGCATCTGAAGCTGGTACGAACCATCCTTGATGTGAACGAGGGTTTGCCCAATAAGTACTCAGAGGGGTTTCAAAGTACTGAATGTTGAATCTTGACAAAGCCACTTGAAATATGCTTGGATTTCCTCCAAACAAGGCTTCCGAATCCGGAAGGCCAGATATTCCCGGCCAAATGTTTTTCCGTTTGTCCTGTACGCCAATGCGAGTAGCCCCATTAAGCATCAGAAGCCCTGTATTATGGTTGGAGAAAGAATTGTCTCGCAGAATGGTGCCGTCACAATTGTTGTGAAAGCGTATACCTTCTTTGAGGTTGAAAAGATGATTGCATTTTACGGTATTGTTGGTTGCTTCCCAAGCAGAAATACCGCTTAGACTTTCAAAATCATTGTTGATTGGACCAGCGTAATCGGCGACTCCAAAGAGAGTGTTGTCGAAAATCTTGTTGTTGCCAGACGCATAAAGGTAAATTCCTTTGTAGAAATGCTTGGCAGATCCGGCATGTTGCTGGCTGAATGTATTATCGTAAACCTCGCCAATATGTTTCATATGGTATAAAGCCAGCCCATAACCTCCCGACAAATTATCAGCTGCTGGCGGTTTTTGAATTTCGTTAAAGGTATTTCCAAAAATTTGCAAATGGTCAAATCCAGGTTGCGCCGGGCCTTGACCCAGAAGTCCTGTTGCAATGATTGAATATTTCTGGCATCTTTGCTTAAGCCCCTCAAATACTCGGACAAATTTATAGAACATCGGACTGTAAATTT
>CAZKBH010000077.1:0-16117 GCA_964550795.1 uncultured Saprospiraceae bacterium
CATCTCGGGTGGAACGGGGCCATTCGGCTATCTCTGGGAACCCGGCGGCGGCACCACACAGGCCATCGCAGGATTGGAGGCAGGCACTTATACCGTGACGGTGACGGATAAAAATGGGTGTAGTATTAGTGCCGAGGTAGTTGTGGAGCAAATGGTTAGTAGCACTGCCGCCACCCCCGAGGCCGGTGTGATCATTTATCCAAATCCCGCCACAGATTGGCTGCGCGTCTTACTTCCTGCTGCACAAAGTTCAAGCGCCTGGCATCTGGAATTATCGGATGCTTCAGGCCGGGTAGTACGTTCGCAGGGCTGTGCGTCGGGGGATTGTGTGTTGGATTTGAGTGGTTTGGAGAGTGGGGCGTATGTACTGACGGCCTGGAATGGGCAAGAGCATTGGACGGGTCGGGTATTGAAGCATTGAGCCGTCTCCTCCCAAAAGCACATGAGCCACTCCGACAACCGGAGTGACTCATGTGCAAAGCTTGGACGGATTACAAGGCGCGCCCTCTATTCGTCGCAATTACAATCTTCGATAATGGCAAAAGCCGCCACCGCCGAGGAATCAAATTGTGACATCCGCACGGAACCATCCGTGGCCATTGCTTTTACGTACAAGGTTTCGGCAAAAGCGGCGCCGGCACATTGGTTGATGGCACCGCCGCCACCAGAAGAGACCGTGAGCATATCCGTGACCGAAAAAAGATTGTTGCTGAACTGGTCGCCACTGCGGTTGTAGCCGCCATCTGCGGTCGCGGCATTGACCAAACCGCTTGTATTGGTGTGTACGGCGGGGCTGCTGCTGTACACGGGCTGCTCGTTTCCGCGCACGACCCCGAAGGCGAACGTCGCCCGATGATCGGGGTGCGCCACCCGGAATCCGAGTTGTGCGCGCGAATCGGCTTCGTAATTTAGCAAACCACATTGCGGATCTGCGGCCACGCCATCTACCTGCGCATTCTCGATGCTGCAGGTGGTTTTACGGCGGTCAATGCGCACCCGGATGCGCAGGCCCATGGCATCGGTCGCGTTGGAGGCCGGGTAAATATGGGCGTCGTCGGCCACAATATTTTCGCTGAAATTGCCTGGATCCGAGATTTGGAAAAGCTCCCGTCGAACGGACACAGGTTGCAGTGAACCACCTACCGTTCGGCACAATTCGATTCGGATATCGTAGGTATTGGCCTCATTCAGGTTGTTGGTATCAATCACGGCCAGGGCAAATTCGGTCGAAGCCCATTCCCGATCAATCAGGGTAGCAGGGGCCGCAGGCGTTCCAATTTCTGTTTGGTCCATGGCCTCGTTTTTGGGAATTTTGTAAAATTCCGGCTGACCAGGTTCGTTGAGCAAAAATTGTTTGTCATAGGGTTTGGTGAGGCCGTCCACCTCAATTTCGTCGCGGTAGCCCCGGTACAAGGGCGTTTGTTGCACGGTCCAGTTGGCGGGTATGTCAAGGTCTGAAGTTCGTTTGAGCGAGACCCGGAAGTGGGTTGCCTGGGCTGTATCGGGTAAATTGGAGCCAAAACCGCCTAAAATTGCCAAAATTCCGGCAAAAGGACGCTCGTGATTTCCAGCCGGGATGGCTGCGCCAGTAGCATCGCTCGTGCCATCGTCGAAGGAGAGGTTGCGCACCAAACCAGTCGAATTGTCCACCAAAGGCAACCAGGCATGGGTACCAATGCGATTCACCTCCATATATCGTCCGGTCAGCGGGCGACATCCGGTTACGCGCGAATCCGTCACTTTAAGGATGACCTCCGAGCCACAAACAAAATTCCAGTGGGTACCGCTGCAAAGGCTTGGACGATAGACCGTTACCCACGAACCAGCCACGAGATATTCGACCCAGAAATACAGGTCATTGTCTTCATTGCAAGTGTGAAAAAACATGCGATCAAAACGTCCGTCGTGATCCACTTCAATGGTCATCAGTTCATTGCAACGATAGAGCCAGGAACAAATATCGTAGTAAGGAATGAAGGGACGGATTTCGTAAAAATGCTCGTCCAAGGCCCGACGCAGCAGGTCGGTATCTGCCGTTTGCAGTTTCAGGGAAAGCGCCTGACTCACTGCGGCCGAGGTATTGAAATCTTTTGAATTGTCATTGTTCCATGCGGCTGGTTCTCCAAAATGGCGCGTTGCAGCAGCTGCCGGGAGGGCATGGGCGAGGTGTGGAAGTACGCTTGGGCCAAAGGGGCGAGGATCCGGGATTGGAATCGGGATTTTCAATTTTGGCACCGCAAGCAGGCGATCCCGGATGTTTAGCAGCACTTCGGGCGATAATTCCCAGATAATTCGGCGTTTCACCCGGCAAACATGTACTCGTGCGGGGCAGACTGGCAGTTGGATACAAAAATTGAACGGCCAGGACAGGCAAAATTCCCGGACCACCCGTCCACGCACCCGGCAAAAACACCAGTGCCATTGCGGCCAAAATAGTTCGGGAATTGGCAAAAGCCTGCGGAAACCATCTTTTAGGTTCCGTTTTGGGAGCATTGGTTCGTAGGCATTCAGCGCCAGCAATTGTTCCAGATTGGGTTTTGGATTGTCTGGAATTTCCGGGGCGACGAACAAGCGTGTGCTGTGGTGGCCATGTTCGGACTGCTTGAATTCAAAGTCGCCTTTTGGGCCAATGGTTTGTTTTTCAAGGAGTTGGCCGTGTTTGTCCACGAGATAAGCCATCAACGGGTTTTGTTGGCTGTTGGCATCGAGTTCCAGCAAGAATTTGCTGTTTTTTTGGTGGGAGTGTTTCATTGTAAATGTTTAATAGAAGTGAAGTGATAAGTAGCGTCCCTTAATGTTGCGACGCTGCAGTGCGTGAACACCTCGCTAAGCCCTAAACACATGATATTTTCAGAAAACTTGTCCCGCCATTGGTAATCCTTCGGACAAAAAAACTTTGCCTTCGGACAAGGAAACCTAAGCTTCGGACAACAAAAGGCCGGGCGTATTATACTATACCTTACTTTGGTGGGGGAAAAAGTGCGTTTTTCGCAGTTCTAACCTTTCACGATCAAATAGCTTACTATCAGCAATATGAAAAAACAATACCTGCTTTTTTGCCTGTTGGCCTTTAGTTTTAGTGCAAACCTTTTTGCCGAAAATCGCCCGGATTTTTGGTTTTTGCCGTTCTCTATTTTTGGTGAGAATCCTACGTGTTCCATCAGCGGCCCGGATTTTGCCTGTAGCAATGCAAGCGGGATTATTTTTACGGGCCCGGCCGGTATGGCCAGTTATGCATGGAGTATCACTGGGGCGGGGAGTATTTCCGGTCCAACCAATGGGCAAACGGTTAGTGTGAATTCAGGTAATTTCCTGAGTGATTTCACCCTGACGCTTACGGTGACAGATGCCAATAATGGTAGCAGTACTTGTAATAAATTAGTTTATATATTTTTGCTTACACCACCGGCCAATATTACGATCAATCCATCTCCGGCCTGTTTTGGTGCTACCATTGATCTTTCTATAGCGTCTGCGTCCAGTTCCACCGTCGCATGGTCTGGAGATGGTATTACGGATCCCGATGGTACTTTTGTTCCTGATGGATTTGGTGGTTTCTTTAATGAAACCAATGCCATACCTACTACCTCCGGACTTCTCACGTATTCCGTAACGGTAACCACTGATTTTGGATGTGTTAATACTGGTACCGCTAATGTGACGGTAGGCGAGGAAATCAATTTAAGTACGCTCGTAACCAACATTACTTGTAACGGACAATCGAACGGCTCCATTGACCTCACCGTATCAGGCGGCGTTTCTCCCTACACTTATTCCTGGACGGGTGGAGCGACCACGCAAGACCGTTCGGGTTTAGCGGCGGGTACTTATACGGTGACCGTCACAGATGCCAGCGCCTGCACAAGAACCCTTTCTACGACCATTACACAGCCCACTGCAATCGCCTTAACGGAAACACACGTTAACGTGTCGTGCAATGGCGGTTCCAATGGTACGATTGACCTCACCGTAACGGGTGGCACAGGCGCCTATACCTATTCCTGGACCGGCGGCGCGACCACACAAGACCGCTCGGGCCTTGTCGCTGGCACCTATACCGTGACCGTTACCGATGCGAATGCCTGTACCAAAACCCTTTCTGCTACCATCACAGAACCCACGAACATTGTCTTGACGGAAACCCATGTCAATGTGCTTTGTAACGGCAATTCCACAGGCTCCATTGACCTCACGGTAACAGGCGGCGTTTCCCCCTTTACCTATTCCTGGACGGGCGGTGCCACCACGCAGGACCGCTCTGGTTTAGCTGCGGGCACTTACACCGTGACCGTGACAGACGCGAACAACTGTGTCAAGACCATTTCGGCCACCATCACCGAACCAGCGGCGGGCATTACCCTTACAGAGACCCACGTCAACGTATTGTGCAACGGCGGCTCGACTGGCTCCATAGACCTGACGGTATCAGGCGGCGTTTCTCCCTATACCTATTCCTGGACGGGTGGAGCGACCACGCAGGATCGCTCTGGTTTAGCCGCAGGCACCTATACCGTAACCGTAACCGATATAAATGCTTGCACGAAAACCCTTTCCACAACCATTACACAACCAAATGCAATCTCCGTAAGCGTTGTGCGCATCAAGGTGCCTTGCCGTGGCGAAGCAACCGGGGGCTTGAACATAACCGTTTCTGGTGGTACGCCTGGCTATACCTACGATTGGAGTAACAACGGCGCTCAAAACCCGGATACTGACCCGGAAGATTTAATGAATGTGGTGGCTGGTTATTACACCGTTAGTATTACAGATGCCAATAGTTGCCTCGCATTTTTCGCAGACACCGTCACGCAGCCCGCTACTTTATTGACCCTGAGCACCACGCAGGTAAACGTGTCATGCCAAGGCGGCTCCACCGGCTCCATTGACCTGACGGTAACTGGTGGGGGATCTCCTTACACCTATTCCTGGACGGGCGGTGCCACCACGCAGGACCGCTCTGGTTTAGCTGCGGGCACTTACACCGTGACCGTGACAGACGCGAACAACTGTGTCAAGACCATTTCGGCCACCATCACCGAACCAGCGGCGGGCATTACCCTTACAGAGACCCACGTCAACGTATTGTGCAACGGCGGCTCGACTGGCTCCATTGATCTGACGGTATCAGGTGGGGTTTCTCCATACACCTATTCTTGGACGGGGGGAGCGACCACGCAAGACCGTTCTGGTCTGGCCGCAGGCACGTACACCGTGACAGTTACGGACAACAACGCCTGTACCAAGACGCTATCCGCTACCATCACACAGCCGACCGCAATTCTCCTGAGCACCACACAGGTAAACGTGCTTTGTAACGGCGGTTCGACCGGCTCCATTGACCTGGCGGTCTCTGGTGGCGTTTCACCTTACACTTACGCCTGGACGGGCGGCGCAACGACGCAGGACCGCTCGGGCCTCGCTGCGGGTACCTACACGGTGACCGTTACCGATGCGAATGCTTGTACCAAAACGCTTTCAGCCACCATCACAGAACCAACGAACATTGTCTTGACGGAAACCCACGTCAATGTGCTTTGCAACGGCAATTCCACCGGTTCCATTGACCTGACGGTGTCTGGCGGCGTTTCCCCCTACACCTATTTGTGGACGGGCGGAGCGACCACGCAAGACCGCTCTGGTTTAGCCGCTGGCACATACACCGTGACCGTCACGGATGCAAATGCCTGTACCAAAACGCTTTCCGCCACCATTACAGAGGCTTCGGCTGTCGCATTGACCGAGACGCACGTGAACGTGTTGTGCAACGGCGCTTCTACAGGCTCCATTGACCTGACGGTTACAGGCGGCGTTTCTCCCTATACCTATTTCTGGACGGGGGGAGCGACCACGCAAGACCGCTCTGGTTTATCTGCGGGCACTTATACCGTGACCGTCACGGATGCAAATGCTTGCACCAAAACACTTTCGGCTACCATCACCGAAACCACGGCGGTTATATTGACCGAAACCCATGTGAACGTGCTTTGCAACGGCAGCTCCACCGGCTCCATTGACCTGAGCGTATCTGGCGGCGTATCACCCTATACTTACGCCTGGACGGGCGGCGCGACGACGGAAGACCGCTCGGGCCTTGCCGCAGGTACCTACACGGTGACGGTTACCGATGCAAACGCTTGTACCAAAACGCTTTCGACCACCATCACCGAGCCGACCGTAATTGCTTTGAGCACCACACAGGTAAACGTCCTGTGCAATGGCAACTCGACTGGTTCGATTGACCTGACCGTTTCGGGCGGCACAGGAGCATATACCTATTCCTGGACCGGCGGCGTCACCACGCAAGACCGCTCGGGCCTTGCGGTCGGCACCTATACCGTGACGGTTACAGATGCAAACGCCTGCACGAAAACTACTTCCGTCACCATCACGGAACCTGCGACCATCGTTTTAACCGAGACGCATGTCAACGTGCTTTGCAATGGCGCGTTGACTGGCTCCATTGACCTGAGCGTATCAGGCGGCGTTTCGCCTTACACCTATCTGTGGACGGGCGGCGCAACGACACAAGACCTCTCGGGACTTGGTGTCGGCACCTACACGGTGACTGTTACCGACGCGAACGCCTGTACAAAGACCTTGTCGGCAACCATCACGGAGACCTCGCCTCTCGTGTTGACAGAGACGCACCTTAACGTACTTTGCAACGGCGGCGCTACGGGTTCCATTGACCTCTCGGTATCGGGCGGCTCTTCACCTTACACCTATTCCTGGACGGGCGGCGCGACCACGCAAGACCGCTCGGGCCTCTTAGTTGGCACTTATACCGTGACGGTCACCGATGCCAACAACTGCACAAAGACCCTTTCGGCTACCATTACCGAACCGACCGCAGTGGTCTTGAGTACCACACAGGTCAACGTGCTTTGCAACGGCAGCTCGACGGGTTCGATTGACCTAACCGTATCGGGCGGCGTTTCACCTTATACCTATTCCTGGACGGGCGGCGCCACGACTCAGGATGTATCCAGCTTGGCGGCAGGTACGTACACCGTAACGGTCACCGACGCAAACGCCTGTACCAAAACAAGTTCTGTTACGATAACACAACCGACCGCAATTGTCCTCAGTGCCATCCTAACCCAACCAACCAACTGCTTCGTGGCCAATGGTTCTATTGACCTCAGCGTGTCTGGTGGTGTGCCAGGCTACACGTATTCCTGGACGGGTGGCGTCACCACACAAGACCTGCCCAACGTAGTGGAAGCCACTTACACCGTTACGGTTACAGATGCCAATGGCTGTACCAAAACCAGTTCCTACACCCTGGATTACATTGATATCATCAACCCGTTAATCACTTGCCCGGCCAGCATTAGCGTCAATAACAGCCCTGCCAACGCTTGTAGCGCTGTGGTAAATTACACTACGCCTACGGCAACGGACAATTGTGGAATACTCTCCGTGGTGTCACAAAGCGGTCTTGCCTCTGGTGCGACCTATCCGGTGGGGACAACGACGAATGTTTGGCGTGCGACAGACTTGAGTAACAACACCGCCACTTGCGCATTTTCCGTAACCGTTACAGATGTTACCCTGCCGACCATCACCTGCCCAGCTAACATCAGCGTGGGGAATAACCCGGCAAGCGCTTGCAGCGCCGTGGTAAATTACGCCACGCCAACTGCGACGGATAACTGTGGGATTCAGTCAGTAATCTTGCAAAGTGGTTTAACTTCCGGGGCTACGTTTCCGGTTGGGACGACGACCAATGTTTGGCGCGCAACGGATGTGAATGCCAGAACCAGTACCTGCTCCTTCACCGTGACGGTCAATGACGTGACCCCGCCGACCGTGACCTGCCAAAACTACACCGCTGACCTGAATGCGTCAGGGAATGTGACCATTATCCCTGCAAACGTGCTATTATCAGGTTCCGACAACTGCGGGACCGTGAACTACGCAGTAAATCCCAACAGTTTCAATTGCAGCAACGTAGGGACCAACATCGTGACCCTGACGGCAAGAGATGGCGCGCTCAACACGGCCACCTGCACCGCCACGGTAACGGTCCGGGATGTGACGCCTCCCGTTGCAAGATGTAAGACGGGTATTATAAACGCCGATATTGGTGCCAATGGCACTGTTACGATACTGCCTTCGGCCGTGAATAATGGTTCCACCGACAACTGCTCTATGACGTTCACGGTGACGCCCAATCCGTTCAATTGTTCCCAGATCGGCCTGCAGACCGTGACGCTCAAGGCCACGGACCCTGGTGGTAACATGTCCACTTGTACCGCTACGGTGAGGGTGCGGGACGTTACCGGGCCCACTGCCTTGTGTAAAACCACCACGGTCTTTCTGGATGATAATGGGCTAGCTACGATCACACCTGCAGCAGTAAACAATGGAAGCTTTGACAACTGCGGCATTGCGACCATGTCCGTTTTTCCCGACAATTTCGACTGTAGCCAAGTCAACGGCACTCCAGTGCCAGTAACCTTGTCGGTACGGGACAATCAGGGCTTTGTATCTAGTTGTACGGGCAATGTGATCGTAAGAGACGCCATCGCGCCAACCGCATTATGTGAAGACGTGACCGTAGAGCTCGGCCCAAATGGGTTTGCCGTGGTTTACAGTGCTGATCTGGCATCCAACAGTTTTGACAACTGCTCCGTGTGGTCGTACGCACCTGTAGCAAAAGTTTACACCAAATTTAACCTCGGCGACAACAACCTGACCATCACGGTAAGGGACTGGAGCGGCAATGCTGCCACCTGTGTTTCGGTGGTCACCGTAGCGCTCCCCGCCAATGGCGAATTCCAGCAAGGGGGAGACGCCGGGCTAGTAGCAAGTCCGGTAGCATTTGATCTCCTTATCTACCCCAACCCGACCAGTGGGGAGGCCACCATGGCGTTCGAGTTGCCTTCCGAACAGACATTCTCGTTCCGTATTTTTGATACCGCCGGGCGCATGATATACAATCAGGAACAATTCGGTATTGAAGGAGAAAACATCCTGCCGCTGCGTATGGGAGACCTGGCTCCAGGTATATACCTGATTGATTTCCAATCAGAAAACTGGAAAGTGCAGAAGCGATTGGTGTAGCAGCGATAGTTTGTAAAAGAGCCAGTTTGTAAGCATAATGAACCGCCTCCCGTCCCGATTTCGGGTTCGGGGGCGGTTTTTTTGTTTCGGAAGACTGGAAATTGTTGGTTGTATCCCCCAAAAAGACGTACTTTTGGGGATTGTAATCGCCAAAAGTATGATTAATCGTTCATCGAACCGTATTTTGCTGAAAACCTGCGTGCTGATAACAGCAAACTAATGTTGTTATTATGCGGAGTTTGATTTTGCAGGTATTACACCAGACAACTTTACGTCCTTTTTGACAATCCCAGTGCTGGAGAACCGTTAAAAAATGTTGTTGGCGAGGACGCCAACGAAGGCAAAATTATTCCACCCGCACAATCACCTTGTACTTTTCATATTGTCCGAAATCGGCACAATCAATCCCCGAAGTGTTCACAAACACAATGGTTTTTCCACCAACCGAGTGGAAATAATAAAGGTTTACGGGATTGCTGTTGGTGGTGAGCGTGATGGTCGTGTCAATACCCGTAGCAGAAGTGACCTGAAGGGTAGCGTCCACGGAGCCTTCCCAAAAGCAGTTTGTGTCGCACGGACAACGTTCTTCTTTCGCGCCAATGAAACAAACCGTGAAGCCATTGTCTGAAAAATATGCACAATCTTGCCATGGAATAATGGCTTCTGCGCCACTCACAGTTACGGTTTTGAAAGTATCATTTTCCCCGCAGCTGATAAAAACAAAGAGGGATGCGCTAAAAGCAATCAAAAAAAGGGTTTTCATAATTGTGTTAAGTTTAGTACCGATAAAACAATAACCTCCCGATTTGGAGGGCCAAATTTGCTGCCATTTTTCGTTGCTCGGCAGTTGCGTAGCCCCACTATGCGCCTTTCTCGCGCCTTATCTGACAACAAATTTCTCACCTCCAAATCGCGAGGTTATTATTTTATCGGTACTTAGTGAATTATTTCCTGCAAGTTAAGCCTTTCCTGCATTACAACCCTCTCAACCCCTCAACCCTCTCAACCCTAAACTCTTTCCTATCTTCGCTCCCTAAAGCAACTCAACATGCAAGACGAAACCGGGCCATCCATTTACAGCGATCAGGAAGCCAAAGCGGCCATTCAGGAACTTTTTAGCAATCCAAGCCTGCTTCAGGGCATGAAAGCGTTTCTGCCTCCAGCGCTCAACGACTTGATTTTGAGCGTAAAAGACCAGATCAATTCAGTGGAGGATTTTCAGGAAAAAATAGCCTATCCGCTGTTAAAAACCATCGAAAAAAACAGTATTTCGCAACTGACCTCCAGCGGTTTAGAGCAGCTGCATCCTGCGGAGCGATACCTTTTTGTCTCCAATCACCGCGATATTATCCTGGATTCTGCCTTTTTGAACATCGTGTTGTTTGAACATCAATTTCGCACGAGCCAAATCGCCATCGGCGACAACCTGATGCGCCACCGTATTTCGGAGCTGATTTTTCACATCAATAAAAGTTTTGTGGTAAAACGCAGCGGAAGTCCCATGGAACTGTATCGTTATTCCGTGTTATTGTCGGATTATATCTGGCGACAAGTCACACAAACAATTGATTCTGTGTGGATTGCGCAGCGGGAAGGTCGCGCCAAAGACGGGGATGATCGTACCCAGGTTGGTTTGGTAAAAATGCTCAGTTTGAGTACTAAAAAGGATCTAAAAACTTATTTCAGGGAATTGAAGATGGTGCCGGTTGCGATATCTTACGAGCACGATCCCTGTGATTTGCTCAAAGCGCAGGAGTTTTTGAACAAGCGCAAGAACCCGGATTTTAAAAAAACATTTGAGGAAGATGTGCAGCACATGTTGCTGGGCTTGAAAGGCTACAAAGGGGCGGTTCATTTCCACTTTTCCACCCCGCTTGACATGGAACTGAACGTATTTGACGACATTCCAAGTTCAAAAAAACAACTGGAAACCCTGGCCGAGATGATTGATCAGCGCATTCACCAACATTACAAGTTGCGCCCGATCAATTACGTCGCACATGATCTTTTGACCCAATCCGATACGTTCCGAAACTACTATTCAGCGGAAGAACACACGCGGCTTTTGGCGTTTTTTGAGGAACGTTTCAAACTTTTGACAGATGATGAGGAAGGCTTGGGCAGGGCGTATTTGTTGAAAATGTATGCGAATCCGCTGGTGAATCAATTGGCGGTAGAAGGGTAGAAGTGGGTTTGATGCTGGTTTGGGGATTTGGAAAGGGATTGATTACCGCCCCATTTCATAAGAAAATCCCCAACATGCTCTTAATGCACAACCCATTTAGCCCCGACCGTCCCACGGGGCGTTTTTAGTTTCAAAAAATACATCCCTCTGGGCAAACCCGGGAATTCAACATCCCAAGTCAACCCTGGAGCAAGCGTTTTTGTTCCCATCAACCGCCCGGCAGCATCCAGCACCTCCAGCAGGGTTTCTCCGGTAAAAAACACATCAGATTTTAATTGAAGCTCCCCAGAGGAAGGATTGGGGAAAACTTGGAACACGGGCTTACGCCCAGCCTCCAAGTGTATTGGGGCGAGCTCCATAGTATAAACGCCTGCGCCATCGGTACTCACCCAGATTTTATTGTCTTCAAAAGCAATGTCGGTCGGATATGGATAAGGAAGTTGTGGTTGGATTGGATAGAAGCGACCGTTATCGCTTGTAGCATAAAACACACCTTTGCCCTCCAAGCCAACCCAGGTAATGCCATTATGACTCTTGAAAAAAGTCATAGGACTGTGGTAAAGGGGGGTGCCCGTGGTCCAGTCCTGCAGGTAAATTTCTTGCCAATCGCTGGCTTCAGGTTTCAGAATAAAGGTTCGGTAGCTACAGAAGTGGTAGTAATTTGAACCATCGAAGTACATATTTGGAAATGAGGGGAATAAGGTATCACAGGGCGAGCGTGGAAGTTCTCGGACAAATTCAGCGGCTTCATTAAAAATGATATAGCGTTCAGAATCATAGACAACAAGATGGTCATTAAAACCATAAAATCGCCAAATACTTTCTACCGGCTGATAATCCTGAATCATCTTGAACACAAAAACGGAGTCTCCATCCTGCAATTTCCCTAGGTGATAGGTATAGTTGTAACCACCACCCTGCGCTAATTTCTTATCATGAAGTGCCAACCAGACCGCATGATCGGTGGTAGTAAGTCTTCGGTTTTTATCTATTTCGATGGTTTTCCAGGTGCGCCCACGATCATTGGAACAATCTATCTCATCCTCAAAGTGCATCTTTCCATGCAGTACCAAGGTTGATTGGGTGGACATAAGTTGCCAATGCGTAGAACAGTCCCATTCTGATCGTGTCTTCGGGCTTTCCATCCAGGTTTCACCCTCGTCTTCAGATAAATAGGTGGAATTCCAGGTGTTTATGACCAATTCCTTGTCTAGTCTTACAACCTTATTGATATCTAAAATGGGCATGCCTTCCTGAGCAACCTTGAATGTTTGGGCGCTGTCCAAGGAATGGAATATCCCGTCGCCTACAGCCACAAAATGCCGATTGAACAAGACTAAGTCCTTCAACATAGACTTTAATCTCCGCGCTGTTCTTTCCCCTAATTTTAACCGCCATGTTTCACCTCCATCGCTTGAGTGGCAAAAGTAAGTTGGACAAAAATTGTCTCTGGAAAAGAAATAAAGTTCGTTGCCCCAACCGGAAAGCCAATTGAATCTGGAGGAGTTATTATATCTCGAAATGGTGTCAATAGGAAATTCTTGCCAGGTTCGCATCCCGTCCGTGCTTCGGATCAACTTAAAACGATATAGACACAGCAGAAACGTGTCCGTGGTGGTAAAGTGCCTGACAATTTTTGCGGTATGCCCGAACACCGTTTCCCAGCTTAGTCCGCCGTCAGAAGAACGATGAATAAAACGTCCTTCAGCAGCGAAAAGCTCGTTTTTAAATGCTACGATTCCATGGAAATCATCATGCAGCTCATTCGCCAGGGACAGGGTTTGCTGCCAGGTCTCCCCTTTATCCACGGAACGGTAAATCGTGAACGTGCTGCCTACCAACACCGTATCTTCCTTTACAAACAGCACTTTTAGTTTTTCGTCCTCGTGATTGATCGGAAAAGGTTTTTGAAGCACGTTTTGCCAAGTATTTCCTTCATCGGTGCTGCGTACCAGTTTCCCATCATCAGAAAATGCGTAAAAAACACCCTTTGACGCCTTCAAATGGCTTAATTTACGTGTTTTTGTCAGGGAGCTTTTTAACAATTGCCAGGTATAGCCTTCGTCTTCAGAACGATAAATGCCCGCTTTGGTTAGTGCAAACAAGGTAGAGCCGTCGGCGTCTAAATTGACAATCTCACCCCCGCTGGGGCCCAGGATGTGCTCCCAACCCTGCGCATGAAGTAGACCAAAATTGAGCATCCAAAAAAATACGGGAAATAAATACCTTTTCAAATTAGCTATATTTTGCTGAAAAGGTAAAGCGATTGTAGCTTATATCCGAACTTACTGCGCTTTTATGAATATTTGAAAAGTCGGACGCTCCAGCAGGTGGAAATAGAATACCTGGAAGAACAGGACGGGCAACTCAGCACCTATGAATTTAAGTGGCAAGGGAAGGTAAAAAATGCCACTCGCGTTTGCCAATGGGTACCCAGGAAGCACTTTTGAAGTGGTAGATAGCGATAATTTTGAGGGGTTTGTAGGAGGAATTTGATCCATCGTGAGGGGTATGCAAAAAGGTCTTCCAAGAATTTGGCGGATTCATTCGCCTCAAACGCCACATTTTATTTTTGCAATAAATTTGCGGAATGACTTTCGACACAACTCCGCAATAGAGGCAAAAAGCCTGATATAGCCTAGTTGCCTGATGGACAACACCTATATTTGAGCAATTTTTTGCCTGAAAATTTACACTTAACATTAAAAATTCAACTATAATTTTTAATGTTATATTTAAAAATATGTATAATGGTTTAAGGATGTTGAAAGCCCTCTCAAACCTTATTTTTGCGATAGTCGTCTTAGTTTCAATGCCTGCTTTTGCGCAGTTGCCAAACCGCGATTCGGTCATTATAGACAGCATGAATTTGCTGCGTCCCATCCATTTTAGTCGCGATACCGGGAGTGAGGTGCGGGCTACGCGTCGGGCTTATATTCGACTGTTACGGGAAAAGGCCTGGCGTGATAGTGCCCCTCGCAGAGTCCGCCAAAATGAACCTTTCTTAACCCTCGACTCCATTTGGCGGCACAACGAATCCGAACGCGAAATACTGGTTGAAAAACTGTTGACTACTATTAAAGATACCACTACGGATTACCACCAAAGGTTAAAACTGATTTATCTTTTGAGCAGCACCGGACACCCCAAAGCGCTTCGCTTTCTGATGCAAAATATTGGTTTAATTGAGTACATAAGCGGCGGATCCGATGGAGGCGAGCACCCATTAGCACTTAAGTTGGCTCATCAGCAAGATGATCCCTGGACCTTGCTCACACCTATGATGGAGAGTATTTGTGAAGATCCTCATGAAGACGAGGGGCATTTTCCATTATTTGCGGATCTTCTTTATCGAATAACTAATTACGACCCTGCCTACAGTCACACACTGGTTTTGATTTTTTTGAAAAAAACACAATCAAAGGAATACGGTCCAAATCCGCAATTGCTGCGGTTTTATGAATATTTGAAAAGAGAATAATCCCAACTTTGCCGTCCAATATTTCACACATGAATCATCCAAATAATTCTCACCTCTCCCATATCCTCACCCACCTCGGTGAAGACCGCGAACACTATTTCCAGGCCATTTCACCGCCCATCATTCAGTCGAGCAATTTTGCATTCCCTGACTTGACGGCTTTCCGCGAGGCATTTTCGGACGAATTGGAAAACCACGTGTACTCGCGTGGCAACAACCCGACCGTAGAAATTCTGCGCAAAAAACTCGCCGCGCTGGAAGGCACCGAAGATGCCTTGGTGTTTTCCAGCGGTGCAGGAGCCATCGCAGCGGCCCTGATTGGCAACCTGAAAGCGGGCGATCATGTGGTGTGCCAGCAGGGACCGTATTCCTGGACTTCTGCTTTGTTGCGCAAGTTTTTGACGCGTTTTGGGGTGGAACACAGCTTCGTGGATGGCACGGATATTCAAAACATTGAAGCCGCCATTCGGCCCAATACGCGGGTGCTGTATTTGGAAAGCCCGAATACCATGACTTTTGAAGGTCAAGACCTGGCGGCCTGTGCTGCACTGGCCAAATCGCGGGGCATCGTGACGATGATTGACAATTCGTACTGCTCGCCGCTGTACCAAAATCCGGCTGCTTTTGGCATTGACATCGTGCTGCACTCCGGCACCAAGTATCTGAATGGCCATTCCGATGTGGTGGTTGGGGTGCTTTGTGGCAGCAAGGAAATGGTAAAAAAGTTATTCGAATCTGAATTGATGACCCTCGGCGGTATTCTCGGGCCGATGGATGCGGCCTTGGTGATCCGTGGGCTTCGGACGCTACCGCTGCGTTTGCAAAGAAGTTCAGAAAGTGCCCAGTGGCTGATTGAAAAACTGGATGGCCATGCCAAAGTGGAGCGTATTTGGTATCCGTTTCACCATTCGTTCCCACAACTTGAACTGGCCAAACGCCAGATGCGCGGGTGCGGCGGTTTGTTTTCCGTGCAGTTTAAAACGGATTCGATGGAAAAAATGGAAGCCTTTGTGCACCGGATCGAACGATTTTTGATGGCGGTTAGCTGGGGCGGACACGAAAGTTTGATGATTCCAACCATTGGATTTTACAATATTCCCGGCCGAAATACCCCACCAATGCCTTGGCAATTTGTGCGGTTTTACATCGGATTGGAAGAGCCCGAGTGGCTTTGGGAGGATTTGGAGCGGGCTATGGAGGTGTTGTAAGATACAGCATTCGAGACCTGTAAGGTTTCCAAAAAACTAGGGTATGTACATAAGTTTTCCCAACGGAAATCTTAATTAAAAGGCGACTGCTTAGCATCCCGACTCATCGAAAAAAGAAGTGTTGAAGATCAAAATCAGTGCTTTAGCCATGTTTTGTCACTTTTTGAGCCCAAA
>CAZKBH010000078.1:0-15645 GCA_964550795.1 uncultured Saprospiraceae bacterium
GAGTTTTTTTTGCGCCGCCGAAGAGGCCTCAAAATGGTTAGATTTTTCGACAGCCGAGCCTTTTTGGTTACTTTTTGGGCTCAAAAAGTGACAAAACATGGCTAAAGCACTGATTTTGATCTTAAGGCATCATTTCTGCCTGATAGGCGGATAGGTAAAATGAGGTTGGGGTAAAAACCAATAGCAGATCCGTTCCCTTCTGCCCGGGCTGGTCACTTTATCCAACGTTAGACCTCTCCGAGGTCGGGATACAAACACCATTATTTGCTACAAACGTTAGACCTCTCCGAAGTCGTTCTTACCACCACTTTCGAGGTAGCTGCTTATGCATTGATAGTAGCGCAAAAATATTTTTTTAGTCTTGCCTAAAAATAAAAATACCTTTGCCGAAAAAATATCCGCCTATTCAGCGCATGAACACTTCAGCAGAAGAAAACTACCTCAAAGCCATCTTCAAAATCGCGGAAAAAGACCCTAGTCCCGTGCTCACAAATGCCTTGGCAGCAGCCATGGGAAACTCCGCTGCGTCCGCCACCGATATGCTTAAACGGCTGAGCGACAAACAGTTAGTCACCTACGAAAAATACCGGGGCGTCACGCTGACCGAGGAGGGAAACCGCATCGCCACCGCGCTCATCCGCAAACACCGGCTCTGGGAGGTATTTATGGTGGATAAACTCGGATTCGCCTGGGATGAGGTGCACGAGTTCGCCGAACAACTCGAACATATCCAGGGCGATCACCTCACCGAACGCCTCGATGAATTCCTCGGACACCCCCGGTTTGATCCACATGGCGACCCAATTCCAGATGCCCAGGGCCGCTGGTTGCGCCGCGCCCAAGCCCGATTGTCCACCCTCGCACCCGGCCAGCGCTGCTTCGTGACGGGCGTGGACGACCATTCCCCCCATTTCCTGCAATACCTTGATGAACTGGGCCTGGGCCTCGGCGCCGAACTGGAACTGCTCGAAAGAACCGCCTACGACCAATCCCTCAAAGTGAATATCGGGCACCGCGAAATGGTGCTGAGTGAAAAAGTTAGCCAAAATCTATTTGTAGCGTTGAAACCATCTGAAAAATGAGCCAAAAACTATTCGGCAAAACACACAGCTCCCAATCGCTGTCTGAAGTCAATAACACCGTAGAAACGAACGTAAAAGGCAATTTTTTTAAGCGACTTTTTGCGTTCATGGGGCCGGCCTATTTGGTTAGCGTAGGTTACATGGACCCGGGCAACTGGGCTACCGACCTTGCCGGGGGCAGCCGTTTCGGGTATTCCCTGCTTTGGGTTTTGCTCATGTCGAACCTCATTGCGCTGCTACTGCAAAGCATGTGTGCCCGGCTCGGGGTGGTCGCACAGCGTGATTTGGCGCAGGCCAGCCGCGAATTGTACCACCCGAGAGCAAACATATTCAACTACATCCTGGCTGAAATCGCCATTGCGGCCACCGATCTGGCCGAAGTGGTGGGCATGGCCATTGGTTTGCAATTGTTGTTCGGATTGCCGCTCACCTGGGGCATCACCATCAGTGTGCTCGACACTTTTTTGCTGTTGATGCTCATGCAATTGGGCATTCGGAAACTGGAAGCGTTTATCCTCGGCTTAATCATGGTCATCGGGGGCGCGTTTGCGATTCAGATGTTTTTGGCCAAACCCGAAATCGGCGGCATCGTTTCCGGATTTGTGCCCAGTATTCCCAATACGGAGGCCCTTTTCATCGCCATCGGGATCATCGGGGCCACGGTGATGCCGCATAATTTGTACCTGCATTCCGCTCTGGTGCAGTCGCGGAAAGTGACTCGAACCTTTGAGGGCATCAAACGAGCCATCAAGTACAACATCATTGATTCGGCCATTGCGTTCAACCTCGCATTATTTGTCAACGCGGCAATTTTGATCCTTGCCGCAGCTGTATTCCACAAAAATGGATACGACGGCGTGTCTGAAATTCAGGACGCACACCGTCTGCTGGAGCCGCTGTTGGGCAAAAGTTACGCCCCGGCCTTGTTCGCCATTGCCCTCATCGCTGCTGGACAAAGCAGCACCGTGACGGGTACTTTGGCCGGACAAATTGTCATGGAAGGTTACCTGGATCTGCGCATCACACCCTGGCTGCGGCGCCTCATTACCCGTTTATTGGCCGTAATTCCTGCTTTGCTGGTGGTCAATCTCATGGGCGAACACGCTACGGGCGACATGCTGATTATGAGTCAAGTCATCCTCAGCATGCAGTTGGGTTTTGCCGTCATCCCCCTGCTGCATTACGTGAGCGACAAACGCCGTATGGGAAAATTTGCCATCGGATTTTGGGCCAAACTGGGTGGCTGGTCGAGTGCTGTCATCATTGTAGCCCTCAATATCTGGCTCGTGGGCGAAACCGTGATGGGCTGGATGGCCGATGGGCATTGGGCCGTTCAACTGTTGGTGGTACCCGGACTCCTTTTTTCCCTGGGGATGTTGGGTTATATCACGTTCAAACCGATGTTAGTGAAACATCAAATATCCGAAAAAACGTATTTACCACACGGCGCATTCAAAGGGGTAGACACCCTGCAATCCCCTGAATATCAAGAAATTGCCATTGCGCTTGATTTTTCATTTGCGGATCAAAAGACCATTGAACACGCGCTGCACATTGGGGGCAAAAAGGCCAATTATTCCCTGTTTCACGCGGTCGAAACGGCGGGTGCCTGGGTGATGGGCAGCGAGATTCAGGATTTAGAAACCAATACCGACGTGCAAAACCTGGAGGAATACGCCCGGGCACTCCGCGAGTTGGGGTACAACTGCGAGGCGTTCATCGGTTATGGGACGGCCAAAAAAGCCATCCCGCTGTTAGTCAAGGAAAAAGGTGCGGATCTGCTGGTGATGGGTGCGCACGGGCACCGGGCCTTCAAAGACTTGATCTTCGGCACCACCGTGGGCGCGGTACGGCATGCGGTGGATATTCCGGTTTTGATTGTGCGGTGAGGAAGCCTTAGAAATTCACACTCCTTTTATCCACTTCCCAAGCGCAATTTGTTTTCCGTTTAATTTAAGTTCATAAAAATAAAGCCCATGAGCCAAGCCTGTTGTATTGATGGTAACTGCTGAATTTTTCATTGGAATCTCCATTTGAAGTACCAATACGCCCAAAGCTGAGTACATCCGAAGTTCACCGGCTTGAGGCAATCCATCGCCAGGCATACGCAAGATCATTTCGTCTGCCCCAGGATTTGGCTGTATTTTTATGTGAATAAAATCATTTTTCTCGCCCTCCCCAATTGTATCACAAGGGCTGCCTTTTTCTACGCCCAGTCTGAAATAGGGTAGATTAGGCAGCGTATTACTGTTATAGACAGGCAGTTTTATCCCATGTTGTACCACATTACAGGCTAAGCCTGCTGAATCCGGGTATTCAATGTAGTGCAGGTATCGAGAACTCACATTCGGCACACAAAGGTATATTCTATTGTCTGGTGCCAACTGTGGTGTAAAGAAACGCGTAGGCCATCCGTCTTCACCCGTGAAGCCATCATAAGATGCAACAATTGTTTCAGTTTCAAAAATGTTTTGGGCATGAAGGTCATACTGAAAAATGGTGTCCCAATTGGAGACATACAGATAGCGGGAGTTTGGCGAAATAGCTACCCCTCCCGGACCATTATCTTTTAACTCAAGCTGCTGGAAGTTGGATAGCGTGCCGATGCACCTGTCAAAATTATACAGATATATGCTGGAATGGGGATCAGAAGTGCTACCCCACCAACTATATCTTATATACCATTTTCCATCAGGAGAAAAAACAGTGTGGTCCCAGCCAGATGGAATTTTATCTCCAATTTTTTGAAGATTTTGAATTTCGGGTTCATCATCTTTACATAATATTTTATAGTATTGATTAGAATCATGTTTTAATGCAAGTACCCACCAGTTTTTACCATCTGCATGACGGCAGGCAGTAATTCCAGTTCGCAAGATTGTGTCGGTAATAATGGTCGAATTTTTGTCTTTCACCAATAAATTTTCACCATCCGCAAAGACTAAAGTTGTAAAATTGAGTGGCAAGAATCCTGATGTAAGAATGCCAGAAGGTAAATAAAAATTTTTCTTTGCCCCTGAAATAATCACATAACCAGATGCTATTGGAAGCATAACAGTACTTTGAGTACCAATGAATCCAAATGGGTAGTCACTAGATGGCTGTATATCATTGCCATTTTCAATTATTTCAAAATTGCTGTTAAAAATATGTGTTCCATTTGTAAAGCAGACCAAATTGCCAAGAGAATCGGAAAGACTGCTGCTCACAAAATTAAAGCCTGGATTTTTATCTATATATTCAATAGAAATCGGAGAATTGTTAAAATTTATATTAGCTGTTGCATAAAGACTGTCATCGTAGTTTACATCACCGAGCAACCAATTGAAATCTTCTTTTTGGGCTATCAAAACAAAAGGGATCAAGAGCCAAAACGTGGCGATAATTACCAGTCGCATAATTTTGCGGTTTATGGAATGACGAAAAGCCTATGCCCAGCATGGTGAAGGGATGATGATTAATGAACGATGCTCAGCTTTTGATAAGCATCCGGCTGCCGATCACTTCTTAGCCGAAGGTAATAAAAGCCGTTGGCAAACTGGTGAACCGGTAGTGAAAGAGACGAGCCGCCTGCTCCAACCGTCTGGCTATACAAAACTTGCCCGGTTGGCGAAATGAGCGACAGGGTACATTCAGTAGCAATTGGCTGAGCAAAGGCAATATTGACCACGGTTCCTGCTGGGTTGGGGTAAACCGTAAATCCCGTGTTTTTCTCTGGACTTACCTCCTTGACGGCTACGCTCCCCAGCGTATCACAGGGCGAATCTTCCCATTCCCAGAGGCGGTAGTAGGGCATGTTGGGCAGTAGAAAATTATTGAATACCGGCAGGCGAACGCTGTGCTGCTGCACGTTGCAGGCCAAACCCGGTTCGTCGGGATTTTCGATGGTGTGGAGGAAGGGGGAGTTGTAATTGGATACGCAGATGTAGATTTTGTTGTCGGGCGCGAGTAAGGGGTAGAAGAATCGGGTGGGAAATCCGGGCTCTGCAATGAAGCCATCGTACACGGCCACTACCTGCTCTGAGGCAATAATATCAGTGGCATGAAGATCGTACTGAAAAACGCTGTCCCAGCGAGTGACATAGAGGAAACGGGAGTTGGGTGAAAAAGCTGTTCCGCCCGGCTTGCCGTTCAGACCACTGAGATCGTAGGTCTTGCTCACGCGGTCGCTAAGCAGACCGGAACAGCGGTCAAAGCGATAAAGTTCGATTACGGAGAACGACGAATCCGGTACGACTCCTGGCCAATTGAAGCGGGCATACCATTGCCCATCCGGAGAAAAGCAAGTATGACCAAGGCCGAGGTCTGTGGTGGATATGTCCTGTTTACCTACTTGATGCAGTCCGTCTGAGTCTAGTAAAAAGCGATAGAATCGGTTGCCCAAATGGTAAGGAGCCAAAAGCCACCAATCTCGTCCATTTCCATGGCGGATAGCCGTAAATTGAGTGGGCATAAGGGTGTCGGTACTGACAGTAATGTCGCGCTGAGTTACTAGACCTAGCCCGCCATTTTGGTTCAGGTCTGCTATGGCATATTTTAGATTGATATAACCAACAGTATATCCACCGGGTACAGGGGCCTCAACTACCTTTGGTGTGCCGTAAATGTAGGCGACTTTATTATACCCGTCAGGATAAGGGAGTAGCGTGTAACCTTGTATGTATGAAACCCCACTTGGGAATTCAGCATTTGGATAAAAATTGACTCCTCCTTCCATAATTTCAAATGCCCTATTAAAGAGATTTTTTCCATTTGTAAAGCAGAGTAAGCCCCCTAATGAATCCGATATTGAAACATTAACTCCTCGAAAAGGCAAGTTTTTATCAATGTATGTAATTGCTATCTGGTCTTCTAAAAATTCTAATTTGCATGTTTTGTAGGCGCTGTCTGGCGAGGCGACACCTCCCAATAACCATGTATTGTCTTCTTTTTGGGCAGGCAGAAGTAACGAATAAAACATTAAAGTCGAAAATAGTATGGAAGTATTAATTTTCATGCGCTCAAAACTAAATGCTGGATATGGAGCGGTCGCTCCATCCAGCATGGTGAAGGGATGGTAATTAATGAACGATGCTAAGCTTTTGAAAAGCATTTTAAGGTGGGAGAAAGTTTCAAGGATTAAGGTATGCAAAAAATTTACCAAGAATATATTTTTCTCAAAACTCCACTCACCCTTACCAATGATAATTAATCCCCAAACTCAAATGCGCAATGCCCTGCTCATTCCAGTTTTTGCCGTTGTTGTAATAGAGGTTCAGTCCACCTTCCAGGCATAAATTTCGCCAAACCCGAAACTCTGCCCCCAGCATGAACGGAATATACCAACTGCCCGTTTCCTCAAAGGAATAGGCAACACCGTTGCGATCCTCAAACGCATAATTGCCCATCATAAATCCTGATTCAAGAAACACCCCCACGCGATTGGAAGATTCCTTCCAGGCGGGATGCAGCAGATAACTCCGTGCCCAAAAACCGGCCATATAAAAATTTTGACTGGGCGTTTCAAAATTACGCGCCCAGATAAACCGGGATTGTATGCCTGCATAGAAATATCGGGTCATCGAGATTCCGGCCCTTGCGCTGAGATAATGCGCCACCTCATATTGGTTGCTGCGATCGCCCACAAAGTCTTCAGCGAAGCCGTAATTCGCACCAACTAGCAGATGATCTCCAAAAACTTGTTTGGAATTGGCCTGTGCATGCATGGCACACGGAAGGAGGAAAAGTGCTGGAAGAAGAATTTTTGTGAGCATTGAAATTGGTTGAGTCACCCCAAATTTTATAACAAGGCAAAGACGGGATCCCGTGAGTAGAAGGGGTAGTATCAAAAAAGTAGTTCTGAAAAATGAGCCAAATTTTACTTCTTTATCGAGTGCCAGACTTTCCAAGTTTTTAAAACTTGGAAAGTCTGAGCCTAGCCCCTACTCACTCCCCATACAACCACGCCGCAGCCTTCGGAAATTCCAGGCCCCAGCGATCCTCGGTATGCTTGCCTTGGGGGTCGGTTTCCATACGGATTTGCAGTTGTTTGGGATCGAAACCGCTGGTTTCCATGGTTGATTTGAACCGTTGTACGTTGGGAATCATGCCGGAACCTTCTTTCCCGCCGGCATACAGGTAAATTTTGGTGTTGGAGAAGGCCGAAAACCGTATCGGCTCAAAATACACCTTCGGAGCAATCCAAAGAGAGGGTGAAAAAATCATGAATTTAGAAAACACCTGCGGGAACAAAATGCCCGCGTAGATACTAATCAGTCCCCCCATGCTGCTGCCGCCGATGCCTGTGTGCGCCCGGTCGGGTTTGGTGCGGAAATGTGTGTCAATATGTGGCTTGAGCGTTTCAGCCAAAAAACGCGCGTATTCCTGACCCAATCCTTCCCCCCAACGTTGCGAATCGTACGGAGAAAACTCGCGAACTCGCTCACTGCCACCGTGGTCAATGGCCACTACAATAAAACCAGGCACGCCATTTTGGGCCAGCGCAGCCAAGCGACGGTCCACGCCCCAGGTACCGAACGGAGCACTGTCTTCAAACAGATTTTGTCCATCTTGCAGGTACAAAACCGGGTAACGTTTGTTCGAGGTAGCATAATCCCAGGGCAACAGCACCGAAATACGGCGACGGCGGCGGAGCTGTGGCACATTGAATCTTTTGGACACAATCTGGATGTCGGGATAAAACTGCGGGTCGTAGCCTTTAGAATGTTGTTTCCATTGGAGCACTACATCATTGACTTTGCCCCGCGGACTGTCCATGCTTCGATTGATAGAGGGGAAACCACTTGGGGCGAGTTCTTCGGCTTCCCAGCCGCCTTTCACGTATTTGTATTCAAAACGTTCAATCGTAGGCGGCACTTCATTAAAGGTATATTGGTAGTGTCCATCCTTGATTTTCAGCATTTTATACTGCTCATCGCGGGTAGCCCAGCCATTGAAATTACCCGTAATGAACACGGGTCGCGCATCGTCGTTGGGCGTAAAAAGTTCGAGGGTGAGCATTATTGGAACAGAACGAGCGCCGCTTGACGACGCATAAGGATGGGAACGCATCATGTTGTGTACAGGTTTTTGGGATGGGGCAAATCTAGAAATTACTCGCGAAACTTATCCAGCAAATGCGCCAGTTCGAGGGCTTCGGATTCGCTGAGCTTGTTGCCCAGCGCACCATTTCCATCCATGAACCGCGCTTGTTCAATGTCGGAAAGCAGTTTTTTGCCCGTTTCAGAAATGGTGACAATCACCATTCTGCGGTCCTTGCCGTGTGGCACACGCTCCACATATTCTGAGAGCCGTAGTTTTTCGACCAATCGGCTCACATTGCTGCTGCGGTCGAGCATCCGGCTTTTGATATCCAGCACCGAAAGTCCCTTCGGCGCACTGCCATTTAAAATGCGCAAAATATTGTATTGAGGGGACGTGAGACCAAATGGCCGCAACTGCCGGGTGATGGCGCAATCCAGCCAACTAGCCGTAAACAATACATTTAAAGTGGCCCGCTGACGGGCTGGCATTGGCTTCGTACTTTTAAGTTCCATTTCTAATTTCATGACGCAAACTTAGATGTTTTAACATCAAACAAAAAACCTTTGAAAGGGTTCTAGGAGAAGCTCGCTGCAATCCAATACTTTTGCAGCTTCATTAAAAATTCGAGGTGTAAACTTCACCACCCCACTTCTACATCCATTCCTAAACATGCAATACGACGTTACAGTCATCGGCTCCGGCCCAGGCGGTTATGTGGCCGCCATTCGTTGCGCCCAATTGGGCCTAAAAGTCGCCATTATCGAGCGTTATCCTGTGCTGGGCGGCACCTGCCTCAATGTGGGATGCATCCCCTCCAAGGCCCTGCTCGACTCCTCGGAACATTACCACAACGCGGCCCATACCTTCGGAACCCATGGCATTGACCTGAAGGATTTGAAGGTAAATATGCCTCAAATGATCAAGCGCAAAAATGAGGTGGTGCAGGAAAATAACAAAGGCGTGGAGTTTTTGATGAAAAAAAACAAGATAGACGTGCTGTACGGCCACGGTTCTTTTTTGTCCAAAAACCGTGTGAAAATCACCGGTAAAAGTGGCGAAATCAAGGAAATTGAAACCGAGCGGGTAATCATCGCAACGGGTTCAAAACCAATCGTTCCGGACCATTTTAACTACGATAAAAAACGGGTCATCACCAGCACCGAGGCCCTTCACATTGAAAAAGTACCGGCCTCCATGGTCGTCATCGGCGGCGGGGTCATCGGATTGGAACTGGGCAGTGTGTATGCGCGTCTCGGCACCAAAGTACACGTGGTGGAATACCTCGACCGCATCATCGCGGGCATGGACGCCGATTGCAGCCGCGAATTGATGAAATCGCTCAAAAACCTGGGCATAGAGTTCCACCTGCGCTACGGCGTGACGGATGTGAAACCCGGTAAATCAAAGGTGAGCGTAACGGCCAAAAGCCGCGACGACGAATCCAAAACCCTTTCCTGGGATGCCGATTACTGTCTGGTCTGCATTGGCCGGAAACCATACACCGATAATCTGGGCCTGGAAAACGCAGGCATTACGCCCGACGAAAAAGGCAGAATCCCCGTGAATGACCACCTCGAAACCGCAGTGCCGGGCATTTATGCCATTGGCGACGTGGTGCGCGGCGCCATGTTGGCCCACAAGGCCGAGGAAGAGGGCGTTTTTGTGGCCGAAACGATTATGGGCCAAAAACCGCATATCCACTACAACCTCATCCCCGGCGTAGTGTACACCTGGCCAGAGGTAGCCAGCGTAGGCTACACGGAAGAACAGCTAAAAGAAGCGGGTACGCCTTATAAATCCGGAAAATTTCCCTTCCGCGCCCTCGGTCGCGCCCGTGCGAGCATGGATTTGGACGGCATGGCGAAAGTGCTGGCACACAAGGAAACCGACGAAATTCTCGGCGTACACATCGTTGGTGCCCGGGCGGCGGATATGATTGCTGAGGCCGTGGCGCTCATGGAGTTCCGCGCCAGTGCCGAAGATGCGGCCCGCATGAGCCACGCACACCCGACGTACACCGAGGCATTCAAAGAGGCCTGTCTGGCGGCGACGGAAAACCGAGCTTTGCACATGTAAGTGCTTGTCTAAACTTTCCTTCAATTGAGCAAATTCAACATTGATTTCACCCGTTTCGGGCGCACGTTCACGGCCGATTTGTCAAAACCACTTGACCTGTCCATTCCCCTGCGCGATGGAGCCGAAAACCCGAATTGTTTTTGGGCGCCCATGCCGACTTTTTCGCCGGTGCGGGCGGGGGATTTTGTGGGCTGTACGGCGGAGGGTGGAGTGGTCAATTTTTTCAATGTCGCTTTCAATCCGCATGGGAACGGCACGCATACGGAGTGTGTGGGGCACATCGCACAGGAGCGGTTTGTGTTGCGGGAATGTTTGTTGGAGGCGCATTTTTTGGCAAAAATAGTCAGCCTCTACCCCCGCCGAACTGAATCCGGCGACCGGGTAATTTTTCAAGACCAGTTGCAGGAAGTTTTTTCAAAAAACGAGGCAGAGGCCTTGATTATCAGGACTTTGCCCAATGACAATTTGAAACTTCGCCAAAATTATTCTGGTGCGAACCCGCCATACTTACACCATGAGGCGGTGCAGTATCTGGTAAAATGCGGGGTGCAGCATCTTTTGCTGGATTTGCCCTCTGTGGATCGGGAAGAAGACGGCGGCCAACTGCTGGCCCACCGCGCTTTTTGGCAATACCCGGAGGCGACCCGTTTACACGCCACCATTACGGAAATGATTTATGTGCCCAAGGCTGTGCTGGATGGGTTTTATCTGCTGAATCTTCAGACCACGGCCCTGGATTTGGACGCCAGTCCATCGAAGCCGGTGGTGTTTGCGCTGGAGGAAAATGTGTCGCGTGGGGTTTTTGATTGAGCGCACGCTAGTGGGTTGGCGAGAACACTAAGCACGGCGCGTTTGCCGGCATAGCCGGCGGGAATACTCGGCACTAGTGCCGCATCCACCGAATGGTTTATGAATTGGGGTGGTAGATTTTTTGTTCATCAAGGCCCTGAGGAGGGCGCAATGCGGGACATTTTAACCGACGATGAACGCAGATGAACGGAAAGTATAACCGCTAATTCATAGGACATTCGGTGGATGCGGCACTAGGCTGGCTGAAGCCATCGCGCCAGCGTGCGTTGGGCTTGGTATGGTGTCAGCTTCGCGTTAGCGGACCCCGCATTACCGAATCATGCAAAAGAACACCGAGTATACTGACACCGCTGACACCACCGAAAAAACAAGCACCTTCGGTGGTATGGGCGGTATCGGTAAATTCGGTGTTCCGCTATACGAAGCCCAACGCCATGCGAGGGTCTTACGACCCCGCATTACCGAATCATGCAAATGAACACCGAGTATGCCGACACCACTGATACCACCGAAAAAACAAGCACCTTCGGTGGTATGGGCGGTATCGGTAAAATCGGTGTTCCGCTATGCGAGGGTGCGGGGTCGTAAGACCCACGCAAGGCGGGAACACCGAGTATGCCGACACCACTGATACCACCGAAAGAACAAGCACCTTCGGTGGTATGGGCGGTATCGGTAAAATCGGTGTTCTACTATTTCCGTTCAGCGGCACATGAACAATTGTTAAATATTTGAGAATCCGGCGGCCTATAAAAAGCAGCGGCTTAATTTGCAGGAAAGCGGTTTAAATATTGCCACGCTAATATGAAGTTTTTTTACTGTTCTGAAAAAAACACGTGATTTTTCAAAAAAAAATATTAAAAAAAGCTTTTTCCTCCAAAATACTAATACTTTTGTCCTGTTTTTGACGCGGTTCCACCACGACCGTTTTTAATCCGTATGCCCGATTTATGCTCGTGAGCGATGTAGTTTCTGATTTTTGATCGGAAAAGGCAAAAAGTCCTTCGGCTTCTCTCCTTACTTCTTCAGCTCCCAAGATTTTTTTCCCACAAACTGATTTTTGTGACATTAGTCACAGATTTTGGCCCGATTCTTGTTGTAAAACAAGCCCTTACCAAGTTTCCATTATCACGACCTTGGAATAATCCATTTTTTGGTGCTTGCACCGCCCGTATATAATCTCTCATGAAAAGAAACCTTACTCGTTTCGACTACGGTTGTAGTCCTGATTTTTTTAGAAAAAAGCATTGACTGCTCAGTGTCTAGCGCTGGACTTTCAATGCTTTTTTTTGCTCCATACCCCATTTGATTGCTCAAAATTGAACTTAATTTTAATTATCACTTAAATTTTTCACGCATGAAAAAAGTGTTCACAAATTGGAAAATGTCCCTCTCGGCATTGCTTCTGGTGGGCGGTTTGATGTTCGTGTCGAACAGCGCACAGGCGCAGGGCGCGATTTCTTCCACTGCTATCGGGGCCAATGCGGATGTTAAAGGGGCTGGCACCTGGGTCCTTGAGTCCGAAGCATTGTCCCTTTTGGAGGGTCAATTACAGGGTCCTATCAACCAGGCGCTTACAATACTGCCTCCTGGTGGCCAACAGTACATTGTTTGGAAGGCCAAAGCCCAATTGTATGAATTGGTGCATGCCAGCATCAAGCAAGGGGTTCCTCCTTCTAAATCAGTGGCTTTGGGTTATGCTCAAATGGCAGGTCCGGTGGATCACCTGATCAGCCCCTTGTCTGCTGCTGAATGGCAGACGCTGCTGAATGAGTTGGTTGATTTGTTGACAACCTAAAAATTGGCATCAATCCATTCCTCTATTTCCTTTTTTGGGTAAAGTTTAAGACTATCAAACCCTTGTTTAGTCCTTATGCACCCAATCCTCTCTTGTTAAAATACAAAACTTAATCTCATGATTAGTAAGAGACTCACATCCTTTAGCCTAGCGGTTATGTGTATGTTGCTAAGTGTTCTGGCCGCAAATGCCCAGACCTTCAACGGCAGCACAATTAACCAGGCTGGTAACTCCACTATCCCTTCTGTGGGGACGGGCGGTTGCACCATCGCTCCACAAACTACAGGTGGGGATACTTATCCAGCTGCTGTAGCTGGCCTCACTACACAATTGCTCGTAAGTGTTCAAATAAACCTTACGCACACTTTCACAGGTGACCTCCAACTCCATCTGGAATCCCCCAATGGCCAGCGCATAGAGCTGACTACAGGCAACGGTGGAGGCGGTGACAACTACACCAATACAGTATTTTCGGATGCAGCTGCCACCAACATCACGGCAGGCGCTGCGCCTTTCACAGGCACCTTCCGCCCGGAAGGCACCTTGACGGCCATTAACTGTGGTACCATTATCACACCTACCATCACGACCTTGGGCGCATTCACAGGCGGCCAAAACGGCAACTGGGTACTTCGCCTTAAAGATGGTGCTGGCGGCGACGTAGGCACTATGTTGGGCTGGAGTCTTACTTTCGCCAACTCTTGCGATTTTGTGTTACCGACTTTGCCCAATCTTAACTTTGTGGGTACTGACCCAGCTGTCTGCGGATTTAGCGGGAACATCACAGTACCAGCAACTACCTGCACGGGTGGCGAATTGGTCACCGTCATGCTGGATGGTGTTACCATTGGCATGTTCGCACCAGGCGCTGTTATTCCGGTTAATATATCTGCAGGAAACCATGTGCTACGCTTCTCCTTGCCTAATGGCTTCTTCCGGACCCAAAATGTTACGGTTACAGACGGCGTAGCTCCAGTAATCACCTGCCCTGCTAATATGCAGATCAATTTGGATCCAGGTGCTTGTTCTGCGAACGTCAACTATAATGTGACGGCCACCGACAACTGTCCATCTGCAGGTCCAATTGTGACTTCACAGACACACGGCTCCGCTGCCGTTAACAATAACAACTTTGCTACCATCCAATTTGACATCCGCAACGACGGCGCACTGCCAATTCGGATTACGGGTTTCAATGCCAACCTTGGGGCTTTCCCGGGACCTGGTTTTGTCGGTAACGTCAACGTTAGTGTATTTGTAACCAATGGTGCTACGGCAATTGGTGTGAACAACAATGCAGGTGCTTGGGCTCAAATCTTGAATTCCCAGCCAACGGCCGTAAATGTGGTCAACTATTACGACCCAACCTTTGTGGCACTACCTGCTGCTGCTCAGTTCATGCTAATGCCAGGTCAGTCGAAGGGGATTATGCTCCATTCTTCTAATGGCAACTTCATGCGCTATGCAAATGGAAACCAGACTACGACAGATGGTACCATGACGATTATTTCGAATAATCACTTTGCGGGTGGTCCTCCTTTTGCCTTGGCAAACCCAATGCGTTTGTTCAAAGGTTCGGTAGTATACCAGAACTTCTTGCCAGCTCCAGCAATTGTCCAGACAGCGGGCTTGCCTAGTGGCTCTGAGTTCCCGATCGGTACAACCACAAACTGCTTTAGTACGGTGGATGCTGCCGGCAACACTGCTACTTGCTGCTTTAATGTATCGGTGTTCGAATTCCCGAACCCAATCACGTCCTTGATTTGCAATGACCTCGTTTACGTATCACTGGACCAAAGCTGTTCTTTCTGCTTAGGTGCTGACGGTGTGCTCGAAGGTGGCCCTTACGGTTGCTACGACGACTACATTGTTGAAGTGGACAAAACACTTCCCTATGGCAATGGTCCATGGGTTCCAGCTTGTTTTGGCCCAACCGACATTAACAAAACGTACCAGGTACGGGTAACAGATCCTACCACTGGCAACAGATGCTGGGGTAATGTAAAAATTGAAGATAAACTGGCTCCAGTACTGGTATGCCGCGACGTGGTATTGCCATGTAATGGTGATCCAGCTTCTGTTACAGAACCAGCTCCTGCGTTGGTTGGCCCACAAATCATCACTTTTGCGGGTATCAATGACCCAATTGGTGAGCCAGGTGCGCCAAACCCAGACATTCAGATTTACAACTTTGACTACGGTTACATCCCCGCAGGTACGCCTACTTTGGATGTAAACGTACGCATCAAACTTACTGGCCACACTTGGTTGCCTGATCTGAACATCGTTGTTACCAGCCCAAGCGGCGTACAAGCAGACGTATTCACCCTCACGGGTTGCTTCGGTGCTGAATGGCCTATTGACGTTATTTTTGACGACGAAGGCTTGGGTGGCCTCGCTGCCTGTGCAGATCTTAATGCAGGCGGAGCACGCATTCAGTCTATTATCGCGCCAGGGGTATCCAGCCCAACCGTACTCAATGTATTTGACGGCACAAATGCTGGCGGTGTGTGGACGGTTACCATCAGTGACAACGTTGGTGGTGATGACGGTTTGGTAGAAATCGTTGGCCTTGAGGTTACGGTGAATCTGCCAGCTATTACACCATTAGACAATTGCAGTAATACGACATTGACCTTTATTGATTCTGAGGTTCCACAGGATTGTGCTTCTGGCTTCACCAGAACCATCCAACGCAAATGGACGGCAACGGATGCATCTGGTAATACCAGCACTTGCCTCCAGAACATCCGCTTCGAGCGTCCAAGCTTGGCCGACTTAGTTGCTCCGCCAAATTATGATGATATTGACGCACCTGCATTCAGCTGCGAAAACAACATTCCGCTTGTAAACGGT
>CAZKBH010000079.1:0-14881 GCA_964550795.1 uncultured Saprospiraceae bacterium
CGCTCAAAAGTGTACTCAATCCCAATCGCCGTTTTAGGGTCTAAACGCCGAAAAAGCCCTGCCGTCAGGTTGTAGTTTAGCCGAAACTGGTTCCTGCCGATCAATCGGTTTTCCTCATAGTTGTCTGGAAAGAAAGTCCCATTGACTTCCTCATATTCATATAGGACTGCGGTATTGAGCGCAAAAAACTGGGAGATTCCGGCCCCCAGGACAAAGGTGGTTTTACCGTTTTCAGAGAAGGGGAAATGCAATTTAACAGGCAAAGACAGGCTGCTGTGATTAAATTGATGGGTTTGGCGTCGTGAAGAATAAGTTGGGAAGCCGACGACGCTTCCAGAACCGGGTCGCCAAAAGCTGAATTCGCTCTTTTGGGCGCTATAACGATACAATAGTTCCGTGGATAGTCTGACCCGTTTGCTCAGCGGAATCGAGTACCAAACACCCATGGAAAAAGTGCGACCGATGTTTCTTCGCTCAGTATTCCGGGTAAATTGGTAGGAATAATATAGTTCACTCTGATTGATTGGCCAACCGGTATTCCCGGCTTTGACCACAAAACCGAATTCAGGTTTTTGCTGGGCAAAGACCTGGGTAGTGAGGCAAACGCAGAACAGGAGGAGACTCTCCTTCAAATGGCGCGTAACAAAGTCTAAAATGTAGATTTTTTTCATGATGAACATTGGGTTGGTTTCGGGTAAGACAACCCTGTTCTTCGGGAGCGTTGGGTATTCGGTATGAATTATTTTTAAGTGCCGAGGCCGAATTAACAAGGTGCTAAACAGTCACAAAGAATCCACGCCCCAAAAGATCAACGTTTTTTAAACCTCGAAATGCCCCCTTTTGGCGCGGGCAATCCTCCTCCCGGCGGCATTCCCATAGCACCCGCCGGCATTTTGGAAACCTGATGCATCATCTGGCGCATCTGGTTGAAATTTTTCATGAATAAATTGATCTGGTCAATATTCTGGCCGCAGCCCTTGGATAAGCGTTTTTTGCGAGACAGATTGATTCCGTCCGGATTGGAGCGCTCCCAAGGGGTCATGCTCTGGATGATGGCTTCTACCCGAACCAGCGCTTTGTCGTCAATAGGTGCATCTTTCAGGGCTTTGTCCATACCTGGAATCATGGACATCAGGCTTTTTAAATCGCCCATTTTTTTGATCATCTGCATTTGGCCCAGGAAATCATTGAAGTCAAATTTGTTCTGTTTGATTCGTTTTTCCAGTCGCTTGGCCTCGTCCTCATCAAATTCCATCTGGGCCTTTTCGACCAGCGAAACGATGTCGCCCATGCCCAGAATACGCTGGGCCATACGGTCGGGGTAGAACACATCCAAAGCGTCCAGTTTTTCCCCTTGCGACACGAATTTTATGGGTTTCCCTACCGTGTGCTTGATGGTGAGGGCTGCTCCACCGCGGGTATCACCGTCCAATTTGGTGAGCACCACGCCGTCGAAATTGATGCGGGCATTGAAGGCTTCGGCGGTATTCACGGCATCCTGACCGGTCATGGCATCCACCACAAAGAGTGTCTCGGTTGGGCCGAGTGCTTTTTTGATGTTTTCCACTTCATCCATCATTGCCTGATCCACGGCCAGGCGGCCAGCAGTGTCCACAATGATCACGTCGTGGCTGTTGGCCTTTGCAAACGCCACGGCTTTTTGGGCAATATCTACCGGGTTTTTATTTTCAATATCCTTAAAAACGGCCACATTGATGCTCTCCGCCAAAACCGTCAACTGGTCAATGGCCGCTGGGCGGTACACGTCGCAGGCGACCAGCAAAGGGCGCATTTTGCGCTGTTCCTTGAGGTATTTGGCGAGTTTTCCGCTAAAAGTGGTTTTACCCGAACCCTGCAAGCCGGCCACGAGCACGATACCAGGGTTGCCTTTTACGTTGATACCAACACTCTGCCCGCCCATCAATTCGGTGAGTTCGTCGCTCACAATTTTGATCATCAATTGCCCCGGCGACACACTTTTCAGTACGTTTTCGGTACCGAGTGCTTTCTCCTTCACCCGGTCGGTGAAGTCTTTGGCAATTTTATAGTTCACGTCGGCAGCTACCAAGGCACGGCGGATTTCCTTGATGCTTTCGGCTACATTGAGTTCGGTGATGCGGTTGCTACCGCTTAATACTTTGAATGCACTCTCTAAACGGTCACTTAAACTTTCGAACATGGGACGGTGGATGGTTGACGGTGGACGGTTGACGGGGGACGGTGGATGGTTGACGGTGGACGGTGGACGGGGTTGATTTTGGAGGGGCGAAGATAGGGAGGTTTTGGGGTTGTGTTCAAAGCTCGTTTTCATCTATACCCGCTCCTTCGCAAATCCAGGTTTTGAGTTGGGTGAAGCCAGGGGCTTGTTTTTGCTTGAGGGTGTTGAGGAATTGCCGCAGTTGAGGATTTTTTTGGCATCCATTTTTTTGCATGCCTCTCTGAATTGTTTTCGGGAATGAAAGCCAAATTTCGATGGTTCAACCTCCACTGCTGCGGCATTTTCAAACACCCAGTCTTCAAAAACAGGTTTAATAACCAAAATAGAATGTTTATCCTTGATGAGTCGCTTTATGCCATCTCTTTCTGCTTCCACCTGAAAATTATCGAAGTCTTTTGGCTTTACCTTGTCGTCATCAATAATGCCGACTGCGATACGATTTTTCAGACCTTTTTCGAACATTCCGATCACTTTCCCAATTCCCAGTTGGTGATTGGGGCGATCAAATCCAAGCATTTCAACCAACAATGTGTCCGCGTAACACTCCGGGATAATTTGATAATGGTTCATGCTGGAATGAAATGGTCAAGATTTAAAAACATATCTACCCCGTAATCGAGTGCTTCTCGTATTTCTTCTTTTGAAAGGCGACGGGCATGTGTCTGGTAGTCTTCAAACCAGGTTGCAAAAACCGCTACATCCTTTCCTTCCTGCATGATTGGGAGCAAAAAATAGGGGTTGTGCGTGGTGATAAAATACTGGTTACCACCGTCATCATCTAAAATATGTTGGGCCAGTTGGTACACATACGGTGCATAGGAATGTGCCTCTGGTTCTTCAAACAACAACACCGAATTCCGATTCGACATGATGGCCGCCAGGTGAAAAATATAACGTTGGAAGGTATCTGGGACGAGGTGAAGCGGGAAACTGAGAACGGAGGCGGCCTCCCGTTGTAAAATCGAAACACGCTTATTTTCCTCATCTAAAAGCAATTCTAAACCATTTGGCTTTAAGAATTGCTGGATTTCTTGTCTAAGCTCCAGATGACTGCGCAAAATGTGGTAGAAATTTCCACCATGCGGCGGGGTTAAGAAAGAGAAATCTCCTTTGCGGCCATTTTGGAGTTTGAATTCGTATTTTTTGACTGGGCTTCGACTATGGCCATAAATATTTTGGTTATTAATTTTTCCATCTACGTCAAGAGTGATGTATCTAGTTTGCTCTATCATATCAACCATCGGATCATCGTTGTCATCTTCATCATGTAGGTAAGTGTTTACATACTGATCCGTGGAATTTTTCCAAGGCGAATTCTCAGCCTCATCAAATGAGCTTGATTCAATGCCATGATCTGATTCTAGCCTCTCATCTCTAATTTGAATGGGTTCGATGATAAATTGAAACAAGTCGTTGTGGCGATTTTTTTTCAATTCTAGACATACTTCATTCAAAGCAACCAATACTGACTCTCGAGTGTCAAAATTGTTAAACAGCTGGTACAGCGCATTGTACCGCACCATGCCCTCCATAAACTTCTGATCCTCCGAATACCCCGCCCCCAACAGCGAAATCGCCTCCAAAATATTCGACTTCCCGGCATTCGGTTTGCCAATAAAGATATTAATCCGCTCGCATTCAAGTGAGAGGTCGCGCACGGATTTGAAATTCTGGATGTGTAAGTTTTTAATCAAACTGCTCATTTTCGCTGCTATTTAGGCCAAAGATACAGTATTATGAAGGCTATCGCCCCCCTTGCCCCCGTTTCTGCGCGATTTCAGGGTCTATCTCCATGGCCTTTTTGCGCAGTTCTTCTCCTTTTGCAATATTCCCGGAAGCAGAATAAGCCAGCCCCAAATCCCAGAGGTAACTTGCTTCTTTGGGGGCTACTTCCACCGCCTTGCTGAACCATTCAATGGCCTCCGTGTGGTTGCCCTGAATGCCGTTTGCCACGCCCAAAAGTCGAGCCGTTTCGGGATCATTTGGATTCAGTTGCCAGGATTCTTTAAAACATTTGAACGCATTCGGAATATCACTTCTTTCCTCACCGTAATACCGACCGCCATCGCGCAGCGCCAGGGCCAGGTAGGTTTTGAGTTTCGGGTCATCCGAAGAGAGTTGCACCGCCCGACGATAATCGGCGATCGCTTCCGGGAATTCGCGCAGCACATAATGCGCGCCGCCCCGACTAATGTAGGCATCCTTGTAGTTCGGGTAAATTTTCAGGGCCTGATCGAGGTGCGGAATGGCTTGCTGGCACAAAACGCGTTGTTTTTCGACATTTTTCTCCTTCGTTGCGCGGTCAAAAAGTACCCCGCCGCAGGCGTTTTGCAGTTTTGCACTGTTGACCGAAACCCCCGCGTCGGTCATGAACAACCTTTCATTGCTTTCCCAGGCAAAATTGCGCACAACCGTTTTGACCGAAAAGAGGAGCACAATCACCCCAAAAAAACCAAGGGTGAGCAACTGGTTTTTTCCAAAAATTTTGCTCAAAAACAAGCCCGCCAGAAAGCAAAAACCAACCGAGGGCATGAACGCAAAACGTTCCCCCATGTTCGTCCCGATCGGGAAAACGAGGTTCGACACAATGCCAAGTGGGAGTAAATAGAGCAAAATGCCGTATGCCACAGGGTCGCGCTGCCCAATGCCGCGAATGGCCCGATAACCCATGTATCCATACAGCGCGAGGCTCGCCAACACCATGGGGTTGCTAAATTGCATGATCCCAATCTGGCGCGGATAGTAGTCGTGGGTGAGTGGGTGCGGCACAAAAAGCAGTTGCACGTATTTTAAAAGGGTATAAAAAATAGTGGCCAAACGCTCTGCCGGGGCAAACTTGACCCACTGGTTTCCTTCAAGTTTGAGGAAAGGATTGTTCATCAATTCCATCGGTTCGCCGCCAAAACGCCATTGAAGGATGGTGCCGCGCAGGATAAAAAAGGCCACAAAAGCCACCAAAATCGGGAGCGTCGCGGAGAATAAAGAGGGGCCGGCAGTGGCTTGTTTGTTTGCTCCGCCAGTTGCAAGACCTTGGCGCTCATGCCGGAAAAACCAGAGCGCAAGGGGAATCAGCACCACAAAAGCTGCCGCATTTTCTTTGGAAAGACAAGCCAGGAAAAACGTGATTCCGGCGAGCCAGGCCCATTTCGTTTGTCTAGTGTCCCAGGCTTTGAGGCTGAAAAAAAGCGCGCCCAAACAGCCGAGCAGGGTCAAAATTTCGTCGCAGCCCTTGATGTTTGCCACCACTTCTGTGTGGATCGGGTGCGCCGCAAAAAGCACAGCAGCAAACCAGGCGACCATCGGGCCACTTTGCGCGAGGGTGCTGGAAACCCCTGCGCCTGGCATTGCCTCAAAGGACGGGTCGGGCGAAAGCAGTTTTAACAAGGTGCGATAAAGCATCACGCAGGTAAGCGCAAAAAGCAACACCGTGAACAAGTGGAAAAGGAACGGACCAGTGCTGATTTGATACAAAAACGCGAATAAAACCAGGGTCATGGGGCGATAACGACCGCCGGTGACGAGGGTTTCTTTGCCCTCCACTTTAAAAAATCCAAAAAAAGTATCGTTGGAAAGAATGCCACCAATGCCCTTGATGCCCTGCTGGGTGTACATATTGTCGGTGATGACAATGGCATCGTCGAGCACGAAACCGTGGGAGAGCGTGTTGGCGTAGAGCAGAAACGCGAAGGCAAAAATCAGCCCGCTTTGCAGCAGGGTATTGGAGAAAAAAGCGGACGGCGTTTGGAATTTGGCCGCTGGAGGGGCGCTGGGAGCCGTTTTGGCGGGAGCGTTTTTGCGTTGTTGTTTGGACATGGCTAAGAATTTCGTCGGCGAAAGAACGGGAATTTTTTGCTGTCAAAAACGCTGTAGTTCCCAAAAACCTGAGCGCTTTTGAACAAAAAAACGTTTAGGGGCCCCTACCTTCGCCCATTCGAAACCCATTTATGTTGAATTGTAACCTCTGTAATGCAGCCGCCCGAGAAGTTTTCAGGGCAAAAATCCTCGGGAAGTACGAGGTTCCGTACACCCAATGCACACAGTGTGGGTTCCTGCGCGCGCCGGAGCCATTTTGGCTGGAAGAGTCCTACACAACCGCCATTACCGCGCTCGATATTGGAATGCTCAAACGCAATCTGGAGCTGCGCGAAGTGGTGGCGGCAATTGTTCGGACCTACTTCGATGCTTCGGCCAAATTTGTGGATTATGGCGGTGGATACGGGATGTTGGTGCGTCTGATGCGAGATCGGGGACTGGACTTTTTTCGGCAGGATATTTACGCGGAGAATCTGTTTGCCAAAAACTTTGACCTCGCCGACGCTGGGGTCGAAAAATTTGAATTGCTCACCGCTTTCGAAGTATTTGAACATCTGGAAGATCCCGCCGCAGAAGTGGAAAAGATGCTTCAATTGAGTGATAACATCCTGTTTTCCACCGAGTTACAGCCGATGGCTAGTCCGACGCCAGAGACTTGGTGGTACATCTTGCCGGAAATTGGGCAGCACATTTCATTTTTCTCCAAAGAATCCTTGCACGCACTCGCCAAGCGGATGGGGCTGCATCTGAGCACAAACGGGAAGAATCTGCACCTGCTTTCGAAGCGCAAAATTGCAGTGCCGCTCCTGTTCCGGGCCTTATCGTATCACCAAATCGCAGGGATTTACAACACGGTTATGCCCGGAAGAAAATCTTTGCTGCCGAAGGATTTTGATTTTTTAAAACAGAAATTAACGGATAAGGCTGAGATATAGGGGGGCTCTTAGGTTGATGAAGTTGATAAAGAAGTTTATAATGGTTGATAGATTGTGCTCAAATGGGCTAAAAACCAACATTTTTAGAGCGAATACTATCAACCCTATAAACTTTTATCAACCCTATCAACTTGAAAGACAGCCACTACTCGATTATTCCTCAAACGTCCATACTTTTAAATCATCAATCAGCAATTTTTTATCGCTCTCGGCATTCCAAATTTCAATGGTAGCCTGCGTCCATTCCTTGGGACATTTGGCATCAATGAATATTTCCCGCTCCTGGCCGTCGTTTAAAAAGCGATAAATCCGAATCACATTGTTCTGCACTTCCGTATCGCCTAGCTGGAATCTCACAATAAACTGCGCTTGCCTCCAGGTATCCCATTCCTTTGCCTCACATTTGAATAAAGCAAAAGTCCTCATCCACGGTTGATAGTTTTGTGGATTATTAATCACATATTTAGGGGTGTATTGCAAACCGCCGTCTAACATCAGTTTATTGTTTCCAGCAATGTTGACCAGGTTTTTGGAGGTGTCTTGGTCAAAATTATTTTCATAAATGACCGTAGGGTTTTTAGGTGTACCCGCAAACGAGTGTTTGTTGTCCAACAGTTTTGTGTCGGACTCGGAGCTTGACCACTGGCCCAGCACCCTCCAATAATATTCTTTTGTGAGGTTTGTGATCTGAATATTGCCTGCATGTGCGTGGTAAGTCCACCAAATATTCAGGTAAATAAATAGCAGTGCCAAGGCGTAGAACGGGACTTTCAGCTGCTTTTTTTCGTTCACAAAAGTCACCAATGCCGCTAAAGGAAATGCCAGTAAGGGATAATATTGGATCATCGCCCGGCCGGAGTTGCCTCCATAGTCCCAAATACTCCAGGCAGCAGCAATATAAAGACTTAGGAAAATCAATAAGACAATGGGGATGATATTGATTTTCTGTTTTACAAAAGGGTAGAGCCCAATAAAAGGCAACAGCATCATCGGGCAGTATCTGAGCCAGCCGCTAAGGGGACTGAACATGAATTTATTCAGGTGCGGTCGGAGCCAGTCAAATCCTTGATCCTGATAGCTGTAAACCAGCCATTCATTGGCGACCAACTTCCAATAAATCGGCTGTACGGCAACCACTGCGATGAAACACAGGGCAAATACAACGACCATCGAAATGTTGGTTCGGATAAATTTTGCCCGATCTTTTAATTGAACCAGGTTGCTTAATCCCCAGAGCAGGGGGATGAAAAGCACAATAATTTCGGTAGGTCGGATGAGGGTGGCCAGACCACAGAGTAAACCCATCCACACGATCCGCAGCATTTCCGGTTTTTGGTAAAAACGGATGGTATTCCAGATGACAAGCGCGTATAAAGTGAACAGCGGGCTATGGGTCATCCCCTGGTCAATGGAGGAGAAGTTCAGATAATTCGTGCCAAATACCAGCAACAGAAGCGTAACTGCTGTGGCGGCATCTGAAAAATAATGCAGCAATATTTTCCGCAAATAATACAGCCCCAGCAATCCATACAAAAACATGCCTATGCCAATACACATCTGGTAAGGCAAAGAAAAACCATCGGGAAGATATTTATCCGAGGAACTAGCCCAGATATGGGCGACACAAAACCAGGGCGACATCATGATTGCCTGCCCGGAGGCATACTTCATGATGTAATTGCCCGATTTTTCATGTAAAAACGCCTGTTGAAAATCGGGTGTCGGGTAATATTTGGAAAGAAGGCTGTCTTGAAAGGTGCAATGTTTAATATCCTGATAGATGAATAAAGCGGGCAGATACATATAGTAGCCGGATACGTCCCAGGAGAGGGTTGCTTCCGTTCTTCCGCGCTCCCATTTTGGGTAAAAAACAAAAGCCGCATAACACATGAAGCAATAACAGATTATCAGGGCATACTTCGAAAGTTTTCTGGTCATTGTTGTGGTTTTAAGAAGATATTGGTGTTTCCGAGTCGTTGAAATGTCCCGTATCCCGCAAATCTCCGCCTGCTTTCCGGAAGGCCTTGTAGGCTCCCTTGCCGAATTTTGAACCGTTGAATACCATCGAAGGCGCGCGTTCTTTTTGTTCCTCGGCGGTTAAAGCGTTGAACGAACGGCATTTTTCCGAGCAGCAGCCCTGGTACTGTTCGCGGCAGGAATCACACTGAATAAACAGGATATGGCAATAGAGATTGGCGCAGTTTGTGTGCGTGTCGGAGGCTTGTTCGCATTGGTGGCAGTGGGCAATCACATCGGGACTGATGCGTTCCCCAAGCCGTTCATCGAACACGAAATTTTTTCCTAAAAACTTGTTTTTCAAGCCTTTAGCCTGCACTTGTCGGTTGTATTCAATGATTCCGCCTTCGAGCTGGAATACATTTTCAAAGCCCTTGTGTTTCATAAAAGCACTCGCTTTTTCACAGCGAATACCGCCGGTGCAGTACATCAAAATCTTTTTGTCGCGTTGCTCTGCGAGTAAATCGGCCACCAGCGGAAGTTCCTCGCGGAAGGTCGTAACATCGGGCGTAATGGCGTTTTCAAAATGCCCCACCTCACTTTCGTAGTGGTTGCGCATATCCACAATGATGACATCTGGTTCCTCGCTGACGCGGTTCCATGCTTCAGCATTCAGGTGTGTGCCGGTTTTGGAAGGGTCAAAACTTGGGTCGTTTAGCCCATCGGCTACGATCTTATCTTTCACTTTGATGGTGAGCGCAAAAAAGGACTTCCCCTCAGCTTCCACCGCGATGTTGAGCCGCATGCCCCGAAAGATATCGTAGGCATTCATCAGGGTTTTAAACTGCTCAAAACTGGCTTCCGGCACTGAAATCTGGGCGTTGATGCCCTCCTCGGCCAGGTAGGTTCGGCCCAGCACACCCAGTGCATCCCACCAGGCGTATAGTTCGTTTCTAAATGTTTGAGGATCAGGGATTTGCGCGTATTTGTAAAAGGACAAAGTAACTCTTTTAACGGGGTCATTTTGCAGGCGTGCTTTCAGTTCACGGCGGTTAACCCGGTTGTGCAGGGCTTTTTTGACGCGGCGGGTAGGAATGGCCGCCATATCGAGCGGGGCGGTGATAGCTTTTTCAATCATGATCGAACAATAAACCGCAAATTTCAACAGCAAGTGCGAGAGTGACAACTAATTCGCTTACCAATTTGAAAGTACCGGAACTTTGATTGATTCGATGGAGTTAATTGATTGATTCGATTGGGTGATTGGTTACTTGAGCGAGTTAGGATACAAAAGAAGTAAGCTTACCTGAGGGTTCAGCATTTTGTGCCGCTCAAATCACTTTAATCTAAGTATAAGTTTGGATTAAATTTTCGAGCAGGTGGGTAATATTCTGCCAAAAAATCTACACTTTTGGGGCATTGTTCACCCCAATCGAATCAATCACCCAATCGAATCAATCGAATCAATCTAATTCACCCAATCTTTTCACCTATGGAATGGAGAAGGCTCAATGGCCAACGCATCGAAAAACCACTACTCACCGCAGTGGAAGAGACCATCCGCCGGGAAAACGCCGAGGGATATAAATTAAAGGTCTGCATCGGAACGGACTCTCAGGTAATTGGCACTGAAGTGCATTTTGCCACCGTTATCGTGTTTTTGCGCGAAAAAAGGGGCGGATTCATGTTTATTTCCAACGATCGGAGCCAGCGTAAAATGACGCTCCGCGAGCGGATGATCCTGGAAGTAGGCCGTTCAGTGGAGGTCGCTTACGCACTCTGCGAACTGCTCGACCGCTACGACGTTGCACTCGAAGTTCACGCCGATATCAACACGGATCCTGCTTTCGAGAGCAACACCGCACTCAAAGAAGCCATGGGGTACATCCTCAGCATGGGTTTTGTGTTCAAGGCCAAGCCCGACGCGTTTGCTTCCTCTTGCTGCGCAGACAAGGTGATTTGAGTGCTTTAATGTTTAAATAAAAACGCGTTAAGCAATTGAACTTCAATTGCTTAACGCGTTTATCGTTGTTGCCCAAATGAAACTTATTTTCCCAATCTAAAAGTGGCAGATCCCAACAATCCTTTGTCGCAGTAAATCCCAACTACGTAATTGCCTTGTTTGAGTTTTTCATCAAACTTGTGGGTAAAGGAAATGCGCTGCACAGCGGTCAGGTTGACTTCCTTTGTTTCTTGTGCCGTGATTTGAACGGGTCCGGCGGGCGCATTGATGGTCGTTTGAACAAAATTTTTGCTCGTCACGGGAGTTCCTTTCCCATCAGTCATGGCCATGTACAACTTTTGCTGCCCCTGGTATGCTTCGGGTACGTTCGCGAGGTCGAAACTAACGAAAATTTCACGCGCTTTTTTGGCGCGGTTGGTGAGTTTGTCGCCCCGACGTTCTAACTGGACTGAAAAAGAGGTTGCTTTAAAAGTGGCCGACTGTGTTTTTTTGATCTGCGCTTCCAGTTGTTTGGCGAGGTCTTGTACCTGCCCGGTAAGGTCGGTGTTAGCGCCTTTGAGTTCTTCGTTATCATTGGAGAGCTGTTCTACCTGGGCTTTTAGCTGGTTATTTTCCAAGCGTAGGCCTGTGATAATCGTTTCCAGCTCGATTTTGGTTTTTTTCAGTTCCTCGACTTGTGCGCGCAGCGCGACCAGGTCTTTGGCGGAAGTAATCTTGATTTGACGGATGACCGCTTCTTTTTGGTCAACCTGTTGTGCTGAAGCGGCTACACGGCCCTGCAAGCTCTCATTTTCGGTCCGGAGCGCGGAATAAGCATTGGTCATGCTATCCAGCGAGGAGGTGATTTGGGATTTTTCTGCTTCTAAGGCCACACGTTCTTTTTCCAGTTTTTCGGTTTCGGCGAGGTAGTTTTTGGATTTTTGCCAGAAGAAAAAACCCAATGCGGCGGCCAGCAATAAAAGTATGGTGACCACAATGGCATAGGTACGGGAGTTTTGATTGTCGCTCATAGTTGAAGGCTGTTGAAAAAGATAGGTGTGAGAATGAACCGAAGTGCCGGGGAAGTGTGCCCGAGCCACTGCGAAAAGTGCGTCTGAAGGATGCAGACACAAAGGACACAAAGATTTTCCAAATTTTATACTGGAAACTAAATCTTTCTCTGCTGCTAAGTTTTAGCGGCCTTGGTTTTTTCTGTATGTTTCTCCACAGCCTTGGGATCGTATTTGACGTGAATATTGAGCCACATCAGCCGCGAGATGCGAAAGATATAGACAAAATTGATGACGATAAAAAGGCCCAGTAAACTAAAGGCCACGGTCTGGCTCCAGCCCATGTACCAATGAAAAAATGCCACAAAAAGCAGGCAAAACCACCCGGTCCAGATGTAAGAAATGAACATAGAGCCGTAATAATAGCCTGGCTCCGGGAAATAATTGAGGTCGCATTTGGGACAACGCTTTAGCATATCGAAGGGCCGTACGAAGGACCAGCTTCCGGTTTCAAACATCTCGCCCTCCTGGCATCTGGGGCATTTAAGCTGGAAAATACTGTGGCGTTTTGTTCCTTTTGGGAAAACTGACATGATATCCTATGATTGGTGTGATTGGTCGTGCAAACCTTGAAATTTCAATTTCTGCGCAAAGGTGCCTACTCTCTGCGAGAGTATTCTCAACTTTGCCGTGGAAATTTGCATTCACCAACCATCGCTACCGCCAAGGTTCTGGCGGGTATAATGAACACCGACGAACTACTCCAACAGCTCCGGGCACAAGATCGTGCTGCGCAAAAATGGCTCTATGAGCGGTATTCACCGTTGATGTTTAGCGTGTGTAAGCGGTATTTGCGTGCCAGAGAAGATGCAGAAGAGGCACTGGTGAGTGGTTTTTTTAAGGTTTTTTCGCAAATCGAAACTTATACGGGGGCGGGCAATTTTGAAGGTTGGATGCGGCGTATTATGGTGAATGAATGCCTGATGATGATCCGCAAAAGCCAACCGCTTATTTTTCCCGGCGACGAGGCAGAAATCCCCGATCAAGCAGATAGTTTCAACATCGAAGCCGAAATTTCCGCCCGCGAAATCCTCGCATTGTTGGATCAATTGCCGCCCGGATACCGAACTGTTTTTAACCTGTACGTGATTGAAGGTTTTAAGCACATCGAAATTGCCGAAACCCTCGGAATTAGCATCAATACCAGCAAAAGTCAGCTCATTTTGGCTAAAGAAAAACTGCGTGGTTTGTTGATGAAGCAGCGTTGAAGGGGTAGGGGTTTAGGGTTGAGGGTTTAGGGGGAGGAAATTGTTTAATGATACTGAAGTTCAGTGTTTGGATATGCCTGATATTTTTGATTTTTTTAAAGAAAACGAGCAAAAACTCCATGAAAAGCCCTCCGAACAGGTGTGGCAAAAACTGGAACAAAAGCTTGAACGTAGCCGCCGCCCCAAGCAGCGGGGTATCCGGTTTTTGCAAACCTGGATTGTGGTCCTCATCCTGCTGTTGCTGATTATGGCTTCGGTGGCGGTGTGGTTTTATTCCCGAAGGTAAGTATATCTAAAAGTTAACCCGATTTCTTCGCATTCATCACTTTTTCACCTCCACTATGCTCTCTGATCGCGTCCAAAATCTTGCAGAATCCGAAACGCTCAAAATGGCCCGCATGGCCCGCGAACTCCGCGCCCTCGGCCACGATGTAATCAGCCTCAGCCTCGGCGAACCTGATTTCGATACGCCCGAACACATCAAAGAAGCCGCTTATCAGGCCCTTAAAGACGGGTACACTAAATATACCCCCGTGTCCGGTTTACCCGAACTGACCAAGGCCATCAGCGAAAAATTTAAACGCGACAACAACCTCGACTACCGTCCTGAGCAGATTGTGGTGAGCAATGGAGCAAAGCAGTCCATCTACAATCTCTGTCAGGCGCTACTCAACCCCGGCGACGAAGTGGTGCTTTTTGCACCTTATTGGGTGTCGTATATTGAAATTGTAAAACTCTCGGGCGGCACTCCCGTATGCGTGTACGCAAGTGTGGAACAGGATTTTAAACCTACCCCCCAACAATTGGCCGATGCCATCACGCCGCGTACCAAATTTGTGATGTTCTCCTCGCCTTGCAATCCCACCGGAACGGTTTTTGACCGGGAAGAACTGGAAGCTTATGCCAATGTACTCGCCCAACATGAACACGTGCTTGTGGTCAGCGACGAGATTTACGAATACATCAATTTCACCCACGAACACGTCAGCATTGGTTCTTTCCCGCAGATAAAGGACCGCACAGTTACGGTGAACGGTTTTGCCAAAGGATTCGCCATGACGGGCTGGCGACTGGGCTACATGGGTGCGCCGAAATACGTGGCGGATGCCTGTTCCAAAATCCAGGGCCAGGTGACCAGCGGCGCAGCTTCCTTTAGTCAAAAGGCTGGCGCTGTGGCACTTATGGCTGATCTTGCCCCCACAGAAGCCATGCGCGAAGCATTCCGGGAACGCCGTGATATCATCCTTTCGATGTTGGAAGAAATTCCGGGCATAAAGGTCAATCGCCCCGATGGCGCCTTTTATGTTTTCCCGGATATAACAAGTTATTTTGGCAAATCCGATGGCCATACCACCATCAAAGATGCCGACGATTTTTGCGATTACATTATGTCCAGCGCTTATGTAGGACTGGTTTCCGGTGCCGCATTTGGTGATCCAAATTGTTTCCGACTCAGTTACGCGGCCTCCGAGGATCAATTGCGCGAAGCAATTCGGCGGATGCGGGAGGTGCTGGGGCGTTTGCGTTAGCGCCTTTTTTGTCACTTTTTGGGCTCAAAAAGTGACAAAACGTGGCTAAAGCACTGATTTTGCCTTTCGACACTTTCATTTTGTTTTTACATGATTTATTGAGGTGAAAAGTTATCCAGATGACACCTTAACCCGCGCCAACATGACATCGAGTAATTCAACCCCATTCGGGGTTGTTACACCTCGTCTTTTCTACCCCGGATTGCATCC
>CAZKBH010000080.1:0-1630 GCA_964550795.1 uncultured Saprospiraceae bacterium
GCCCCAATGATTCGCGAGGCTCAAACAGTTTTTTGCTTAACCCGCCTCGGGAGGCGTCAAAATGGAGATTTTTCTAAGGCCATTTGCACGCGGCCTGGTATTAATTCCTGAGCAAATCAGCTGGTTTTGGGAACGAGGCACTAAACAGACTTTTTACATTGGAAGCTCGAAAAATTAGCAAATAAGCGCGGATATTGGGCCTTCAAGGCAAAACGTTCATTTTATCAATTCACTTAGTCTCGGAACTTATAGAGAACGCAAATTGGAATCGAACGATGAAGCTGTGTAAGGCATTGATTTTCAATCGAATCAATCGGTTTAATCGTCAAAATCGAATCATTCAACAATATGGCATATTTTCAAAGATTCAAAAACTGGTTGAGCGAACCAATCAATGGTTACGTTATCGGGATATTCAGGGCTGTTTTTGGCCTGTTCATGGCTTATGAGATAGCGAATTACCTGTTCATGGGCATGGTACACAGCTTTTTTGTGTCACCTAAACTCAATTTCCCTTACGAAGGCTTCGAGTGGCTGCGGCCGCTGCCAGCGCCCTTGATGAACGGGGTGCTTTACATCATGCTGGGGTGTGCATTTCTGATGATGTTTGGTGTGTTTATGAAATGGGCAGCGCGGCTGTTTGCTGTCTTGTATTTATACGTTTTTTTGCTGGAAAAGAGCCTTTACAACAACCACATCTATCTTTTTATCCTGCTGGCTATTCTCCTGAGTTTCACCAACGCCGATCAGTTTTGGTCGCTGCGCAAGCGGAAATTGCCCGGTCTGGTGGTGCCCCGTTGGCAACAATTTATCCTGGGCGCACAGGTGATGTGTGTGTATTTTTTTGCCAGTCTGGTCAAGATGCGTTCAGATTGGTGGGTGCTGAAACAACCCATCCGAACCATTGCGGAATCTTTGCCCACTGATTCCAGTATAGGGGCTTTTTACAAGTCGGAACTGGGGATGAACGTGATGATGTACCTCGGTTTTTCCCTCGATTTTTTTGCCCCCCTGTTGTTGTGGTACAAACCGCTGCGCAAATGGGCCATCCTGCCGTTCGCCCTGTTTCACTATTCCAATTCCAGAATTTTTGGGGATATTGGGATATTTCCGTTCGTCATGATGGCGGCACTGATCCTGTATTTTGAGCTGGAAGAAATTCCGTTATTGCGGCGCTGGTTCCCCAAATTGACCGACAAAACCAGGGTGCTGATCCAGCCCGTGATTGGCAAAGCAACCCTTGGATTTCTCCTCGTGTATTTTGCGTTTCAATTGTTGTTCCCTCTGCGCGGCTATTTTTTACCCAACGATTTGGATTACACCACCATCGGAAACCGTTTTGCCTGGCGGGTAAAAGCCGATTCGCGGAAGGTATCGGAAATCAGATTCGTACTCAAAGACCCGGACAGCGGCAAAGAAGGGGACATCAATTACCAGACGATGGTCAACAATGTCCAGATGCAGGCCATGCTTTACGACCCGCGGATGATCCGAACTTTTGCACAATGGATTCAGCTTCAAGGCATAAAAAACGGCCTTCCCAATGCACAGGTGTACGCCAAGATCAAATTCAGCCTCAATGGAAGGCCGCCGAACGATTTCGTTAATCCGGACGTGGACATGGTGCGGG
>CAZKBH010000080.1:1640-14837 GCA_964550795.1 uncultured Saprospiraceae bacterium
GGGTGCCGTATAGCCCTTACCAGGTGTTGGATTGGGTGATGCCGATAGTTGATTGATTCGATTGAACGATTGATTCGATTGATTCGATTGATTCGATTGACCACCAATGCCTTATGACCCCGGTGAAGCAGATATGCTCCGCATGCAGGATGCCCGTTCAAGGGGGCGTTGAAAGGCATGTTCTGTATTCAAAAATTAAATTTCACCAAAAGGCGTAATTTTGCCCCTTCGCAGAGCGTGTTCAAGAAAAGTGGGGTTGTGTAAAAGGGTATCTCACGGAATTTTTTTGCAAATAATAATGTTTTGAATTCTGGCTAGTCGAATCCTATAAGGTTTTAAAAACCTTATAGGATTTTATGAAAATCAAAATATAATTCCGCAACAAATTTTGGTCAACCTAGCCATTAGACACAACCCCATTTTTCTGAACACGCTCGCTTCGCAAAACAAAACCTTCTTTTATCGTGGATTACAGACCGAGTGACATCGAGCCAAAATGGCGAAAGTGGTGGCAAGCAAACAACACTTACCAAATCAAAAACCTGGGCGATAAACCCAAGTATTACATCCTCGACATGTTCCCTTACCCATCGGGTGCGGGTTTGCACGTCGGTCACCCGCTGGGCTATATTGCCTCTGATATCCTGGCCCGTTACAAGCGCCTACGCGGCTACAATGTGCTGCATCCCATGGGGTATGATTCCTTTGGCTTGCCAGCCGAACAGTACGCAATCCAGACCGGGCAACACCCCTCCATCACGACGGATCAGAACATCGCCCGCTACCGGGACCAGTTGGAAAACATCGGTTTTTCCTTCGATTGGAGCCGGGAAGTACGCACCTCCGATGCGGCGTATTACAAGTGGACGCAGTGGATTTTTATCCAGCTGTTCAATCATTACTACGATCTTGAAGATGATAAAGCCTTGCCAATCAGTTCCTTAGAACATCAATTGGCACAATCAGGCAATGCGAACATCCGTGCCGTCTGCGACGATGAGACGCCCCGCATTACAGCGACCGACTGGAATGCCATGAGTGCGCAGGAGCAGCAGCTTTTTTTGCTCCATTACCGCATTACGTTCCCCGGTGAGGAGTACGTAAACTGGTGTCCGGGTCTCGGTTCGGTCCTTTCCAACGACGAGGTCAAGGACGGCGTGAGCGAGCGCGGTGGTTTCCCGGTGGAGCGCAAACTCATGAAACAGTGGGTCATGCGCATCACGGCGTATGCCGACCGGCTGTTGGAAGGTCTGAACACGATAGATTGGCCGGATTCCATCAAAGAACAGCAGCGCAACTGGATCGGTAAATCAGTGGGCGCTTCGGTCAAATTTGCCATTGAAAACCACGAAGATCTCCATGTGGAGGTATTTACGACCCGAATAGACACCATTTACGGGGTGACGTTTATGGTGCTGGCGCCTGAACTGGATTTGGCCAGAGCCATTGTTACCCAAGAATGTAAAACAGACGTAGAGGGTTATATCAAATGGACCTCCGGGCGCAGCGAAATTGAGCGGATGTCGGACACCAAAAAGGTTACGGGCGTTTTCACCGGCGCTTATGCCATCAACCCGGCCAATGGGCAAAAAGTCCCCATTTGGATTGCGGATTACGTACTGGCGGGGTATGGAACAGGAGCCGTCATGGCCGTTCCTTCCGGCGATCAGCGCGACTGGAATTTTGCCAAAGCGTTCCATTTGCCCATCGTTCCGATTATGGACAGCCAAAAAGATCTGGATCAGGCTGCCGACCCAAGCAAAGATGGGCATTACATCAATTCGGGCATTATCAACGGCATGACGTACGCCGAAGCCGTGCCTACCTTGATTCAATGGCTTGAAAATGAGGGGATTGGACGAGGCAAGACCCAATATAAACTCCGCAATGCCGTGTTCAGTCGCCAGCGCTACTGGGGCGAGCCGGTGCCTGCGCGTTGGGAAGACGGGGTGCCTTATGCGCTGGATGAAAAAGATTTGCCGCTGGTGTTGCCTGCGGTGGATAAATACCTGCCCACGGAATCCGGCGAGCCACCGCTTGCCCGCGCAAAGGGCTGGAAATATGAATTGTCCACGATGCCCGGCTGGGCGGGTTCGTCCTGGTATTTTTATCGGTACATGGACCCGCACAACGCGCAGGAATTTTGCTCCAAGGATGCGCTGGACTACTGGCAACAGGTTGATTTCTACATCGGCGGTTCTGAGCACGCGGTGGGCCACTTGTTGTACAGCCGTTTTTGGAACCATTTTATGTACGATATGGGCCTGGTGCCGCATCGTGAATTTGCCCAAAAACTGGTAAATCAGGGCATGATTCAGGGGCGCTCCAATTTCGTTTATCGGGCTAAAGAGCGGTTTTTTGAAGAATATTTGATGATTAAAGTGCTGAAACCTTGTTTGGAAGAGTTCGGCCCAATCATGATTGATGGCGAGGAATACGAAGAGGAAATCAAGTACGATTTTGCCTTTGAAACCAACAACCTTGTTATTGAGGTTACCTCGACCAAACAAGTGGAAAAAATCGAGCGGATTCGCCAGACGGCGATTGCGGATGGGAAACGTTTGCTGGTGCTGTACACGGAGGAATTAACGGACCATATCAACGACCCGAGATTTATTGCAGAAAAAATCCGCAAGGCCCTTGCCAGTCGGGAGGAATTTATTGCCTCGGAGGAAGCGCATTCGGGCGAGCAATTGTTCGTTTCGCACAGCCTGATGTACAAATACAGTCCGGATTCGGTGACTAAACTGCATGTGGATGTAAACATCGTGGACAATGATGTGCTTGATCTGGACAAGGCGCGCAAAACAGCACAATTTGCCCACGCGAATTTTAAGCTGGATGCAGAGGGCAAGTTTACCTGTTCCTGGGAGGTGGAAAAAATGTCGAAATCGAAGTTCAATGTGGTGAATCCCGACGACATTGTAGCCGAGCATGGGGCAGATTGTTTCCGGATGTTCGAGATGTTTTTGGGGCCCATTACGGATGCAAAACCCTGGAATACGAAAGGGATTTCGGGTGTGAGCGGCTTTTTGCGCAAATTTTGGAGCATGTTTTTTGAGGGCGAAACGTTCCGGGTCACGGAAGAAGAGCCTACCCGCGACGAACTCCGCGTGCTGCACACCTGCATCAAAAAAGTGACCGACGACATCGAGCGGATGAGCATGAACACCTGCGTGAGTCACTTTATGATTGCCACGAATGATTTACGCAGCCTCAAATGCAGCAAACGCGCGGTGCTGGAACCCTTGGTGACGCTCATTGCGCCCTTTGGTCCGCACGTAGCGGAGGAACTTTGGCAAATGCTGGGGCATACCACCACGGTATGCGATTCGGCCTGGCCAACGCTGAATGAAGCCTTTTTAAAAACGGACACCAAAGAATATCCTGTTCAGATCAATGGCAAGCTCCGGGCTACCATCGAACTGCCCACCGATATTTCCGCCGCCGATGCCGAAGCTGCTGCCTTGGGATTGGAACAAATACAAAAATGGCTGGAAGGAAAAGCGCCCAAAAAAGTGGTTTTTGTACCAGGGCGGATGATCAATGTAGTGATGTGATCCAAGTTGCGCGCCCCCTGAATCAACAGTTACACAACAAAACATGTATAAAAATAAAAAAGTCGTCGTCGTGCTGCCGGCCTACAATGCCGCAAAAACCCTGGAAAAAACCTACCGGGAAATCCCCTTTGATCTGGTAGATGAGGTCATTCTTTGCGACGATCACAGCAAGGACAACACAGCAGAATTGGCCCGTTCGCTCGGAATCCAGCACGTGATTGTGCACGAAAAAAACACGGGCTACGGCGGCAATCAAAAATCGCTGTACAACAAGGCGCTTGCCATTGGGGCAGACATCGTCATCATGCTCCACCCGGACTACCAGTACACACCGAAACTCATCCCCAGCATGGTCAACATCATTGGGGAAGACCTGTACCCCGTGGTGCTCGGCTCGCGTATTCTCGGCATGGGCGCGCGCAAAGGCGGGATGCCCTTGTACAAATACATTGCCAATCGTTTCCTGACTTTTGCCCAGAACTTGTTGATTCACTACAAGTTATCTGAATATCACACGGGCTACCGGGCGTTCAGTAAGGAAGTTTTGCTGGGTATTCGTTTCAACCAGAATTCCGATGATTTTGTGTTTGACAACGAGATGCTGTCCCAGATTGTCTATGCCGGATTTGACATTGGCGAGGTGACCTGCCCGACAAAATACTTTGAAGAAGCTTCGAGCATCAATTTTAGCCGGAGTATGAAATACGGATTGGGGGTGTTGCGGGTTTCTTTTTGCCACTGGTTGCAGCGGATGGGGCTGTGGAAGTTTGGGATGTATGGGAAGGGGGAAGTTTGAGTGCTTGGAGTGGCTTTTGAGGTGGTACAGGTGTGTGGATTTGGGAAATGGTAAAATTTTATCTTGAAATGTTCCCTAGTTGTTGGGGAAAAGGTGGTACTTTGGTTGCGAAAGGGGGGGGCTGACCATTGCAATGCATAAGCGGCAACGTTCGGTAATCCTTGCGGGAGGGTGGATAGACGTAAATTGGGGTTTACGGGAATCAGTAGAAAGTGGCAATCAAAAATAGCAAAATAAATAATAAAAATGACCAACAGAAAAAAGACGGATAAAGTGACGAACGAATCATCTGCCGATGAAATGGCGACTTGAAAACATCGCATCCTTCATATTTATTAGTTATGATACAGGGGATGCTGAACTTGCCGAGGAATTTAGCAACCTTCTAAAAAGTGCAAGTGCAGGTGCGTTGAAATCTTTGTGCTAAGCGGATAAAAAAGGAACGCAAGGCATTGAATATGGATTGGAATGGTCACAAAAAAGGACACAAGGTTGAACCGCCAGAGCCAATTGACGAAAGAAACCTTTCTAATTTCAATAAGAACCTGAAAAAGGTACTCGATTTTAATCTAAAATCCTAAATTGCCCCAAAATCAAATCGAAATGAATCATCTAAATAAAACAACCATCTTATTGCTGGCAATGACAGCCATCATTTCAACTTTCTGCGGGGAAAAACAAGCCAACCTTTCGGCCCATGATCTTGTAAATTCACTTTGCTCAATCACAAATTCAAATGGCAAAACAATCGAAGACGTTTCAAAAAGCGCTTTGGGGGTTAGCATTTATCAGGCTGAAACCATCCTTCAATTTGAAGAAATCCTTGAAGGCTTACCAGAAAAAACAAAGGAGCAATGGTATCAGGCAATTGAAGATAATCTGATCAACGATCCTGAATACATGCGTAAGATTAAGCCGTATTTGAATATCTTTCATGAAGCAGAGCAAGGAAAAAAAACAAGCAGATTTAATGTCGAGGCGCTGAATCAAGCATTTCAAGAATCAAAATGCTTTTCGCTTTACCAATTGCTACCCATGATAATTACTATGGCAGAGGAAAAGTGAAGCGTTTAGTGTAACTTGTTATATAGCCACCAAAAATAAATACGAGGAGAGTTTAAAGTATTACCGCGATTTGAAAAATGTGGTGGATACTTCGTTTGATGAGGGCAAAGCAGAGCGCAAAGTAGAAATTGCCCGTCAAATGAAATTAAAGGGTACGGATTTAAACCTTATATCCGAAATTATTGGATTGCCAATTAATGAGATAGAAAAGCTATAATAATATTCGCCACTTTCTATGCACTCACTTTCATGCCTCCTAAGCGTAAAGCGTAGGCACATCGTGAGTGCCCGCGTTCGTCCAATCCCCCCTCCGCTTCACCCCCGCAAAATCCCGTACCAAGCCCCCTGGATTCCGCAACAACCTTTGTCCGTAAAACTTTTTGTGTATTTTTGTGGAAAATTTTACAAGATGGCAAAGAAACTGGTTCGATTCGACTGGGCAATGAAACGGTTGCTCCGCAATCAGGCCAACTTCGATATCCTGGAAGGCTTCCTTTCAGAATTACTGCACGAAGACTTCAAAATCCATCAAATACTTGAAAGCGAAGGGAACAAGCAAACGGAGGACGACAAGTTCAACCGGGTGGACATCCTCGTGGAGAACAGAAAAGGCGAGTTGGTCATCGTAGAAATCCAGAACACCCGCGAGGCCGACTACTTCCAGCGTATGCTTTACGGGACGGCAAAGGTCATCGTGGAACATATTGCCGAAGGGCAGCCTTATTCCCGAGTCAAAAAAGTATATTCCGTGAACATCGTATATTTTGACCTTGGTCAGGGAGACGACTATGTGTACCACGGGACTACCAGTTTCGTAGGTATCCACAGCAACCATGAATTGGAACTCTCCGAAAAGCAAAAAGAGCTTTTCAAAAAGACTTCAGTGTCGGACTTGTACCCGGAATATTATGTGATAAAAACCAATCGGTTCAATGAAGTTGCCAAAGATACTCTGGATGAATGGATATACTTCCTGAAAACGTCAGAAATCAAGGACGAGTTTACGGCAAAAGGTTTGAAGGCAGCCAGCCAAAAACTTGACATTCTGAAATTAGAACCTGCTGACAGGAAGGAATATGATAGGTACATGGAGGCGCAAAGAAGTGATGCGAGTTTTGTGGAAACGGTGAAATTGGAAATTACAACGGCAGTAAACGAAGCCTTAAAAAGTAGGGGAGAGGAAATTGCTGAAAATGCATTGCGCAAAGGGGCCACGATTGTGTTTGCTGCTGAAATTACGGGGCTTTCGATACAAGAAGTCCAAGAAATTGCCGCGAAACTTGGGCCCGAAGCAACCGAGCTATAAAACCGCCTGCAAATGGAGCAAATTACATGGCTGACGCTGCCGACAGAAGAACAGTTGGTAGCAGAAATCAAGAAAGAGTGGCAACGACTTGAAAATGATGAAAATATTTAAACCATGAAACATCAAAACGCCATCCAAATATTTGAACAAAAGCAAGTGCGCACCCTCTGGGACCCGGAGCAGGAGAAATGGTACATCTCTATTGTGGATGTGATCGCCGTTTTGACGGATAGTCCCAATCCTAATAATTATTGGAAGGTTTTAAAAAGCCGCCTGAAAAAGGAAGGCAGTCAGTTGGTTACAGATTGTAACCAACTGAAAATGCAGTCCTCCGACGGCAAGTTTTACAAGACCGATGTGGCCGATACCGAGCAACTGTTTCGCCTCATCCAGTCCATACCCTCGCCCAAGGCGGAGCCATTCAAGTTGTGGTTGGCACAAGTGGCTAGCGAGCGCTTAGATGAAATGCAAGACCCTGAATTGAGCATTGACCGGGCTTTGGAGCAATACCTCCGATTGGGTTATAGTGAAAACTGGATCAACCAGCGCCTTAAAAGCATTGAAATACGCAAAGAACTCACGGATGAATGGAAAAGCCGCGGGCTGCAAGAAGGACAGCAGTTTGCTACCTTAACCGACATTATCACCAAAACGTGGTCGGGCAAGACCACCAAGGAATATAAAGTGTTGAAAGGATTGAAGAAGGAAAACCTTCGCGATAACATGACCAATACAGAACTGATTTTGAACATGTTGGCAGAAGCATCCACCAAAGATATTTCCCAATCCGTCAATCCAGAAACTTTTGAAGAAAGCAAAAAAGTAGCCCAACAAGGTGGCAATGTGGCCAAAGTAGCCTTGAAGGAATTGGAATCCAAAACCGGGAAAAAAGTGGTCAGCCCACTCAATGCAAAAACGGCACTTGGCATTGAAAAGCATAAAGAGAAAAGAGATGCGTAAAAACGGATTTTTCTCACCCCGCCCCGAGGCTAATCCCGTACCCAATGTGCGTCAAAAAGCCCCAGTACATGTGCCCGCAGATAAACCAAGTGAAGAACCGTATATTTGCAGATAAAATTACTGAAGTTATGACCGTCACTATTGAAACATCGGGCATTCAAGAAATTGAGCAACTGCTTCAAGTGCTTAAGTCGCTGAATATCAAAACTATAAAGGTTCAACCATCCCCTGTTACCCTTGCCCCAAGCATCACGAGAGGCGATAAAAAGCTAGACCCAAAGGAACTTTTCGGCATTTGGAAGGACAATCCGAGGACGATTGAGCAAATCCGTTCAACCGCTTGGCAGCGCAACTGGAACATCTAATATGATACTTTGTGACACGAATATTCACCTATAATTTGAAGGATTTTGACTTTCTGCCGGATATAATTCTCTATCAGCCTGCATAAAAAATATCACAACGAACTAGGTGCGGCCGACAAGTATTCCTAAACATCACAACAGCATCAGCACAACCGTTGTACGCAAAAGTGCACGGAAAATCTTAACGCGCATTAAAATTCCTGACGTCATTGGGCACCTCCCCCACACAAATCGGTACTAACTTATGTCAAACCACTGGAAGGACGCGGACATCGCTGCTGCAATTGCCGGAAAAGAATCTGAGCGAAATCGTGCGCTGCAATATTTGGTGCAGGGTTCAGGCTGGCGAATCCAGGTGATTCGCCATGTGGTGAACAATAGCGGGACAGAGGAAGATGGGGAAGAGTTGTTTTTTGATACACTGTCAATTTTCGAGCGAAATGTGCGCGAGGGAAAATTTGAGGGACGAAGTTCGATGAACACTTATTTTATTCAAATCGCGAAGTTTCAGTGGTTGAAAAAACTGGACAAGCGTGGTCCTAAAATGGAGGATCGGTCGTTGATGGAAACGGATCTGGGGGTAGAAGACAGTGCTGAAAGATCCATCATTGCAGCAGAACACGAACAGGTATTTGCACAGATAATGTCACAAATTAGTGCGCGGTGCAAGCGCATTTTTGAACTATTTCACTTGGGGTACAGTATGATAGAAATTGCGCAGGAAGTGGGCATTAGTGATGCGGATCAAGCCAAAAAAGAAAAGAGTCGTTGTAAAAAACGCCTGCTAAACCTGCTCTCAGAACGCCCCGAATTTCGCGATTTTTTCAAAGAAAGGTAATATGAACGAAGACGCATTACACGAAACATTGGAAAAATATGTGCGCGGCAGGCTTTCTCCGGAGGACAGTGCTGCGCTGGAGCGCGAGCTGGCCAAGGATGCAGCTTTGCGGGAACAATTGCGACTACATCGGTTGGAATTGGAGGCACACGAATATTTGCTTCGGGAGCAACTGCGGCAAAATGTACGGAAATGGGTGAATGAATCGCCACCGGATGCTACGCCGTCACGCCCGGCGACCATCTGGCAAAAATGGGGTCTGGTGATGCTGATAGTCGCTTTGGTAGCGGCAATCAGCATTTGGTTTATGAATCAAAACCCTGAAACCCTTCCAACGCAGCCAAGCGAACAAAAAAAGCTGGAATCTGTATCTCCTGATACCGTAAAAGCTCCTATAGCCTCGCAAGCGGAAACACCTCCTGAGGTGGCGAAGACCCCTGTTACGCGCCCCGAACGGCGCACTTTTGCAATGGTCGCTTCCTTGTATAAAGAACCCTTAAACATTCGAGGTACCACGCTTAAAAACACCCAACAGGACCAGGAGGATAGCACTGCTTTTGGAGCGGGCATCCGCGCGTACAAACAGGGAAAATTTCAGACTGCTGTACTTGAGTTTAAAAAAATTACCCCTCAAAACAATCCTGCCCAGTATGACTTGTCGCGCGAGTGGCTTGCACATGCCTGGTTCAATCTAGGACTTAAAACCGGGAATTTCCAGGCTGCTGTGACCGAATTTCAAGCTAAAGTGGACCAAAAAACCGGCGATGTGGCGCAAGACCGTGCAGAATGGTACTTGTTGCTTTGCCTTTCAGCCGATTATCCACAGCAAAAGCAAAAAGTGGACAAGCTTATATTGGACATCACTGCTCAGAAATTCCACAGCTACCGTGAGGATGCTGAAAAATTGCAAGCAGAACTTCGGGCGATTAAGTAGCTCATACTACTTAATCGCCCCCATATCCCCAATCGCAATAAACCCGGCCCAAAAAAACGGGTGCATCATGGCACCGCCATCGCCGCGGTTTTTGGTCAAAAAATCAATTTTGGCTTGTTGCAGGGCTGCATCTTTGGTTTTGCCTTGTTGGAGCTGCTGGTAAAAATCCACGAGTAAATCCTTGCTGGCATCGTCGTCCACATCCCAAAGGGTCGTGACGATGCTTTTGGCTCCTGCATGGGAGAACGCTCTTGCCATGCTGATGATGCCTTCGCCGCGACGGAGTTTACCAACCCCTGTTTTGCAGGCGGAAAATACCACCATATCGGCGTTCAGCGTGTGCGTGTACAGGTCGCGGGCGTACAGTTTTTCATAAAGTTTCGGATCGTTCGGGTTTCCAAGTGCCAGGTAGGCATAGTCGCCCATTCGGTCGTCAGCGAAGGCGTGGGTACTGAGGTGAAGGATACGGTAGCGACTGGCCAATTGCTTGAAAGTTTCGATGGATGCAGCCGTACCGTAGCAAGGTGTTCCGTTCCATTGTTTCGTAATGTGGGCTACTTCTGCTGCGCTTGCACCAAGTGTCCGGAGGGTATCGGAAACGGAGCGGGTTTGAGGTGAAATATCCATATCCGTATCCGGGCGGAGGCTATTTGAATGAAAGGGAGCCATCGCTAAAACGGATAGGGTAGGGGGCGACTGGTGTTTTTTATCCAACATTTCACGAAGCAGGGTGGCAGAATAGCAGTAGCTGAATCGGTGTTCGTTGAGCAGGTAGGTATAGGATGCATACCTGCCTGGTCGCTCGGGTGGTGTTGGGAGCAGGGTTTCAAAAGGAATGTAGCCAATAACCCCGTCCGGAATGATAATGACCTCCGAAGTAAGTTTAGCTTTTACGGGAAAAACGAGCTTGTTATAGAGTTTTTGCGCTGCTTCAGTATAGTTATTGTTTGAATTTTGTTCCAATTCAGAACTCCTTTTGGCTTCTGGCAGCGGATAATAGGCATAGATACCGAGCCGGGTGAGGGTGTCCGTCCATTGTTCCAGCGGAAAGTCCCGAGGAATTTCCACTACTTCAAAATGCTTGGGTTGTACCAGAAAAACATAGATGTTTTGGTCGCCCACGAAGTATTCCAGCAGGGTTTGTCCAACTTTTAGGATGGTATCCTGAATCGTTTTTACAGGGATGGTGTGAATGCTCAATCGGGATTCTCCTGCTGCAATGATTTGATTCAGGAGTGTTTCGTGTTGTTCAAATGCAAGGGTTCTTTCCAACGTGCTTTGTACGATTTCGGCATCCGTTGGATCAGCCGTTTTGCTTAGTTTTTCCTGAATGTCAATATCAAGTCTAGCCAATTTTGTTCTAAGCTGCTGTTCTTGTTCCAAAAGTGCCGGGTTGGCGACACTATTCCGTAGCGTTTTCGCTTCCTGCATAGATGCTAACAACTGCATGGACTTGGTGCGCCCTACATGGTGGAATGCCTCATACCAATATGCGGTGTCCTTGGTTTGTTGAAACAAGGAGTAGTTCGCAGCGATGGCAATTTCGGCGGTTGAAACGGCTGCGGATTTGGCGATTTGGCGTTCTGCGGGTTGGTTGTTGATACGGCTAAACTGTTCATAGGCCAATAGCGCATTTTGAGCCGAAACAAGTGTTTTTCGAGCCCCGTCCAAGCTGGTTTTTACGTTTTGGGAGCGATATAGGATCTGGCTTTCTTGTGCGAGTGCCGTGCATAAATCAAACAGAACCAATACTTTAGAGAAGTTTTTATCGCCTTTGTACCCGAGCTTTAGCTGGGCTTGTTTATTTAGTGCGTGCGCTTGTTCAAAATCGCCTTCTACCAATGCAATGTCTGCCTGATTATACAACAAAGTGCCTAAAAAGTGATGGTGCTCGCCGTGAAGTGCCACCTGATCGGTGTAAGCTTGTTTGTATACCTCCAAGGCTTCTGAATATTTCCCCAAGCCTTGCAGTGCCCGTCCGATGGAGCTGCGTATCTGTGGGTTTCGGGGGTGATTGGGGGGCGTTAATTGCAAAGCACGTTGGAAATACTCAAGTGCCTGCTCGTACTGGCCTTCTTCTCGCCAGGAAACACCAATATTGAATAGTGTCAGGGCAATTGCTGCATTTGGAGGGGGCTTTTGCGCTTCTTCCACAGACAAGGTCTGCAGGTAATAGCGGCGTGCATCCGCATACTCGAACTGACGCTGCCGAATCATCCCAAGATTGTTGGTCGCCGTTGCAGCCAGCAGGGTGTCATTGTTTTGTTGAAAGATGTGGAGGGATTGAATAAAATACCTGCCGGCTTCTTCGAGCGCACCATTTTCATAAGAAATAAGCCCCAGGTTATTCAGGGTGGCTGCAATATCCGGGTGGTTGGAGGGGAGTGTTCGAAGGCGCAGTTGAAGGGCAGCCTGGTAATCTTTTTTCGCTTCGTCGTATCGGCCTTGATTCCAGTACACCATTCCCCGATTGTTGTAAGGATGTGCAAGCCCGGGGAAAAGCGGGCTGTGGTACGTCGTCCAGACAGCAATGGCTTTTTGGTAATAGTCAATAGCTTGCCCAAAACCCCCTTGATTGGTAGCGATCAGCCCCAGATTGCTGTATATCCTCCCGGTATTGGTGTGCATTGGAGCGGGCTGTGCAAGGTAGATATCGAGGGCGTTTTGGTAGGCTGCTACGGTTTGTTCAAGTTCCCCACGGTACAAATGACAAGTGCCGGAGAAATACCACGCGTTGGCCTGACTCAGCGGATGAAAAGCAGGGGGCAAAGCTTGCACCTTTTTCCATAGCGCAAAGGCTGCTGCACGATCGGTACGCAACAGCGAGAGGCCTTGCAGGCAATAGACATCAGTCCAAAAAGGGCTGTTTTCGTCCAAATAGCTGCGCAGGATTTGTTCGGCTTCGTTGGTGGCTGTTTTAGCTGCTTCGATGTTTGCGGTGTCGAGATGCTGTTGGGCGCGTAGGAGCAGGGTGAATGCCTGAGTGGAATCCCCTTGGGCTGTGGGGTTGGGGAAAGGGGTGTTTTGAGCAAAAAGTGGTGCGGCCAGTGAGAGGAGGAGGGCGAAGAAAATTAGCGTAGATTGCTTCATTGTTATACTTTGCTTCAGGTGATTTGTGTGATGAAAATAGCTGGTTTTGGGATAAATATGATGCTTAGTATGCCAATTCATTGAAATAAAGAAGTGTTGAAGGGCAAAAATCAGTGCTTTATCCATGTTTTGTTACTTTTTGAGCCCAAAAAGTAACAAGTATTCATTCCTGCTCGAATCAGTTGATTAAAGGATAGGCAAACCGCAAAAAGTACGAATCCCAAGCCCTCCCACAAACCCACCATTGGCTCTGGCGCGCGGTCTGCGAGGCGCGCCCGACCGG
>CAZKBH010000081.1:0-712 GCA_964550795.1 uncultured Saprospiraceae bacterium
AAAGAAAGTACAGATGCCGAGCTAAAGTGACCAACCCGAGAAGAAAGGAACGGACCTGCAAACCTTATAGATCTCGATTTCGAAAAATATCCAGTAGCCACACTTTCTTGGGCAATGCGCGCAGGCACACGCTTTGACAAGCGAACAATCAGACGTACTTTTGCGCGGAATTTTGAGCGTGTTCAAACCATTCCATGTCCAAAAAAAGATACCTCGTTACCGCTGCCCTACCCTACGCCAACGGCCCCCTTCACATCGGGCATTTGGCCGGGGCTTACCTTCCCGCCGACATTTTTGTACGCTATTTACGCCTCATGGGCAAGGATGTGGTGTTCGTGTGCGGCTCTGACGAACATGGGGCGGCCATTACCGTAAAAGCCCGAAAAGAAGATACGACGCCCCGCGCCGTGGTGGATAAATACCACGCGATGCTGCGGGATACTTTCGAAAAAATTGGCATTTCGTTCGATATTTACCACCGAACCACCGAGCCGATCCACCACCAGACTTCTCAGGATTTTTTTAGAAAACTCAATGATAATCAAGAGTTTCTGGAAGAAACTACCGAGCAATATTACGATGAAACCGTCGGCCAATTTCTCGCAGACCGGTACATCGTGGGCACCTGCCCGGTGTGTGCCAACCCGGAAGCTTATGGAGATCAATGTGAAAAATGTGGTTCCACGCTCAGTCCAAACGACCTGAAAGAACC
>CAZKBH010000081.1:722-3880 GCA_964550795.1 uncultured Saprospiraceae bacterium
GCGGTTCGGTGCCGGTAAAACGCCCCACCAAACACTGGTTTCTGCGCCTCGACCAACACGAGGCCTGGCTGCGCGAGTGGATCAATACCGGAGTATTGGATGGTAAACCCCTCCACGCACCCGCGGATTGGAAAAACCACGTGATTGGTCAGTGCAATTCCTGGCTCGATCAGGGTCTCCAGCCCCGCGCCATGACCCGCGACCTCGACTGGGGCGTGGACGTGCCGCAGGAAATCCCCGGCTCGGAAGGCAAAAAACTGTACGTCTGGCTGGATGCCCCCATCGGCTATATTTCTGCGACCAAACAATGGGCCTTGGACCAGGGTAAAGACTGGGAGCCGTACTGGAAAAGCGACGAAACTGCCTTGATTCATTTCATTGGCAAGGACAATATTGTGTTCCACTGCCTGATTTTTCCGGCCATTTTGAAGGCGCACGGGGGCTTTATTTTGCCCGAAAACGTGCCTGCCAACCAGTTTCTAAATCTTGAAGGCCGCAAACTTTCCACCTCCAAAAACTGGGCGGTTTGGGTGCACGAATACTGTGAAACTTTTAAGGGCCAGGAAGACGTGTTGCGCTACAACATGATCAAAAAAATGCCCGAACAAAGTGATTCGGAGTTTACGTGGAAGGGTTTTCAGGAGACCAACAACAACGAATTGGTGAACAACCTCGCCAATTTTGTGAACCGGGTGATGGTGCTTTCGCACAAATATTACGAGGGCGTTTTGCCCAAAATTGATCCCGAAATCCCGTTTAAAAGCGGCTGGAACCCGGAAAAAGACGGGCAATACAACGAGGATTTGCGCCTGTTGCACAACAAGTTGGTGGAAATGGGTGCTGCCATCAAACGCTACGAACTGCGGGAGGCCCTGCGAATTGTGATGGAAATTTCGAGTGCGGGCAATGCGCTGCTGCAATTCAATGAGCCTTGGAAAACCGTCAAAGAAGCCCCTGAAATGGTGAAAGTGGTGATGAACCTCGCCGTTCAATACGTCGCGGCGCTGTCGGTGGCAACCCGGCCTTTTATCCCGTTTTCCTCAGATCGCCTGCGCAATATGCTCAATATGCCGCTTTTGCAAGACAATGGCGAACTGTTGGATGTGCTCAACGAACTCGTGGAAGGAAACCCCATCCTGCCAACCAACCATGCTTTGAATCAGCCCGAACACCTGTTCAGCCGAATCCCCGATGAGGTGATTGACCAACAAATTGAAAAACTTAAGATGACTGAAGCACAAAACGCCCCAGCAGTCGAAACGGAAGCCCCGCAGCCCACGGCCTACCGCCCAGTGGCGGAGAACATTCAGTTCGACGATTTTGCCAAACTCGACCTGCGCACGGGCACCATTCTTACGGCAGAAAAAGTAGAAAAATCCAAAAAACTCCTCAAACTCAGTGTGGATCTGGGTTTTGAAACCCGCACCATTTTGTCCGGGATTGCAGAACATTTTTCCCCTGAGCAAGTTGTGGGACAACAGGTCGTTATTGTAGCCAACCTCGCCCCGCGGGTCATGATGGGCACCGAATCACAAGGGATGATTTTGATGGCCGAAGATTCAGCAGGGAAACTGGGTTTTGTAAGTCCCGCTGCGGTTTGGCCGAATGGGATGGGGGTTCGGTAAAAATTTGACAACTATCAACCATAACAACTCAATTTTATGCGTACCGTACTTTTCATTTTCTCTCTGGTCGTTTTGAACTTCCTGAGCGCAACTGCCCAGGGCGAAACGCGTTTTTACACCAAAACCGATTTGCCCGAAACCAATGCGGAGGTCCTCGTGGGCGCCCCGATCAAGGTTTCTTACATTTTGGAAAACGGCCAAAACAACGGTCGTTTGATTCCGCCGGACTGGGAAGCTGCGGGATTTCTGGTGCTGAGTAGCAGCCAGTCGTCCAATATTTCCATCATGAACGGCCAGACTACGGCTTCGGCGGCCTACCATTTCAGCGTCACACCCATGGAGGCTGGCCCCCTGACGATTCCCTCCGTCCGCATCAAAAACGGCGACGAGGAATTGTCAACCGAACCCATTACCCTTGAAGCTCTGCCGAATCCGGACGGCCTCAAGCCACAACCCCGGCGTTCGCCCACAGATCCTCCCGCAAAACCTAAGTCGAACCTCAAAACCATTCGGATGTAACCCCTTAATCCCCCCATCATGAGCGCCCACAGCATAAGCGATTGTTTGCAGAGAAATGTCCGGGCTTTGGGCCCTTGGGCAGGGGCGCTCCTTATTTTTTTTCAATTAAATGGCTTGCTTGCGCAAAACGCAGTCAGTTTTGAAGCATCCGTTCAAGCAAAAGAAATGGTGGTGGGGGTTCCGTTTGAGGTCGTTTTTAACCTCAAAAACGCAGAAGGCAGTCGTTTTTCCCCACCTGATTTTCCAGGGTTCAAAAAAGGCAGCGTCTCCGAAATGCGGGGCATGAGTTTTGTGAATGGTCGCAGCAGCAGCACCCAAAGTTGGTCGCTGGAATTGATTCCAAGCCAGCCCGGCAGTTTCAGCATTGGCTCGGCGACGGTGGTGGCAGGCGGACAAACCCTGCGCAGCAAACCATTGAAAATCAAGGTTATATCCGCGAAAGCACGTAAAAGCAACCAGGTAAAAGTGCCGCCCGGATCCGATGTCCAGATTTTTGTGGCTGCGGATTTTGACCAGGAAGAAGCCTATGTTGGCCAACAGCTTACCTGGCGCATCCGACTTTACACCCAACTTTCGGTGGAGGGTTACGACATCCTTGCGCTGCCTGGTTTTGATGGTTTTTTCACCAAAGAAAAGATCCGCTACGACAAGCGCGTGGAGTACATCACCCTGAAAGGGAAAAAGTATGCTGCGCGGACCCTGCACGAAGAGGCCGTTTTTCCGCAGGAAGCGGGAGAACTGACCATCGGAAATGCCCGGGTAAGTGTGGGCATTGAACAACCCGGGGCACAGGGATTTTTATTTGGCCCCAAACCCGTGAGTCTGCAAACAGAGCCAATCAGCCTGACTGTAAAGGCACTTCCGCAGCCAGCGCCCGCCGAATTTACGGGCGGTGTTGGACAGTACGAGTGGGAAGTCAAAGCCGATACCAATGCGCTCACCACGGATGATGCCCTCACACTCACGGTTGAATTAAAAGGCAATGGTGATACCCGGCGCTTTGCAGCCCCTAAA
>CAZKBH010000081.1:3890-14752 GCA_964550795.1 uncultured Saprospiraceae bacterium
GAGGCCCCTGCGAATTGCGAGATTTTTGAGCCACGAATTTTGGAAGAGGAGGAATACGAGAGCGAAACGAGCATTTTGCATCGAAAACGATTTGAATACGTGCTGCTGCCGAAAGACTCGGGCGTATATGAAATACGGTCCATTTTGGCGTATTTTGATGCAGATAGCAACCAATATCGCCTGCTGGATAGCGAGGTCATTCGGTTTACGGTGACGCCTGGTGTAAATTATCAATCGCCCAATGCGCTGCTGGAACCTGGTATTTCCGAACCGGTGACGCCCCAAAACAGCGGATTTTGGCAGCAGTTTGGCGGCGCTTTGATTTCGCCCATTTTTTGGGGCATTTTGGCCGTTTTTGTGGCTTTGCTCCTGATTTTTGTACTGTTTAAAAAACGCAGGCCCGTTCAAATGGCCTCGGTTACGGCGCCTGCTTCGGTTCAAATGAAACCTGAAATGCCCCAGTTTAACAGTCCACCACCCACACTCCCGGCCGTGCGCGACCGATTTACGCAGGTCGGCCGATTGCTGAATCAGGGCAATCCTATCCAATTTTACCAGGAACTTTTTAAATCCTTGCAGGCCTGGCTCTCGGCGCGACTCGGTTTGCAAACCGCCGAAATGAACGACGCGGATGTGGGCAAAGCCTTGCTCCAGCGGGGTGCGTCGCCCATTCGGGTGCAGGCCCTGCTGTCTGTTTGGCACACCTGCGAACAAGCCATTTACGGCGGTCAGGCCCAAGAATCCCAGATGGAAAGCACCTGGCGCATGGCCGAGCAGGTGCTTGAAGCCCTGGAACGGGAAATGAAGTAAGCAGTCGCGTTGAGTTAGCGCTTGTTGGGGTAGCAAGCTCCTAAAAAACGCTACTTTTGCCCCGCTCAGCGGCAAAAAGCCGCCGCTTCTTCCCATGCGATTCAGGATTTTCAATTTTTGTGCGTTGCCCTTTACCCTTGGCTTTTGGCCTCTGGGGGTTTGTTTGTTGTTGTTGACCCTCTCCGCTTGCCAGCCACCCGAATTTAATCAAAAAAAAGAACCTGAACTCGGGACGCTCAACCTGGATTTGCGCAATAAACGCCTCCAGTTAATCTACAATTTGCGCGACCAACGCAAAACAGATAGTCTGCTGCTTTTCCTCAACGACAGCGATTTCAACGTGCGTTACCTCGCGGCGCTTTCGTTCGCCTCTGCGCCGGATACCAACGCCATTTCAGCTCTTGTCCCCTTGTTGAAAGACCCTTCAGAAGATGTCCGCAGCGCTGCGGCCTTTTCGCTGGGACAAATTGGTTCGCCCAAATGTGAGCAGCCGCTGCTGGAAGCTTTTATGTCTAAAGATTCACTTTCCGAACATCAGGCATTTAATGCCATCGTGCTCGAAGCGGTGGGCAAATGTGGCTCCCGAAACAGCCTGCGCAACATCGCTGCCGTAACGACCTACCAGCCTTCCGACACCCTGCTGCTGACGGGACAATGCAGGGCTATCCTGCGTTTTGCCCTGCGCGATTCGGCCATCATCGAACCCGCCGCCACCCAGCTTATGGTGGAATATGTCGGCGACGAAAAAATTCCCGAACCGGCTCGTTTAGTGGCCGCTTATTACCTCGCCCGTGCCAAGGGCATTCAACTCGACAGCACACAGTCCGTCGTGATTGGTTTGGGCTTTGTGCGGGCGGTCAATGCTCCGGAAGTCCGGGCACAAATTGCGCTTGCTTTGAGTAAATCCTCCTCCACTCCTGCGTTTGGGATGTTGTCCAAAGTGATTAAAACGGAGCAGGATTGGCGGGTTAAAAGTCAGATCATCAGAGCTTTAGGTAAATTCAACTACGATACTTCCAGGGTTTTGGTCGCCGAACAATTGTACGATTCCAATCCACACGTGGGTCGCGCTGCTGCAGAGTTTTTTGTAGAAAACGGTCGGCCTCAGGACGGGGAATGGTACTGGCGCATGGCCCGCGAAAACCCAACGTGGCCCATGCCGATGCAAATTGCGCTGTATCATGCGGCCAACAAAACCCTCTCCTATCGGGGTGATTCCACGGCTAAAGCCGACCTAAACTGGCGTTTGAAGCAGATTTTTCAGCAGTCTAAAAGTGCTTATGACCGTGCCGCTTGTTTACGCGGTTTGGCGGAACATGGCTGGAATTACCAATGGATTCGGCAAAACGGCTTCAACGATCCGGCTGCGGTCGTGAAAGTGGCTGCTGCGGAAGCCCTGGTTTCGGTGATGATGCGCCCGGATTTTTGGGGGCACTTTGGCGAGGGCGGCAAGGGTGTGCGCCGAACCTTGTACAACTACGCCCGCGAGGTTATTGCCGAAGGCGACCCGGGGATGATTGGTGCCATCGCACCGGCATTTTCTGCTAAAAACCCACTGAATTACAGGGAATTACGCGATTCCTCCCGGCTTGAAAATTTCAGGGAATCCTTTGCCAAACTCAAGATGCCCCGCGACTACGAGGCCATTGCAGCGCTTGAAAAAGCCATTGCGTACCTGGAAAACCGTCCCGAACCAGCGATGCCCAAAATCCCCCGCAACCACCCGATTGACTGGGGACGGATGCAGGTGGTAGGGCCGCAGACGGAAGTTAGTATTCAGACCTCGAAAGGCACCATTGTGCTTGAACTTTGGCCGCAGTGGGCGCCTGGTTCGGTGGCCAATTTTATTGAGTTGGCCAGCACGAATTTTTACAATAACAAGCCATTTCACCGGGTAGTGTCAGACCACGTGATCCAAAGCGGGTGTCCTCGTGGCGATGGTACCGGCGCGCTCGATTACTCGATTCGGACCGAAATTGGGCTGGAATGGTACGATCAGGCGGGTCTATTGGGCATGGCCTCGAACGGTTTTGACACGGAGGGTACCCAGTTTTTCATCACCCATTCTGCCCGGGCGCATTTGGACGGCAAGTACACCATTTTTGGCCGCGTCAAATCCGGTCTCGACGTGGTAGCCAAGATCCAGCAGGGCGATGTGATGGAGAAGGTTTCGGTGGAGTATTGAGGATTGGGGGGGAATACGGCTGAATCAGCCGTTTGAACCAGTTATTCTTTTAGCGGTGTCTTTTTTTCCAGTATTAACTCAATTTTAATGACTATCCACAATTAGGAAACAAAATAAAAATGAAATGAATGTTTGAAAATCAATTACTTATTATGTATTATTGTTTAAACACACCATTTGCCCACATTGCTAAAATAATGGCTGTAACTATCGCTAAGGCTTGAAGTATGACTTGTATCGTCTGTTTTATTCCCGTAGGTGAATTCGGTTTTGGATTCGGTGTTGGGCTAGGACTTTTAGAAGCACTATTGCTGATGTCCTTGACACCTGAGTCAAATGACCCAGATTGAGAACCTCCAATGTTGATTATTGAGTTTAGATTATCTTGGATATGGATATTAGGTTGAACTGGTTTTTCGGTAGGCGCATGAAGAATATCTTGTCCTTTTTGGGTCAAGACAATATCGTAGCCGTCTTTGGATTCTGCAACAATATTAACATGGTCGGTTGTCTTAAAATAAGCAACAAATTCAGATACAACATGAGCGGTTGGCTCAATGCCAAGGTTATTTAAAATTGTTTCAAGTTCACCTTTTTTATCTGGCAAGGTTTCCAATTCAGAATAGATCAGTTTGAGCTTTTGTTCAAAAGTCATGTTAGAAAGTTTGTTAACAAAATTAACAGCATTAACGTTTGCTAAAACTAACAGCTCACCCATAGGTAAATCAATTATAGAGCCTAACTTTTTAGATTCTATAAATCTACCGACTTCTCTGGTATCCAAATCAGTCAGGTTAATGCCTTGTTGTTTCAAAATGCTCCTGACCTGACCTTGCCTTCTTTCCGATTTAGCGACAACTTTTAAAACTATGTATGCAAGCCTTTCTAAATTCATAGTGTAGATTTTACCGCCAAAAATACAAAAAAGGTCCGAACCTTCCCCCGTACCTTTCAAAATATCAGTTCTTTGAAATCAAAACCAAACACTTTCCGCTCCTGCTATCAAAGCCCTATCAAACAAATCGGATTGGAAATTTCTACGGTTGATTTTGTAGCAGAATTCATTGAGGTAGTTTTGAGCGTATTTTTTATTGATGCTGTGGTGAACACCGTTTGCCATCCTTTTCGAGTTTGCAATCATGGTGTGAATCCAAAGAAGGACTTTTCGGCTTCTTTTGGTGGAACGACTTGCTGGTTCACCTGTTTGATAAATTGGTCAAGTTTGTGGTAGCCTTTCCAGTCGTCGCCCGTTGCCGTATTTTCTGGTTTAGCAGCCTTAGCAACCTCGCAGTTGACAATAGTTTTAGAAGAAAGGTCGTCAATGACACAAACACACAAGCCAAAACCATCAAACCAATCATAAAACAACTGGTAAAGGAAGGTTCAATCGTTGTCACCGACGAATGGCAAGCGTACCGTGACCTTGCGAAAAACTACCAGCACGTTGTTGTGAATCACAAAGAAGGGAAGTATGTTTGTGGCTCTTACGGCACAAAACGCATTAAAGGGTATTGGAGCATCTTTAAACGAGGTATTTACGGTATCTACCACCAAGTTAGTGCCAAACATTTGCACCGCTACTGCGACGAATTTTCCTTCCGTTACAATTCCCGCGAAGTTGACGTGATGGAACGTTTTGCATCATCACTTCAAACATCACAGCGTAGGTTGACTTACCACGATTGACCAAAGGTTAAAATGACTAACCAAGACTAAAAATTTAAAGAAATATCAAAAATGACAACACGAGAATATATTGAAAATATAAAGAATCGGTACAAACTTGGCAATGCTACCGAGCATACTTTCCGCGGAGATTTGCAACAACTTATTGAGAGTATCGTGCCTACAATACGAGCCACGAATGAGCCAAAACGACAAGCCTGTGGTGCACCAGACTATATCCTAACAGAAAAGGATATTCCTGTGGGTTTTATTGAAGCGAAAGATATCGGCGATAAGGATTTAGAAGGGAAAAAGGCTAACAAAGAACAATTTAACAGATATAAGGCTACGAAAGATCAATATTTCTTCACGGATTATCTTACCTTTTATCTTTATCGAGAGGGAGAATTTGTCACTAAAATCGCGATTGGGGAAATTTCGGATAAGGGTATAACTCCTTTGCCTGAAAATTTTGCTAATTTTGAAAATCTATTAAAAGACTTTTGCACCCATGTTGGTCAAACAATAAAAAATCCCAAAAAACTTGCAGAAATGATGGCTGGCAAAGCCAAATTACTTTCTGATATTATTGAAAAGGCATTATTAAGTGATGAAACAAACCATGAAGATAGTACCCTAAAAGATCAACTTAAAGCATTCAAAGAAATTCTTATTCATGATATTACACCTAAAGGATTTGCAGATGTTTATGCTCAAACAATCGTGTATGGGATGTTTGCAGCTCGTTTACATGACCCAACCTTACCAACATTTAGCCGCCAAGAAGCAGCCGAATTAATTCCAAAATCAAATCCATTTTTACGCAAACTTTTTGGCTATATTGCTGGCCCTGACATTGATGACCGAATCAAATGGATTGTAGATAGTTTAGTAGATATTTTCCTGCACTGCAATGTAGATGAAATTTTAAAAAACTATGGCAAGGGTACAAAAATGGAAGACCCCATCATCCATTTTTATGAAACTTTTCTTTCTGAATACGACCGAAAATTACGAAAGGCTCGGGGCGTTTGGTACACTCCGCAACCCGTTGTAAATTTTATAGTTCGTGCAGTTGATGACATTTTGAAAGCTGAATTTGATTTGCCACAGGGTCTTTCCGATCACAGTAAAATAAAAATTAAAGTAAATATCCAAGACAAGCAAGTCGAGCAAGAAGTACACAAGGTTCAAATACTTGACCCTGCCACTGGCACCGGAACTTTTCTTACTGAAACTATCAAACATATCTATAAACGGTTCGAGGGGCAACAAGGAATTTGGAGCAATTATGTAGAAACGCATTTATTACCTCGTCTCAATGGTTTTGAGCTGCTAATGGCAAGCTATGCAATGGCTCATTTAAAATTGGATTTGCTTTTAACAGAAACAGGCTATAAACCAATCACTAATCAAAGGTTCAGAGTTTATCTAACTAATAGTTTAGAAGAAGCCAGTAATGAAAAACCTAATTTGTTTATGTCACAGTGGCTTACAGACGAAGCGATACAAGCAGATAATATCAAAAGAGATACGCCGGTGATGTGCATCATTGGAAATCCTCCATATAGTGGAGAAAGTGCCAATAAAGGCAATTGGATTAGCAAATTGATGGAAGATTATAAAAAAGAGCCGGGTGGAAAAGAAAAACTAAAAGAAGCTAACTCAAAATTCATAAACGGCGATGAATACAAGTTCATTCGCTACGGTCAGCAATTTATTGAGAAAAACGGAAGTGGAGTATTGGCCTTCATAAATCCTCACGGTTTTTTAAAAAATCCAACATTCCGTGGAATGCGATGGAACTTTCTAAAAACTTATGACAAAATTTATACAATTGACTTGCACGGTAACGTAAAAGAAAAAGAAACAGCACCAGACGGTACGGCTGATGAAAATGTTTTTGATATTGAACAAGGAGTTTCAATAAATTTCTTTATCAAAACAGGAAATAAAAAATCAAATGAATTAGGAAGAGTCTTTCACTTTGACTTATATGGTAAGCGTGAATTGAAATATGATTTTCTTTTGGAAAATTCTTTAAAAACTGTTCCATATAAGGAACTGGCAACCTCTCAACCAAATTACTTTTTCACCTCAAAAGATTTTACAGAAGAGAAAACATATAATAAAGGTTTTTCAATTCCCGAATTATTCCCCCTTAATTCATTAGGACTTTTAACAAAAAGAGATGACTTGTCAGTTGATTTTGACCAACAAAATTTAGAAGCTAAAATAACTTACTTTTTGGATGAAACAAAGACCGTAGATGAAGTTTGCAAAAGATTTAATTTAGTTGTTAAAGACAATGATAAATGGGATGCAAACCAAACAAGAAAAAATGTATCAAAATCAAATATAAAAGAACAAATAAGAAACTTTCAATATCGTCCTTTTGACAATAGAAAAGTGTTTTATAATCCTTATTTTGTTGCAAGACCAAATACAAAAGTTTTGAGTCATTTCATAAAAGAAAATTCAGGTTTAATTATTTGCAGGCAAGGACAGGCAGTTGGCGGCGATGAATGGAATGTTGTTTTTACTTGTAAATATTTGACAGACCAAAATATTTATCGCAGAGGCGGCGGCACAGTTTTTCCACTTTATCTCTATTCCGAAACAAACAGTCAACAAACCATCGGGCAAACAACAGAAAGAACACCAAATCTAAAAATAGAAATTGTAAAGCAGATAGCGGACAAATTAGGTTTAGCCTTCACCACTGAAAGGGAATCAATCAAAGACACCTTTGCACCAATTGACATTTTAGATTACATCTATGCAGTATTGCACTCTCCTACTTACAGAGAAAAATACAAAGAGTTTTTAAAGATTGATTTTCCCAAAGTACCTTTTCCAAAGAACAAAGACATATTTTGGAAACTGGTGGAATTGGGCGGCGAAATCAGACAAATACATTTATTAGAAAGCCCAAAAGTAGAAAATCGCATTATCCAGTATCCAATTGATGACGAAAACAAGGGATTTGTAAGAAAAGTAAAATATCAAGACGGTAAAGTTTACATTAATGAAACGCAATATTTTGACAATGTTCCCAAAGTTGCATGGGAGTTTTATATCGGCGGTTATCAACCTGCTCAAAAATGGCTGAAAGATCGAAAAGAAAGACCCCTCGATTTTGAAGACATTCAACATTACCAAAAAATCATTGTGGCTCTGGTGGAAACACACCGTATTATGACCGAAATTGATAAAATTGAAATAGAATGAATATGAAAGACAAGAAAAAAGAAAAAGATTAAGCCGCTATGACTTTTGAGGTGGCAACGCGAAAGATTTCTCCGTTCAAAAGGAGAAGGTTGAGGAAGCAATTAAGACTGCAAAGAAGAAGCCGAGAGGGAAACAAGCAGATAGTAACAAATAAAGTGTAAAAGCGAGAAATGTTTGATAAACTCACTTACGAAGGTTTGAGCCATCTTGCAATTGGCAGGATTGCTGAATATTGGACTAAATTAGCGTTAACATTTTATGGATTAGATGTTTATACCTCCGAAGTGGACAACAAAGGGATAGATTTTGTTGTAAGAAGTGCCGATGGAAGGCATTTTGATATACAGGTAAAATCATTGAGGTTAGCCACTACTTCTTATATTTTCGTTCCCAAATTTAATGAATGGGAAGAAAGCAGATTACGGGACAACCTTTATTTGGCGTTGGTAGTTATCCAAAATCAAAAATCTCCTGAATTATACCTAATTCCATCAACAACATGGTTGAAGGAAAGCACCTTTTTTAAAAGCAGGGACTATGAAGGAAAGAAAAGCAAGCCCGAATGGGGTATCAATATATCGGGGAAAAATTTGCCTTTACTTGATGAATTTAGTCTGGAAAATCAAGCACCTAAAATGAGATAGGCAAATTATATTGGGAAGGGATATTTATAGGGAAATCCTCCAGCGGACTTGTAATAATGGTGAGTCTTTGGATCTTGCGCAGTTGCCCAACGGGATGTTTCTGCTGAGTGCCACTTCGGCTTCGGGGAAGGTGTTTTTTGGGAAATTTCGGAAGCAGGAGTAGTGGGGGGCACATTTTTTCGGCGGTATGGGCGTACTCGGTTAAATCGGCGTTCCAAACCCTTTTGAACACCGAAATTGCCGACACCGCTGATACCACCGAAGATACATTTTTCGGTGGTATGGGCGTACTCGGTAAAATCGGTGTTCCATACCCTTTTGAACACCGAAATTACTGATACCGCTGATACCACCGAAGATGCATTTTTCGGTGGTGTCAGCGGTGTCGGCAACCTCGGTGTTCAAGATTAAAACATGAGATTTTAGACATGAAATACGCTTTTTTATTACTTTTTAGCCTATTTGGAGTGTTCCAGGGTCTGGCCCAGCCCACCATCGAATGGCAAACATGCCTCGGTGGTAGCGGAGGAGAAGAAGGTCATTCCATTCAACAAACCACCGACGGCGGGTATATCGTTGCCGGTTTATCTACCTCCAACGATGGGGATGTTTCCGGCGGACATGGTGCTAGCGACTGTTGGGTTGTCAAGTTGGACAGCGCGGGTCAGATAGAATGGCAAAAACCATTGGGAGGCACTCTAAGTGATGCGGCTTATTTTGTACAACAAACCAGCGATGGCGGTTACTTTGTAGCGGGAAACTCCTATTCTAATGACGGAGACGTGTCTGGGAATAATGGCCTCTCAGATTTTTGGGCAGTAAAACTATCTGTTAGCGGAGACATTGAGTGGCAGCAATCCTTTGGAGGATCAGGTGAAGACATTTTATACTCTGCCGTTGAAACCATAGATGGAGAGTATATGATCATTGGTGAGACATACTCTTCAGACGGGGACGTTTCCCAAAATTTAGGCGGTGGAGATATTTGGCTGCTGAAACTAAATAGCACGGGGCAACTTCTATGGGAGAAGTCTTACGGAGGGAGCAACTCTGATGTTCCATTCGTAATAAAAGAAACTGCGGGAGGTGGATACATTATTGCTGGAAAAACTTCGTCAAATGATGGAGATGTATCAGGGAATAATGGCAACACAGACTGCTGGGTGTTAAAAATTGACGCTTCTGGTAACATCGAGTGGCAAAATACTTTAGGAGGAGTAGGAATTGACTTCCTTAGTGACATTGTACAAACCAAGGACGGAGGCTATGCTGCCACCGGAGCGGTTGCCTCTGGGAACACGGGAGATGTCACCGGGCACCACGGAGGATTTGACGTTTGGGTCGTTAAACTTGACCAATCCGGCAAACTGGTATGGCAAAAAACGTTTGGTGGGAGCGATTCTGATTGGGGACGAGTTATCACTCAAACAAGCGACAATGGCCTTGTGATTGGGGCGGATACCAGATCAACCGATGGAGATTTGTCACACCACACTGGCGAAAGTATAGATTGGTGGATTCTGAAACTAAATCCTAGTGGCGATATGCAATGGAATAAAATATTGGGCGGAGGAAATAGAGATGTCTGTCGGTCTCTCCAACAAACGACTGACGGCGGATTCATCCTTGCGGGGCAAACCTATTCAAATGATGGCGATGTCAGTGGTTTTCATGGACTAACCGATATCTGGGTCGTCAAACTCTCTCCCGAAACCACCTCCTCCACCCTCAGCGCATTGGCCTACACCCCCCTGGAACTCTACCCAAACCCGGCCAGCCAAAGCATCACCGTACAGATTCCTGGTGATCTGGATGAAACACGCCTCAGCGTCCGCATCACAGACCTACTGGGCAGGGAAATCCTCCAGCGGGCTCGTAATAATGGAGAATCTTTGGACCTTGCGCAGTTGCCCAACGGGATGTTTTTGCTGAGCGCTACCTCGGCTTCGGGGAAGGTGTTTTTTGGGAAATTTCGGAAGCAGGAGTAGTGGTTTGGCATTGATTTGGCGTTTGGAACGCCGATTTTACCGATACCGCTGACACCACCGAAGTACATATTTCGGTGGTGTCAGCGGTATCGGCAACTTCGGTGTTCAAGATTAAAACACGAGATTTTAGACATGAAATACGCTTTTTTATTGCTTTTTAGCCTATTTGGAGTATTCCAGAGCGTGGCCCAGCCCACCATCGAATGGCAGACATGCCTCGGTGGCAGCGGAGGAGAAGAAGGTCATTCCATCCAACAAACCACCGACGGCGGGTATATCGTATGCCGTCTTCTGCTCGACAAAAAAAAGGATGTTTCTGGCGGACATGGTGCTAGCGAC
>CAZKBH010000082.1:0-9824 GCA_964550795.1 uncultured Saprospiraceae bacterium
GGTACTTTCTTTTGGGCAAGCAAAAGAAAGTACAGATGCCGGGCAAATGTGACCATCCCGAGCAGAAAGGAACAGACCTTCGATTGGTTCAAATTTACTCCCAACTGGCTGTCGAAAATCTAACTAATTTGACACGTGACCTTGAATTCTGTTTGGCTATCAATAACCTTCCAAGTGGTGAAACGACTTGTGTACATACCCTAGGTTTTAAAAACCTTATAGGATTTTATGAGAATCAAAATATAATTCCGCAGCAAATTTTCAACTTAGACTTTTGACTCAACCCCTTCTACCCACCCACATTCCTCATTCGCCTCGAACAATCCCTTCCAACTCCGGCAAATCCGGCCAAGGCGCTCCGAGGCGTTTGAGGTCCCGGAAATCTTTTTCGAGCAGCTCCCAGTTGTCATAGCCTCTTGAATCAGCATACGACCGGTAAAAATCCCGGTACAATGCAATGGCTGCGTCGCGATCGCCGGGGCCATTGCGGAGCATGAGCGCATGGGCGTGGTTGGTTTTTAAAAGTTCACGGTTTTGGTAGTAAAATTCCCCGGCTTCCTTCGATGCTAAAAAAGCCGTTGCTTCTTCGACGAGCTGAATGCACTCATTCAGTGCGCTCGGCTCGCCCCATTTTCCCAGAATCAGGTAGTAGGACAAATTGATATATCCATCCAGCCAGGTCGTGACCCAGTTTGTGCCGATATTCGGCATTTCTGTACATTGTTTGGCCGTTTTTAACATCTCACGGCTCCAAACAATTGTTGAATCCCATTTGCCCTGCGCTGCAAAATGATCTGTTTTTAAAGCTGCCAGCCAATAATCGGCTTCTGCATTAACCAATCGTGGATTTTTGCTCAATAAAGCACTGCGCAGCCTGGGTGCAAATGCCTCCAAACGCGCCCGCTGCTCAGGGAATTTTTTGCCCAAACGCTCCAAAATGTAAAAAACCTCGGCGGTCTGACGGGCCGCGAAAATATTTCCATAATTGAGGAGTGCGGCGGTTTCATCCCCCTCAAAGATGTCCACGTTGGCCTGGTAAAGTGTATTCAAACCGTAGGTTAAAAAATAGATTCCCGCCTGTTCGTACGCATCCCGGGCTTCTTTGGCGTAGCCTTCGAGCAGGAAAGCGGTGCCCAGTTTTTCAAACAACGGCCCCGCAAGATGGTCGTAGTAGGCATTCAGGCGGGTTGAATCAATTTTGTGGACCAAAACAGAGAGTTGTCCAATGGCTTCGAGTCCCAAGTTGAGTTTTTGCGCCGCCTCGACGTTTTGATTGGCTTCCAACAGCAGGGTACCCCAAGTCAGATAGTTGGTGGTAAGCAGTGAAAGTCGGCTGGTATCGGGCACTTTGTTAAACGCCCCTATTTCGGTGAGCAACTTGAGGGTTTTTTCAAAATAGGTCAAAGCCTCCGGGGAATGCCGCTCAAAACGTGCCCAATCCAGGTAGGTTTGTGCGAGTTCCAAACGAATGGTCTCTTCCCAAATTTCTCCTTTTGCAGGCGAAAGCGATACTAAATTTTTACTGTGCTCAAGCGCCTGCCCGAGCAGCGAGATTTTTTCCGCAATTTTTGAGGTATTAATGGTGGTCTCCCGGTTCTGAAAAATCATCCAACGAAGTTTATCCGTTGGGGAAAGTACACTCGTGGCCGCGGTGGCTTGTTTCGGGCATAGGTTTTCAAAGGCATTGGCGTATTGAACGATTCCACAAAAACACTGGATTCCTACAGAGTCAATGACCTTATAATCAGTTAGTTGTGTCAATTCTTTTGCGGTCTGTTCAAACTTCCAGGTGCTTTCGAACGGATAAGGGATGTCTGCTTCACCCGTTAAAAAGTATTGGGAGTAGCGTGTGCTGGCTTGGGCGCAGTCTCCGTTGAGCAGTGCAAGATGTGCATGGAGCAGTTGCGGATCATCGTCAAATTGACGCTTGATAAACGCCGCTACCGCAGTGGCTTCGCGGATGTTGTTGCGCAGAATGAGTTTCCACGCGTAACTTTCGTACATGCGTAGCATGTCAATTTTCCATATCTTTTGATTGCTCTCACTCAACCTCTCGTACAGGTAAAACGCCCGTTCACAGTAATCGCGCACCCGGATAATGTTGTTGCTTTCAGATGCCTGCCCCCCGAAATATTGCAAAAAAGTGCGGACCAGTGGAGCATCATCGGATTCAGCCAGGCGCTCAAAATTGCCCGGGTAATACAGCGCCGATTCAAGTCCGTATCGAACAATGTGATCTACACTAAATGATTGCAGTTGTTTATTTCCGCTTTGGGCTTCCACTCGGATATAACTCGGATCCAGCGCGTACCGCAGCACCCGTCCGTCGGTGGTGGCCACTTGAAGCACTGTGCCATTTGGGTCAAATCCAATTGAGATGGCAATTGCCCCAATCGCCAACAGGTTGTCATCGGGCAATATCCGCAGGTGAAGCACCGATTGTCCGGTCAGGGTATCCCAAAATATGACATTTCCGTCTGTGTAAGCCGCCGCAATTTGGTTGCTGAACGGGCGAAATGCAATGGCTTCTACATTGTTGTTGCGCGTGGTTCGGATCTTAAGTACCTCATTTTCGAGGTTTTTAAGGTCAAAAATCCGAATATCACTCCCGTTGGAAAAAGCCACCCGCTGCCCCGAAAGCTCCATTGCGGTCCGATAGATCGGATAATCGTGCAAGCGTGGAGTCCGCGGAGTATTGCCCGGAACGAGGGGCGACCATACTTTAACACTCGATTGCGTATTAAAGGATTCGCTCATGGATTTTTGTTGCACAATGAGTAAATCCTTGGTCCCGGGTATAAAAGACAATTCTTGTATGGTCCCGCCCTCAAATGTTTTACTCGCCAGCAAGGCCCCGTTTTTTATGGAACGGACTTCTATGGTACTCCAATCGGTGAGATAAGCTACATATAGCGCTCCAGTTGGATCAAAAGTGTACAATAGAGGCTCAAAATCAGGGTTTGCACATGGTAAACGGAGCCTGCGTCCGTCTGTCAAATGCCTCGCCTCTACGGAGTCTGGTGTGATTTGTAGTAGTGCCCAGTGGTCGGAAGTTCCGTTCCAAGGCATCCCCTTGCCCGCCCAAACATGCTCGGGACGCTTGAGCTGGTCGGTATTAAATATCATTAAGCTGTCGCCAGTGCATACCGACAAACGCGTTCCGCTGGGGCTAAACCGGGGAATTGCGCCGGGCAAAACACTCAGTTGAGTTGTTTCGACCGTAGGTGCATCCCGGAGCGCCCAAACAATCAGGGTGCCATACAAGGAAGATGCCGCCGCCCATTGACCATCTTCTGAAAAACTGCCTTCAAGCAAGTCAAAACCGGTAAATTCAGGGATTCGCTGTCGCAACAAGGTGTCGCCTGAAAAGGCATCCATGAGCCAAAAACTGTCGTATTGAAAATTCCCGAAATGGATGCACGCGGCTTTTTGTGTTTTTGCTGAAACCGCCAGCGGGTACATATTTTTGAATTCCCGGGTGACCAAATTACTGTCCGCAGCACTAGGGTTGAGGTTAATCGGAACGGTCCAGCAACCTTGCCCAATGGCAATGAATGCAAAGCCATATTCGGGATGTAAAACAAGTTTTATGTCTTTTTGGTCCACATAGTTTGGGATATTAACCTGGTCAAAAAGAACCGTTTTTTCCCGTCTCCAAGGCTTCCCAACCGCCTCTTTCGATAAAATTTCCACCCGATCCCGATACCCGAGCCAGAATTTCCCGCCCACATACTGCATGGCCATCAATCCAGGTTGAATGCCCGATACAATCTCTCGGGCGACTACCGGCTTTTGTACGATATTGGCGCTTTTGGCTCCTTTTCTGGCCAATTGTTGCGCAAAAACATCATTTATTCTAAGAATATAAATCTTTTGCTCTGCAATATTTTCATAAAAAAACTCGTCACCACGGCTGCTAAAACACCAGTTGGCGGTCTTGGTCAACGGGATTCGATGTTCATTGGTCCCTCTTTTAAGTTCGAAGTAATTGTTGCCCCAGAACAGCTGGTCTCCCGCAGGAGAAATATCAAAACCCTCGTAGTGGGCACTCTCGCCTGCTTCGATTTGGCGCATCAATTTCATGCTCGGCAATTCCCAGGCATATACCTGTCCTGTTTTGGGTTTTAATGCCCAGAGCCAATTGGATCCGTTTCGTTTTTGTTCAAACTTGATTTGAGCGTTTTCGCCCATGTTTTCTGCCAGTTCATAGCATAAAACGGGGCGATACAATTCCTCTTTGCGGTGTTTTGAATTTTCGGAAGGCTGAAAATACCAGGCATCAAACATGGCCTGCACACAATCCGGGTTATCTTCCGGGGCAATAAACTGGTTGGCAAAATCAGCCAGTCGGAAGGCCAGGGTACGGTCGGTGGTTCGGAGGATTTCCTGGGCATCGTCCGCCAAATTTGCGGCGATGGCATGGCGCGCCTGTCTTTCGGCTTCCTGTTGTTTGGCAAACAGTTCGTTTTCAGCAGCATTTTTGCAGGCAATGATTTTTTGTGACATCTCCTGCCGATTTTTTTGGTCGGCATCATTGCAGTTTTTGGCAGCTCGGTAAAGGGCCGCGGCGTCTTCCCAAAACTTGAGCCGATACGCCCGGTCTGCTTCGTCCACGATGCGGTAAAAACAGTCGTCGAGGGTGTCTTTCAGCAGATTTCGATTGGCGCTGTAGTTGCGCCGGGCATTGGTCACATCGCTGGAGAATGTACGTCTGGTAGTGTTTGTCGCCGTTTTAGTTTCGAGCGGTTTCAGTTCCACCCGATTTTTTTCGTAGCCGGGCAGTAGTTCTGTACAGCGCGAAATTCTACTATCCAGTTCGGGTTGACGGCGGGTGTTGCCAATGGCTTCGGGGCAGTCTTTAGCGGCGTTAAAAAAGCGCAGTGCTTCTCGGGTTTCTCCACGCCGAAGGGCTGCATTGCCGTTGTCGAGATTACGGGTGTAGCAGTCGGATGCAGGCAGGGTTTGTTGAACAGGAATGTTGTTCTGAAGGTATCCTTGTGCAGCGAGGGTGGCAGCAAACAAAAAGGCGGTAAGGGAAAGTGTAAGACGCATAGCGAACGATTAAATTTTGGGTAAAATTAATCAAAATGTGTGTTGTATCTTATTACCGATAACTTCTGTTGCATCGGTCCTTATAAAAAATCAACGTCCACCGCATAGGGATACGTCATCAGGTATTGCAGGGCTTTTTCAATCGGGTAATGCTCAAAAACCACGGCATGGAGCATGGTCGTAATGGGCACGTGTAATTTGTAGTGTCGCGCCAATTGGTGTGCAATGCGCAGCGTACGCACCCCTTCCGCAAGCTCGGGCATCTTTTGGCGGATTTGTTCGGTGGTTTCGCCCTTGGCAAGTCGGGTGCCGAAGGTGTAGTTGCGGCTGTTGGTACTGGTAGCCGTTGCAACCAGGTCGCCAATGCCCGCGACACCGATGAATGCATGACTTTCAGCTCCAAGCGATTTGCCGAAGTACACCATTTCTGCCAATCCACGGGCAATTAGAAGTCCCTGAATGTTTCGGCCCAGGCCTAGCCCGCCAATGATACCAGATCCGAGGGCGACGATGTTTTTTAAAGCGCCTGCCAATTCAGCGCCTAAGATGTCATAAGAACCAAAAACATGAAATTTAGAACTGTTCAGCGATATTTGACCTGCTTGAATGACTTCCCGAAAACGGCTTCCCACCAGGGTTGCTGCGGGTTGGCCTGCTACAATTTCGGCGGCCAGATTTGGTCCGCTCAAACATCCTACCCGTACCACGCTGCTTTCTTCCAGGATCACTTCACTCATGGTGCGCACGTGCGCGCGGGTGACCACAAGCCCTGGTTTCTCCAGGTCTTCCTCTTCTAAACCGTTGAGATCTAGACCTTTAGTGCCGTGGATAATAATATGATGCGGGCGCAAATACGGCGCCAGGGCACGGATCATGGATCGAAAACTATTGCTCGGCACCACGGGCAAAATCAAGGTGCAACGACGAGCCATTTCTTCCAAATCGTTGGTTGCAGTGATACGGTCTGAAATTTTTACGCCCAAATGTTCCCGTTGTGCATTGATGGCGGCCACCGTTTCTGCTTTTCGGCTAAAAAATAGCACATCGGAATTATACGCCAATAAATTAGCAATTGCGGTGCCAAAACTGCCCGCACCGAGAACTCCAACAGGATTGAAAGGAGATGTCATTTGAGTGATTAGTTTACCCGCCGTAGCCTTGGCGAAGGAGGGGTGATTGGTTTACCCGCCGTAGCTTTAGCGAAGGAGGGGGTGATTGGTTTACCCGCCGTAGCCTTAGCGAAGGAGGGGGGTCAAAACTCCATCACGGTGCCGCAGTGTTTGCAGGTGCGTGCTTCCAGATCGTCTTTAAATACGCCAATGGCTTCCCGGATTTGGGAGCCGATGTCCAGGAGTGGGAAACCCGCCTCATGGAGTGGTTGGTCGCAATTTTCGCAAAACCAGAGGAGTTTATCCACTTCGCCGGTGTTGCGATGGCGTTCCAAAACGAGGCCAACCGTTCCGGCAGGGCGCTGTGGGGAATGTGGAATCCGCGGCGGAAGCAGGAACATTTCACCTTCGCGGATGTCAATGGTTTCTCGTTTACCTTCTTCATTGATAATTTTGACCTGAATATCGCCTTCCAGCTGATAAAAAAGTTCTTCACCTTCTTCCCAGTGGTAGTCTTTCCGGCCATTTGGCCCTCCGACCACCATGACGATGAAGTCTTCGTTTTGGAGGTAAATCTGTTTATTGCCAACAGGTGGTTTGAGCAGATCGCGGTTTTCGTCAATCCAGGCGCGGAGGTTGAAAGGTTTTGCTATAGCCATGGTGTGAGTGCTTAATTGGGCGTCAGACTTTCCAAGTTTTTAAAACTTGGAAAGTCTGTGCTCGAGTTTGTAGTTGAAAACTTTGGCGACAAATGTAGAGCAGCTACGCGACAAGTTAAACATGGAAAAATAACGGGAGTGTTGAGTACATGGAAATTTTAACCATAGAAACACCAATTCAGAAAAGGAAAAGATGCGTATTCAGGCGTTTTCTGTGCCAACGTCAATCCATGTTATCGGGGAAAAAGCACTTTGCACTATCTTTGTGACAAAATCCATGGTATTATGAAAAATGGAATTGCCGAAATAATTGAAATCAATCCAAAAGTAATGATGGGGAAACCCGTTATTCGTGGTACACGCATCACCGTGGAACTTATTCTGGAAAAGTTATCCAACGGGGAAGGCTTTGAGGCCATCTTGTCAGAGCATCCACGCTTGCGGCGCGAGCATATCCTCGCAGCATTGGCTTTTGCTGCTGGTTCGCTACGTGGTGAAATGATGGTTGAAATTCCAATCGCCGCATGAAATTTATTGCCGACGAAGGCGTCGATGGCACATTGGTCAATTTGCTTCGAGAAGCGGACCATGATGTATTTTATTTTGCCGAATATTTGCAAAGCACAGACGATGCGATAATTCTAGAAATCGCCAATGCAGAAAATCGCATTTTAATCACCCGAGATAAAGATTTTGGTGAACTAGTTTGGCGTATGAAGATGGTCCACGCTGGCATCATCTTAGTCCGCGCCGAAGAATTGAACTCTGTTTCTCGTTCAAACCTTGTTGCGGCATTTATCGCTACTAACTCTGACCTTCTCTCTGGGCATTTCATCGTGTTTCAACCGGGGGCTGCTCGCATCAGGAAAATGCAAGACAATACTTAGATTTTCTTCGCGGGTGATATTCTACAAAATGCCCTATCCTTGCGCCTTGAATGGAGCATTCCTTGTCTAAAACAGAAGCCGGGCAAACGACGTCTCAGGCTGCACCAAGCGCACCGACTTCTAAGTCCTTGTATATCAATTATGTTAGGGCCATTGCTGCGTGTGCAGTTGTGCAAATGCACACCAATGGCGCATACTTGTTTACCTTCGATCCCGCCGTGCCCACCGATCCTTTGTTCGTAACTGCGGATGTTTTTTACAGTCTTTTGCGCTGGGCCACACCTTTTTTTATCATGATCAGCGGCGCGATGCTGATCCGGCCAGCGAGCAAAGAAACTACCCGGGAATTTTTATTAAAACGCCTGCGGCGGGTTGTTGCCCCCTTTGCTTTGTGGGGATTGGTTTACCTGCTTTACCCCTTCCGCTTCGATTTTGTCAACCGCACCCCGATTGATTGGTCCAGGATGGCGCAGGCCTTTTTATACGAGGACATCTATTTCCACCTGTGGTTTATCCCGATGATTGTGGGCATGTATCTCCTTACGCCCGTGCTTCGGGTGTTCACGCGAACCGCCACTCGGAAAGAACTGGAATACTTCCTGATCGTGATTTTTGTATCCAATGCAGGACATCATTTCTTCCCAAACCTGCTCGTCATCAAACACTTTTCGTGGTTGGGATATTTGGGATATTATTTGTTAGGGTATTATTTGAATACATATAGCATTGATAAACAAGTTTTTAAAAAGATTTATTGGCTGGGCTTGTGTATGCCACTGATCAATGCGTTTGGCACTTGGTGGCTTTCGGTACAAAAAGGTGCTTATAATGAAATCCTGTTCGTCTATGCAAGCCCGACCGTTCTTTTCACCACGATGGCCTTGTTTCTGTTCCTGCAAAATCAGGATTGGGATGCTTTTGCGCGCCGTCGTCCGCGCATCCATCTGGCGGTGATGTATCTGGCTAATCTCAGTTTTGGCGTCTATTTTGCCCATCCGCTGATCCTGGATGCGCTGAAAAACGGCTACTTTTTTGGACTTTTTGTCAGCCCTCAAGACTTTTTTGGACTCCAATTACATCCAGCCATCGCGGGCATACTGGTGTCCACAATGGCAATCCTGCTCTCGGTGGGACTCATTACCCTGATGCGCAAATGGGGCCTCTTGAAAAATTGGGCGATGTGAAGCATTGAAAGGGGCGGTACGCTACAATTTCACGACCTTTGCAGCCTAAATTTAAGGCGCACTATGTTCAAGTTCAAACTCCTCCTGCCGCTCATTTGTCTTTTTGCTTTTTGCAAAACCACCCGAACCACCGATGCCCCCAAACCCCTGGAGCAGTACAATCCAGCTGCCGAAGAAATTGCTCCGGTTCCTTCTACCCTCACCATTCCGGTGCGTATTTCAGCGGATGAAATGCTGCGTTCACTCAATACAACACTTTCTAAATCAGCGCTTTACGAAGATTATTCTTACACAGACAATGGCAATGATGGTCTGATGATGAATGCCTGGAAAAGCCAGGATATTACCATGTTTTTTAGTGGAAATACGGTCAAGTATCGTGTTCCACTCAAACTTTGGATCAAAAAAGATCTGCTCCTGGGAGCCGCAGCAGAAGCAGTTGGCGAACTCGCCCTTAATTTCAAAACCTCCTTCGGAGTCAACCCCGATTGGAGCCTAAGCACCACCACTATTGTTGAATACCACGAATGGTTGAGCCGCCCGGTGCTTAAAACGGGCGTTGGCGACATCAGCGTAGAAACCATTGCCAATCTGGCCCTCAACCAGAGCAAAAAAATGCTCAGCAAGACCCTGGATGACTACGTAAGCCAACAAATCAATATTCGGCCTTATGTGCAGGAAGCCTGGGATGCCATCCAAGAACCAGTTTTGCTCGATGAGGAATACCAAATGTGGTCCAAAACAACGCCCCTAAGCATCGGGCTGACCCCAATTACAACCTACAACAACGCGCTCCAAACCAAAATTGCCGTAGAATGTCTCAACGACGTAACATTCGGTGAAAAACCGGTCTTCCGCGAAAACGCCTCCCTGCCAAACCTGCGCCTCCTAAACGAAGCGCCCGATGATTTTCAAATGCGTTTCGCCACCGAC
>CAZKBH010000082.1:9834-13930 GCA_964550795.1 uncultured Saprospiraceae bacterium
GTGCCCTTTGCAGAAGCAGAACGATTGGCCAAAAGAATGATGATCGGGCAGGTGTTTGAATCCGGAAAAAACAAAGTGACCATCGAAGACCTCGCCATTTGGGGCAACAACGACCGAATGGTGGTAAAGTCAACACTCAACGGCTCTTTTAAAGGCAATATCTTCTTTATCGGGCGACCAGAATTCAACCATGAAAAAAATCAAGTGGAGGTCAAAGACCTTGATTTTCATGTAGATACACGCAGTTTTTTACTTCGTTCGGCTTCCTGGATTTTTCAGGGAACCCTGAAGCGAAAAATGGCGCAAAGCATGGTTTTTCCGGTAGGGGCGCAAATTGCCGAGCTAAAAAACTCGGTACAACAATCCTTGATCAACTACCCGATCCAACCCGGCGTCAAGCTCAACGGTATCCTCGACACCGTGTCTGTGATAGATACCCGAGTGACCCCCGCAGGAATCCGGGTCAACTTATTTTCCAGCGGGCGGGTTAATGTGGACGTGGAGGGGCTTTGAGGACTGCCCTGCTTATTTGTAAATTTTAAAACACTGATGGATCCGCTCGTTTCTGAAATCCTCAGGGACCGTTTGTTTGGAAATATCCTGAATTTTAGCGGCCCGAATTTCGTCCGCATCCAGTTTGAAACGCCGGTAATTGGTGGAGAACCAGATGATGCCCCCCGGCGCGCAAAGTTGCAGCGCGGAATTTAGCATCCAAACGTGGTCGCGCTGGGTATCAAGGGTTCCGTGCATCCGTTTGCTGTTGGAAAAGGTGGGCGGATCCAACACAATCAGGTCGAATTGTTCCGTGGCTGGCGTATGCAACCAGGCTGTCACGTCCGCCTGAAGCAAGCGGTGTGGTCCGGTTGAAAAGCCGTTCAGCGCGAGATTTCGGTCGGCCCATTGCAGGTACGTATTGCTCATGTCCACCGTGAGGGTAGAGGCCGCGCCGCCTGCTGCAGCATATACCGAGAAGGAGCCCGTGTAAGCGAAAAGATTCAGCACGCGTTTGCCAGCGGCTTCTTTCCGAACCATTTGCCGGGTATTGCGGTGATCCAGAAAAAGACCTACATCCAGATAATCTGCCGGGCGAATCAAAAAATTCAAGCCATTTTCGTGCACAATAAACTCAGCGCCCGCGCGGGAAAATCGCTCGTACTGGCGGAGTCCTTTTTGTCGCTGCCGGTATTTCAAAAAAATGCTATCTGGATGAATATCAAGCACTTCTGAGCATACCTGTATGCACTCAGCCAGCCAGGCCGAATGCTGATCCGCATCCATGCCATGATCCCGTTCGTACTCTGCGATGTGCGCGATGCCCTCGTAAACATCCACCGCCAATGGCGTACCGGGAATATCATTGTCGTACACGCGAAAACAGGTAATGCCCTGGCGTCGTGCCCACTTACCGAAGTGCCGGAAGTTTTTGAGGAGGCGATTTTTGAAGGGTTCGAGGCGCGTAGCTGGAAGTTCCAAGTTGATAAAATCGAGCAATGATTAAGGAAATACGGTTGCGGGAACGAGGTGTTTATTCTTTTGATTTCAAAGCTACCGCAAAGGACGTAAATACTGCCGAAAAACCGCACCGCGTAGCAGTCTCCAAATAGATATTGCCTCAATCCTGTTCTACCAGAGCGCTAATCAACACGCGGTCAATCTTACTTTTGTCCATATCCACAATTTCAAAACGGTAACCTTCCGTTTCGAGTACGTAACCGACTTTTGGAACCTCACTGAGTTTGTACAAAATGAACCCGGCCAAGGTAGAATAATCCGCTTCTTCAAAATCAAAGGCTTTCAAATGCAGCGTCTCCCGCAGCTCATCCATCGGGATCATCCCGTCCACCAGCAGGCTGCCGTCTTCCCGGGTCACAATATCCGGTTCCTCCGGGTCGTCGAGATCGGGTAGGGTGCCAAAGATGTTTTCGGTCAAATCATGCAAGGTGATAATGCCTTGTGTGGAGCCGTACTCGTCCACGACCACTGCGAAATAATTGCGTTCCAGCCGAAACCGCTCCAGGATTTTCAGGGCGTTCATCGTCTCCGGGATGTAAAGCGGTTGACTCGCAATTTTACGCAGGTCAAAATTGGTTTTGTCGCGTTTGTCAATGTAATCGCGGAGTTTTAACACCCCCAGAATGTTTTCAATGTTATCGTCGCAAAGCAGGAATTTGGTGTAGCCACTCTCTCGGATGATTCGATCGTTTTCTTGCGCATCTGCTTGAATATCAACCCAAACGACCTCGTTTCGGTGCGTCATAATCGTATAGGCATCGCGGTCAGCAAAGCGGAGGATATTGGTGATAAACTCACTTTCTTTTTCTTCCAGAACGCCCTGTTGATTCGCCATTTTTACCATCAACTTGATCTCATCTTCAGAAATGCGCTGTTGATCATTGGGTTTGATAAACAGCATGCGCATAAATAATCTCGTGCTCCAGCTTAAAAAAGAGGCGATCGGTCCGGTAAACTTTGTGATGAAGTGCATCGTCGGCGCAAAGGCGATGGCAAGTGCTTCGGCGTGTTGAATGGCAATGTATTTTGGGGCTAATTCCCCAACGATCAACAAAAAATAAGAGAGCAGGCGGTGCACCACGGAGGAGGAGATGGACTCGGCGTAGGGTGCAACTGCGGGAATGCTCGCAATCAGAGGTTCCAATTGATGCCCAATGGCAAGACCGGCATAGGCACCCACGACAATACTCGTGAGCGTAATCCCAATCTGCGTGGCAGACAAATACCGGTCAATATGATCGAGTAAGTCAACGGCAATGGCCGCTTTTTGGTTGCCTTTCAGTTTTTCCCCTTCGAGTCGGGAGCGTTTGGCGGTAAGAAGTGCAATTTCACCCAGCACAAGGAACCCGTGCAGGAGGATCAGGATGACTACTATGGCAATTTCCTTATGAAGAATGCTGCGCGCCGTTTTGGATAAAAAGTAGGTTAAACGAGTGGCGCAGTGGACAGGTGACGGCGGAGCAGCTTGGCATTTCAGCAGCGGTATTTTAAAAAAACGACTGCTATCAGGAATCAGGCAAAAAAGTTGCGCCCAACTTTATTCTGATTCTGGCGCAAAAATACGTCTTTTGCCAAATTTATCAGATGAAAATTTGCCGGTTGCCTACGCGGCGAGAAATATTTTGTTAAAACTTAAAAATAATTTTCCCTAACAAACAATAAGCCCATACATTTGGGCTTGTCAACGGGTAATTCTATCCAAATTTTCATCACCAACTTTCTCCTCTGCGTATCGGCTAAAACTTGTACACCAATTAAATTTCTCTATCAATTTAACTGGTTAACAGCAAAATCCTTTGCTCATGCAAGTTATGCCAATGCTCCACGATCAAGAACTGATCGCACGTTACACAGACGGTGATGAACAAGCTTTCGAGACACTTCTGGCTCGGTACAAGGCTAAAATTTACACCTCTATCTATCTCTTTGTCAAAGACCGCGCACTCGCGGAAGACATCTTTCAAGAGGTATTCATCAAAATCATTGACACGCTCCGCAGGGGTAAGTACAACCACGAAGGTAAGTTCGTGCAATGGGCGATGCGTATTTCCTACAACATGTGTGTGGACTACCACCGCCGGAACAAACGCCGTGCACACATCAATCCGAGCCCGGATTTTGATATTTTCGATGTGCTGCGCGTCAGTGATGAAGGTCCTGAAACCATCATCATGCGTTCTGAAACGCACAACCGCATCCGCCACCTGGTAGAAGCGCTCCCGCCCGAACAGCGCGAAGTGGTCATTTTGCGCCATTATGCCGACATGAGTTTTAAAGAAATTGCCGGCCTGACCCGCGTCAGTATCAACACCGCATTGGGTCGTATGCGATACGCCCTGATCAACATCCGCAAGATGATGTCGGAGCGGGAAGTGGTGTTACAGTAGGTAACGAGTTGCCGTTTCACAAAAATCAATCAGAGCACAAGGCCGTTCTTCCATTGGGAGTGCGGCCTTGTTATTTCAGCGTGGCAAATGGCCTTAGAAAAATCTCCATTTTGACGCCTCCCAAGCTAAAGCATTGATTTTGATTTTTAGGGAATCATTTCTGCCTGATAGGCTGGGAGTAAAAATTGAAGCAATAG
>CAZKBH010000083.1:0-13794 GCA_964550795.1 uncultured Saprospiraceae bacterium
GGTCAATGTGGTCAATGTGGTCAATGTGGTCAATGTGGTCAATGTGGTCAATGTGAAGCAAAACAAAAATGATCAGTAGTATGGCCTACTTTTTCCGTTTGTTTTTGCCCTTCACTAGTTTCATTTCATCCAACAAATACCCGGCACCTCCAAACTTGTCCACAATGAAAAGTATATATCGGGCATCCACCATAATGTTCCGGCAAATGGCGGGATCGTAATTCAGGTCACTCATGGTGCCTTCCCAGACGCGGTCGAAATTGAGTCCAACGAGGTTGCCCTTGGCGTCAAGCGCGGGAGAACCGGAGTTCCCACCCGTGGTGTGGTTGGTGCCAATGCAGGCCACCGGCAAACGTCCGTCCGCCGTGGCATACTGGCCATAATCCTTTGATTTCCAGAGATCAATGAGTTTTTGTGGCACGTCAAATTCGTAATCGCCGGGGATATATTTTTCCATCACGCCGTCGAGATCGGTCTGGTGTTCATACCGAACGGCATCCCGGGGGGAATATCCGCGCACCTTGCCATAAGTGAGCCGGAGGGTGCTGTTTGCATCGGGAAAGAACTTTTTTTCCTTAAAAACCTGCATCTGCGCAGCCATGTATTGGCGCTGGAGCAGGTTGATTTGAGGCTGAAGTTCCTGAAGTTTGGGTTCTACCTGCGCAGCGTAATAACCTTGCAAAGTGCCCCAAAGTTTGTACGCCGGATCATTGGTCAGGGTTGCATGAATGCTAGCGGGTGTTTCAGTCTCCAACAACTTCTGAAATTTTTCCCGGTTGGCAAGGGTACTGTTCCCCATCATTTCGCGGGCGAATGCGGGGTACCCACCGGCTTTTTGAGCCATCATTTTCAGGTCTTGACCGCCCCATTCGGGCTTGGTGTTTTCTCCAAAAAGTTCAAACATGGCGGACAAAACGGCCTCGTCCACTTCCGGGCGATACCCTTTGTAAAAGCCCTCCATGCGTCTTTGCATCTCCTCTTTTTTGGCCGTAAAAACGGTCTCATTTTTGGGATCGTAAGTCTTGATCCAGGCGCTTAGATTGGCCGCTTGGGCCAAAAGCTGGTTGTTCCGAACGATGGTTTCAAAGTAATAATCGCGGTAAAGCGCGTATGGTTCAATGTCCTTGTGCAATTGCCGGAGCCGGGGCAGCAGGTTTTTCCAACGGATGTTCCAATCGGGGTTTTGCTGAATTCGGCGTTCAAAATCGGCTTCGTAGGCCTGTTTTTTCTCAAAAGCGCCGTAATTTTTCAAACCTTGCATTTCGCCCAGCCATTTTTTCCAGGCATTGGCGATGCTGGCGTAACGCGAGACGTATGCGATTTTGATCGCAGGATCTTTGCGCATGAATCCGTCCATGGCCTTGAGTGCCTGCTCGCGAATTTCAACCCTGGCAGGATCCAGCACTTCCCCGATTTGGCGCACGGCAGCCTCGGTCAGGTACTCGTCTGTGCGGCCGGGAAAGCCGTACACCATGGTAAAATCGTCTTCTTCGGCCCCATCCAGGGAGATGGGTAAAAAGTGGCGCGGACGGTAGGGCACATTGTCTTTGGAATAGGCCGCGGGGTGATTGTCTTTGTCGGCATACACGCGGAAAATCGAAAAATCGCCCGTGTGCCGGGGCCAAACCCAGTTGTCGGTATCCGCCCCGAATTTGCCGATGCTGCTTGGAGGAGCGCCCACAAAACGCACATCCGTGAACGTCTGGGTTACAAACAGGTAGTATTGGTTGCCATTGTAAAACGCGCTGACCGCTACGTCTTCCCACTTTTCCTTTTGGGTCACGCGTTTCAGCGTTGCGATATTTTGATCAATCTGCGATTGGCGTTCGCGCTCCGCCATATTATCGCTCACGCCTTGCAAAACCACGGCCGTCACATCTTCCATTCGGGAAATAAACTTAGCGGTGACACCCGCCGCAGGCAGTTCGGAAGCGCGGTCTTTGGCCCAGTGACCATTTTCGATGTAATTATTTTCAAGACTGCTGAGTTGCTGAATGGCGTAGAATCCGCAGTGGTGATTGGTCAGCAACAAGCCTTCGGCAGAAATCATTTCGCCCGTGCAGCCGCCGTCAAACTGGCAAATGGCATCTTTAATACTGGCCTTGACGGGGTGGTAGATATCGTCGGCGGAGAGTTTCAGGCCGAGTGCGCGCATCTCTTTTTCGTTCTGTTTTTCGAGCAGAGAGGGAATCCACATGCCCTGGGCCGGGAGATGGGCGGCGATGATGCAGCAGAAAAGTGTAGAAAATAGTTTCGTCATGTGTTATTTCGTCAGTTGTAGCCCCCTTTGCAGGATGCTACGGCATAGGAATGCGCGAATGTACGCCGGAATGATATTTCTACCCAGATTTGAGGGATACTAGTGCGGCATCAGGGTACTTTTGTCAAAAGATACACTTGATTATGCCAAAAAAGTCCTCCGCTTACCTCCATAAAATGATGGAGACCGAAAGTGCCCACCTTACCAAACTACACAAAATTATTCAAGACACCTTTGATGAAGAGGCACTCATTGCCCAACGGGTCTGCGAACAAAATGAAAAAAATCGTCCGTCTTTCGGCGAACGAATCGCAGATCAGGTGGCAAAATTTGGGGGAAGCTGGACCTTTATCATCCTTTTTTCCGGCATTTTGTTTGGCTGGATCGCGCTCAACACCTTCGTGCTTGTCAGCAGTCCGTTTGATCCTTATCCGTATATTTTGCTCAATCTGGTGCTTTCGTCCATTGCGGCCCTGCAAGCCCCGGTCATTATGATGAGTCAAAACCGGCAAGGAATGAAAGACCGTGAAAATGCCGAGAATGACTATATAATCAACCTGAAATCAGAAATCGAGGTGCGGCATTTGCACGAGAAAATTGACCTGATGGTGGAGCAACAATTTCACCAACTTTTTGAAATACAACAGCGACAATTGAGTATTCTGGAAGAATTACAGGCAGAAATTCGAAAATCAAAGCGGAAAGCTACTCCTGAATAAAGTGTCTATGCTCAACGATAGATTGGCCAATTACCTTTGTGCACAAAATCAATTTTAGCTATGTCCTTGCAAACTATTTTCTCATTCCTCTTTCTTGCGTTTTTGGTCTCCTGCGGTTTGAACCCAACCAATCAAAAACTCCCCATCCTCGGCGAACGCGACGTGACCCCGGCAGGCGACACCCTCTACCCGACCATCCCTGATTTTCAATTTGTTAATCAAGACAGCCAGCTGGTAACCAATGCCACCTTTGCCGGTAAAGCCTACGTGGTGGATTTCTTTTTTATCCACTGCCCGACCATTTGTCCGAAGGTGAAAGCGAACGGCCTGCGGGTGTATCAGAAATTCAAAAATGAGGATCAGCTGCTGATGCTATCGCACTCCATTGACATCCGAAACGATACCGTGGGCGCCCTGAAACACCACGCAGAAAAACTCGGCATCGAAAGCAAAAAATGGCACCTGGTTACCGGCGACCACGACGCGATCTACGCCATTGCCGATAATTATTTCAGCGTAGCCACTGAAGATCCCTCCGCACCCGGCGGTTTCGATCATTCCGGGCGACTGATTCTGGTGGACAAAAACCGACATGTCCGTGCCTTCTGTGACGGCACCAACGCCGAGGAAGTGGATCGGTTTATGAAGGATATTGAGCGATTGTTGAAGGAGGAATAAGCCGAGGTGCTGCGCCGGATGAAATGGAAATGAGTGATGCTTCCCGGGATTCTTAATGACCGGGTGCCGCTTATTGACCGGGTGACTCGAAGTCCCCCGGTCAATAAGCGGCATTCCGTTTTCTTCGCTTAGTTGTTATTTCATCGGTACTATCAACAAATCAACATGGAATTAAGTATCCAAACCCCCGCCCTATTGTTCCCGGCTGTATCACTGTTGCTCATTGCGTACACGAACAAGTTTTTAGCCATCGCGACCCTGATTCGCAAACTGGTTTCGGATTACGAGGAACAGCAAAAACACGACCTGCTTCGTCAGATCAGGAGTCTGCGCCGCCGCCTGATGCTCATCCGTTGGATGCAGGTGCTTGGGGTGGCGAGTATCTTAGTCTGCGTCATCACCATGTTTTTCATCTACGAAGGCTGGCAGATCGGCGCGAAACTGCTGTTTGCGGTTAGTCTGCTGCTGATGATGGCTTCTTTGGTCATCACGATGTTGGAAATTGTGTTGTCCGCAGGGGCGTTGCGGGTATTGTTGAAGGATTTGGAGGAAAGGAATCGGGTCAAATAAGTGTGACACACCTTGATCTAATCTCAAGGTGTGCCACACAATTCTGAACGCGTTGCTTTACAACTTCACAAACCGCCCTTGCCACACACCCGCTCCCTGCCGACATTCCACGAAGTACAGGCCAGGCGATAAAGTGTTGGTTTCCAGTTGGAAATCACCATTCACCTGTCCTGATTGGACGATGCTACCCTGTGCGTCGTATACCTGAAAAGTGGTTGATTGAGTCGGGAGGCCACTTACAGCAAGTACATCACGTGCTGGGTTGGGAAAGATATGGACAAGACTTGGCTGCCCGGCAGATGTAGTGTTGCTAAATGTGCCGGTTACGTTGATATCATCTAAAAAATACCCGTCAGGCTGGCCGGAAAAGTCCTGATCATCGTGTTGTTGGAAACGAATGATGAACTGGTCACTAAGACCAAAGTCGTAAGTATTTGCCAGCGCGCCCAAGTCCAGCTGGATTTGATAATACTCGTAATCTTCATTGGTGTCAAAATCGAAACTGTACACTTTTGTGAACGTTGTGCCTCCGTTGTCTGAAATCCAGATACCATCCTGAATGTGTGTTTCTTCGGCCCAGACATTGATCCAGAAGCTGAGTTGCGCACTGCTGGCCCAGTTTAGGTTGAGGTGCAGATCCAGCGCATTCGTGGCAAAGCCGTCGTCACAAATTTTCCCCATAGACACTGCATATTGGCCCGTATTTCCTGTGTTAGCAAATACTTCCACGAGGTTAGATGGCCGAGTCACGTTTGTGGCGGGCAGTGCGGTCTGGTCTGCAAAACGTCTAGCCCACATGGGTTGTAAATCGCCTGTTTCAAAACCGTCGTAAAACGGCAGGGAGGCATAAATGAGATCAGGTATATAAACATGAACGTCGTCGAGGATCAACCCGTCAGGGCTGCCGGAGAAATCCAGATCATCGTGTTGTTGAAACCTGATAATAAACTGACTGGTGAGCGATAGCCCATTTTTTGCCGCTAATTCATGTACTTGCAGCGGTGGCAGGATACCATATTCGTAGTCGCACCAGTCTGAAGGTCTAAAATCAAACACTTTTTTAAAGGAGATGCCACCATTATCGCTGAAATAGATTCCATCATCTATCTGGGTTTCATCGTTGTAGTCGTAAATGCGGAAGCTTAATTCCACTTTTGTTTGGCCTTGGAGATTCAGATGCAGGTCAAGGGCATTGGTCGCAAACCCATCGTCACAACTTTTTCCCATAGCGACCGAGTATTGCCCGGAAAAAGCGATGGTGGAAATGACTTCCACAATATTGGATGGCCGTGTTGGCACGGCTGCCAGGGTATTGGTGGCGTCTGCAAAGCGCCAAGCCCAGTTACAGCCCAAATTCCCAGTTTCAAAATCGTCAAAAAAATCGTTGTTTTCGCTAACTTGAAAATACTCCGTGCATGGAACATACACCTTAATATCATCCAATATTAGACCATCCGGACTGCCGGAAAAGTCCAGATCATCATGTTGCTGGAATCGGATAATAAATTGATTGGTGAGCGAAAGGCCATTTTTTGCAGCCAATTCCTGGATGCGCAGCGGCGGAAATTCCCCATACTGGTAGTCACAATAGTCCGACGGTCGAAAATCAAACACCTTTTTAAAGGTAACACCGCCGTTATCGCTGAAATAGATTCCGTCGTCCACCTGAGTATCGTCATTGTTGTCGTACAGCCAAAAAGTCATTTCCACATTTGAAAGCCCTTGAAGATTGAGGTGCAAATCAAGCGCATTGGTTGCGAATCCGTCATCACAGGTTTTACCCATTGCAACCGCGTACTGACCCGTATAGGCTGTGTTTGAAATTACACTCACAAAATTAGAAGGCCTTGTTGGCACTGCTGCCAAGGTGTTGGTAGCGGATGCAAATCGCCAAGCCCAGTTGCATTCGAGCTTGCCAGTTTCAAAATCGTCATAAAAGGAGTTATTAGCCGTCACAGGAAAATAAGCTGTACATGGAACATACACGTTCACATCGTCGAGTCCAAGCCCATCTGCACTTCCAGAAAAATCCCGCTCCCCGCGCTGTTGAAAACGGATGACAAACTGGCTGTTGAGCGTCAGGCCATGTTGCGCCGCAAGTTTGTGTACTTCTATGGGCGGGAATTGTCCCCATTCATAGTCACACCAATCATTAGGCCTAAAATCCAGCACTTTTACGAATGTAACACCATTGTTGTCGCTGAAATAAAGGCCGTCTTCCGCGTGGATTTCGTCGCTGTTGTCATAAATCCAAAAAGTCATTTCTACCTTGGTTTGGCCTTGAAGATTCAGCCGGAGGTCGAGGGCATTGGTGGTCAAGCCACCTGCATCGGAGGTTTTGCCGAGCCAGGCAGCGTATTGACCAGAGTAGGCTGTACCAGAAGCCACTTCCACCACGCCATTGATTCCATTGAGGTTTGGCAGGGGTGTCCATTGGGGGTTGAATTGACCCGTTTCAAAGTCATCAAAAAAGAGGGTGGCTTGAGCCATCGCAGGTGTGATCAGCATCACAATCCATAATGTGAGCAGCAAACTTAAATTTTTCATAGGAATGAATTGTTTATGTAGCAATTTAGTTGATTACTTGAAAGTCAGCAGTCCATTACCCTATCCCTGCCTGTTGGATAAGGAGGCATTAACCTCTCCAATCATTCCCGCCTGCACCCGTACCCACCCAAAAAACACCAGCATCAAGGCGGCCAATCCGAGGGGAGCAGCAAGATATCCACCGATAAAAGGAAGTAAACCTAAGAGCGCCTGTAAAACAGCCAGTATCATGGCTATGAGCAGAAATGTTGCGCCACTTTTACCGGTTGACCCAATGGTACGAGAGTCCCGCAGCTTCAAATACGCCACTAATTCTAGTACAAAGGCGGCGATATATCCCAAAGACGCGATTAGGCCAAATAATGGAATAAAATCAATCAAGCTGGAAAATACGCCGATAATAGCCGCGATCTTAAGCAATTTTGCAGCCGATTGCCCAACAGCATCCAGGCCATCCTTCAGTTTGTCCAGACCCAAATAGAAGATAGCAAAGCCAAAAATTGCGATAAAAAGGGCTATCCATCCAGTCCCGATACCCGCGTACAATTGTAACAGTGCACCGCCCAAAATATACGTGACGGCAGTACTTGAGTCGGGCTGTTTCAGGGCTGCACCTGACTGAGAAGGGGTTGAAGGGGCGAATAATGGCTGATTCTGTTGCATGACTACAGGTGGTGTTTGAGTGGATGATGTTGTGATAGTGGAATGTGCCATTGGAGCAGGCGAGGGAGCAGCTGCCACAAAGGCTGGCTTATCTTCCGTTTGGGTTTGAGGAAGTTCTGGAATCTCCACTGGAGGAGGTGTTTGTGTGGGTACAGCAGAAAAATTGCTGGCTGTTTCAGGTACTTCCTTCAATGTTGACACGTCGGCGCCCGCTGTTTCAAGCGTTGTACGAACGTTCAGGGTCGGCTCAGCAGCCACAGTTAATGGCATGTCTTGCGTAGGGATTGGTTCAGGGGTTTGGAGGGGGCCATTGGGCGTAGCTGGATACCGCAGCAATTTCGGCCCGCCAAACAATCGAAATACCAGATATTCCGCCACGGGCAACAATAAAAAGGGCAAAAACAGCCCAAAAACCCAGGCGTATTTTAAACTGAAAAAATCATCGCTACGCGCAAGTATGGTTCGAGGCAAACCGATGAATACATTGCTTGGCAATCGTTTGTTTTGTAGTGTACGTATAATCGTGAGCGGATCACGCAGACTGCTTGGTATATCCGCTTCCTGTAGCAAGTGCTCCACTACGGCCACGTTTACCTTTACAAAATAATCATGAACCTCCGTATCCGGGACCGTCCCCAATCTTTTTGCCATCTCTACGGCTAAAATTTCGGCCAGGGTTTTGTCACGGTGTTGTTCCCAGGGAATTTCAGGAACTATAGCAATGGCTTGATTCCAATAGATTCCGCCATATTCCGCCAGTGGTTTTGCATTGTTCTCTATCAATTGGTTGGCGCTGCGATGTGCCCCGTAAATCGTACCCCAAAATGCCCCCATCGAAGCCAAAACCAGCGGAATATACACATAATTGATCGCTGCGAGCACTTTCCACAATCCGCTTGAGCGACGAAAATAGCCACTTTTGCTGCCAATAATGACCAAGGTGATCCCCAGAAACAACCCTAACAACCCAAAAGACACCCCGTAGGTTAATAATGCATAGAAAAGGTCAGCGAGGTATTGCGTAATTTTGTTGAGAAGCCATTGCAGAGTATCCATACGCCTGAAAGTTTGAAATTGTTAGAAATTGAATGCTTTTGAACTTTAGTACCACTATTGAAGCATCAGGTGCCCAACCAATTCAAATTTTTTCTGAAAAACCATCGCTGTCTTTGGCCAAACGGCCTTGGCCATTCCCGATATATTCATCGTTTGGGTCGCCATGGTCATCAACCATAAAAAGTGAACGTTGGAGATTGCGGATACCACCCGGTTCCAGCGTCCCGGAATAGACTTCCGTTTGCAACAATTCATGTCCACTCAAATCTTTAGCCTCTACTTTGACATACACGGTAAAGTTGTTGCCGTTCCCGGAGATGAAACTGCCATAACCCACTCCCTGCAAACCTCCTTCAGCGATGGTAACTTTGAGCGTTAAAGCCTGTGGATCAAAGTCGGAAAATTCAATTACTCCATCTACAAACAAGTGTCCAGGAAGATATGGATCGTCAAAATTGCTGCTCACTAATACAGACGGTGACATCAAATATTTCCCATCCAGCGCAGGGGGAGTGTAACCATCATAAATGATATGCCCGTTGTCTTCGATGGCTTTAAGCACATCATTTGGGATAAAATCCTGACCCGGAATGAGGTCTGAATAGTCTTTGCAGCAAGAGGAAAGAAGTAAGGCGCAGAGCAGAAAGCCAAATAGATTTTTCATGACAGTAGGATATTTAATCCCGCAGCGGAACAATGCCGCTATCAGGAATTGGTGATTGAAAAAGTGGATAGAAAAGATGCCGTTCAGAAACGGAGGGAAAGTCCAAGGCGAGCGCAGGCTACATTATCGTTGCCATATTCGCCGTAAATGCCCAGGAACTGGTTAAAGTAGTAACGGATACCGCCAAAAAGCCCTGCATCAATCCGATGATTGGTAATTACGACCGGATCGGCTCCCGGGCGAATCGCCTCTAGCTTGATGAACCGAGCGGTAATCGCCAGGCCTGTATAGAGATCAACACTTTGGCCTAAATTGAAGTGATAAGCCACCCGAGGCGCAACACTGTAATACAGGAACTCCGAGGTGCTTTCGCTTTGCTTGGGTTGCCAAGTCATGGCGCCCCCAGCAATTCCAACCCCGACATTGTGTTTTAAGGGCAGCTCTGCAACCATCCAAACAGGCGGGAGTCCAACTTTGTGATCGCGATACCTAATGCCAATGTTGTTTTCTACGCCTATGCCAAGGCCGAGCACAAACTGTCCGGGGTGGAACGATTTTGATTCAGCGAAGGGCCTGAAATTCAACGCTCTTTTGGATTTTGTTTCAGGTTTGGCAGGGGTATTGGGTTGGTCGAACCAAACTTCCCGGCCATCTGCGAAGATGATTTTTTCCACTCGGGCGCTTGCAACCTTTTGCTCGGCAGCATCGCTGAATTGGCGGTAGGTGATTTGATTTCGGTCGTAATTGCGCACAATTGCCCCCACCCGCTCGCCATTGCGCATCACAATGACATCCTGAAGTGCTTTCACGGATTCAGTTTTTAGGATTTCCAACTCTACCCGACGATTCTTTGCCCGTCCTTCCGCGCTTGTGTTTTCAGACACTGGCAGACTGCTGCCATAGCCCTGCGATTTGAGGCGGTTTGCGGAGATATTTTGTTGAATCAGATAGTTTTGAACAGCAGCAGCCCGCTCGGTTGAGAGCCGTTCGTTGACCGTTGCCGAGCCTGTATTATCTGCATGTCCTTTGATCATCAGGTTCATGTTAGGCACCGAGCGCAGGAGTTTGGCTACTTGGTCGAGGTAACCTTTTGCCCCCGATGCTAGCGTAGCCGTCCCTGTGGCAAAATTTATATCGCTGAGGTTGATCAGGATATGCTCGACGGATTCACCGTGGTCTAATTTGTAAAGGACGTTTTGAAGGTCTTCGTCGGTGGTTTGAGCTTGAAGCAATGCGGAGACCAGGAGGAAGGCGGTCAGTGCGAGGTATTTTTGTAGTGTGCGCATACGTTGAAGAAAAATTGGTGGGTGATGTATGTCTTGTTAAATCCCAATGGTATCATGAATCTGTACTACTGGACAATTTCAGAAATCGAGACCTATAAGGTTTCCAAAAACCTTATAGGTCTGGTAGCAAAACAAAAATGTACAGTAGTATGAACATGGAAACCATTTGCACATTAGTGGCCGTTTTTTCAGAAGAGGTGCCCAGGGAGCAAAAAATTAATTTTGGAAAATTTTGACACTTGCTATTTTGCGGCTCTTTTTACACTATAAATCAGATGTTTATGCGGTCATTTCTGCTCACAAAAATTGGTATCCTCTTCGTTCTGACTTTTCTGCTGGGGAGCACGGATATTGCTGCGCAAGAGGAGGGAAGTGCGGAAGTATATACGATGGCGGATACGGTGAGGGCGAATGAATTGATCCTAGAAATTCATCGCCTAGTAATGAATCGCGCGTATGATGAAGTTTTGATCAAATCGGACAGTGCAAAGGCTATCTACACAGCGCTGCTGGGTGATGCAGGCCATTCAGGTATTTCTGATGCCTGGTATGCGATTGGTTATGTAAAGTTCAGACAGTGGAAGACAGCGGAAGCCCTTGCCGCATTCTTAGAAGCGGTCAGAGTCACCAAAATTCTTGTGGGAGCACAACACAACAGAGTATCTGTTATTTATAATAACATCGCAAGTTGTTATCGAGATTTGGAAGAATACATGACTGCGCTCGAGTACTTGGGTATGTCGGTGAGTATTCTTGAATATCAGAACAAGCATTTTAGCCCAGACATGGCTGGTGTGTATAACAGCATGTCTCGAGTTGCTTTTTTACAGGGTTTGCTCAGAGAATCAGCCCTGTATGCTGAAAAAGCTATCAGAATTTGTGAGCGGATTGGAGCAAAACAATCCCTAACAATGTCATTTGCATTGGTTAATCTAGCCAACTGCTATTCTGTCAATGAAGACTATGCAAAAGCAATTCCATTGCACGAGAAATCTATGGAGATAACTGCTTCTAGGACAGGACAGAAACATGAGGATTACGCTCTAATTTTAAATAACATAGGTATTTGCTACCAAGGGCTATTTGAATATGAGAAAGCCATTGAATACCATCAAAATGCCATCACCATTCGGGACTCCTTACAAAACAATAGTAGAGATAGAATTCAATCATACAACAATATCAGCAATGTACTGACTAGACTAGGCGATTACACTGCCAGTCTAAATTATTTGAACAAAGCTTTAGCATTGTGCGAGGAGGATACAACTATCCAAAAATTCTATAAAGCATCTATCCTAACAAATATTGGAAGTTACAATGTCAGTTTAAAAAATTATCGGGCAGCTGAGATTAGCACTCGAGCTGCCATTGCATTAAAATCTACCATTTTTGGCAAAAGTCACCCTGATTTGGTGACGCCGATCAATAATTTAGGCGACATTTATGTTTATCTAGGAAAATTTGATAGCGCTACTTTATACTACAATGAGGCTCTAGAAATACTAAACTCATATCAGTCTAACGACTCCCCTGTACTCATCTCTGCAAAACTTCAAACCCTTGCCAAAAAGGGTATCCTAAAAAATGCGCAGTATCAAAACACCCAAATATTATCCTATTTAACGGAATCTGCTGTTTGTTTCAGATCCGCTTTCACTGGTCTTAATCAGCTCTCAAAAACCGTCTCTTCAGCGTCAAAATCTCCACTAGCCGCCGCTGCCGCCGAAATATCCTCCAACGCCATCGCCACCAACCAACTCCTCTTCGCCCTCACCGACAGCATCCACTACCTGCACGAATCCTTCGACTACGCCGAGCGCTCCAAGGCTTATCTGCTTTATGAGGCCATGCAGGAAGCCGATGCGCTTCACATTGCCGGCATCCCGGACAGCCTTCTGGTTCAGGAATATGATCTGCGCGTGGAAATCGCCTATTTCGATAAGCGAAAACAAGAAAAACTGAGCAGCGGAATCAGCGAAACAGATTCCACCGTACTAGCCATCGGGAGTAAACTTTTCGACCTCAAACGTACCCACGAAACCCTCATCCAACGGTTTGAAAGCGATTATCCGCAATATTACCAGGCCAAATACGGGCTAAAAACCGCCAGTATCGAGGAGGTGCAACAAAGCCTTTCGCACCAACAAACCATGCTCCAATATGTGTTGGGCGACAGCAGTATTTTCCTTTTTTTGGTCCAAAAAAACCACTTAGAAGTCCAGGAAATCAAAAAAGACTTCCCTTTAGAGCGCTGGGTGGACAGCCTGACCCGACACGGCATTTATGGCTACCACACCCTGCCAATAACCCAAAAAACGCCCAGCCTGGAAGCAAAAACAATCCACAACTATACCCATGCGGCCCAAGCGCTCTACGAAAAATTGATCGCCCCGGTCAAAACCAAACTAAGCCCGGAGCTCATCATCATCCCCGACGGCGTACTGGGCTATATTCCGTTCGAAACGCTGCTCACCAAGGCGCCTGGCCGAAAAGGGAACTTTGCTTCCTACCCTTTTCTGCTCAACGAACATCAAATCAGTTACTGCTATTCCGCCACTCTACTCCGCGAAATGCGGGAAAAACATCACCGAAAAAAGTCCCAAAAAACTGTCCTCGCCCTCGCTCCTTTCTTTCGGGGAGATCTAAATACCCTCAATGCCCGCGTGGACACTACCGAGTTATTTGCCCTGCGCGATTCACTGGGCACCCTCCCGGCAAGTGGGGATGAAGCCGCCCTGATCTCCAAAATTTGGAATGGAATGCCCATTTATGGCGCAGCAGCCTCGCTGGATACCTTTCAAACCCTGACCGATCAATACCAAATCCTGCACCTCAGTACCCACGGCAAAGCCGACGACCGCGTGGGCGACTACGCCTACCTCGCGCTCGGAGCAGCCAACAACCCGCAGGACTACGACAAACTCTACGCCCGCGACCTTTACAACCTCGAGTTAAACGCCGAACTCGTGGTGCTTTCCGCCTGTGAAACGGGCATCGGGAAACTCCGGCGTGGCGAGGGCATTGTCAGTCTGGCCAGGGCTTTTGCCTATGCAGGCGCGAAAAGTATCGTTACCTCCCTCTGGAAAGTGGACGATTCAAAAACCAAAGACCTGCTGGTGGATTTTTACCAGCATTTAAAATCGGGCAAAACCAAAGATGCGGCACTACAACAAGCCAAACTCGATTTTTTGGCCAAAAACAGAGCAGGCGGCGGCGATGCGATGCACCCGTTTTTTTGGGCCGGGTTTATTGCGATTGGGGATATGGGGGCGGTGAAACCATAGGTCTTTCCCGCGTTTTTTGCAGCATTCCGTCGTTTTTCGTCCTGTCAAAAAAGGCGCTCCCTCC
>CAZKBH010000084.1:0-330 GCA_964550795.1 uncultured Saprospiraceae bacterium
GTTTTGCCAAGCATTCCCGGAGAAGGTATTATGAGCAAGCTGTTGATCGGGGTATTGGTCATTATTTTTGGTTTTTTCTTTGTCACCGTGGCCAGCCGAATTGTAGGTATCATTGGCAGTAGCAACAGTCCTATTTCCGGCATGACGATTGCGACCATCATGGGGACTGCCTTGGTTTTCATTGGGGTAGGGTGGACCGGTAAGGTTTTTGAGCCCATGGCGCTGGTAGTGGGTAGTATGGTTTGTATTGCGGCCGCCAATGCAGGGGCGACTTCTCAGGACCTAAAAACGGGTTATTTGATCGGTGCAACGCCTCGTTATCAGCAAATT
>CAZKBH010000084.1:340-13671 GCA_964550795.1 uncultured Saprospiraceae bacterium
TGGTCATTGGGGCCACGGTACTATTTCTCGACAATCCGACGGCAGAAATGCGCGCAATGGGCATCGAACACGCCATTGGGGAAAAATTCAACGCGCCACAAGCGACCTTAATGGCCACGCTGATTAAAGGGTTACTTTCCTTCAATCTTGACTGGCAATTTGTGTTGGTAGGGCTGTTTATTGCGGTTACCATGGAGCTTTGCGGGGTAAAATCGCTCTCTTTTGCGGTAGGACTTTACCTGCCGCTGAGCACCACCTTGCCTATCTGGTTTGGCGGCGCTTTGAAGGGTCTGACAGACTGGTGGGCGAAACGAAAAGGGGAGCAGTCGGAGGATTCTGAACTTGGGAAAGGAAGTCTTTTTGCCACCGGTTTAGTGGCTGGAGGCGCGTTGGCGGGCGTAATTGTAGCGCTTTTTCAGGCTTCTGACGGCACTGCAGCCGGTCTGGAAAAAGTTAACCTGGAGCATGGCATTGTCGCTTCCATTGGCCAAAATGGGTACAATATTCTTGGGGTGGTGTGTTTCCTGTTTTTAGCTTTTTTCGTGGTGCGGGCAGCTAGACAGAAGTAAAAAAAAGTCCATATCAAAACGGCGTAGCCGTGACATTTTAGTAGCCCCAAGGGGCGTTTTGGAGGATAGGAACGGCGTAGCCGTGGCATTTTCATGTCGGATAATGCCACGGCTACGATTTAATCGGTGTCATGCGAACAAAGCGCACGTTACATCTTGTAACCTTAAATCTGGTTCTCTGGTTGAAATTCCTCTGCATTTATTTTCTATAATTTATATTATGTTAAATAGAATGAAAAAACAAGTCCAGAAGAACGTGTTACAGGGCCGCAAATAATCCATTCCAGCAACCACTTTTTTTTAGGAATTTCCCGAATCATTTGCACAGAATCAAAAACTCTGGAGTCGGTCTTGTTGCAAAGCGACTACATTTGCACATTCTATCATCAATCACTTTTTGCATTTGTCTGTTTTTCAATGAAAAACACTTACCACGACCTCGTAGCCCAGACGTTTGATTTCCCCCAAGACGGATTCAGCCTGAGAAACAACCGCCTATTGTTCAATGAAATTGATGTGTACGATCTTGTCAAAAGATATGGCACACCACTCAAATTGACCTATTTGCCCAAAATCGGCGAAAAAATTCAGACCGCTCGGAAACTCTTTCGCGACGCCATTCAGCGGCACAATTACAACGGAAAATACATCTATTGCTACTGCACCAAAAGTTCACACTTTTCCTTCATTTTGAATGAGGTTTTGGAAAATGGTACGCAGCTGGAAACCTCTTCGGCCTTTGACATTGATTTGATCTGGAAGCTCTACAAACAGGGCAAAATCAACAAAGGCACCACGATTGTCAACAACGGCTACAAACCGCTTCAATACGCTGAACGGATTGTGGGGCTCATCAACGAAGGGTTTACCAACGTGCTCCCCGTGGTGGACAACGCCGAGGAATTGGTGATGTACGATGCCATGCTCAAAAGCGGCACGCACCCGATTGGCTTGCGCATGGCCACGGAGGAAGAGCCAAATTTTGAGTTTTATACCTCCCGATTAGGCATACGGCAGAGTGAAATCCTGTCCTTTTATGAGGAAAAAGTGGCTACAAATCCCAAATTTGAGCTGAAAATGCTCCACTTTTTCGTGGATATTGGCATAAAAGACACTTTGTATTACTGGAGTGAGCTGAAAAAAGGCATCAAAACCTACTGCCAATTGCGGAAGGTCTGCCCTACCCTATCTTGTTTCAATATCGGCGGCGGCATGCCAATCCGAAATTCGCTGGGTTTTGAATATGATTACCCTTACATGGTCAGCGAAATCGTCCGCATGATCAAAGAAGCCTGCGACAGTGAGGGTGTGCCGGAACCAGATATATATTCAGAATTTGGTAAATATACCGTGGGCGAAAGCGGTGCCACCATTTTTTCGGTCATTGGCAAAAAACAGCAGAATGATTCCGAAGAATGGTACATGCTGGATAATTCTCTAATCAACACATTACCAGATAGTTGGGGCATTAAAGAACGTTTTATTTTGTTGCCTTTGAACCATTGGCAAAAGGAATATCAACGGGTCAATATCGGCGGAATTAGTTGTGATAATGCGGATTATTACAACTCAGAAGCGCATATCAATCAGGTGTATCTACCCTCTTATGATATTGAAAAGGATGAGCCACTGTACCTCGGCTTTTTTCACACGGGGGCCTATCAGGAAGCTTTGAGTGGCTATGGCGGATTGAAACACTGTCTGCTCCCCGCACCCAAACACATCTTGATTGACAAAAACTACTACGGCGAGTTTGTAGATTGGGAAATTTTTAAGGAACAGGATTCTGATTCGATGCTGAAAATACTGGGGTATTAGCGAGAGGCTTCAAGAAAGTGTGCCACTCCCCTACCCTGCAAACGTTTGACCTCTCAGAGGTCGTTTTGGATCATAATCATCTCAAAATCAGGCATTGGCCTCACTCAATCACATTAATCACAAGAATCCCAGTATAATTTAGGGAAGATAGGCGACAAGTCACATAAAGTCGCACCAATATTGCAGTACATTGGCGGAGAATTTTTAATACAATTACTGCCTATGAAACACCCTAAATGCTACACGCTCATTACACTAATGAGCACTTTTCCTATTTTCCTTTCAGCCCAAAACATTCAGATTTCCTATACCAATTGCGACGCGCTGTTTGTATGTAGCACCGATACTTTTACGGTGACGGTGCAGAACAACACTGCCGTGCCCCTCAACGCAGCGACCCTGAATCTGGGCCTGCCCGCCGGGCTTACTTATGTGGCAAACACCGCTGCCGGAGCTAGTCAGCAAAACATATCAAACCTCTCCAGCCCCGTTTTTGGACTGCCAGATATACCTGTAAATCAATCTGTTACGATTCAAGTTTTACTGCAGGCCGACTGTTCCGCAGCAGATATTCTAGATGCTGGTCAGTTGTTCGTGGTTCAAATTTTGGTTAATTCCCCGCTTGGAAACGAACAAGTGAATACCAGTTCCATTCCCGTGGAAACTGGCGCTATTGTAATCAAAAGTATCAGTGGGCAAGTACTTTCCGGAGAGCGTGGTGACACTTTGTTGCGTACGATTTGTGTGGAAAACACGCGTTTGGGCAAAATTGGGAGCTTGTATTTTGAGGATAATCACCTGGAAGGATTCGATGTTTCGGTGGAATCTGCAAGTAGCCAAATCAACGGGCTGACCTTGTTTTCTGCCGAATTTGGAGGCGGTTTTTTCACAACCGTGGGCAATGGAGACCTCTGGCTCGACCAAAACGAAATCGTTTGTTTTACGGAAAGAATCATCCTCAATTCCTGTGGCATTCCCAGCTTTACTAATTCATCTCTTTTGCGCGTTGGCTGGGGTTGTGGCGGCGAGGTTTGTCGGTACGACAGTACGGTGGCTACGATTCAAATTTTGCCCTCCACGCAGGTGCCCGAGCTGATTTTTGACCCCATCTGGTCGCCGCCGATAGACTATTGTGGCGATGCTCCTGCGGTTATGGGCTTTAAAATCAAGAACACAGGAAAAGCTGCCGCCATCAATGTCATTTTTAACCTTACGCAGACAGAAGCGCTTGGCCAGGCGGGTATCGTGGCCAATTCTTTCCGAATATTGGATGGTAATGGGAGTACACCTTTTCCGGCAAATATCACACAACCAACTTTTTTGATCGAATGCCAGCGCGCAGAATTGCTATCCGGCTCCTTTGTATTTCCCCTCATTGCCTCTGGGGATTCCTTGTCGTTTTTGTTTGATGTAATTACATGCGTAGAGCCTTGTGAACAAGTACAACCTGCTTTTCAGGCGGATTATTTTTACAGAAAAGACTGCCCGGTCAATGGTTTTGTATCCGGTTCTACGAAGATTATTCCAGAAGATGGTTATGGGGTAAGGGGGGAATTAAAATCTTTGGTTGGAGCTTGCTTGGACAGCGGGAACAGCTACCCATTCTCGTATGAAGCAGTGGGAAAATATTTGATTGAAGATGGTTTTTGGCATTTAAACCTTGTTTTGCCCCTCGGAATCACGCTGGAGGATTCCTGCGGAACCCTGTTGGGTAATTCGCCGTCAACTTTGCTTGAAATTACTCCCTTGACAGAAGGCGGCCAAAACCTGCACTTCGCATGGGCCACGCCCCTCGCCTTTGATTCGCTGGTCATGAATTTTTGTCTTCGGTATGATTGTGACACCAGTATCGTGTGCCTGGATCTTCCAGACCTCGCAAATACCGACATCGTGTACACGGAATATTGCTGTTTTTTAAACTTAAAAAACAATACATATTGGACTCCGAGCCTCCAAACGGAGCAAACCTGCGGCATCAATACTTGTACAGAACAATTAATTGCCGTTAATCTGGATTGCAAACCCAATGGCGACAACGGAGGCGGGGATTCTACGGAGATCATCCCTAACATTCCTGTTCCGGGTTTGAAAGACTGGTGGGATGTTTATCGGCTCAATCTGGGATTTGAGGATAGCCAGGATGATCGAACAGCGGACCTTCCTTTGTCGCTAGCTGGAAACCAGGCGAGAAGAGATCGTTTTTTGGCCGGTGATACCCTGCGCGTGGAGTACTGCGCGGTGGTGGATTCGGCAGTTTCAGTAGATACCATCGTGCGCCTGATTTGGCATGAAATAGTGGGCAGCGATATGGGCATGAACGACAACGATACCTTCCTCACAACGACCGCCAGAGAGACCTTTGCCGATGCCGAAAAATTTAGATTCCTTCAAAACACCATTCGAGTGCGCTATTCCGATGGAACGGAAGCAACTTGTATCGTTCAAACGAGACAAAACAAGGATAAGAATTACTTTCAACTGGTAAATCCCAACGCGTTCCCACTGGTCCCCGTTGACGATGTGGCCAGCCAACGAGATAATTTCTTGTTTTCATTGCCTAATCTGTTTGCAGCGGGTTGTTTGCCCCGACCTGCCTTGGGGTTGGGCGATTCCATTTTCATTTTCTCCGATTACAAACTGGATCTCAATTTCAAACCAAATTCAACCAACCATCCAGACCCTCCACTGGTGGGTTTCCGAACAGCAAGCAGCCGTGGTGGCATCCTGTACGCCTGGAATCAGCAACCCCATAAAAAACTCCAGTATTCCGGCTGGAAAAAGGAATTGTCGCCCAATACCCACAGCATCAAGCCCTGCGAAAATTCTACAGAGGTCCGGAAATTCCGTTATTCCATGCGGATTGCGCGGGAAAATATGTTCCCTTTTGAAGTTCGGCCCCTAGCTTCCATTTCTGATTATCAATTGACCACATCGGCCGGATTGGAACTCGCCTCCGCGCAGTTGGAGTATCTGACCTTGCAGGATAGTGTGATTGTTTATAACAACCTGCCCTTGCCCTTTGCCCAACAACCTGGCTTCGTTGACATTGATTTTGCGCCTGCATTTGAGACTTTGCTGGATGAGGGTTTTACCCTGCGTACCCGTTTAAGTTTTAAACCAAATTGTAAGTTTGAACTTCCCGACAGCTCCAAACAGCTTATCCAAACTGGTTTTACAGGTTGTTTAAACGGCGATCAAATGACGGTGCTAGACTCCTTCAAAAACAACATTGGATTCTTTTCAAATACCCCCAAATTACAGCTGCTCACCGACGATCTCATCCTTTATTCCCCCTCCCGAAGTTTTGAAATTGATTTGGATTTGAAAAATGTACTGGTGCCCTCTGCGCCAGCGAGTTGGATTGCTGTGGTATCACCTTCCGGCCAAATTAACGCGATTGAACTTTTTCAACTGCCTCAAAATCAACCTATTACAGGAGCAAATAACCTCTTTAATCTTGGTACAATCAATGGATTTTCACAACGAAGTTTCCGTTTAAAAGGTCAAAATATTTCTTGTGAAACGGATTCTTTGCTCCTGATTTTCGGCTGGGGATGCTCTCCCCTATCCAGTCTCGAAGACGCTTTTAATACAAATGAATCTGGAACTCCCAGAACTAGAGTTGGACATCTTGCAAGAACCCGCGTCATTTGTGCTATGTGATAGCTCGGAGTATTTCGAATTTGAAATTTACAACGCCAAAACTGGATATGTGTATGATCTCGACGCATCGTTAAAACTCCCTCCCGGATTACAAATCGTATCAGGCAGTTGCCAAATATCTTACCCGGAAGGCGCGCCCTGGGTGAGCATTGCTGACCCAAACATGATTGCGGCCAACCTTTATCAGTGGGACATCAATTCCGTGCTGCCGATGTTGGCGACGAATGGCCTGCCAGGCGTGGATTTGAGTCCACAGAATGCCTTGCGCATCCGTTTCAGAACCCTCGCTGAATGTGGTTTTGTGGCCAATACCCAGCTTATTTATGGCACGAGCGGAATAGAAGCCTGTGGTCGCCCTGCAAACACCCTCAATAAGCCGGGGGAAGTATTGGGTATCAACGGATTAGAACCAGATTATGAGGTTCAGTTAAGCATTCAAGCCATCGGGAATCCGGCAAATACCTGTGGTGACGCGCAAAGTTTTGAGGTGAGCTTGAATATTTTGGGGACCCCATCACCGGGCGATAGTGTGTATGTTTTGCTGCCGGAGGGTGTTTCTTTATTTTCTAATTCTTACGTCCCGGGCGTAAATGCACCTGCTGGGCCAGTGACGTTTAATGCACAGGGTTTTCAGGTCGCATTGCCGATTTTGCAAGGTGGAGGACTGATGAAATTCGGGTTTCAAGTGCTTTTTGGGGCCAGCGCTGGCTGCAACGACCCACTATTATTGGTACAAACCCGTGTGCGTACCGAGACATTTTGTCAAAGTTTGGGTGCGCTGTGTCCCGTGTATTTGTCCACCGGAGAGGCCAATCGGAACATCAGTCTGGAGCATCCTCAACTCGCCATTGTGAATGCAAATTTATCCATCGAAAACGGCTTGGTGCAGGGCGGGATAACGATTACCAATACCGGGAACGTCCTGGCCAATGGTGCAACGGCTCAAATCTGGCGGGATTTAGACGGAAATGGCACCCTTTCAAGCAACGATGTGCTGCTGGAAACACTCCAGACTGATGTCCCGATTGCGGTTGGTGCCTCCGTTCAGCTCAGCGGCAACCTGGCGGGACTTGATTCTACGCAATTATGTGGTCTGCTCTGGGTGATTCCTGCGGAAGAAAATTGCGCCTGCGAAGACCAGTTTTATTTGCTGGAAAATGTGACGCTCCAACATACTGCGTTGATTTTCTGCAACTTACAATCCACTTCGCTGGGAGTTCTCGAACAATCTGGTTTTACGTACACCTGGGAAACAGCGCCGGGACTGAGTTGTACGAGCTGCCCCAATACCACTTTTACACCTGATGTGAATACGCCTGCCGGAACGCCACAGACCCTGATTTTAACAGAAACTTCGGATGCATGCAGCATTGAGCACCGATTTGAGGTTTCCTTTGGTGCTTTTGCGCAAATTACGACTGAAAATGCCACGCTTTGTGAGGGCAATTCCAGCGTTTTAACGGCCAGTCCAGCAGGAACCGGGTACGTTTGGCAAGGCCCCGGCATACAAAATCCAACGCAACAAAGTCAGACGGTCCAAGCTTCCATGAGCGCCGCGTATTCCGTAACCATCACATTTTCAAATGGTTGTACGGCCAGCGACACGACTGAAATCACGGTGCTAAATGCAGACACCCTGCAATTGCCGGGCCTCGTGACCTGCGCAGGAGAAGCGGTGGAAATTCTGGGCACTAACACTTCCACGCCCGGCACTTACCAGCTTGTTTTTCCTGGAGCGAACGGCTGCGACAGTACCATTTTACAAACCCTGACCGTGCTTCCGAAGCCTGAAACGGAGGAGATCCAGGTTTTTTGTGTCGGGGATTCGTTGTTGATTTGGGATAGCTTGTTTACGGAAAGTGGGGAAATCTGTCAAATATTTCCCGCGTTCAATGGCTGCGACAGCATCCACTGTATCTCGGTGACCGCCAAAGAATTGCCCATTTTGACCGCATTGGATACCATTTTTGGCGATTTTGGCCAAATTATTACTTTGGAAGGCCCGGGCGGTTTTGTTACGTATGTTTGGGAACCGACCCCTACCCCACCCTGCCCCAATTGCCCCACAGTTGCCTATCCAGCAGATTCAAGCGGGTATCAGGAGTACCGGCTTCAGGTCGCGGATGCGGATGGATGTGCTGGTGAATTGGTTTTCAGAATTGTCATTTTCCCGCCCTGTTCGGCGGATAGTTTGAAGATTCCGAATGCCTTTACGCCCAACGGCGATGGTGCCAACGACGTTTTTAGGGTCGTTTCACAGGAAGGATCGGAAGTGGTTAGCAAACTGGAAATTTACAGCCGTTGGGGCGAAAAAGTGTATGAAAGCTACGGAAATGCTGCTTGGGACGGCACTTCCCGCGGGAAACCCGCCCCTTCTGATGTGTACGTGTATATCGTCGAAGTGACTTGTGGGGAACTAATTGGTCGGCGAGTGGGCGATGTGACGCTTTTGCGCTAAAACCGCCTACCGTTCAGCCCTTAAATTCTACCGTTCAAAAGCCCCGGATTGCCGTCCGGGGCTTTTCATTTTGGGGGCAGCGTAGCTCGGCGGATGTTTGTGCATCATTTATTCAAAAAGAATCCGAACTATGAACCCAAAGCTTTTGGCCGCACTCCTGCCATTCTTCCTCTTCCCTACCCTGCTGTTTTCCCAAACCCAAACCCTGCGCGGGATTGTGCTGGATAAACAATCGGAAACGCCCATCATCGGCGCAACCATTCAGGTGCTCGATCAAACGACCTCTATCGGCGCAACCACCGACGCTGAAGGCAATTTTGCCCTGAAAAACGTTCCTGTTGGTCGCCAAACCATTCGGGTAAGTTACCTGGGCTACGAACCTCAAACCGTTCCAAATATCCTGGTTACGGCCGGAAAAGAGGTTCTGTTAAACATCAAAATTGAGGAATCTTTTACCTCTATGAACGAGGTAGTCATTACGGCTAAATCAGATAAAGATAAGGCAATCAATGATTTAGCAACTATTTCTGCCCGGCAATTCAATACGGAAGAAGTAAGCCGTTACTCTGGTGGCCGCAATGATGTGGGACGACTCGTGGCCAATTTTGCAGGCGTTGCAGCTAGTAATGATGCCCGCAACGACATCATTATTCGCGGAAATACCCCAACGGGTGTGTTGTGGCGCCTGGAGGGCGTTCCTATCCCAAGTCCGAACCACTACTCCACGCTGGGAACAACGGGTGGACCGGTTTCGGCGCTGAACCCGAATATGATCGGGAATTCCGATTTTTTAACCTCGGCATTTCCGGCTGAATACGGCAACGCAACGGCGGGTGTTTTCGATATCAATCTGCGCAATGGAAACAAAGATCGTTTTGAGTTCATGGGCCAGGTGGGTGCGTTTACCGGGGTGGAAGCAGCCATGGAAGGCCCTATTCGCAAGGGGAAAGGCTCGTTTGTGGTGGCTTACCGGCACTCCTTTGCTGAAATTGCACAGGCAGCCGGATTGAATGTGGGCACGGCGGCTACCCCTAGGTATAAAGACCTGACGTTTAATCTTGATTTTGGCAACACCAAAGCAGGCCGGTTCAGCATTTTTGGCATCGGCGGGCACAGTTCGATTGACTTCCTGGGTGCTGAAATTGACACCACTGATTTGTTCGCGAATCCCAATGAAAATGCCTATAATATCTCAAAATTCGGGGTTTTTGGCCTCAAACACAACCTTTTGCTAAATGATCGCTCCTACATTCGAACGGTGCTGAGCGCCTCACATTCTGGTAATAGTTTTGAGTCCGAAGATCTATTTATGGAAGACCCGTCTGGCAGTCTGCTGCAAACCAACGACGTGCTGGATGCCAGCAATACTTATCGGCTTTCCAGTTTTTACAACCATAAACTCAATCGGCGATTTACGCTGCGCACGGGTTTTTTGCTGCAAAGCCAGGATTTAGACACCTACGTCCGCACCCGAGAAGGCATTCCTGACGGGGATGGCGATGGTCGCCCGGACCTGTTCACACAGCGGGATTTTGATGGAAGCTTCAATCTCGCCGAGGTTTTTGCCCAAACACAGTGGCGCATGACCGAAAAATTGACCCTAAACACAGGTGTGCGCGGGATATATTTTGACAAAACGGATGACCTTGCGGTGGAACCACGGGTGGCCTTAAACTGGCAATTTGCCCCAAAATCTACCTTCAATATTGGGTATGGCATGCACCACCAAACACAGCCGCTGCCTGTTTTCCTCTTCCGCGAACGCCAACCCGATGGCAGCGCTGTGGAAACCAACACCGATTTGGGATTTACCCGCAGCCAACATTTTGTGTTGGGCTGGGACTACAAACCCGCCGCTTCCTGGCGCGTGAAGACGGAAACCTATTACCAGTTGTTGTCCCGCATTCCAATCGAATCCAGATCCAGCAGTTTTGCGTTGCTCAATGCAGGCGCTGATTTTATTTTTCCTGAAAAAAACAATCTGGTGAACGAAGGCACCGGCACCAATATCGGGGTTGAATTTACGGTCGAGAAGTTTTTCAGTGAGGGTTGGTATAGCCTCGTTACGGTGAGCCTTTTTGACTCCAAATACAAGGGTTCGGACGGGATAGAACGCTCCACAGCCTTTGACGGAGGCTATGTGGCCAATGTTTTGGCGGGCAGAGAATTTAAATTGGGAAATACTGGTCGGCGTTTTCTGACCCTGGATACCAAATTTACAGCAGCGGGTGGTCGCCCGTACACGCCCGTGGATTTGGTGGCAAGTCAGGCGGCTGGACGCGAAATATTGATTGAAAATCAAGCATTTAGCTTAAGATTAGACGATTATTTCCGCTGGGATGTAAAAATTGGCGTGCGAATCAATAGTTCCAAACGCAAGCTTTCACAGACTTTTTTCCTCGATTTTCAGAACGTGACCAATAATCAAAACATCTTTGCCATGCGCTACAATGAAGTGCGCAACAGTGTGGGAACAACTTATCAAATTGGGTTTTTCCCGGACTTGATGTACCGGGTGGAGTTTTAGGAAAGGGTTGAGGGGGTTGAGGGGGTTGAGAGGGTTGAGAGGGTTGAGGGGGTTGAGAGGGGTGAGGAGGTTGAGAATTCGAAATGCCCCTACGAAGCGACTATTACGGGCTTAACAAACTCCACTAATTTCATTATTAAGATTGAAGTTCTCTCAACAATTACAACATTCTCAATATTCTCAACCCCCTCAACCCCCTCAACATTCTCAACATTCTCAACATTCTCAACCCCCTCAACCACCCATGAAAAAAAGGCCCTGTTTCGAGGAAGTAACTGGTTTCAATGATCGCTGGATCATTGTATCGGGACTGCCCGTGGCCAGCATTTTGGTCTCTTTGCTGTTGTTTGGAGAGGCATACCAGGCGTTGGATTGGCGTTTTATTGCGGCCTGTATTCCGATGTCGCTGTTATACACCACGTTCTTTTGGATTGGAATGCGATGGATTTATCGTGAAGTACGGTGGCGATACCCTTCTATTGAAAAAATTGGGCACCGGATCGTTTTGGTATTTTTGGGCTTTAATGTCCTGTTTTTTACCATTGACCACGGGATTCATTATTTTTTGGACCTAGTTGGTCTGAACGATGAAAAAGAACCCAATTACATTGTCAAATACATCGCTTCCCTTATTTTAGCGGCCCTGGTGATTACCCTGTATGAGGCCATTTCCTTTTACATTCAATTGCAGCGCACGGTTGCTGAAAAAGCTCGTCTGGAAAGACAAAACGTTGAATCTCAATTGGAAGGCTTGCGAAATCAGGTAAATCCGCACTTTTTATTCAATAGTCTGAACACGCTGGCCTATCTCATTCCAGAAGATCCCGAGCGGGCCGTTCGTTTTTTGCAGCAATTGAGCAATGTGTATCGCTACGTATTGGAAAGTCGGGAGGCTAAAATCATTCCTTTAAGCAAAGAATTGGAGTTTTTGGACGCGTATGTTTTCCTATTGAAGGAACGTTTTGGGGACAATTTGCAGGTCATGGTTCGGTGCACGGAGGAAAATCGGGGATACGGAATTGTGCCGCTGTCTTTGCAGATGTTATTTGAAAACTCCATCAAACACAACGTCATTTCAGTAGAAAAACCCCTGCACATTGAGGTTTTTTGCGAAAATGGGCACCTGATCATCCGAAATAATTTGCAAAAAAAGAATCAGGTGATGGATTCCACCGGTGTAGGTTTGAGCAATATCCGCGACCGGTACCGGATGTTAACCGATAAGGCCGTAGAGGTGATCGCCTCGCAACAATATTTTACCGTGGTGTTGCCCATGATTGAGTTGCATGATCCTTTAGAAAAAACCGTATTGTTTCAAAAAAAGCAAAAAGTTTCATGAAAACGCTTGTCATCGAAGATGAAATCCCTGCCGCACGTCGGCTCACTAAAATGCTGAGCGCCGCCCGGCCTGCAGTCCATGTTTTAGACACCCTCGATTCCGTCGAAGCAGCGGTGCGTTGGTTGCGTACCTTCCCGATGCCGGAACTGATCTTTATGGATATCCAGATCGCGGATGGTTTGAGTTTTGATATTTTTAAACAGGTGGACATCACGGCTCCGGTCGTTTTTACCACTGCTTTTGATCAATACGCGATACAGGCTTTCAAAGTGAGTGCGATTGATTATCTGCTCAAACCAATTGATCCAAAAGACCTGGAAACTGCCCTGCAAAAGTTTGATAGTCAACGATTAAGACAAAATCCACTGGACTACCAAGTGTTGTCGAAACTGATAAAACCGGAAACGTATAAGGATCGTTTTTTGGTCAAAACGGGTCAACAACTGGCCTTTATTGCGGCCCCCGAAATCGCTTATTTTCGCTCTTCTGATGGCCTTACCCAAGCCCACACCTTCGGTGGAAAAAAGTATTTTGTAGAAAATACCCTGGAAGAACTCGAATCCCTGCTAGACCCGCGCGACTATTTCAGGATCAGCCGAGGACTGACGATTCGGTTGAATGCCATTCAAAAAATCCACCCCCATTTGAATGGGCGTTTAAAGCTGGAGCTAAACCCCAGCGCTTCCGAAGAGATTTTTGTGAGCCGCGAACGCGCCGGAGAATTTAAGGTTTGGTTGGGTGGGTAAACCTACTTTTTCCCCAAAAGCCGGAACATATTTGTTTTGTACGCCTCCACTCCCGGCTGATCGAATGGGTTTACGCCCAACATATAGCCGCTGACGGCGCAGGCTTTTTCAAAAAAGAAAAACAATTGTCCCAAATAATACGGGCTGGCCTCTGGAATTCCGATCGTCAAATTGGGAACCCCACCGTCAATATGCGCCATACGCGTACCCT
>CAZKBH010000085.1:0-13133 GCA_964550795.1 uncultured Saprospiraceae bacterium
ATTGGCCGGGCAGGCGATGCTGGGCGGTGTCACGTCCAGAAGGGTCACGGTGAAAGTACAACTGGCCGTATTGCCGTTGCCGTCATTGGCGGTCAAGGTGATGGTTTTAGCATCGTTGTGGCCGTTCAGAGGGGTGGAAGCTACCGGACTTTGAGTCACGGCGGGGTTTGCCGCGCAGTTGTCGCTGACCGATGCGGGGGCGTGGGAACCTACGGTTCCGGCACAGTTTGCATCGGCAGAAACAGTGGTATTGGCGGGGCAAACGATGATCGGCGGTTCCGTGTCAGCCACTGTTGCGGTGACCGTTTTAGATCCAATACAACCATTTTCATTGACCGTAACCGTGTAAGTACCACTGGCTGCCGGGGTTGCGTTGGCAATCGTCGGATTGTTCACATTTGCACTGAAATTGTTGGGGCCGCTCCAGGAATAACTTCCACCTGCTGGCCCGTTCGCATACAATTCGAGCGTTGCACCCGGGCAAACTGGGCTGTTGCTGCTCGGATTCAGGTTGGGTTCGGTCACGATTACGACCACGGATGCGGTTCCTTTGCAGTTTTTGGTATCCGTCACCGTCACCGTATAAGTACCTGCGCCATTTGCAAAAACGACAAAAGGGGCCGGGTCTTCCTGAAAAGCGGAATAGTTGTTGGGGCCTGCCCAATTGAATGCCGTGTAGGGTGGTGTTCCAACATTGGGTGTTGAGAGCAGGGTTAATAAATTCCCACCACAAAGCGGACTGTTGCTACTGGCCGTAATACTGGGCGCATTGTTGTTAGAAACAGATAGAATCGTCGAAGATGTCCCCGTGCAGCCTTGATTGTCGGTAACCGTCACGTGATAGGTTCCTTGATTTACAACACCCACCGGAAATGGAGTCGGGTTCTCGATCGCGGAGCTGAAGCCATTTGGACCTGTCCAGCTGAAGGTGCTATAATTTCCTGAACCTCCCGTTGGGTTTGCTTTCAGATCCAAGTTCGCCCCGACACACAACGGGCCATTGTTAGTAGCCGCAAGATTGGGTTTAGCATTGACCATCAAGTTCGTCGTCGCCATGGCGGTACAGCCTTTACTGTCTGTGACTTTCACCTCATAAATACCGCCCGAGGCTACGCTGGAAGTAAAAGACGGTGGGTCTTCGGAGCTTGCACCAAAAAAATCCGGGCCAATCCAGGAGAAACTGTAGCCAGGGGTTCCGCCAGAAGGGGTGGACGACACCATTGCAGTGGCCCCGGCGCACAGAGGGCCGTTGTTCTGGGCAGTAATGCTTGGGCTAGGATTAACGGTTACGTTTACGGTGGAGGTAGCAGAGCAACCTAAATTGTCTGTTACGGTCACGGTATAGGTGCCATTGGCCAACATGTTTGCGAGGAAACTAGCCGGGTCTTCTACATTGGCAGCGTACCCATTCGGACCTGCCCATGCGAAGGAAGCGTAGGGCAAATCGCCACCGGCGGGCGTAGATTGAAGGGTAATGTTCCCCCCCTCACAAGTGGCAGCATTGACCGAAGCCGTGATCGTGGGGCAAGGCACCACGCTCACCGTGGTACTGCCAGTGCCCGTGCAGCCATTGCTGTCTGTGACCGTGACGGTGTAAACACCTGCTGAAGCAAGACTTGCCGTAAATCCGGCAGGCTGTGCATCCGTGGAAGAATAGTTGTTCGGTCCAGCCCAGAGGTAGGAATACCCTGAACCCGAACCTCCAGCCGGTGCGGCGCTTAGTTGAATCGTGCCGCCTACACTCACCGGGCTATTGCTGGATGCCACAACCGTTGGGTTGGTATTGACCTGAACGCTGGTAGATCCAGTGCCGGTGCAACCTGCATTGTCTGTGACCGTTACGGAGTAAGCGCCTGCCGAAGCCGGTGAAGCTGCAAAAGGAAACGGGTTTTGCCCTGTTGCGCCATAATTATTCGGACCAGCCCACAAAAACGTGTAGCCCATGCCCGAACCGCCTGCTGGGGTGGAACTCAGAACAATATTAGCACCTACACAAACGGGCGTGTTGCTGTTGGCCGAAACCGTCGGTGCGGAATTACCCGATACGGTAATAGTGGTGGTTGCAGAAGCAGTACAGCCTATTGCGTCGGTCACCGTGACGGTATACGTGCCCGCTGACGCAGGAGTCGCCGGGAAAGGCGCGGGGTCTTCCACATTGGCGGAATAGCCGTCCGGGCCTGTCCAGGCAAAACTTGCGTAAGGCGCAGTGCCAGCAGCGGGTGTGGATTTCAGCTCAATATTTGCACCGATACACACGGGCGTGCCGCTGCCCGTTGCTGTTATGGAAACTTGCGGCCCAAAGACGATGGATGCAGTCGCGGTGCAAGCTCCCGTTGAAGTGCCTGTGACGGTGTAAGTCCCTGGAGTCGAGACATTGATCGTTGGCAGAGTAGAACCAGTGTTCCAAACATAACTCACTGCACCAGTGGCGGCTAAGTCCACGGCTCCATTGGCACAGACCAAGCTTGCTCCGCCATTGATCGCCACTGCAAAAGGTTCAATGATCTGGTTGGTGATCGTTACTGTGAGTGTAATTACGTCAGACAAATTATCGCTGTTGGTCACTTTGATATGGACCACATATTGGTTGTTTGTATTGGCGTCTTGCGGGTTCTCAAAATCAGGACTGAAGCCGTTTGCCCAGCTTAAAATCCCCGTTTGGGCATCTATGCTAAAACGATTCAGGTCGGCTCCACCATCGAGGGAATAGCTCAGTCCGGCACCTTCACTGTAATTCGGGTCGGAACTTTCTGTATCGTACAAGGTGGAACAGGCGTTTTCTTCAAAATTGACCGCCGTTGCCGAGGTAATACTTGGGCGGGTATCATTGACAATGCTAAAAATAGCCTGGAATGTATCGCGCCTTAAATCCGGATAATCACAATCCCAAACGATAAAATCTATGGGATAGGAACCTTTCCAGCTTGGGTCGTCAATGGCAACCGTAATCTGACCGATTGGGGCCATGGAAGGAACCAAGGGTGAGAGTTGAATCAAATACGGGGATGAAACGGAGCCAACGGAACCACCCGCTACAAAAGCGAGACCCGTAAGTTCTTCATACAAATACTGCCGTGATGCGTCGTAAAAACGGAACGTAATTGGACCCGCGCCCACGTTTTTCAATTGCAAACTGTAGGAGACATTGGGCGCCACCCCCGTTGGCGTTGCCCAAGCTGCGAGGTTTCCATTGACAAAAGCTGCCAATTTTGCGCCCGCTCCTGCCAATTGTACATTGGCAAAAAGTGGCCTCGCTATGATGTTCATGGGTTGGTTGCCCGGATCTACCACTGGCCAGGCCGGATCTTGCGCAGAACCTGTGAACGGAAATACCCGAAAATCGAACTGATGGCAAGGGCCATTAAAGGTCAGGTAGTCGTCCAAGTCAAACGGGGTGAACTGTTGCCCCTCAAAAATGGTCTGGTCCGGAATGGTCTGCCAAACCGGCGCCCCATAATCCGGCAACACCGTAAACGAACCAAAAATGGTGTCGGCCAATTGATTGGGTGTATTCTCGGTTACGATGATGCGCACTAATTCGGTACCTGTCCATACGTTCGAGATGGGCGTAACCGTCAATATCCCATTCACGATGCTGGCACTGAGGTTTGGACCGGCTTGGCTGCTCCAGGAAACAGGATCCCCGTCAGCGCTGTATAAATAATCGTTCAAATCGACCGGCTCAAAAGGGATGCTGACCAAGGTGGTATCGGCCAATAAAGGCGACAGCACCGGCGGGTAATCCGCGTTCGGGTCAATATCAATCCAGAATGGGGCGCCTGAATTTCCGATACTCAAGTTGTGGATAAACTCTACCTCCTCAATGGTTCCGTAAACTGCGTCGTCGGGCGCATAGTAGGTTTGAAAACGCACTGTTTCCCCAAAATATTCATTAGAATAAATGGTCAGGAAAAAGTAGGCATCCCCTCCGAGGAAAACGGGCGTTGCCACCCCGCGCAATTCATTGTTGACAAAAGCGCCGACCAGATTGCCCGTTGCATTGCTGGGAACCCCCGTGAAACTTACCCGGATAATCGCGTTCATGTTGAACTCGAAATCGTCCGGATTGACCGACCAGTTTGGTGGCGGGGCGGCCAAGGCAGAGCTATGGTCCAAATGGAACATCGGGCTGGCAAATGCTTGCTGTCCTGCAAAAAGCAGGAGGGCTAGGAGAAGTCCTTTTGAAAGCCCTGCTTGTATATAAAACCAGTTCATTGTTTTAATTTTAAAGATGTAAAACTTAGTCCCGTGTTCTTATCAATGAAGCACGACTTTCCGGACCACATTGCCCGATTCTGTTTGGAATCTGACAAAGTAAACCCCATTGGCCAGACGTGTTCCGTTGTCGGATTGCCCGCGCCAGATGACGGTATTCAGTCCTTGGCGGGCATCAATCGTTAAGTAGGACACCTGTTTGCCGCTCATGTCTGTAACCATCACCTGCACTTCTTGTGCCTTAACCAGCAAGAAACGGAATACCGTTTCATTGTGGAAGGGGTTAGGCTGTACCTCAAACGACTGTTCCGAAACCTGTGTCTGCAACGATGAAGTGGGCAAAGTGAACGGAACAGGGGTATCAATACTTCCTTGATGCAGGTCTGGGGAGAAGAACATCTGCTCGCTCAAGTCTTGCACATTGCCGGTGCTGCTGTCAAATAGCTTGTACCGAATCTGTTCCCCGCTAGCATTGGCGTACACGGTCAGGAAGAACAGGTAGGACTGTAAAGGCTCGATGTAAATCGCCTGAACGGATCCACGCGACTGTTCCCCGGCAAATGCCCCCAGTTCCATCGTGGCTGAAGTGGCGTTGATTTCGTTGGCCTTCAACATCCCGATGAGGGTCATGCTGTGCTCAAATGCTGCCGGGTTAACCGTCCAGAAATTGGCTGTTGGTGGCAGGTCGTCGTTAGGCCCTCGGTTGTTGGCCGAGTTTTCCGCGCCGCCGCCCTGAAGGTTACTTGGCTTCGGTGGATAAATCAGGGTGCCCGGTGCAGAGACTTTGATTTGGTAGCCGTTTGGTGGCTGCATGAATTTCAGGTTGCCAATCCAGCCATACGGCGCGATGTATTGTGCAAAGGATACCTGGCTCTTAATCAGGTCGCCCGATTGCGCTGGCAATGAAGAAAGCGCCTCATTTACCGGCAAGGAATAATTGGGGATGTAACCGATCCAGTTCCAGCCATTTACAACCGAAATGGGCGTGGTGGCGGGATTGAGCACATTACCCAACATTTGGAGTGTATCCGGTTGGTCAGCGCGGTAGATGTACATGGGCGTATTGCCCAAAGTGTTGAGCGAACCCAGCCAGCCGCCGCCATTGTAGTGCACAGAGAACAGGTTTTGCCCTTTCATCAAGTCATTCGCTGGGTATTTGAGGGAAGCCAGTACGGCGTTTATTTCCGGATCCGGGAATTCCAGGTTGAAGGACAGCCAGTTCCAGCCAAAACCCAGGGGCACATCGCGCAGCACGTAGGTGGTGGCATTGATCACCTGCGGTGCTGTTGGATCGCCGATGATATCATCCGGTTGGAAGAGGAATTGATCTTCCAGAACGGCATAACGCAGGCATGCCGAAGCATCCCAGATTTCAAGCCGAAGGGGCTGAAGCACATGATACGGATTGCTGTAAATGGTGAGGTAGGCGAGGTATTTGCCTACTTGTGGCACGTATTGAATATTGGCTTTGCCGCAGAGTGTATCGCCAATGAATGCAACGACGATGTCTTCCACGTCGGTGGAAATTTCGCCCTGGATGTTCAGTTCGAGCACCATGTTTTCGGTGTTCTCGAACAAGTTGGCGTTGAGATTCCAATTTGGTGGTCGACAAATTACCCGCACACCCAATGGCAAACCCTCGTCGCCGCCCATAAAAAATGGGTTTTGGCCGGTGATTGTGCGCAAAGTGATGGAATCCTTCCAATGGCCGATGGCTAAGGTTGAGTCCACCCTGAAAGTGACTGGGCGTATCTCGTTGGAAGCGAGGGTTCCTTGTTTTGGCACCACATGCACCCATTCAGGTAGGTTCAGAATTTCAAAAGGAACCGGATAACCGCCACGGTTGTGGATGTTTGCCGTGATGGTTTTGGTCTGGTCTTCAAATTTCGTCATGCCCACGCTGTCGGTGAGCCAGGCGAGTTCGTTGCGGTCCACGTAGAACTCCCATTTTTCGAAGAGGAGTTTATTGCCTGTTTTGTCCTCGATTTCTCTTACTTCAGCGCGAAGAATACGATTTTCAAAAAACTCATTCTGGAAATTGGGATCCAGCATGATCTTGTTTTCAAAACAGGTAATATCAATATCTATGGGTAGTCCTGTGGTTGCATCAAAGAGCAGGACGTTGTCTAAGGCATTGATTTTGGCACAATTAACGTGTTTGTTAAACGTGAATGAGATCTCGTCGCCGACATGGTACACGCCATCGGAAGGTTGTGGCACACCAATCAGGCTTGGCGGCTGACGCTCGATGCGGCCTTTGATGATTTGTGAATATCCGGGCTTGTCGGCGGCATCACCGGAACAAATGGCAATGGCGCGAATCTCATAAGGGCCATCTGCAAGCCCGAGGGTATTCCAATAGAACTGGGTGAATACAGGCCCCAGATTCGCTTTGTCAATTTCGGCAGCAGGTTGAATCGCAGTAATAAGTGGATCATCCGGCGGGACAATATTGATCCAGGCCCCATCACCATCAGAAGGGCGGTATTGTACCCTTATTTTCTCAAAATCAGCATCGGATTTGTTGTATTTCGATACTGTGATCCGCATAATATCATCTGGCCCTTGCGTAATCGGGTCAGGGAAGATCACCCAATCTTGCTGGGGTACATTGATATCCACTTCGCTGCATGGCCTTATGAAGTGCGCGCTTAGGTAGAGCGGAGAGAAAAATTTTGTATCGCTATCCAACAGCAGGGAAAGCGCGAGATTTTGTTCGTATTCGCACTCTGAAACCAAGGCTACCAGAAGGCTGTCATATTCATATTCTACGGGACCTCGCTCGACAGTTAAAGTAACTGGAATGGAAGTGCCATACTGAATGATGTATTTTTGAAGATAATTCAGGGGTGCGCCATTGAGTTTGATGACGGCACCATGCGGGTTGCTGGCTGCTACTGCAACAAGGCCGTAGGTCCAGTCTTCATTGGTAGCACTGAGGTTTCCAAGATTCAATTGGAAAACTGCAGGTTCATTGGCAGGCACATTGATGGCAGTGAACTGCGAGCCTTGCGCCAGGGCCAAGTTGGGTGCTTCGCGGTTGGCTGTGCCTGGTTCCCAGGGGCAAGAGGATTGTCCTGCTTTGAGTCGGAAAACAGGGGTTTTATAGACCGAATCCATGGCCACATCTACCGTGAAAGCATCGCCTGGATCATCGTCGGCGAGGGTATAACCCGTGGTGATGCCTGATTCTGTTTCGGTGCCGCTGCCATTTGCATCGCTTGTAGAAGATACAAATTTGGCCATGCCAACGATACCAAATTTGTTGAATTCAAAGCCAAAGTGCGTTGCAAGGCTCTGTTCACTGTTGGTAGCGTTTGTGGTGCTGTTTGAAGAAGTAGTGTCGCTCGAAATGGAATATTCGTAAGTGACCCCTGCATCGAAGGAGAGGTTGCGCTCAAACTTTGCTTTCTCTTTCAATCCTTTATTCCTTTCAATGATAGCTTCCCATCGGTCGTAAGATTCTTGATATTGAGCGATATCTGTGGAATCCGCATTCGGGTCTTCGGCCAGTGCTTTCAGATAACGCATGACGTTGTTGACAATGTGAAATTCCGAATAGGCAAATACAGTGGAAAATTCTCCGGGCTCAACGTTCAAGACTTGTTTCACGTCTCCGGCACACATGGTATCGTTGAAGGTGACCAGGTCCGCAAAACCGAAAATAAGGTTGATGGCTTCTCCCATGTAGATATCAGCCCCGTTTTCACCCCCTACGATAAGATCACTGTCGCTGGTAGCAAGTTTTTCGTTTACTGCCATACAAGTTTGGAAGCTCGAATCGCTGGTCTTCTGGTAAGTCACCTGAAATTCTGCATTGATGTCAAAGATTGGACCGGAATTGACAATGGTCCCGGAAAGGGGAGTTCCGATGATTACATTCACATTACCACCCAAATGCAATTCTAAACCACCCCCACCGCCTACTTCATAGTCGAATGATGCGGTATAGTTTTTACAGAATTTAGTGTTTTTTTCCAAAAATGCTGAACTGCCATCTCCCGGTGGATCGCGCAAAATAACGCTGGGCGTTTCTGGCAACATGGTCGTGAAGGTGTTTTCTTTATTCCGAATGCCCGTTACTACCGCTTGTTTGGTCAAATCGCCGCTTTGGCCAGCCAGTGAGGTGCCAATAATCTGAATGGTTTTCAGATAGGGAGGCGAAGGGTTTGGCTCACCCACTTTAAAAGTATATTTCAGGGTGCCTCCCGACATGACGGTGTCCAGTGCTTCGTCTGACAGACCGTTTATAATGCGGAAACTTGCGGTGTCCAGGGAGCAGTCACCACCGACATACCGTTCTACTAATTTTACGGTTATGGTAACGGGTTGGTTTTTCTCCAGTACGATGGTCGGGCAATCCAGGCTAACTGGATCCAGGCCACTAACGAGCTCCACTTCCGGTGGAGCGTAATAGATAAAGTCGAGTATGGTATCCTTTTTGGTTAGGTTAACTTGTTTTCCTCCTTCAACCTGGAACGCTGTTTTAATATTGGGATCAGAATGTTCCACCACGGCAACGGTCATTTCGATAGGCGGCAGGTTCAAAAATTCATACTCCCCTGAGTCATCGCCGTCATCTTTACCCAACTGGATAATTCGTTCGAAACAATCATCAATGGAACGGACTTTTACAATGCAAACTGTGCCGCTGGGCAGGTTGGGATTGCTGAGGATGGGGCGTTTACAATCGCCACCAGCCACAAAGCCGTTGATGGTACGGGTGGTAACATCGTTGAATAAAATGCCTGCAACGGGGCTGATTACGTTGACCACTTCCCAGGAAGCCGGTATAAACTGATGATCTTCGAAAACAGGTGTTAAAACAGCGGATGCGCCCGGCTCAAAGTCAATAACAAATTTGCCTGTAGAGTCCGTAAGGATTTTGGGAGAATAGGATGCCCCATTCACCAAAATTTCTACATTTTTGGCAAAACAGTCGGTGTTCTTATACCGAACAAAACCGGAAACCGCCACAGTAGATCGGTCTACAAAATCTACCTGATCTACGGAAGTGATACTGGGGTTGAGCGTTACCTGCCGCGTGGCTGGTGTAAACACATGAGGAGTAGTGCTTTGATTGGGAGCCATGATGGTCCAGGTGGTTCCAACGCCTGTCCCAACGCCACTGAGCAGTACGGACCCTGCGTTGTTCAAACGGGTTCCGGTACCTTCATCCATGGCAAAATAAATTCGCAAGCCCCGCTCCTGTGGATTCCGGGAACTTTGTGCATGTTCCAGAATCTTTGCCGCAGCCAAAGTGCTATCGTACACAGCCACTTCATCCACCAGGCCATCGTAGAAGTCCAGAAAATCGCTCCCGGACTTACGTGCTCCTACTACCCAGGGTTCCGAGGGGTCCGACCAGGTATTGGTGTAGGCAGGCATTTGAACAGATCCAAGCAGCACTCCGTCTTTGTATCCAGTCACTATGGTATTGGTTCCTGTGCTATCTAGGGTAAAGGCCAAATGGTGGTATCCAATGCCCAACAGACCGAAGTTGTGCGCCTGGTTATTTAATTTGAAAATGATGTTGTTGTCAGTGCCATTGGGCTCCAGCTGTAGCTGGAAGCTGTTATTGGGCGCCCATCTTTTAGATAAAATGGTTTGGGTACCGCCTGGGCCTGCACTATTTACCCACGTTTCAATGGTTGCTTTGGGTGTGAGCGAGAAATCGGGCAAGGTGGCATAGTCTTGCTCTGATCGTACAAATTTTAATGCCCGGTGCTTGTAAAACAACTTTTCAGGCTTGGCCAAAAAAGTAATCCCCGTGCCATAATTGGCGGATTCTATTCGGTAATAACCTTCCTCATTGGTCTTTCCTGCTGTACGAACAGGTGGCCGATCGTTGGCAAAAATGGCCCCGCAAAAGAAAAACCGGGTGCGCTGACGAATATCAAAGGACTTAGAACCTTGCTGCTCATCCATTTTCCAGTAATACTTCAAACCCTCCGTAAGTGATGAGGCAGTACCTTCCATGATCTCCGGAATATCCAGTTCGTCCAGTTTTTTGTAGTAAATCCGAAGCTCGTCCAAATGACCAACCCAGTGGCCGTTACTGGCGCGCTTGCCTACCTGGATGGCAAGTGAATTCAAAATGGTTGGACCATTTTTCAAGTCTTTCAACACACCGTCGAGATACATACGGTAGCCGCCCGAGCTATAACTGAGGGTAACATGGTGCCAATTATTGGCGGTAGGATCGAAAGAGCCTGTAAGCGTAGTTCCTGCAATATCCATCTCCATACCACCACTACTCAGTGCTTTTGCCGATAAAGCAGCAGCGCCTCCATTGGGCGTGAGCAGCCTGAACATTATAGGATTGTTGATGGCTTCTATCGTCTTGATCCAGAATGTAACGCTCCAGTCGGAATCGGTCGTAGGCAGAAAATCTCCGTTGGTGCTGGTATCTGCTTCGGCATAAGCGCCATCGTTGGCTCCAAAATAGGCCGAATAACCCTGCATAGGCATAAGGGTGACTAGGGCATTGGGTACCGGACTGTCGTTGAGGGTACGCACCCAACCCGTTACCACACCGTTGGGCACCTGGAAGCCAAGGGCTTTGCCGGGAGAGCCTTCTCCATACGCATTGATGCCGCGCACCTCGTAGTTATAGGGCCGGCCTGCAATGACGTTGAAGTCATTGTAGTTGCGGGTGCTTTTGTCTACTTGAGCCAGGTAAACGCCATCGCGGTAGATTTTAAAACCGCCTACCGCGAAAGGCCCCAGTGGATTAGGGCCCCAGGAAATCTGGATCCGATCCAGCAATTCGCCCTGGGTGGCCGTGACAAAAGGCGGAAAAGGCGCCACCAGAAAACCGGCCCAATAGCCGAAATTCATATTATTGTCATCGCCCACGACCGGGCCTACCACCAACTGGCCAATGGTGAGCTTGGTGCGGCGGCTGGCGCTTTTCATGCGTACGCCATTGCCGTAATTGATGAAAGCAGAGCGGACAACGGTGTCTTGTGCTACTGCTGAAAAGCAACCCGGATCCCAGGGTTGTGTTGGCTGTTGGGCCCACAACTCAGGAAGCGCCAAAATTGCGCATATCAGCACGGCAAAGAGCCGGCTAAAGGATAAATTTTTCATGTGAAAATAGGCTTGGAAAAGGATAAGGAAGTTGTGGATAGAAGGTATTCAATCCCTTATTTCTTGGAATTACCGAGGTCCTTGCCCTCCAGCAACAGTATCCTTTTGGATATGGATTCCAGCTGTGCACTGAAATTTGCCTGTTGTTGGGTCAAAGCGCTATTTTCAGCGCTCAGTCCTTTATTTTCATTTATTAAGATATTATTTGCTGCTTTCATGGCCTCTAATTCTGCACGTAAATCTTTCAATGCTGCATCCTGGATTTTAAGCACCTCCACAGTGTACAAGATCATTTTATCGTAATCAAATCCATCAACAACGCCGTCTTGATCATACTGCACCAATTTGTGTAAACCAATGCTGTCCATTTCTTCGGCGATGTATCCGAGTTCGTTGTAGGTGGTGTCGTCATCAAGGCGATTGTAAACACGGGGTTGTGCCTTTAGAATCAAGCTAAAATCATCTACCAGTGGGCGGATATTGCGTTTGAATCTCCTGGAGGAATTATCGTATCTCACATTTCCTCCATCATTCAAATTTATCTGAAGGGTTTTCCAGTTTCCACCACTTCCTTTTGCTTTTGGGCTGCCTATATAGAAGTCACCCGCTCCAAGATCAAATTCCTGGGATCCTCTATAATAATTGGTCCCATTGGCACCCAAATTCATTCTGATTTCATTATTGACTCTTACCAATACATCAGCAAGGCCCGAACTCCAGAAGATTCCACTATTGGTAATTGCTTTGTTTACTATGCCATCTCCTGATCTTACAATTCCATCCACGGTTTGATTGGCGGTAACGGTTGAGAATCCGTTGACGATCTGATTGCTGTTAATGGTTTGGAGACCATTTACCTCCTGCCATCCATTCACTGTGTGGGGGCCGGTAGTTGCTGCTCCACCGACAGAAAGCGTGCCAGGGATGGAAACACCTGAGTTGTTTGCTTCCAAGGCTTTAGTGGCATTCGCGTAAAGACCAACATTATTATCCCCATCGGAAAAAAGTCCGCCATCAGCGTCGCCACCCGCCCCAAACGAATAGCCATTGGATGCATTGGGTCCAATAGGGAGTCCGCCACCTGCTTTAAAGGCTGTTGCGTTTGCATTTCCAGCTATGTTAATAGCATCCGCAATCACTGTCCCCGTACTAGGGAAGACGTTATTCTGGCCCACCAGACCCAGCGCATACGGTGCATGCGTCAGCCTTGGGCGGGGAAGCAATTCCACACTGGAAGTATTGACACTCACGCCCAGCCAATAAGTCTGGTTGAATGCCGCCGTAAGCGGAGTGTTACCTACTCCTAAGACCACGCTGTACACCCCACCCACGATAGAAATGTCAATAATGGTTTCCTCGTGCACTTTGGTGCCACCAGATTCGGCAGTCCATAAGCGAAAGGTGAGCACATAATCATTGCCATCGTCTACCGCAGTTCCATCAGATCTGGTCAAAACCCCTTGTACAGAAAGGGAAGCAGTCTGTGTCTGTGCACTTAGACCGGCGCTAAATGCCAGAAAAAAGAGGAAGAAAAATGCTTTGGTGGAGCTTGGAGCGGTGTAGAGAATCCTTTTCATAAGTGAAAAAATGTTGAAAGTGGAGTGCTGAGAAGCCGGACTGGCGGCCTTTTGAGTGTTTAAATAGCTTGTTTCAGGCAAAACTAAATGCCTGAGTAGCCCTGTCTTCCGCTTATTCAGGGAATGAAGGGAATTGACCAGTGAAGGGCAGGAAATTTTCAGGCAAGGAATTTCAAGCCAACCACCGCTGCACAAATTGTCGCAATTGGGTGCGCGTGAATGGTTTGTACAAAATCGCTATACTGGAAT
>CAZKBH010000086.1:0-13028 GCA_964550795.1 uncultured Saprospiraceae bacterium
CTCACTTTTCTTCCTAAAAATTACCCTATCCTCGGGGATTCATGCAACAAAGCCGCGTATATGTATCGCTTTAGTTCAAAGAATGGGTTTTTAATATTCCCAAAACAAGACACGAGTTTTTTTGAAACATACCGCATAAAGGAAACAGATGGAATGCTAAAAAAAATTGGACTTGCAGTTCCACAGACATCTGAAACCTTTAAAGAATATATAAAAACAATGAAAGTAAACGAAGAAGAATTGCGACAAAATTTAATGACAGAAAAAACACCGAACGCACAACATCGGTTTGGCAATATGGCGGCTGCAGTGCTTCTATGAAACATTTGTGCAAGGTTCAACAGCAGGAATTCTATTGAACATTTGTGCTAAAAATCCGCCACATCGCCAAGCCGAAAACCGTTAGTAGCAAGCATAAAACGTGAAGCTTAGAGAAAAACAGAATAGTAAAAAATGACAATAGACATAACATTTAATGTTTATGCAGACGCAAATGGTGGCGACCCGGACAGCACAAGTCGGACACTTCGCAACTATCATAAAATGTTATGGAATAAAAAATTGCCAAACAAACAAATCTTTGAACTTACAGACAAAAAAAGCGGAACGTATTTATATCATAAATCAGGACTTGGAGAATATTTTTTAGGAAGTGATGCAATTACGCATTCATACAGAAATCATAAACGCAAAACTTGGCTAACACAACAAATCCAATACGAAGTGCAAGAACTGTTTGACACTGGTTCGACAATTGGAGCGTACACTCTTTTTCCAAACAATCGAGTTGACAAACAACATACAATAAATCAAGCTCGTGGTGTTAATAGCTTAATTGACGACAGGTTTGACCTGACTTTGGAATGTATCAGACTTTTTTACGCTGGACAAAAAAGCCCACTTTACGAAACATTTAAACGTTACAAAGACTTCTTCGACTTGTTCGAAAGCTTTAAAGGTTACATTGACTTCTTTTTGCTCAACGACCTCGTTGACGAGAATGAAAATATTAAGTTTTACTTACCGTTTGACAATTTTAAAACAAGACCAACAATTGCGGACATTGAAGAGTATTTGACATACAAAAATGGTGTAATGGACTTCATAAAAGCACGTAATAAACGAATTGACGAATATGCAAAACAACGGACGACAGAATAGAATGCCTGCCACTAAGAGCCGTTTTGCAAAAGCGGGGGTTTTGTGCTTCTATGACAGTGACGTGCTAAATTCGAGCTTTGTGCATCTAATTAAGTTTAGTGCTGAAAATCCCCGCCTTCGCAAAGCTGCCAAACGTTAGTAGCAACACTAAAAAAAGTCCAAGCAACTGTGTAAGTATTTTCCACATCGTTAAGAGAAATAAAAAATCAAAATCAAATATGAAATTTTTAAAATTATTTGCTTTTTCAATAATAACATGTAGTATATTTAGTTGTTCTGTAACAAATATTCAAAAGAAAGGAACTGTATATCCAAATAATTTTAATTATGAAACAGAGTTTACTACACTAAAAAATACAATAATTCTTCCTGTTAAAATAAATGGAGTTTTAAAAAATTTCCTGTTTGACACAGGTGCAAGTATGAATGTAATCCAACGAGATTCTACTCTTGGTAAGATTTCGTTGATAACTGGAGCCAGTAAACGAAAAATGAAAGTTGGAGAAGAATATGTTAAGTCTATGAAAATAGGAAATGTTGATTTTAAAAACACTTTCGCTTACAATGGAAATCTAGTTGGGTTAAAAGAACTAATCACAAACTTTGGTGGATTAATTGGAGAACCTATAATTAATAAAGCGAATTGGCTGATTGACTATCCTAACAAAAAAATACGAGTTTCTAATCAAAATTTAGTTGACGAATCTTTCAAAACAATACGAATTAAAAAAGAAGATGGTATGCCGTACACATATATCTCGATAAATGGAATTGACTACAAAGTTATAATTGATCTGGGTTCATCGTCTGAATTAAATTTACCTAAAGAATCTAAACTTGCAAAACAACTTGAGGCACAATACGATTTTGAAGATAGTGAAAGAGAAAGATATACTATTGGCGGACTTCAAACGATTAAGGAAAAAGTTGGTATTGTACCTATAATAAAATTAGGAATAATAGACTTTCAGGACGTGAAGACAACAATAAATGTTTCTAGTCAACCAAGAATCGGTATCGGATTTTTCAAGGATTGTATTATTTATATTGATAATATTAATAACAGTTATAAAATTAAAAAGTAGAACAAAAAAATACACTCACAACAGATATCATATTCAATGAACCTCCACAAAAATGAAAAAATGGATAAAAAAGTTTATTCCCGATTGCTTGTTAAATTGGTATAGAATCAGGAATAGCACAAGATTTCGTAACAAGAGTACCACTGCAGTTTTTACAGAAATATACAACCGTAATCACTGGAAAAGTTCGGAAAGCGTTTCCGGGCCAGGTTCTGAGATAAAACAAACGGAATCGCTCATTCGCGATTTAGATAAACTAATGACAGATATGAATATTGTATCGGTCTTGGACATTCCCTGTGGCGACTTTAATTGGATGCAGAGAGTTGATTTGTCGAAAATGGATTATGTTGGCGCCGATATTGTTGAGGACTTGATAAAGAGCAATATAGAGCAGTATAAAGAAAGGGAAAATCTTAAATTTATAGTCCTGAATTTAATCACGGATCCTTTGCCTAAAAGTGATATGATCATTGTCAGAGACTGTCTTGTTCATTTTTCCTACGAAGATATCAATCGGGCAATCAAAAATATAAAATCTTCTGGTTCCAAGTATCTGCTTACCACTACGTTCACAAGCTATCATTCCAATCATGATATCGTAACAGGCTACTGGCGACCCCTAAATTTGCAGGAAAAACCATTTAATTTTCCATCCCCGATGTTGGTTATAGATGAAAATTGCACTGAAGGTAATGGGGGATATTTAGTTAAGTCTATGGCTTTGTGGGATATTACAGAAATTGTTATTCACACAAAGGTGAAATCACAGTACAAACCAATCCTATGAAAAAAGAACTACCACCCATAGAACGCGAGGAACTCCTCCAAACCTTAAAAACCCGTTTTGAAAAAAACAAAAGCCGCCATCCTGGGCTTGAGTGGGCTGCCGTGCAATTAAAACTGGAAGCAAATCCCGAAAAACTTTGGTCGCTTCATGCCATGGAAAGCACTGGCGGAGAACCAGATTTGGTTGAACAGGATCAAAACTCCGGCGAATTCGTTTTTTACGATTGTGCCGCAGAAAGCCCGAACGGCAGAAGAAGCCTTTGTTACGACCACGAAGCCCTGGAGTCCAGAAAAGCAAATAAACCAGAAAACAGCGCGATGCAAATGGCCGCTGAAATGGGCATTGAGCTTTTATCAGAAACACAATATCGCAGCTTACAGCAGATTGGAAAGTTCGATTCCAAAACCTCCAGTTGGCTCAAAACACCTGCCGGGATCAGAAAACTTGGCGGCGCAATATTTGGCGACTGGCGCTATGGCCAGGTCTTCGTGTACCACAATGGTGCAGAATCTTACTATGCCGCCAGAGGATTCCGAGGATTGCTGAGGATTTAGGTGCGGGTTATTTGTATGTCGTAGCCTCACGGCGATTAAATTCCTATACTTTTGCAATCATTTCATTTATCTCTCCAATCATCGTACAAATTGAAAATTATGAATACTACGCAAGTAAAAGCATTTGGAACAGAAGCCGTCGAGGCTGATTTGAAACCCTTAAACATTAGCCGCAGAGCAGTCACAACCAAAGATATCGAAATTGAGATTCTTTATTGCGGCGTTTGCCATTCAGATTTGCATACAGCCCGCAATGATTGGGGTGGTACGATCTACCCTGCCGTTCCCGGTCACGAAATTGTAGGCAAAGTAACCAGTATTGGAAGTGAAATAACTAAATTCAAAGTAGGCGATTTGGTTGGCGTAGGTTGTTTGGTGGATTCTTGCCGAACCTGCAACAGCTGCAAAAAAGATTTGGAACAGTATTGTTTGAACGGATCTACCGGCACATACAATGGAAAAGACAAACATTTGGGCGGTCAAACATTCGGGGGCTATTCCGAAAAAGTGGTGGTGGATGAACACTTTGTCTTAAAAATCCCGACTAATCTGGACTTGGCAGCCGTTGCACCCTTGCTTTGTGCAGGTATTACTACCTGGTCGCCCTTAAAACACTGGAATGTACAGGAAGGCAGCAAAGTCGCCGTTGTGGGTTTAGGAGGCTTGGGGCACATGGCCATAAAACTTGCCAAAGGATTGGGCGCTTCCGTGACCCTGTTTTCCAGAACGCCGAAAAAAACTGCAGATGCCCAGGCATTGGGCGCAGATGAAGTGATTATTTCCACCGATGAAGCGCAAATGAAATCGGCAAAAGGGCAGTTTGACCTGATTATAGATACCGTTCCTTACGCGCACGATCTGAACCCTTATGTTGCTACCTTAAACATCAATGGAACCCTGGTTTTGGTGGGTTATTTAGGCGCATTAGATCCGATGCTCCATTCTGTCCCCATGATTTTGGGCAGAAAATCCGTTGCTGGTTCGCTCATCGGCGGCATTGCAGAAACACAGGAAATGCTCGACTTCTGTGGAAAGCACAACATCGTTTCTGAAATTGAAATCATCCAGATGCAAAACATCAATGAAGCCTATGAACGGATGCTGAAAAGCGATGTAAAATATCGTTTTGTGATTGACATGGCTTCGTTGAAAAATTAATTAAATTTCCAATTTAAAACCAGCCAATTTAACTGCTGAAGCAGCCTCGTTAGCTGAGGCTGCTTCAGCAATACCTGTCTGATGTTCTCCTACCATCTTCAAACCTGTAGGTGCATAAACAAATTCACCCCCTCAGATTCCTTCCCGACCCGCACTTTCGAGCTTGGGAACCCGGCTTGCATTGCCAATTTAATCATGTGGTCGGGACTGCGGTGGTGCAAAAACCATTCACCGAAGGCTTCCATGTAGCGGCGACTGGGGTTTTCTTCCGAAAAGTTGCCGATGATAATTTCAGCGCCGGGTTTGCCCCAGGTGCGAATCTTGCTCAGGATGGCCACAAAAGTTGTATCATCAAAATAATCAAACAAACCGGCTGACCAGATCACATCGAATGGTTGTTCAGGGCTGAATTTGAAGATGTTGCGATGGATAAACTCGATTTGGCTGAGCCAGGGTTCGTTGAGGCGCGTGGCGTATTCGATGGCATTTGCATCTAAATCCACACAGGTCGTTTTCAGTGTTTTGGGGTCAATGCGCTGGTAGAGTTCGGCCAAATCCCGCGCAGGACCACTGGCTATATTAAGCAATGAAGTGGGTTGACCATTCCGTTCGCCAAGAATGCGCGCCATCTGCTGTTTGAAATAATCTTTCCGATTGCGCACGGCTTTGGTTGCCGCGTGGCGGTGGAAATACTGATCCCATTTCCCGAAGTTTTCGGAACAGTGCTGCGTGTAAATTTTATCAATGATCAGGAAATCGCCCGCATAGCCAAAGGGTTGGCGGAGCACATGTCCGTGAATTGATTCATCCATGTATTGCGCACTGAGTGAAGTATTAAACTGCGCTACAGCTTCAGATGGTACCGTCTCGATAAAACGGTCGAAAGTAGCGTAGTCCGAACGATCGGGGCCGTTTTTCGCGAGCAGATATTGGAAGAAGGCTTTTGGGTCAATGGGGCTGTCGATTTTAATGCCTTGCTGTTGCATAATGTTGAAAATTTAGGTTTGAATTAGGTACAGCAATTCTCATGTGTCCGAATTGAATGTTTGTGAAATCCCGCTGGGGAACGACACAAAGGTCAGCCCGGACAGCCCCATCAGACCATCAAGCATTATGCAAAAAGCGTAAAGAAGGATAAAATTAGCCCTTGTAAAACATCCACTTCCACATTTCCTTTACGGTTACTTTTTTACCGTACATCAGGATTCCCACCCGGTAAATACGCCCGGCCAACCACACAAAAAACACGGCAGACGCAATCACCAAACTCAGCGACAGCGCGACCTGCCACCAGGGCGGGTTAAAGGCCAGTCGGAAAGGCATAGCGATGGGGGAAAACAAGGGGAAAATAGAAGAGAACACCATCAATCCGCTGTCCGGGTTGCGCCAACCTGCCATCGAAACGATGTAAAAAGCCAAAATCAAGGGCAAAGTAGCCGGCAATGTCAGGGATTGTCCCTCGCCCATATCGTCGCCCATGGCAGAACCTACCGCGGCAAACATGGAAGCATAGATGAAGTAGCCGCCCAAGAAATAGATGATAAAGGCACCAATGAGCAGGGGCCAGTTTTGTTTACTCAATTCGGACATGATGCGCATCCCGGTATCTTGCACCAATGCCGGATCCACCGATCCTTCTCCGCCGGCGGGCATAGAACCCTGTATTTGGGCGGGGTCAAAACCCATCAAAAGCGGCACAAAAAAGGAAACTGCGCCGCTCAATACCACCCAGGCGACCACCTGCGTCAAACCAACCAGGCCCGCACCGATGATTTTCCCCATCATCAGGTCGAAGGGACGGACGGAGGACATCATTACTTCTACAATTCGATTCGTTTTTTCTTCCATCACGGAGCGCATCACCATCTGGCCGTACATCAGCACCATAAAAAACAGCAAAAAGGTCATGATTCCACCCACGGCAAGCCCTACGCCAGCGGTGTATTTACTCTGGTCGTCTTCCTGATCGCTGTTGATGCCTTCGGGGTCAATGGAGACCTCGGATTCCAGGAGTTTGAGTTGCGCCGCATCCAGTTTGAGGGAATCCATTTTAAACTGCTTGATTTTCCCGGCGATTCGTTTTTCGATCAGACCACTTTTTTCGGGCGCGAGTTTTTCGTCCGAGTAATAAAAGATCGTGTGTTCTTTGTTTTGGAAATTCTTGACTGCGGGAATGCGCAACACCCCGTCGAACTTTTTTTCAAGCACCTCCGCTTTGAGTTGCTCAAGATTTTTATTGCCGGAAGGTATAAAACGCACCCCTTTTTCATCGGGGAGCGGGGTCACCATATTGGCTTCGTCGAGCACGGCCACCTTGATCTCGTTGCCGCCCTGGTAGCTCGACAGCCCGACAATGACCAACATATAAATCAAGAGCCCAACGGGGGCCAGTAAGGTGCCAATGATGAATGATTTTTTGCGGACCCGCGTGAGGTATTCACGCTGTATGATGAGGGAAAGTTTAGACATGCTATTTCGTTGTTGATTTGAGTGATGTGGACCTACGCTTCGCCCGTTTCGGCGACCCGTTGAATGAAAATTTCATTAAAACTGGGCAATATTTCCTCAAAACGGGTCACTCGGGTGCCTTTTTGCAGGAACAGTCGGAGCAGTTCATTGCTTTGTGCATCGTCTTCGAGCTGAAAGGTGAGGGCGTTTTTTTCCGTCTTAACCACCGCGAATCGCTCGGGCAAATCGGTCGGCAATTCTCCCTGTGTTTCTACCCGGTAGAGGTTTTTTTTGTACTGGCTTTTGATGGCCTGCACTTCCCCGTAAAGCACGTTTTTTCCTTTGTTAATCAACACGATATGGTCGCACATTTCCTCCACTTGTTCCATGCGGTGGGTGCTGAAAATGATGCTTGTGCCCGCTTCATTTAAACCTGCAATCTCTTCTTTAATGAGGTTCGTATTAATAGGGTCAAGTCCCGTAAAAGGCTCGTCCAGAATGAGCAATTTGGGTTTGTGCAGCACCGTGGCGATGAATTGAATTTTCTGCTGCATGCCTTTGGAGAGATCCTCCACTTTTTTGTCCCACCAGTCCTTGATGTCGAACTTGGTGAACCACCGGTCAATTTCCTGCTGCGCCTGGGCTTTAGTCAGCCCCTTGAGCTGGGCCAGGTAGAGGAGTTGTTCCCCGACCTTCATTTTTTTGTATAATCCACGTTCTTCGGGCATGTAACCGATTTGTTCGGGCGAGCGGGCGTGGAGTTTTTCGCCATCGAGGTAAATAACACCCGAATCGGGTGCGGTGATGGTGGTGATCATCCGAATCAGCGAGGTTTTCCCTGCGCCATTGGGACCAAGCATCCCGAAAACGCTGCCTTTTTGTACGTCGAGACTCACGTGGTTGACAGCCTGATAGTCGCCGTAGGTTTTTACGACATTTTGTACGGATAGAATCATGAATGATGGAGACTGGTTTATCTGATGATTGCTGGAAAGGTTTCCTTCAAATTACCAAAACTTGGCAAAATTGGAAACATGGCCGAAAGTCGCAAGGTTGCGAGAAGTTTTGATTCTTTTTTCGGCAAACGTGGGATTTCGCAAGTTTTGGATGGTAAAAATCGGGGATGAAGGGAAAATGCCACCCGGCAGCTGCTCAGGGTGCGGTACAGGATTTACGATATCCGATTACATGATATCCGATTTCCGAATGGATTTCCGATTGGGTGATTTGGGAATGCAAGCCAGTGCTGCTCTCAATCGAAAATCAACATTCCGAATAGGGTGTGGAAGGATGAAAAAGCCGCCGCCAAGTCATAATGGCTTGGCGGCGGCTTTTAGCTAGGCATTTCTTTTCTTATTTTTTCCGGATTTTGGCGGCTATGATATACCAGCAAAACGAAAATCACATCGGTTTTAAATTCATATACAACGCGGTATCAAAAGCGTTTTCCATCACCAGTTTTGTGCTTGGCGTTTTGCTTCCTCGTGGTGGATAGACTGTCCTGAATCCACGCTTATACTTGCAGATAATACTGCATCTCGGAGTTGTTTTTGAGTCATGGGATTGCCCTCCTCGTCGTATGCCGCAACTTCTTTCATGCGGTCCTGAAGCCGCAAAAGACTCAGCAGGATGGCGTAATATTCTTTCAAAATGGCTTCATCCTGTGTGTTATCCACAATTTTCCCGATAGAGGAACGGATTTCGGCGACTGACATGGCAAGTCGTGTTTGGTGAAAGACGTTGACAAAGATAAGCACTACGCATCAATCCGCGCGTACTTCGCATTCGCCTCGATAAACGCCCTGCGCGGCGGCACCTCGTCGCCCATGAGCATGGAGAACATCCGGTCGGCCTCAACGGCATCATCAATGGTCGCAATTTTCAGGATGCGGGTACTGGGGTCCATGGTCGTTTCCCAAAGTTGTTCGGCGTTCATTTCACCCAGACCTTTGTATCGCTGCACTTTTACGGAATCATCGTCTTCGCGGCCACCCCCGAATTCGAGTTGCGCCTCTTTGCGCTCCTTGTCGTTCCAGGCGTAGCGTTGGTTTTTACCTTTTTTGACGAGATAAAGCGGCGGCTGTGCGATGTAAATATGTCTGTTTACGATCAGTTCACGCATGTAGCGGAAAAAGAACGTCAGGATAAGGGTCGTGATGTGCGAACCGTCAATATCGGCGTCACACATGATGACCACCTTGTGGTAGCGTAGTTTTTCGATGTTCAGGACGCGGTGTCCGTCTTCGTTTTCCTGTACGCTTACACCTAAAGCGGTGAAGATATTTTTGATCTCCTCGTTTTCGTAAATTTTGTGCTCGAGGGCTTTCTCGACGTTCAGGATTTTACCACGCAGGGGCAAAATGGCCTGATTGTGGCGATTACGACCCTGTTTGGCCGTACCACCTGCCGAATCTCCTTCCACGAGGAATATTTCGGATTCCGCCGGGCTCCGGCTGGCGCAGTCGGCCAGTTTTCCGGGCAAGCCACCGCCGGTCAAAGCTCCTTTCCGCTGCACCATTTCACGGGCTTTCCGAGCCGCGTTGCGCGCCGTGGCGGCCAAAATCACCTTGTCAATGATTCGGCGCGCCTGATTGGGGTTTTCCTCCAAAAAGACTTTCAACGCATCGCCCACGGAACGGCTCACGATACCGAGCACCTCGGAGTTGCCGAGTTCGCCCTTCGTTTGGCCCTTGAATTGTGGCTCCTGTACTTTCACGGAAACAATGGCGGTGAGGCCCTCCATAAAGTCTTCCCCAGAAATGGCGAAGCTGATTTTTTTGAAAAAACCGCCGTCTTCCCCGTATTTTTTGAATTCACGGGTGAGGGCGCGCCGGAAGCCACTGACGTGCGTGCCACCGTCGCGGGTGCTGATGTTGTTTACAAACGACACCACGTTTTCAGAATACGAGGTATTGTACATCATGGCCACTTCCACCTCCACATTTTCCTCGTTGGTAGTGATGTAAATCGGCTTTTCGATGAGCGGGGTTTTGGATTCGTCGAGGTACAAAACGAACTCTTGCAGGCCACCTTCGGAGTAGAAAAGTTCCGTTTTGAAGGTTCCGTCGTCGTTTTTTTCGCGCTCATCTACCAGCGAAAGGCGGAGGCGTTTGTTGAGGTACGCAAGTTCCCGAAGGCGGTGTGCCAGAATGTCGAACTTGTATTCGTCGGTCTCAAAAATCTCCGGATCGGGCAAAAAAGTAACAATTGTGCCCCGGTAATCGGTGTCGCCGATCATCCGCACATCGTATTGTGGTTTGCCTTGTTTGTATTCCTGCTCGAACATTTTGCCCTCCCGGTGCACTTCAGCGCGCAGGTAAATGGAAAGGGCGTTCACACAGGAAACACCTACTCCGTGCAAACCACCGGAAACCTTGTAAGAGTCTTTATCAAATTTACCCCCGGCATGCAGGACGGTCATAACGACCTCCAAAGCTGATTTTTGCAGCTTGGCGTGTAAGCCGGTCGGGATACCACGGCCATTGTCTTTGACGGTGATGCTGTTGTTGGGATGGATCGTGACCCAAATATCGGTACACTGTCCGGCCAAATGTTCGTCAATCGAGTTGTCCACAACCTCCCAAACCAAGTGGTGGAGGCCCTTAATATCGGTACTGCCGATGTACATCCCAGGGCGTTTGCGCACGGCCTCGAGACCTTCGAGGGCGGTGATGCTGCTGGCGCCATAATCGTTTGCGGGAATTGGGTTTGTTTTTGGGTCGAGTGCTGAGTCTTCTGTCATGCGTTGCGAATCCTTTGCTACTTTTGGTGAAGGTACCCCGGAAGGCTGCTCCGGGCTAAAAAGCCTGATACTTACTTTTTTAAATTAAGGGTGCGGAACCGCTTGTCCCGATATATTGGGAGCGTTCCGCGATAAATGCCTAAAAATGTGTGCAAAGATACGGCGCAGCGCGCGCTAAAAGAAACCCAAGTTGGGAATACTTGCCAAAAAGTGTTATAGATTTTTCGCTCCCGACGCTCCCACTTTTGTCCTTGAAATGGAGCGTGTTCAAGCAAGTATGGTCTGCCAGACTTTTCTGAACACGTTCTTGAAATTTATCCATCATCAAAAATTTACTTTCATGAAAAAATTGACCCTTAGTATCGCCCTGACCTGTTTCTCCCTGTTTTTAACCGCTCAATCGCTTACCCTGGATTCCACCTTTGGCACGAATGGGACGCTTAGGACCTATTTGAGAGAGCCATACGGCAATCCCTATGGCCAAAATGTTGTTCAATTGCCCAATGGCGAGGTGGTGACCATCGGCTTGGGGGTAGATTCGACTTTGTTTGCGGCGGTAGAAAAATTTGGAAATGACGGAGCGCTGGATTCTAGTTTTAGCCTGAAACTGCGCAATTTACAGAGCAGCAATCTGGCATTATCGGCACAAGCGGACGGGAAAATACTCGCAACCGGCACAAGGTCTGCCCCCCCATATCTTGGAATGGTATTCCGGCTGAATCCAGATGGAAGTCTGGACCCAAGTTTTGGCACAGACGGGGCGGCCTCGATTGAGGCAACTTGTTTTGATAACATCATCCCGATGCAGCTTTCCAATGGGCAAATTTTGGTGTTCGGCGACGAAACTCCACTCCCTTCCGATATCAGTATTTTTGCCTGCCGACTTCACTCGAATGGTGCAGTAGATGCAAGTTTTGGCCAAAACGGCTATTTTAGGTTCGCCTTGGAAGACGAGCGGGTGCTGGTAACTGCGGGCGTGGAACAACCCGATGGGAAACTGCTTTTAGCCGGCATGTCAAGCTGGGTGCCGTTTGTAGTCAGAATAAACACAAACGGCAGTATAGATTCTACGTTTGGAACTGGCGGATACCTGATTCAACCCACGCCTGAAGGCGGAGAAGCGTATGCCATAACGCTTCAGCCCGACGGAAAAATCATCCTTTGTGGCTATAGCGACCCAGGGTTTCAACCCACGGTTGCGCGATTGTTACCCAACGGCAGCCTTGATCCATCGTTTGGAAACGGAGGCGTGGTTTACTTGACTGAATTGCCGGACTACACGGAAGGTGTTGGCGTCGAGGTATTGCCAAATGGGAACATTTTGGCGGGTATTTCGAGTTTTTACAATGAAAATTTCTACCTCGCTCAAATACTTCCCAGCGGGGAAAGAGATACCAGTTTTGGCTCAAATGGCATTTATATGTACTTAAACGATGGGTTCAGAGCCAGAGCGATGAACCGTTCTGCTAATATACTGGCGGTTTCCGGACAAGCAAACGTCCTGTCCAGCGGCAACAAAGTAGTGCTCCTGCGCTTCATCCTGGATCTGAGTGTCGGCACCCTAAACCCCAATGATCCCACAGCCCTTCAAGCGCTGGTTTATCCCAACCCGGTTTCGGAACAGTTTAACCTGAAATTTGAGCTGCTGGAGCAAGCCCAGGTTAGCATTCGAGCATTTGACTTACAAGGCAAACTGGTCCAGACCCTCGTTCAAAACCAATCCTTTGCAGCAGGTGAACACGACCTCCATCTCGTCTGGGCCAATCAATTGAATGCCGGCAATTACATACTAAGTCTCGAGGTGGCCGGGAAAAAGACGAAAAGCATCCAAATCATGAAAAAGTAAGCGGTAGGAACACCGAATTTGTGTTTGGAACACCGAATTTACTGATACCGCCGACACCACCGAAACTCCGACATAATACTGTTAGGAACACCGAATTTACCGATACCGCCGACACCACCGAAACTCCGACATAATACTGTTTGGAACACCGAATTTACTGATACCGCCGACACCACCGAAACTCCGCCATTTTTTCGGTGGTATCGGCGGTATCAGTAAATTCGGTGTTCCAACTTTTTTCGGC
>CAZKBH010000087.1:0-12881 GCA_964550795.1 uncultured Saprospiraceae bacterium
GCTCCCTCCTGCGTCGGGACCATCCCCTCCGGTCGGGCGCGCCTCGCAGACCGCGTGCCAGAGCCAATGGTGGGTTTGTGGAAGGGCTTGGTGTCTTAACCCGCTGTAGACTTGGTGTAGGCGGGTTCATTTTTTGTTATCTATGGAAAGGAATTGATTTTGCTCTTCAACACTTTTTTCCCCAGATGAGTTGATGCAACAGTTTTATATTAAAATTCACTTATTTATGGTTCGTCTGCTACTTTTTTCGCTGATTTTTTGTTCGGCAACCCTTTTTGCTCAAGAACCCACCAAGGCAGATCTTGCTCCCTGCGGCTCCGTCGGAATGTCGGATTGGTTGCGGGCCTACCGTTTGCATGCGCCGGTGGTGGACCGCTCGGAAGACACACTTTGGGTGGCCCTGAAACCACACCTTTTGGCCAAAGATAATGGCTCGGGCAGGATCACGACAGAGCGTTTTTTGAATACTTTTTGTCAGTTGAATGAAGATTTCGCTGGCACAAACATTTATTTTTACATACAAGACGGCTGGAATTTGATTGATGAATCGGATTGGCATGTGCATTCAGATATTCCAACGGGCATCGAAATGATGCTGACGAACAATGTGCCCAACGCGCTCAATTCCTATTTCGTGGCCGATCCTGCGGGCAATTGCGGTTACAACCTGCCCTATGCCGGGGTCGCCATGGCCCACGGTTGTTCCGGCACCGGCGATCATACCTGGGCACACGAGGTGGGCCACGCGCTTTCTTTGCCGCACCCTTTTATCGGCTGGGAAGGCAAATTGTACAATTTTAACACGCCCACGCCTACGGTACTCACCTACGATTACACCTATTTCCACGACACAATTGATACGCAGATCCCTGCTCCGCTCGACACGGCTTTGGTGGAATTTGTGGACGGCAGCAACTGCGCCATCGCGGCAGATTTAATTTGCGACACGAAGCCGGATTATCTCAGCTATCGTTGGGATTGTGATATACAAAACCAGAGTTTGGTCAAACAAAAAGATCCGGCCGGGCTGGAGTTTTATTCGGATGGCACCTTGTTCATGTCGTACGCGATGGATCGCTGCCAGAGCCGTTTTTCTCCCGAGCAAATTGGAATCATGCGCGCCACCCTGCTGACGGAAAAAGCCAATTGGCTCACGCCCGCCAGACTTCAACAACCCGTTGTGGATCAGGCACTTGCGATTGAACCGGTTCAAGACCAACTGGTACCAACCACCGGCGCGGAATTCACCTGGAACTCCGTTCCAAACGCCACCCATTACCTCGTGCAGGCTTCCCGATTCACCAATTTTTCCTTTAGACAGGTGGATGTAGTGACCACCGACACCTTCCTTACGGCGGGCCAATTGACTCCCAACTTGAAATATTACTGGCGTATTCGTCCGTTCAACGACTGGGATGCCTGCGCGCCGTTCAGCGAGTTGTCCACCTTCAAAACTGCCCCGCTCACGGCGTCTTCGGAGCCGGATGCAGAGGGTTGGCGCTACTATCCTTCTCTAATTGCGGAGGGAACGCCAATTACCCTTGAAATTCCGGAAAAATGGCAAGGACAAGATGCCCAATGCAGAGTGTTGGACGCTGCGGGTCGTGTGGTTTGGCAGTCAAACCTCGGTGCGTTGCTCGCCCGGACGAAGTTGGAAATGCCTTCTGGCAATTGGCCAAATGGCTTCTATCACTTTGTGTTTCGCAGTGCGGTGGGGGTAAAAACGGGCATGTTGGTGAAGGGGTAATTTACATCACCATTTCCAGAATCTCTGGTGTGTGCACCGCTTTAAAATTGCTGAGGTGTAGTTGGTAAAACTGCAAAAGTTTGCCCAGCAAGGCTTTGCGTTGCGGGCGGGTTAACTGAATTTCGTGTACCGATCCCAGCGGCGATGCCAAAATGGCCAACATCTGACTGGTTTGCTCAGGTTCGAGCAGCAAGGCGTGTGTGGGCGGGATGGAGCTGAAGCTGCCATCGCTGAGGTCAAAAAACTGCTCGCCGGCTTTTTCCGGGTCTTGGGGTTGGAAGCCTAAAAATTCCGTGAGTCCCAGCAAAAAGTGCAGGTGCAGGTTGGCGATAGGGTAGGGCGTGGCATCGAGCCAGCGCAGGTGTCCGAGCAAAAAATCGAATAATTCGCCATTTTCTTCTTCTTCCTGGATGCTATTTCGGCAAATTTCGGCCATGAACAGCGCCACGGCGCCCCGGCGGATGTCGAAAGGAGTAGCTGTCCAGATTTCGGCGGCCCGGAGTTCTTTCAGCCGATTGGCTCCCGCGCCTTCCCGATGGTAAGCCACCAAGTCCACCGCAGTCATGGGTTGGAAAAGGTTAAACGGCATCCGCGCTTTGGCTGTGCGCACCCCGCCACCGATAAAAGAGCAAAGCCCTTTTTCCTCGGTGAAAATATCGGCGATGACACTGGTTTCGCCGTATTTCACCGTTCGGAACACGATGCCTCGGGTTTTAATCAGCATTATTGCTCCATTGCGGTCGAGTCCACTTTCGCGGTCACGAAGTAAATTACCCGGGTGAGCCATTTGGCAGTGTCCGGCTCAAGGCTTGGGTCAGTCACGTATTCTTCGAGTACGGGCGGGATGGATTGCAATTTTTTATCGGCCATGTAATCTTCCAGCGCGGCGTGTGCTTCTGCGGTCAGGGCAAAATTGCCGAGAAAATAAACCACCAGGGCTTTGCCGCCGAGGTTCAACAGTTCAAGTTCGGGAATGGATTTCATTGGTTTTTCAAGCGGGATGGCTACGGCCATGTCGGTTTTCATGGCAACTGTATCGTATTGCCAAAAAAGTCCCGTTGGCAGGCCCTTCATGGTCGCGCCCGCTTTGTTGGAGGCTTCCAGGGCAATGGGTATTTGCGTGCCAAAAAACGTTGAAATGTCCTGAAAATCAACCTCTTGTCGGATCATGGCGTATTGAATCGTGTCGCGTTCGACCTCGAGCACCTTGAATCCCCGGTATTTTTTCGGGTTCAATGCTTCGCAGTATTTTTTGAGGTTGGCAAGCCCGTTTTCGTAGTCTTTTCCAACGTACGTGTTGATATCCGTCAACATCCCTCCGGCGCGCATCAGAAAGGGCAAATGCATGTCGAGCACCCAGGTGATGGTGGTTAAGCTGCTATCCCCTTTCAGCGAAAAAAAGGAAGGGGACACTCCGAGGCCAAAGTCAACCTCGTATTCCAGTCGTCCGGGGGTGGCCGTCAATATTTTCTGGTAGCCTTTGCCCACCCGCTTGTCGTTGCTATCCCAGCGATAAACCGTGCCGACTTCCCCGTCGGGACCTTCGATGCTGATCTTCATATCTGGATCCATAAAATGCCAGGGCGACCAGTTGGTGAAGTTTTTGAACAAGCGCACTTGCTCGTACACGGTTTCGGTGGGAGCTTCTATTTCCATGCTGCGTTCAATGCGGTAAGCATCTTTGGCAAAAAGGCACAGCAAAATCCACAAGGTGCCCAGTCCGAGTGCGATGAAGAGGAGGTATTTTAAGACTTTCATGATATAATTCTATGATTGAGGTGATTTGAGTAATTTGGGGTTGTATCAAAAGTAAACCTTGAAATTTTTCCGCAGAATTTCGTTTGGAATTTTCCGCAAACCTATAAGGTTTTTAAAACCTTATAGGTTTCACTCCGAAACTTTCCGCCAAATGTTCCGGTGCGCGGCACCTTATCAGCTGCTCTTTAATCATCTCTACCGATGTTAGGCCGCTACGCGGCACTTCGGCGGATGCAAAAGCAGGGCGCAATTTTCAAAACAAAAAACCGAATTGCGCACAAAAATTTCTCTTGTGATAATAGGTGTGATTTAGTGCTTGTGTCAAAAGTCGGAGCTGGACAAACGTTGCCCTCGAGCGAAAAATTTAATTTCTTGTAATGCAAACTTCCCGAAAGTTTAAAACTTTCGGGAAGTTAAATTTCGTCAACAACAGAACATAATTTTGCGCAAAAATCTATCATTTGCACCTTTCGACTTTTGACACAAGCACTTAAAACAAGGCCAGTTGTTCGCCAGCGGGCAGCAACTGGAACGTGCGCCGATGCCAGGGCGAAACCCCGTATTGCCGGATGGCTTCCCGGTGCACCTGGGTGGGGTAGCCTTTGTTTTGCTGCCACAGATAGTATGGATATTCGCTGTGGAGGCGGAGCATGGCCTCGTCGCGATGGGTTTTGGCCAGGATAGAAGCTGCGGCGATGGAGGCGTATTTTCCATCGCCTTTCACCACACAGAGGTGCGGCGTGTTGGGGTAGGGGTGGAATTTATTGCCATCCACCAAAATGAATTGTGGGCGGGTTTGCAGAGCGTCCAGCGCTCGGTGCATGGCGAGCAGCGAGGCCTGAAGGATATTGATACGGTCAATTTCTTCGGCGCTGACCTCCGCCACGGCCCAGGCGATGCTCTCTTTTTCGATGATTTCCCGGAGTTGGTCGCGTTGTGTTTCGGAAAGTTGTTTGGAGTCGTTCAGCCAGGGGTGCCTAAAATCTTGCGGCATAATGACCGCTGCCGCGAACACCGCACCCGCCAAACAGCCTCGGCCCGCCTCATCGCAGCCAGCTTCCAACAGTTCGGATTGATGAAAAGGTAAGAGCGCCATTCGGCAAAGGTAAAAAACCCTCAACCTTCTCAACCCTCAACCCTCAACCCTAAACCCTCCCTCAACTATTTTTCCCCAACAAGTAACCATCCATTTTCATACCTTTGCGCCTCTTTTTCAAGATTTTGGAACGTATTAATCCGGCAATTGACCTTCGGCTGACACATTTTTCTGTGTGAATTTTTGTGTGCCGGGCTTTTTGGCCTGCTTTTTGCAAATGGTTCCATGTCTTTTTAATCCTTCCGTTGCAAGAACGGATTTCCCGGCAAAGAGCCTTTCCTCGGCTCAATATCATGACATCACCAATTGTTATTTACACCATGAATGTTTGCATACGCAACACATTTATAAGCCTGTGGCTTATATTGGGTACACTATCACTGTCGGCGCAAGGGCCAAGTTTTTACTTCCCCTTCATCAATGATGCAGCGCCGGGCAGCACTAAATTAATGCCGCTCAAGGCTGTTAATTTAGACAGCGTAGTATCCGTACAAATGGTCTTCCGCTGGGATCCCACCTTACTCCAGTTTGTCAACATTGATAATTTCAATCTGGACGATTTGTCCTTTGTAAATTTCAATCTCTCCTTCGCCCTCAGCGAGGGGTACATTCGTATGCAATGGGAAGGCGATTCCCAGCCCCCCGGCGTCTCGGTTCCTGACAGTAGCACGATCCTTCGTTTGCGATTCAAAGTAATCGGGCCAGACTCCGTTTGCGCCCCTGTGGAGATTACCGAAATTTTAGATTTCCCCCCCCTGAATTTTGAGATATTGAAAGTGCGGCCGGACAATAATATTGTGGCTTACTCCATAGATGAGTCTTCGTTGACCGAAGGCAACATCTGCATTGGATTCACCCTTTCGGCCACTGAACCCGGTGCCAACGAGATTCCGATTTCACTGGCGCCTAACCCTTTTTTGGTATCCGCCCAATTAAATTTTGAATTGGACGAAGCTGCTGATACTCAACTGATTATATCAGATGCAAGGGGCCGAATTGTCCTCCAAAAAGATTTTTTTAGACTTCCACCGGGCCAACATGGCATGGTAATTGAAAATGACTTACTCGGTGCAGCGGGACTTTATTTCCTTACGCTCCGGGCTGGTCGGAAGATCACTACACACAAGTTCGTTACGTTTTAAGACACTGACATCTAATCTAAAAGTTTTTTTCCTCATCCAACTCCTTTCACCCACTCACCGCTGTTAAAGAATATGAAACCGATTTTAACTCGATTTTTTGCAGGTTTATTCCTGCTTCTTGCTGCTCAGGCCTTTAGCCAAACCCTCACCACCAATTTTGTGGTGACCTCCCCTGCCGGCCCTGCCAATTACCCCATTGGCACACAACTTCAAATTGAACTCCGCGTATCCGGATTCACAAACATCGCGGCCATGCAGTTTCCGATTGCATACAACAAGGACGTGATGCGCTTTGATTCCTTGAGAGACGCGGCGTTCTCCAACTGGAATGCCGGATACTTTATTTCCGTTCCCGCTCAGGGAAAAATCGGGATATCCTGGGACGGGTTCTCCGGCGGTGCGAATATGCCTTTCACCTTCCCGAATGGCACCGCGATTTTCAAGCTGTATTTCACCGTTATTGGCGACGGCACCTCTGTCGTCAATATTTCAGCGGCATCCGCACCACCGAACGTGGACGTAACGGCAGGTAATGGCAGCAATGTTATGTTGAACTTCCAAAACGGCGGCACACCAACCCTGACCCTTGGCTCAGGAAATCCACCGCCACCACCACCGGTAGGCTTTAAAATTATTGCCAATACCATTTACATCCCGCAGGGTGAGCGCGGCTGTATGCCCGTAACGGTGAATGATTTTGACAATATGATTTCGATGCAGTGGGCCTTGCACTGGGATGATGCAGTGTTGAATTACGAATGTTCCCGTAGATTTAATCTTGTCGGACTGTCTGCTGGTGAGGTTAACCCTAGCCCAGTTCAAGCAGCTACCATTTTATTGGGTTGGTCTGACCCTGATGTTGGGGGTAGCGGCGGGGTAACCAGAGCGGATGGCACACGCATCTTGGATGTTTGTTTTAAAGCAGTGGGCCCTCCTGGCTCAACCAGCACAATCACCATTGATGGGATTGGATTTGACCCAAGTGCAGGCTCCGCTGAAGCCTACAATACTTCCAGCATTGATGTTTGGACCCAAGCCAATCACCCCAACGGTCCCTCGGGCTTAACTGCGCCTATTCATATTATTGTGGCGCCTCCTGCTCCACCTTTGGATGTAGCGTACTCGGTAGACACAATACAGGCACCTCCTGGTACACAGGGTTGTGTGGCGGTGAAAGTTAGAAATTTTAGCGCGGTTACCAGCGCAGAATTTGCACTCTCGTACGATCCAAACGAACTGACCTACAATAACTCCCCACAGTTTGGTGCTAACCCGCTGAACTTACAGGCTTCCAACTTCACCCATGTAGCCAACCCAGGCCAAATCAAGTTTCTCTGGGCCAATGCAAGCGGTGCAACCGTAGCCAATGATGCAACGATTTTTTCGCTTTGTTTCAATGTAATTGCCCCATTGGGCACCACGGCTGACATACAATTTACTTCTACGCCTTGCCCAAACGTCACAGGCATTGGTACGGCCAAAACTACCGGCGGCGTTTCCATGGCGAGTAGAAATGGCTGGATCAAATCCATCACGGACGGGCCAACCATTACCATCTCACAGGCACTGAGCTGCAATGGCGGCAGCAATGGTTCTTTGAATGTAACCGGCGCAGTAGGAACAGTCCCCACGAGCTACTCCTGGGACGGTCCTGGCATCACCCCTGCCAATAAACCCTTGCAAAACCCAACAGGACTCACCGCCGGAACTTATACCGTAACGGTTACGAATGCCGATGGTACTACCGGCACGGCAAGCGAAATACTCGTAGCACCACCCGCCATACAGACAAGCACAATGGTCACTACTGTGCTTTGTAACGGCGGCAACAACGGCGCGATTGATCTCACGGTTACGGGCGGTACAGGTGCTTACACGTATAACTGGGGCGGGGGCGTAAGCACCCAAGACCGCACAGGTCTTACCGTAGGTATCTATACCGTTACCATTACAGACGCAAACACTTGCACCAAAACGGCAACGGCTTCGGTTTCTGGCTTTTCGGCCGTGACATCTCCGAATCCGATGATCACAGCGGTCTCTTGTTTCGGGCTTTCCAACGGCTCGATTTCCATCAACCCTTCGGGTGGTGCAGGCGGATATTCCTACGCTTGGTCGAACGGTGCTTCTACAATCCCGTTAAACAATCTTACTGCAGGGCCTTACACCGTCACGATTACGGATGTAAATAGCTGTACCAGTACCTTTACCTACACCGTTGGTACGCCGCAGGCTATCACGGGAAGTGTGGTGGGTAAAACGGATGTAAAATGTTTTGGCACCGCTACCGGTACCGCAACGGTTACCATAAATGGTGGCACAGCACCCCTTACGTATTGCTGGACGACAGGCGCAGGTCCTTGCGCCTCAGCGGTTCAAAATCCAACGAATCTGCCTGCTGGCACCTATACGGTGATCGCTACCGATGTAAATGGCTGCACGGGTACCATTTCCAATATTGGCATCGCTCCTGCACCTGCTGCGGTATCGGTAACAGGCAGCACCCTTCCTTCGAATTGTTTTGAACAAGCCACCGGCTCCATTAATACCAACACCACAGGAGGCTGGGGCGGCTTCTCCTACGCCTGGACAGGCCCAATCAGTCCACTGCCGAGTACCCAAAATTTGTCCAATCTTCCGGGCGGTCTCTACACCGTATCGGTAACGGACATTGGTGGTTGCACTACTACCCAAACGTTCACCGTAGCGGGTGCTCCTGCCATTACGAGCAGCGCAGTGGTGCAGGACGTTACCTGCTTCGGCACCAATGACGGCGGAATCAACCTCACTTTAACGGGCGGAAATCCTCCCTATACGGTAACCTGGACCAATACCACCCTCACGGGACCGAATATCGGCGTACTTCCCCCTAATTCTTATCAACCAACCGTAGTGGATGTGCAGGGTTGTGTCAAAGTTTTCCCGGCTATTATGATTGACGGTCCAGATGAGCTAACGATCAGCACCAACATTCAAGAGGCCAACCCGAACAATGGTTCTATTGACCTCAGCATCCTCAGCGGCGGTACACCTAACTTCACTTACTCGTGGAGCAACGGCGCAACCACGCAGGACCTTTCCGGCCTGAGTACGGGCACCTTTAGCGTTACGATTACGGATGCCAACGATTGTATCCGGACCTTCAGTTTTAACGTGCCCAATGGCAACGTATTGAACAGTACAACCATCTTATCTATTCAAAACGCTTGCTCTCAAGACGGTTGCATTAACTTTGAAATTCCTCAAACGGCTGGCGCTTTCACGCCATTTACCATTGCCTGGAACAACGCTGCGCCGATTCAGACAAATTCCTTCACACCCTCCATTTGTAACCTTGGAGCCGGCTTGTACAACGTAACTATAACGGCGGCCAACGGCAATACCATGGTATTCTCAGCGGTTTCCGTAGGCCAGAATGATCCTGCAAGTATCAACAGCAGCACGACCAACCCATTCAGCAGCCTCATTCAAAATGGCAAGATTATATTGTCCAAATTCCCCGGTGTAGTCTGCGATTTAGAGTATCAGTGGGGGCCTGAAGCAAATAATGACACCACCAATGTGCTATCTAATCTGGGTCAGGGCACTTACACGGTGACCATTACAAATCCTTGCTCCGGTTGTACGTCGGTAGAAGAATTTACCCTGGAATACAGCCCGATCACTATAATTTTTGGCCCTGGAGCAATCCAGAATCCTGACTGCGCTGCGCTTCCTACGGGTTCGATTGACATCAATCCTCAAGGTGGAAATCCGCCTTATTCTTTTAACTGGGAAGGGCCAAACGGGTTTACTGCTATTACAGAAGACATTAAGGACTTGTATCCCGGCACCTATGTTGTTACGACTACGGACACCGATAGCCGGGTGACGGTTGAAACTTATGTGCTCACGGCTGAGTCTAACCTCAGCATCACCAACGTCAACGAGTTGTCGCAATATGGTCCATTTCAGGTGAGTGGCAGCGATATGTGCGATGGTGTAGCCTCAGTAGCCTTTACCCCTGGTGTGGGCAATACCACGATTTTGTGGAGTAACGGCGTATCGGGTCCAGATAACACGACCCTTTGTGGCGGTGCGTATTCGGTGACCATTATGGATGCGGCGGGCTGCTCTTTTGTTTGGACGGATGAACTGACCGCTCCTGCGGCTATCACTGCCAGACCAGAGACTGTATCGGTTACTTGCGCGGACGATTGCAACGGCACGGCCCGTGTATTCCCAAGTGGTGGGGTTGGTCCATATTCGGTGCGTTGGTCCACGGGCCAATTGGACCCATTGGTCAACCTCAATGCTTTCTCCCAGGCAGTGAACCTCTGCGGAGGCGATTATATGGTGACCATCACGGACGACAACGACGTACAATATATTTACACCGTGAATGTGCCGCAGCCGCCAGCTATTGAAGTTAGTTTCTCCTCCACAGCACCCCGCAATTTCAATGCCTGCGATGGGGATGTGTTGATTCAAGTGACCGGAGCCGTGGAACCAATCACTTATGTTTGGTCCGGCAGCTTTGGCCACACAGGCGATGGCGAACGTGCGGAAGAACTTTGCTCCGGTGAGTTTGTGGAATATTACATCACAGATGCCAACGGTTGCACCGCTTATGCGACGGACAGTGTTCCGTATCCTGAAGATGGTTGTTTCCGGGTCAGCCCAATCATTACGCCCGGCCAACAAGATGGTAAAAACGATTTCGTAATTATCACCTGTATCGAAACGGCTTCGGAGAATACCATGGAGATTTACAACCGTTGGGGTCAGTTGGTTTTCCAATCAGACAACTACACCAACAACGATGCCGACCGCGATCACAACTGGAATGGCTTGACCAAATCTGGCGCGGTATTGGCAGAAGGGGTGTACTACTACGTGCTAACCTTTAGTTACTTCGATGATTTGGGCCAAAAGCGGGATGAAACCCGCAAAGGAGCCATCAACCTGCTGAAATAATTTTCTTTTAAGCAAAGCGAGTAGTCTGAATAAAATGTAGCGTGGTTTTTCCATGCCAGACTGTTCGCTTTGCCAAAATGAAATCACATTAAAAAAATCACATTCCCATCCTTTACCCTCCACCATCATCCACAAACTCGGTTTACAATGAAAAAGATACTCTTTACACTCATATTTGGCCTCAGTGCGATGGCCGCTTTTTCCCAAGAACAAGCCATTTACTCGCAGTACCACGCTTTTCCGGTGCTGATCAATCCCGGGTACACTGGTTTTGAGAATCAACACCAGTTTTTGGCAAACTACCGCAGCACCTGGACTACGTTCCCAGAGAAGCCCAGCACCTACACGCTGATGTACAATGGCCCTGTGGGCGACAAACTTGCGCTTGGTGGCGCACTTTTCTCCGACAATGCGGGCAAAGTGAGCACCACCAAAGTACAGATCAATTATGCGTTCCGTTTTCAGGTGAAAAAAGTGCGCATTGGTTTGGGACTTTCCACGGAATTCCTCAACCGAAGAGCCGATGCAGGTTTGCTGAACGATCCCCTTGTGGAGCGCAACGATGAAGTATTGGAGAGCCTTATTGACGGACAGCAAATTTTTGATGCTTCTATTGGTGGCTACTTGGAGCATGACAACAAATTATTTATTGGGCTTTCTTTGCCGAACACCATTCGTACCCGCCTGGATCAGGCGCCGGTGGACGAAGTTGAGCCCTCCAGCCGTAACATGCTCGAGCACTACATCTTCCAGATGGGCTATAAGTTCGACATGAAAGATCAGAACTTTAAACTTGTGCCAAGCATCACCATGCGAAAGGTGCGCGACACCCCATATCAGATTGATTTGAATGTACAGGGCCGTTTTTTGGATGAGAAACTTATTGCGGGTCTTACTTTCCGCCCGGGCAGCAGTGGCGCCGCCATTTGTCTGCTGGGTACCAAGGTCAGCCAGTTTCAATTTTTCTACTCTTACGATCTTTCCTTGTCCAATTTTCAGCGCTACACAGGTGGTTCGCACGAGCTGACGGTGGCTTATTCGTTCAACCGCAAGCAAAAATTGACCACTGCAACGCCTCCTGCGTCTGATTCCATGAATAAATAATGCGAATGCCGCGTTCGGTGCGTGTCTCCTATACATTGGATCATTCACCGAACGCGGCAACGCATAAAGAATAGATGTCTTTAACAATTGGTTTTTGGGATGGCCTCTCTGCGAAACGTCGCATGGGGGGCTTTTTTTTGTATCGGTGGTATGGGCGGTATTGGTAAATTCGGTGTTCCCTATGCGAAGCCTAACGCCATCTGGGCTTTGGATTGGTTAATTGCTAAGACAGATCGAAACCTGCTTAAGGTAACAAAATATTCTAAGAGAAGAACAAACTCGCGCATGGCAGTAAATCGGTTATTGCTGCTTCCACTTACCGAAATCCCATGCGCTACCGCCGTACGAGGGTCTTACGACCCCGCACCCGTTCTACCCCTTGCATATCTGCTCCGTTCCCCTTAAATTGCAGTAAAATTTTCACCAAAGCGAACCTGAACACTTCGCACAAAACAATCTGCCAGTCATGTATCTCCCTTCCAACCAGATGTTTTACGACCTCTATTTTACTACTGCAACGGTTAAAAATTGGAAACATCTTTTCAAGCCAGACAAATACAAAGACTTAATTGCCAGCAGTCTCGACTATCTGGCAAGAGAGGGATCTTGTTGGGTATATGCATTTGTCGTGATGCCAAACCATTTTCATATAGTATGGGGAATGAGGCATGAAGGGATTTTGCAATATACCCAGCAAAGAATGCTCAAGTTTATTGCACAATCCATCCGCTATGATCTTCGCGACCATCATCCAGAAGTGCTGGATCGTTTCCGTACGGATCGGAAGGATCGCCAGTATCAATTTTTCAAAGACCGCCCTTTATCTGTTCCAATTTATACAGATAAAGTTGCCATTCAAAAAATCATCTATATCCACCACAATCCGCTGGTTGGAAAGTGGCGACTAGCGAATACGCCTGAAGAATACAGGTGGTCATCTGCGGCATTTTATACAGATGGAGTGGGACATTGGCCATTTCTCACCAATTATTGGTCTATGGAGGGGGGGTATAATTTATAGTGAGGGGGTGCGGGGTCGTAAGACCCTCGCAGGGCGCTGGGCTTTGGATTGGTTAAT
>CAZKBH010000088.1:0-12479 GCA_964550795.1 uncultured Saprospiraceae bacterium
CATATTGGGTACTTGTGATGAAATATCGAATATCGAACACCGAATATCGAACACCCAATATCGAACACCGAATATCGAACACCGAATATCGAATGACGAATATCGAATGACGAAGTAGCTTGAAGGTGACTAGATATTAAATCCAAATGTTCTATCAACGCCGGTTTATGGGTTTAACCCTTCAAAATTCGGTATTCGGTATTCGGTGTTCGATATTCGGTGTTCTTTTTGAGAGCTCCGCTAGCGCGAAGCTGACACAATACCAAGCCCAAGGCACGCTGGCGCGATGGCTTCAGCCTCGAGCCGAGTATTCCGGCCGGCTGTGCCGGCAAACGAAAAGTGGATCACATCGATTCAAGGTGGGATAAATTACAAAGGGTGGAGGCACTAAAATCTTTACCCTTGTGTGGGCAAAGCCGACGGGAATAATAGGTCACGACGTTGAAACGTCGCGCCAGCGTGCGTTGGGCTTGGGGCGCTTCGTGTTAGCGGGCCAGGTGACCGCAGCCATTACGCTTTGGATCGCCGTTTGGTGGATCACCGTACCCGCGCAGGGCAGGGATGCGCAAAAAAGCACTTTAATGATATCCGGAAAGAAAAAAAGCCCGCAGAACCTAAGGTTTCTGCGGGCTTTTTGCACTGCTATGATTCAACTGAATCGTATCCAAAAAATTTACGTTTCTGAAGCCGGAGGCGTTGCTGGCGGAGTTGCCGGAGGCGGGGGTGTTGCTGGGGGCGCTGCCGGTGCCGAGGTATTTTGCCCCGAATCTTTCTTCTTTTGCGGTCCTTTTTTGGGAGAAAGAATGACGTGCATCCGTTTCCCTTCCAGACGTGGCAATTGATCAGCAGAACCGTGTTCTTCCAATTCTTTCATAAAACGGAGCAACAATAATTCTCCACGCTCTTTAAAAACAATGGCGCGACCACGGAACTGCACATAGGCTTTCACCTTGTTGCCCTCCGAAAGAAAGCTTTTTGCGTGACGAAGTTTGAAGTCAAAATCGTGTTCGCCCGTTTCCGGACCAAAACGAATCTCCTTCAATTCTACCTTCACCGCGTTGGCCTTCAATTCCTTTTCGCGCTTCTTCTTTTGGTACAAAAATTTGTTGTAGTCCACAATCCGAACTACCGGAGGCACCGCGTTGGGCGTGATTTCGACTAGGTCAAGACCCAGTTCCTCCGCCCATTTTTGAAGCTTGGAGGTGGAATAAACGCCGCTCTCGACGGTCTGACCCGCCGCCGTGCTGATCTCATCCAGGTTATCCCCGATAAGACGCACTTCATTTGCGCGAATGAAATTGTTGATGTTGTGTTCTGGAGGACGTGGGCCGCGATTGTAAGGACGGCCCCCTCCTGGGCGGGAACCTGGTGGACGAGCACCACCGGGGGGTTTAGGCCGATAAGGTTTGAATGCCAATTAGCAGATGTAATTTAGTGAAAAAAAGGTGCGTGTTGGATTGAACCACAACACGCACGTTGGCAAAAGTGTTGCAAATGTAAAAATTGTTGAGCGGTTTAGCACCGCAAAGGCCCGGAAAAAAAAATGTTCTGATTGTTGCTGGGCTCACTACCCTACCCCAACTGCTCCAAATACCCCGGCAAATGCAAATATCCTTCCTCTTTAATGGCCGCCGGAAACCCAAATCGGGCCGCCACTTCCGCCACGTCTTTGGCGTCCATACTGCCTTTTTCGTTGAGTACCCGAGACAGGTCGAGCAAAAAATCGAGCTGTTTGGCGAGCATGGCACGGGTTTCTTTTACAATACCCGCAATCATAGCCTCCACGTCTTTGTCGGTGGCATGTTTATCCATTGAAAACCCGTATTCCAGGGTGTAATTGGCCTGAAAACGCTCATCAAACCCGTGGCGACGAATATAGTCCATGGCCAACATAGTTACTTGTTCACGGTCGTTGGAGCGGCCCACTGTGGCATTTTCTTCCCCAAAAACGAGTTCTTCCGCCAATCCGCCGGCCAGAAAAACCTTTATTTTTTTGAGCAAATTTTCCTTGGTCTCATAAATCTCGTGCGGGAACGTGAACCCCGAAGCGTAACTACTCGCCACCTTCGACTTTAACTGGAGCGGTGCAATGCCAAAAAGCGTCACATAAGCCACCGCGTGGCCCGCCTCATGTACACTCACATTGGCCACCACGTCGGCAATATTGCCCTGCCGGATTTTATCAATGCGGCCCACAAACGGGATTTCGACCTTTCGGGGGCCGATTTGAGCCAGTATTTTTTTCCCTGCGTTGTCATAATCAATGGAGAATGAATCGCTTCCATCGTTCAAACATTCAAAAAGAAACTTGCTGAGGTTGGTTTCCAAAATATCGGTCACGCTGCTGAACACGGGGCGAACCCCCTGCACCGGGAACACTCCGTTTCGGTAAATCAGGGCAAAGACCTCATCCGAAACATGAATTTTCACCCCAAAACGCTCCTCTGTTTTGAACACAATTTTGCCAACTTCCTTTCGAACCAAAGCTTCAAAATCGGCCTTGCGCAGGCTCGGATAAATGAGGTGGATGTTCCCAAAGCGCGCCACTTGCTCCGGACGGAAGCGCCGTGTAAGCGCGTTTTTGATGTCCACCGCCGTTATTTTTTTGGTAAATGCGTGGTAAATATCCGCATCCACTTCACTGTCGGAAGTGTGGGTGGCCATTTGGAACGCCTCGTCCAGATTGCCACTGATGAGGATGAGCATTTGGGAATAATCAATCGGCTCAAACACCCGTCGGCGGCTTTTGGCCTCGATGATGATGTCGAGCATCTGCTTTTTGCTCATCTCGGCAATGTCGAGCACGTCTTCTTCCAGCTCGAGCATTTTTTTGAGATTCCGAGCCTCCCAAATGCCCACAGTATCCTGCATGGGGTCTTCTGGTGGCACAGGTTCGCCCGGCGGGCGGCGGTTTCGCTGCCGTTGGTTGAACATGAAATCGGAAATGTAGTAGTCGAAATCTTCCTTTTCGCGCTTGGCGAGACGGCCATCGGACAGCAATTCCCAGAAGTCATTGAACTTGGTGACTTGCACGGGCGAGCCATCCGGTTCAATGGTGTAGAAACGCTGGATTTCATCAAACAGCACGATAGACGGACGGCTATCCACCAAACCATTGGATTTCAGGATCGCATTTACGCTGCTGAAATAGGTGGTTTGATCGGTGTTGCCCAGTTCCACCTCGGCGAAACGCTCTTGATAATCAAGGTGTTGCACCAAACGGCGCACCAGATCCGTTTTGCCTACGCCCGTCATACCCCAAAGGCAGACGATGATGGGTCGGGTGAGCACCTCAGGCATCAGATACCAGACTTGAATGTAGTCGAGCAGGCTGTCAATGATCTCGTCAATGCCGACGAAGTCTTGTTTGAGGCGCATACGAATGATCTCGAGCGCAGCACGACGCTGGCCGAGTCTTTCTTTGTCAATAGAGAATTTTGGTTGTTCCATAAAAAATGTAGGGGGCAAAGAAACGAAAGCTTGGGGGGAAAGTTCCGTTGGTCGTGGTCTAACCTTGCATCAATAATAAAAAACAGATTTGTTTTTTAATGGGGAAAAGATGAAATTTGCACAAAAAACACGCCATGCTCACTCAACCAGCAACGCTTTACGACGATTTTGCGGAGTTCATCGCCGGACTTTCGCCTGACAAGGTTTTGGCTTATTACGCGCCAGAACGTGTGCAGCAAAGAGTAGAATATTTAGTGGAACAAAAAAAAGCTGGCAATATCAGCCCCACCGAATCAGGGGAGCTAGAGAAATATTTTTTGTTCGAACACATCGTTCGACTTGCAAAGGCTCGGGCGTTAAAATTATTGAACGCTTCGTCCGTAGCCGCATAATATGAGTCGTTAGTGCTTGTCTAAATTTTAGTTCTGAGGCGAAAGCGAGGAAATTTTTGATTGTACAAGGCAAATTTTGCAGTCGAATGCGGGCAATTCGGCGAAAAATTTAACGCCGTACAAGCTAAAATTTGCCGCTTGAAGGCCAGAAACTAAAGTTTAGACAAGCACTTATTGCAGGCATCACTTACCTTTGTTAAAATTTGATGTGCTATAACCCGCATCGCCTTACCAAACTTTTGCTTTCAAATCTTTTGCACATGGATACTATTGTCATCAAATTGAACGAGCCGGGTAAGGCTAAAATCCTTATGGAAATACTGAAATCTATGGATTTCATTACTACCGTAGCCTATTTTGACAAGTACCTCAAGGCCAAAAAGTTGTTCGAGGAGATCAACAAGATTGCCGCAGATTCCCCATTAGCGCAACTTTCGCCGGAAGAAATCAACGCAGAAATCAAGCGTTATCGGCATGGGAAATAACCGGGTCGTTATTGATACCAACGTTTTTATCTCTGCCATCATTGGGCAGTTCAGTTACCCCTACAAGATTTTTGATGAACTTGTCCTCACTGGAGAAGCTGTGATTTGTCTTTCTGCACCACTGCTGAAAGAGTACGAGGCGGTTTCACAGCGCGAAAAATTCAAGAAAATCCCGCACTTTGCAGCTCGCGCGCACAAATTGATTCAAGCCCTGAAAGATATCGCTGTTTATGTCGAACCGACTGAGCGCATTGATTTCATTGCCGACGAGCCTGACAACCGGGTGCTTGAAGTTGCGGTGGCTGCAAAAGCACGTGTAATCGTAACCGGAAACAACCAAGATTTCGCTTTTCCAGAATTTCGGGGAATTATCATTCAAACTCCAAAAGAGTTCTACAAGGAATTTTTTAAGGTTTAAAATCCCCGTTCTTCTCCCCTTCTGGCTCACTCCTTTAAAAAGATACAAAGATGTTTGCCCTGTGCAAGAAGCGACTTGAGGTTTTGAGTTTGGGAGCGCATGGCGAATGTTTAATTGGGTCAAATTTATTGCGAATGTACTACCGGGATTTTAGTATTGAGAAACATTCACTGCCCGTGCTTTCAAAACAATTCGCGAAGTTTGCGCAGCGATTCAACTTATGAAAGTAAAATTCTGCGGCGCAGCCCGCGAGGTAACTGGCTCCTGCCACCTCCTCACCCTCGACAACGGTTTCAAAATTCTCCTCGACTGCGGTCTCTACCAAGGCGACGAAGACGACGGTCGGGCCGGCGAGGATGATCCTATCACGAATTTCAACGAAAAGTGGCTCTTCAATCCCAGAGAGATTGACTGCCTGGTCCTTAGTCATGCACACATTGACCACACCGGGCGGGTGCCAAAACTCGTGCGCGACGGCTTCCGCGGCAAAATTTACGCCACCAGTGCGACCCGCGATCTCTGCGCCCTGATGCTCCTGGACAGCGCAAAAATTCAGGAAAACGACGCGGAATACTACAATCGGAAGCACCGGAATGAAAATGAACCTGAAAAACAGCCACTCTACACCATAGAAGACGTGCAACAGGTGATGCGTCAGTTCGCCAGTTACAACTACGATCAGTGGTTTCACATTAGCCCTGATGTGCGGGTGCAATACCGAGACGCAGGCCACATCCTTGGAAGTGCCAGCGTCACCCTCGAGATCCGGGAGAACGGCAAAACAACGCTCTTCGGCTTTACGGGCGATATCGGGCGGCCAAACCGGCCCATCCTCAATGATCCCATGCCAATGCCTGAGCTGGACTATCTCATCTGCGAAAGCACTTACGGCGACCGGGAGCACGAATCGGCGCCGACCGAAGTGGGGCATTTTGTGGATATTATCCGCAATACCTGCGTGGAAAGACAGGGCAGGGTCATTATTCCGGCTTTTTCCGTGGGGCGCACCCAGGAAATCGTGTACATGCTCGACCGTTTGGAGCATGACGGCAAACTTCCCCGCATTCCGGTGTATGTGGACAGCCCACTTTCCGTCAATGCAACCGAGGTTTATGTCAACCACCCGGAATGTTTCGACTCCGAGTTGCACCGATATATGACTGAGAACGAGAATCCTTTTGGTTTTAACGGCCTGAAATACATCCGCGACATCGCATCTTCCAAACAGCTCAACAAAAAACGGGAGCCTTGCATCATCATCTCCTCTTCAGGCATGATGAACGCCGGACGGGTTCGCCATCACTTGCTGAACAACCTTGAAAATCCAAGAAATACGATTCTGATTGTCGGTTATTGCGCCCCGAACACCCCAGGCGGGCAACTCCGCGCCGGGGCAAAAAGACTTTGGCTCATGGGACAAAATCTGGAAGTCCGGGCCGATATTCAAGTCATGGATTCCTTCTCCGCACATGGCGACCGGGTGGAAATGCTCGAGATGCTTTCCAATCAAAAACAATCCGTCAAAAAAATCTGGCTTACACACGGCACCCTCGACCGGCAGGAAAAATGGCGGGAATATTTGAGGGCGAACGGGTTTGGGGAGGTGGGGATACCAAAATTAGGAGAAGAAGAGATAATATAGTCAGTCTAATTAAAAACCGCTTTCAAATGATTCCCCGCAAAAAAATCTTTAACGACCCCGTTTATGGTTTTGTGTCCGTCCCTCACGGCATTTTGCTGGATCTGATTGACCATCCCTACTTCCAGCGTTTGCGACGGATTCGGCAATTGGGACTGACTTCGTATGTGTATCCGGGGGCATTGCACACGCGATTTCACCATGCGCTGGGCGCCTTGTACCTCATGCAGGAGGCCATCGAAACGCTGCGGCAAAAAGGCACCGACATTACGCCCGAGGAAGCAGAAGGTGCCTGCATCGCTGTTTTGCTGCACGATATTGGCCACGGACCGTTTTCTCATGCCCTGGAACACACCCTGGCAGATATGCACCACGAGGACCTTTCCAGCTTATTTATGGAAAACCTCAACCGCCAATTTGAAGGAAAATTGAACCTGGCAATCCAGATTTTCAGAGACCAATATCACAAAAAATTCCTCCACCAACTCGTGTCAGGTCAATTAGACATGGACCGAATGGATTACCTCAATCGAGATAGTTTTTTCACCGGCGTGAGTGAGGGCGTTATCAGTTACGACCGAATCATCAAGATGCTGGCGGTACACGAGGGCGAATTGGTGGTGGAGGAAAAAGGCATGTACAGCATTGAAAAATTCCTCATCGCGCGGCGATTGATGTATTGGCAGGTTTATCTGCATAAAACGGGCGTTGCTGCCGAAAAAATGCTCATCCATGCCCTGCGCCGCGCCCGCGAACTCGCACTCAGCGGACACGAACTTGAAATGCCCCGTCATTTGGGCTGGTTCATCCGTTGGACACCCGAAACGGCCTCAGACCCGGATGAAATGCTGGCCCATTTTACCCGATTGGACGATCATGACGTGACGGCAGCCATCAAATATTGGTCGGAAGCAGCCGATTTTACCCTTTCTTACCTTTCAAGAGGTTTGTTAGATCGGCAGTTATTCAGGTTGGAATGGCACAATCAAGCGATTGACCCGGAATACACCTATTCGGTTCAGGTGCAGGTGCAGGCCGCTTTAGGCGAAAAAGCTATCCTCGAACACCTCGTTTACACGGGTTCAGAAAGCAACCGCGCGTATGATGACTCCAAGGAACAGATCAAAATTCTTTTCAAAAACGGCTCGGTGTTGCCTATTGACCAATGTTCGGACGTGCCGCTTTACACGCAGTTGGTCACAAAACATTTCATTTGTTACCCTAAAGTGCTGGCCAGTGACCCGAAGCGGCACCAATAGTGGACTCTTTCCTACTTTTGCCCAAAATTAAGCTGCCTTCAAGGGGTAAATTCTCTTCTTTTCACCTTGCCAAACACTTTGCATTTTATGGGAAACCCTCCTTTCCGCCTCGTTTGTCTGCTCATCGGATTTTCCGGGACGCTCGTTGCCCAAGACGCTCCGCCCAATGCCCAACCCGGTAAATGTTACGCCAAATGTATCATTCCAGCGCAGTACGAAACTGTTACCGACCAAGTGGTTATCAAACCCGCCGGAAAGCGTTCTGTGGCAGTTCCTGCGATGTTGGAGCCCAAAATAATAGACCTTGTGGTGAAAGAAAGCAGTAAACGCTACATCCCCGTGCCGGCGGAACTTGAGACAGAAACCGAGCAGGTCATGGTGAAAGAAGGCAGTAAAAAGTACATTGTGGAGCCTGCCGTGTACGATACCCTGGACGAGAATCTACCTCAAAAACCGGAGCTTAAGCGACTCGTTGCGGTGCCCGCCGAATACGAATCGGTACAAAAACTGGTTCCAATCAAAGCCGAAAGCCGCCGCATCGTTGAGGTCCCCGCCGTGTATGAAACCGTATCAGAACCGTATGAAATAGAACCTGCGTACACCAAATTCGAATTGCTTCAGCCACGGTACGAAATGGTGACGGAACGAATTGAAACCAAAACCGCCTCTACCAAATGGATAAAAAAACAAGCAGATGCCACTTGCCTCAGCGCAAACCCCGACGACTGTGTCGTGTGGTGTCTGGTGGAAATACCCGCTGAATTTAAAACCATCACCAAGCGCGTCAACAAAGGCTGCGACGAAACCGGAAAACCCGATGCAGGATGCCTGAAAACCATTGAAGTGCCCGCCAAAATGGGTACTCGTCCGGTACAAAAGGTTAAAAACCCCGCCACTACCCGCGAAGAAATTATCCCCGCAGAATATCGCTCCTTCTCCGTTCGATCCGTCAAAAAACCCGCCGCTATCCACGAAGAAATTATCCCTGCGGAAAACATCCCAAGCAAAAAATTGGTCCTCAAAAAAGACGCCGTCATCCGGGAAGAAGAAATACAGGCAGAATTTGTCACGATCACCAAACAGGTGGTAAAATCACCTCCCAGCGTACGGGAGGAAGAAATTCCGGCAGAAACCCGGGCAGTTAGCGTCATGGTTGTAAAAACACCCGCTTCCATTCAAAGTGAGGAAATTGTAGTGGAAACAGCTCCCGTCACAAGGCGCAATTTGTTGTACGAAACCAGTTTTTCCGAGTGGCGGGAAGTGCTCTGCGGCGAAAAAGTTACGGGCTACACCATCCTACAAATACAGGAAGCACTCAACAAGGCTGGCTACAATATCGGCACACCCGACGGCAAAATGGGTCCCCGCAGCAAAGCCCAGCTCACCAAGTTCCAAAAGGATAAAAAATTACCCATCGGACAACTCGACCTGGAAACCCTCAAGGCACTCGGCCTAAATTAACATTAACCCATTCCCCCCATTGACCACATTCCACACATTGACCACATTCCACACATTCCCCCCATTCTTTTAAAAACTTGCACGGTTTTTGAACGATGTTTTAAAATGCTGCGTTTGGGCTGTAGTTACAGTCAACGCATTGTTGCTTGAAAACCACAAACAAAAGCCCAGCCACAACAAAAAACATGGACAATAACCTGAATCAATACATGGTGGACTTCACCCTTCCCACTGACCTCCCAGAGGAATTTGTTAGCAAAATTCCCCAACAACGCAGCCTCGTGAACCGGCTCCTCAGTGAAGGAAAAATCCTCAACTACGCCCTCTCCCTCGAAAATTCAAAACTCTGGGTCGTTTTTGCGGCCGCCTCCGAAGCGGATCTTATGGAAATCGTACACCGCTTGCCACTCACCCGTTACATGAAGGTCCGGGTGCATGAGCTGACTTTTTTCAATGCGCACAATGCGTTTATCCCGGCATTTTCGGTAAATTAAACGCCCCATAGTAAAAAACGCGCCGGAGCAATGCCCCGGCGCGTCGAAAAAAACCAATTTTAAAAACCTAAACTGCTTAACGCTGCACCGCGAACTTCTGCGTGCGCAGTCCTTTGTCTGAGCGAATTTCCAACAAGTACATTCCGGCAGTCAACTGACCAACCTCCAGGCGCTGAGCGTATTCGCCCGCGGTCAATTGGCCAAAGTCACCTTCCATAACCATCCGGCCTGCCACGTCGCGTACGGCATAACGCAGGCTTTCGTTTTCGGTCAGTTCCAATTGTACCAAAATTTCCTGAGAAGCTGGATTTGGCGACAATTTCATGGAAGCCAATTTATTATCCAGTTCGTTGGTGCTTACAAAAACTGGCAATGGGAAAGTTGTACCGTCCGTAAGCGCCACCCAAAGTTCAAAACTTGGATCGCCGCCCGTCAAGAAACCAGAGGCAAATACCGTAAATGCCTGTCCTTCAAGCCCTGTGAGAGGAGCGAAGTAACTTTCTACCACCACGTTGTTGTTGTTCGCAGGGGTAACCGAAATCACATAATCGCTGGCTGGAACGCTGACATACGGGGAGAATTCACCAAAGGACAAATTATCCACGATTACAGGACCGTTGAAGAGCGTCACGTCCACCTCTGGTGCGTCTGGCGAACCGTGGAAAGCCGTAAATTCTGCATTTGCGCTGTTCTGCGCACGCATCCGAGCTGCATCATTCACGATCAACTCAAATCCGGGCGTTCCACCCACTACACCACTAGCCATAATAATGTAGGCTTTGCTGGTTTCCAAACCTCCGATTGGCAAAGTATAAATGCCATCATCCACAGAGTTGCTATTTTCAGGTGCTACTACCAGATCGAATTGGGTCCGCGCTGGGAACAAAGCAATCCCGGTTGCTTGACGGAATTGGAAATTATCCAACAATTGAATACCATCTGGGTTGAACCCATCTGTGTAGTACACATCTACCCCCGGTTCTGGCGAGTTGTGAATTACTTGCGCCAGTGCATAAGAAGGCAATGGGAAAGTGGTTCCGTCTGCAAGGGTCGCCCACAGATCAAAACTGCCATCGCTCAACAGCCCCGAAGCGTACACCACAAAGGCGAAACCGCCCAGGCCAGAGAAGTCGCCGCCCCAAATACCTACCGTTTGGGTAGGACTGCTGGATGGCGAAACTTCCAAAAACAATGGCTCTGCCGGGATCGAAAGGTATCCGGTGAAATCTCCGTACGCAGCACCTGCCAATACGGTTGCACCCGTAAAGTACGAAGTGATATCTACTGCAGGAGCATCTGGTGCACCGTGCAAAATAGCAACATCAAAATCGTCGGTTGAAACGCCGCGCTCGCGACCCATGTCGTTGACAATCAGGGTGAAAGGAGTGGTCGCATTGCCTACCAAGCCGCTGGCAACGACCACGTAGGTTTTGCCGTTTTCAAACGTTACCGGGAAATTAGCCAAGGTGTCCGCAGCCGATTGGCTATTAGCTGGAGCAACCCCAAAATTGATTTCGAATTCAGCAGGCAAGTAGAAGTAAGACGTAGCCGTGCGGAAATCAAAATTATCAATGAACAAACCGCCATTCGCATAAAGGTCCACGGTTGGGTCAGGGCTGTTGTGAATCACTTGAACCCGCGAAACTGGCGCAAAAGGCAATTCCGCTACAGTCCCGTCAGGCAACACCGCAAACAGGCCGAAGCCAGGTGTGTTTGCAATAAAGCCACTGGCAAATACCCGCAAAGCCAAACCTTCCAGACCAGTCAGGTCGGCGCGATAAGTAGCCACAATCGGATCTAAACCTGCGATGCGGATATCGAGGTAATATTCATCCGTCACCAAATCCAGGTACTGCGTGTACTGCCCAAATGAAACATTGCTGAACAGATCTCCAGCAAGACGCTCTGCAACATCTACTGCAGGCGCATCTGGCGAACCATGGAAAACACTTACTGCTGTGATACCCGCAGGAGCAGTTTCACGAGCATTGTTATCCACTGCAAGGGTGAATGGAGTAACCGGGTTGCCTACTACTCCATTGGCAAAAACGGTGTAAGATTCGCCTGCTGCAAAATTGACCGGGAAGGAGGCCAACACATCATTCACAGAGTTGCTATTACCCAAGGCAATACCCACCGCGAAGTCGCGGTCTGCAGGAATGTCCACAAATGGAGTAGCAGAACGGAAAACAAAATTATCCAGGAAAAGGGTGTTTCCTGCGTAAACATCCACGGTTGGATCCGGGGAATTGTGTACAATTTGTACCCGTGCCGTTGGTGTGAGCGGGAGCTCAAGCACCGTACCATTGGCCAAAGCCGCAAACAAACCAAAGGCTGGGGAATCTCCCAACAAACCGCTGGCGAATACATACGCAGCACCACCTGTCAAACCACTCAGGTCAGCGCGGTAAGAAGCCACTACGTTGGGGTCGCCCGCAACGCGAACGGCAAAGTCATAAACATCAGGAGTCAAACCTAGATAGCCGGTGAATTCACCATAAGCGAGGTTAGAAATCACATTATTGGCCACAAAAACTGCATCTACATCCACCGCAGGAGCATTTGTAGCACCGTGCAATACTGCGATGTCCACATTGTTTACATTCACAGAAGCTTCTTGAGCGGCATCGTTGATGATCAGGGTGAACGGCGTAGTTGGGTCGCCCACGATGCCTGAAGCAGTTACGATGTAGGTTTTTCCCTCCTCCAAATTCACGTCAAACGTTGCAATGGCATCTGCTGCAGAGTTACTGTTTTCGAGTGCAATACCGAGGGTAATGTCCACCCCTGCTGGCACGTCAATGAAAGGCGTTGCCGTGCGGTAAGCGAAATTGTCAATCAATAAATCGTCGTTGGCATACACTTCTACCGTAGGAGATGG
>CAZKBH010000089.1:0-12452 GCA_964550795.1 uncultured Saprospiraceae bacterium
TTTAAAAACCTTATAGGTCTCGATTTCAGAAAATGCCCAGTGGTATGGCATGAAGGATGATTGAATCTGATGAATGGTTGCCTGATGCGGTACTAATAGGAAGCAGCAGCGCCCACCGCAATAATTAACAGGCAACATCCCACGACGAGGGCCACCATTATTCCCAACACAAGCACAACAATTCCAACCGCAGATTCTGTGCGCCCCCCTGCTTCCAGCAGCGAATCTGAAATATCCTGATGGTCATCTTGAAGGAATTGGAGCAGTGGATTGCCCTCTGCGGCAAGTTGTGTGTAGGTAGCACGGCAGGTTTCCACTCGGGTTTCCAGCTCTTGAAGGTTGGCAAAAGATGCGTCAATCCGAGAAAGTTCGTCCTGAAAGGGATTCGTTTGACTGTTGTTGGGGGATTCGGCTGGGTTGGCAGCCCCAAGATTCGTCCACAGGGAAAAAAGCACCCAAAGGGTGAGTAACGTTTTTATTGTCGGCATGTTAGTAATGTAATTTAAGTGACACCAATGCGTGGTTCAAAATACACGATGAGTTACAAAATGATTGCAGAAATCAGCCACCAGATGCTGTGTACTAGTAGCCATTGTAGGCATACAAATAAATTAATGTAGCCAAAAATGAAACCAAGGACCCAATTACGCAACCAAGGATTGCTTGTCTGCCCTCAGACTTTCTGACTTCGCCATCCAAAGCGACGTAAACGATGAGGATACCAAGCAAGCCAAAGCAAAAGCCCCAACAAAAGCCAGGGATGCCGAGCAAGCGGTCGCCACTAGGCGCAGCCGCGCCAAGCAAAGTTGAGGAAATATCCTTATCGCTCGTCACGTGGTTGAGCAAGCTGTTGTTTTCAGCAGCAAGTGCTGTGTAGCTCGCGTTACGGGCTTCCACCAGTTGCTCCAGCTCGCTCATGCCAGCAAACGCATGGTCGAAGCAGCTAAGATCGTCTTGGAATGGATTGCCGGAAGTGCTGCCAGGAGAAGCAGCCCACAGGGTGCTGCCCATGAAAGCGAGCATAACAAGTGTGAAAAATTTCTTCATGAATGTAGTGTAGATTAGTAAGTGTAAATAGAAATTGTGTGGCAAAAGTAGCCGTATGCATTGGATTGTAAAACTGCCGGGAGAATTTTTATACTACCATTGAAGTAATTCTTCTACAGTTCCGTTTAACGGCCCACAAGCCCTGTTGAACGGCCTACAAGCAGCAAACTTCTAAGCTTTTTTGGTGCCAACCTTGACTGCTGTTATTTCGGCCTTCGAAACGAAACAACCTAACACATGGCAATTTCTAACTCAAAGGGCGGCCTGTTGGCCATCGTGGCTGTTGCAGCTGTAGCAGCTTTTTTCATCCTAAAGCAGTTTTTTCCTCAAATCATCGAACAAATTGCGGCTGGAATCGTCGCATTTTTTGCCTTTTTGGCAGGATTGATCTTTCGCAAGAAAAAATAAAACGTCCTGCCTTTTCTCCATTTTCATCTATCCAAAGCTATGCTTATTTCAATCAAAACCCTCAACAAAACCTATATCATGGGTGCTGAAGTGGTGGAAGCCCTCAAAGATGTGACGCTCAACATTGAAAAAAACGAGTACGTGGCGCTCATGGGACCTTCCGGTAGTGGAAAATCCACACTCATGAATCTGCTCGGATGCCTCGACTCGCCCACCCGTGGCGAATATTGGCTCAATGGAACCGAAGTAAGCACCATGGACGATGGCGAATTGGCAGAAGTGCGCAACAAAGAAATTGGTTTTGTTTTCCAAACTTTTAACCTGATGCCGCGCCTGAGCGCCCTTGAAAATGTAGCCCTCCCACTGGTTTACGCTGGGTATGGACGAGAAGAACGACTCGCAAAAGCACGTAAAACCCTGGAATCTGTGGGTCTGGGCGACCGTGTGACGCACAAACCCAACGAACTCTCCGGGGGACAACGCCAACGGGTGGCCGTAGCCCGGGCACTGGTGAATGATCCTGCGATTATCCTCGCCGACGAACCGACGGGAAACCTGGACACCAAAACCAGCTACGAAATCATGGGACTCTTTGAGCAAATACACAAAGCAGGCAATACCGTCATTCTCGTCACGCACGAACAAGATATTGCCATGCACGCGCACCGCATCGTGCGGCTCCGCGACGGATTGATTGAGAGTGATTTGCGCAACGAGAACATCGTGAGTATGGCTAGCATGACGATGCCGCTTTAGTGCAACTTAGGAAGCTGCGCAACATTAAGCAAGGATACAAACGCGGACTGTTCTACCTTCGCGCCTCGTTTTTCAACCGCATGTATGTCCATGAATGTTTCACGTTTTGCGTTGCTTTTGCTGCTATTTTCCTGCACGCGCCTTTCGGGGCAAGGGTTTGAGTCGGTTTTTCCGGGTTTAAGCGGTGCCGAACTGATTGACAGTGTGGCCCGAAATTTTCGCCCGGATTCGGTGCTGGGGTACGGCATGGCCCGCGATACGATGTTTGCCAAAGTTTTGGCGATTGACGACGATAGCCTGCGTTGCATCTACTCTGGTCACACCTTGTACCTCGATCCTACGCAGGATCCAACCCAGTATGTTTTCCAAAATGGCGGTCCGAATGGCATCAATACGGAACATTCCTACCCGCAGAGCAAAGGGGCCGCCGATGGCAATGCCCGCAGCGATATGCACCATCTGTATCCTACCAGAGTAGCGGTAAATGAGGCGCGGGGCTCGCTTCCGTTCGCAGAGATTCCAGACCAGCAGACACAGAAGTGGTTCATTGGGAATCAATTTTTTACGAGTATTCCAACGGTAAATATAGACGGCTACTCAGAGTCGCGCACGGATGCTTTTGAACCCAGAGAATCGGTGAAAGGCGACATTGCCCGCTCCATTTTTTACTTTTATACCATGTACCGGGCGCAGGCCAACGCCGCAGACCCGAACTTTTTTGAAATCCAACGGCCCACACTTTGTCAGTGGGCCAAACAGGACCCGGCCGACTCCTCCGAACTGCGCAAAACCTGGCGCATCGCCCCTTACCAGGCGGGCAAACCCAATCCTTTTGTGCTCGACTGCACCCTGGCTTTCCGATGCTGGTGCCCGGGCGAAACGCCCAATTGCCTGGTCGGCACAGATGCCCCCGACGCGCCCTTTGGAGGCGCACTGCGGGTGTGGCCCAACCCTGCTTCCGAGCAGCTCTGGATGGAGCTCGGGACGGCAAGTCCGGCAACATTTCGGCTCATAGACCTCATGGGCCGGACCGTTATGATCCAAGAAAGCACCAATGGGGAGGGTTTTTTCCAACTTCAAAACCTGCCGCGCGGGGTGTACGTGGTTGTAGCCACGACGCAAGGCGCTGGCGCACGCACCCTTCGGCAAATGGTGGTGCACAGCGGAACGTCGTTTTGATAAATACCTGCGCGCTGTGTCGAATAACCCCTGCATTGGGCACCGACCCGCGCAGAACACTTACTTTTGCCGCCTATCCAATTGCCAATTAATTTACTTTTTCCACCACTTATGATCGAATTTCTGACCCAGGCGCTTGATTTTTTCCGCCACCTTGATGTCCACCTCGAAAACATCATGCGCGACTACGAATTGGCGACGTATATCATCCTCGCACTCATTATTTTTTGTGAAACGGGCCTCGTGGTATCGCCGCTTCTGCCCGGCGATTCGCTGCTGTTTGCAGCCGGGGCCATTACGGCCAAAACGGGCATCCTGAATGTCTGGTTATTGATTCCGCTGCTGTTTGTAGCGGCCATTTTGGGCGACAACACGAACTACTTCTTTGGGAAATTCCTGGGCGACAAAGTGTTTACCCGCGACTACTGGTTTTTGAAACGCAAGTACATTGATAAAACGCAGGATTTTTACGCCAAACACGGCGGAAGGACCTTGGTTATCGCGCGTTTTGTGCCAATTGTGCGGACTTTTGCGCCCTTTGTGGCGGGTGTGGGCAAAATGGAATATCGAAAATTCATCGGCTATTGTGTGGGTGGAGGGATTCTTTGGGTAAGCTCTTTGACGCTCGCGGGCTATTATTTCGGGCAAATCCCGATCGTAAAAAACAATTTTGAAATCGTGGTCCTGGGCATCATCGGATTTTCGGTACTGCCGATTATCATCGAATTTGCAAGGGCTAAGTGGGGTAAAAAATAATACCGGTCTCTTTCCAAGCTTTAATTTGAGTCACCGCAAATTTTGCATCTCTGCAAAAACGGGATTCTGTGCGTAGAAGTGACACTTTTTTAAAAAGTGTCACTTCTCTAAATCATAAAACTGCTGCAAACATGACGCAATCATTTCATGCCAGATTGACCAATATCCTACTCCTACTCCTGCTCGTCCTGCCTTTGGGCTTATCCGCACAGCAGAAAATCTCCATGTCCGACGCGTTTTTAAAACGTGGAATGCTTTCGCCCACCAGTCTTCGGCAGTTGCAATGGATTCCCGGCACCGCACAATTCACGTACGCCGTGGGCAATCAACTGGTTCGGGTAAATGCGCCAGACCTGGCTACGGACACCCTCGATTGGCTGCCCAAAATCAATGCGAGCCTCGTGACGATGGGTGTCAAACCTTTGGACGGGATGCCGGGCGCAAGCTGGTTAAATGCGGATCAACTGTGGTTTCGGACGGACAAGGAAATTTACACCTACTCCGAAAAGAAGGGTTTGACCCGTGAAAACTGGTTTCCGGCAGGTGCAGAAAGTATTGATATTCAAGACAAAACGTTTTTTGCTGCGTACACGATGGGCAATGACCTTTGGGTCAATATTGGCGGCAAGGAACTGGGCGTTGGGAAAAGTGAAGGAGATGGTATTGTGTACGGCAAAAGTGTGCACCGCGACGAATTCGGGATTTTTAAGGGCACTTTTTGGAGTCCCTCGGGCAGGCATTTGGCCTTTTACCGCATGGATGAAAGCATGGTGACCAAGTACCCGATTTATGTTTTGGACTCGATGCCTGCGGTTTCGCGCGAAATTCGCTACCCCTTTGCCGGTGCCAAAAGCCACCACGTAACTTTAGGTGTTTTTGATACCCAAACCGCCAAGACGATTTACCTGAAAACGGGTGAGCCAGCCGAGCAATATTTGACCAATGTGGCCTGGACACCCGACGATAAGTACCTGTTGGTGGCGGTCGTCAACCGGGAACAAAATCGCATGTGGCTCAACCAATACGATGCGAGCACTGGAGCGTTTGTCAAAACCCTTTTTGAAGAAAGCTCCGAGCAGTGGGTGGAGCCGGAAAAACCAGCGGTGTTCCTGCCTGGCTCCAACGACGAATTTCTTTGGCAAAGCGAACGCGATGGATATAATCACCTGTATCTGTGTAGTTTAAAAGGGAAAGCCGCTCGGCAAATCAGCAAAGGCCCTATGCCTGTGACCAGTTTTTACGGCTTTGATCCCAAGGGAACGCAGTGCTTTTATCAGGTGGCAGACGAGACTGGATTGAACCGTTTTGTCTTCTCGGCGAACCTTAAAACGGGCGTTTTGACCCAGCTCAACACGGATCCGGGCATCCACAGCGCCCAGGTGAACAGCTCGGGCGAATGGGTGCTGGATGCTTTCAGCAATCCCTCCACTCCGCGTACGATTTACCTTTCCCGCTGGTCGGAATTGGCAAAACGGCAGATCATTTTTGCGTCGAGAAATCCGCTGGATGGTTATTCGCTTGGGCTGACGCGTAAAGCGACGGTGCCTTCAAAAGGCGGGATGCCCTTGAATGTGCGCATGATTTTGCCCCCAGATTTTGACGACAAAAAACAATATCCAGTGCTGGTGTATGTGTACGGAGGGCCGCACGCTCAGATGATTACAAATTCCTGGCTTACGGGCGGCGATCTTTGGATGCACCACATGGCACAGGAGGGATTCATTGTGTTCACCCTGGATGGGCGCGGCTCAGCCAATCGCGGTTTTGCATTCGAATCTGCAATTCACCGCCGCGTGGGCGATGTAGAAATTGAAGATCAACTGGCTGGAATTGAATACTTGAAATCACAATCTTATGTGGATCCGGCGCGGATTGGAGTTTTTGGCTGGAGTTACGGCGGTTTTATGACCACTTCCTTGTTAACCCGGCCAGAATCAAAAGGCCTGTTCAAGTGTGGGGTGGCAGGCGGCCCGGTTATTGACTGGCGCATGTACGAGATTATGTACACCGAACGCTACATGGATACCCCGCAGGAAAACCCTGAGGGTTACGCTAAAAATAGCCTCTACCAGTACATTGATAATTTGGATGCTCGCCTGCTCATGATTCATGGCACCTCGGATGATGTAGTGCTGTGGCAACATTCCCTGCGCTATATCCGCGAGTGCGTGCGCCGGGGCAAGCAGATTGATTATTTCGCCTATCCCGAGCATCCGCACAATGTGTTGGGAAAAGATCGGGCGCACCTTTTTGAGAAGGTTGGGCTGTTTTTTAAGGATCATTTGGGGGAATGAGGGTGGAGTTCAGGTAACTATCCTTTCGCGCTCAAATACCCGCTAACGCCGAATGGGCGTTGCACACAAGTCCCGAAGGATTGTATGTTTATAGCACACGCAGAAAAATTAATCCCGAAGGGATTATATGTTATGCGCAACGGGTTGACATACAATCCATTCGGGATTTCTAACCAATCGTGGCGATTGTGCAATAAACATATAATCCCCTCGGGATTGATGTAATACAAACCTTTAATCCTCCTTCAAATCAGCGGATATCTTGTCTAGTTTTTTGGCGGTAGCGACTTTAAAATCACTCCAGCTGTCTTTCATGTCATTCCCAACCTGCTTCATGTCGGCATTCAATTCGTCGCGTTGTTGAGCTAAGTTTCTGCGGCGTTCCTGCCATTTCACTTTTTCCTGGGCGGAAGCCTTTTCGATTTTTTGGTCGAGTTCCATGATTTCAGCGTCGAGTTCACGGCCAGCTTTGTCCATTCTAGCTGCGAGATCGCTCCGTTCGGCCCTCAACGCATCTGCAACGTCGGCATTGGCGTCTTTAAGGTCTTCTTTGGCTTCCAGGACAGCGTCTTGACGGCGTTCCTTGGGGGTTTCGGAACAAGCCGAAAGGAAAAAAGTAGCGAATGCAAGCGTCAATAGACTGGCAAATAAAAATTGCTTTTTCATAGTGTGATGTTTGTGCGTACCGATGAAATAATAATCGGCCCAAGTCAATGCGTTGAAGCATATATAGCATTCTACTACATACATTTATTGGCCTGGGCCGAAGGAGTTTTTAGAGAAAGGGCTTTCTTACTAGAATTCGTAACCCAAAGTCAAGCCGAGGCCACGGGTTCGGCGGTATGGCTTGTCGTCGTTATTGTTGTTGGCGTCGTTGTCGAGCAGGTTGTTTATGCCCAAATTGTAGCGTGCATCCAAAAAGACATGGCCAAATTTAACACCACCGCCAAAGGAAACACCCCAATCGGTACGGCGTTGACGGTCATCCCGTTCGCTATTATCAAAGTTGAAGTCCTCTTCAGAAGTAGTGGTATTGCCAAGTAAGGTCGTAGTGGTTTTAGATTTACCACTGATGGCCAATCCAATAAACGGACCGCCCAACAAATAGAAACCGCTGCCACCATCCGCGCCATAAAATTTCAATTTGGCGAGGACTGGCACTTCTACGTAATTATAATAAAGTCGTGATACGATTTTATTATTGTCATTTATAGTGTACGTGGATTTACCGCCTTTTTGGATAAATAACACCTCTGGCTGAATGGTGAATACATCAGACAGACCAAGGTCGAATGACAGACCTGCCTGTAAACCAGCAACGGAATTGTTTTTCAGTGATTCATATTCTTCGAGCGAAGCTGATTCAGAGATGCTCGCGAAGTTTACCCCGGCCTTAATAGCGACCTGGGCATGGCTTAATGGAAGAAAGAACAGTACTGCAAATGATGCAGTCAGAAAAAAAGATTTAATGCTCATAAAATGAAAGTGATGTTATGCAACAATGAAAAGAATGGGTTGAATAGTATTGGATGACAAACACTACAGGTCGTCCGACAAAGGAGGACATAGGTTTTGACAGTGCAAAGGTGTGGGTGTAAAGCGGATTCGACGTTACACGATTACTATAGAATGTTATAGAATTCACACACAGACAATTCAACCAAAAGCCTCCATTCTTCCTGCCCGATATTTGTACCAAAGTATGGCTGCTTGCTTTTGCGCTTGTTCGCCCGTGGCAAATTGAGCGAGTGCTGCCAGGGTGGCACCGTTCGGATTCACTTTTTCGGGGTCTTCTTCCAGTACTGCATTGATATAATTCGTGAGCGATTTGTAGCTCAATAAAACGCCCGTCGCATCCTCGATGAGCCAGGCGAGGGTATTGGCTTTGCCGTGCGGGATTTTGGCAAGGGGTTCGCCAAAAGCTTTACGGTGTACTTCGGAGAGCAACGAACGGAAAATGGCAAAATCTTTTGCTTGCATGGTGGGGATGGTTGAATTGGTTATCAATTGGTGTGTTGAAAAGATTATTTCCAACAGATTTCCAACACAATTCCATTTCGTTTCCAAATCGTGAACAGTTGGGGAGGAAATCTTTGTGCCACAATTGAAAATTAATTTCCAAACCATTTTTAAACATTCACTAACATGAACAAAAGATTTTTCACCCTTGCCATTTTTGCACTCTTACTCGGCCTTTTCGCAGAAAAAACAAACGCCCAAGCCAGCGGCGTAAAGCCCGAACTCATCATGTACCGCCACAACGGAAGCAGCGGCCTTACCCCTGCCCCGGCAGCAGCAGGTAACCTAATCGGAACGCTCAAGTGGAATGGACTAACAGCCATCGGAAATATCCAAACAGGAGCATCCATCAAATCTACTGCGCAAAGTGTTGCACCCGGTCAACTGTTTTCCAACATGGTGTTCAGCACACAAGGCGCTGCGGGCCTCACAGAACGAATGATTATCACGGAAAACGGTCTGGTGGGTATCGGCACAGGAAGTCCCCTGTTCCATCTCCACGTTCAGGGCAACACCCACACGTCGGGTAGATTTCATGGCCGTATTCATTTTGACGTGGATCAAGTTACCAATTTGCCCAATTCCTACACGGATGAGGCCTATTTTGAGCGGAAAACCCGCGCTCAATTGGGTCTTGGCCCCAATGCCTATGCCAATGGTGGCATCCTCAGCCTCGCGCCAGGCGGCGGCAGTCTGGATCGGCAACTGTTCAGTGGCGGCGACGATGGTTTGTTGACGCGTTCACAAAACACCGCAGGTACCAACGATTGGGCCGCTTGGGAAAAAATCCTCACCAGCGGCGATATCAATGGCCGCCCGAATCTCGTGGCGCGTTTCCTGCCGCCCGGCCCAAGTTCCAGCACCCTGAGCGACGGACAGGTGTTTGACAACGGATCCAATGTCGTAATCGGCGGCATCCCAGCGGCACCTGCGCTTCCCGCACCAGTGTTCAACGCCTCGGATATGCTCACCGTAAACGGCAATGTCCTGGCCGACGGCAACTTCCGCGCTTCAGGCAATGCCACCATAGAGGGCAGTGCAAGCGCAAACGCCTTGAGTGTAACGACCAATGCCAACATCGGCGGAACAACCAGCACCAACGCCTTGAATGTGATCAACAACGCCTCCGTAGGCGGAACCACCACCACCCAAGCGCTTAACGTAGGCTTCAATGCTTCCGTGAGCGGAAACCTGGGCATCGGCAAGGCCGCTACGACCTTTGATTTGGATGTTGCCGGGCAGTCGAATTTTGATGGTCGGGTGAAAGTGGGCGCTACCAATTTCCCGAGTTCAGTAGATTTTCAACTGGCCGTTGGCGGTGGCATCATTGCAGAAGAAGTACTCGTGCAACTGGAAAGCGCCTGGGCAGACTACGTTTTTGAGCAAGATTATGAACTCAAGCCCTTGTCGGAAGTGGAGCGTTTTATTGGTCAGCAAAAACACCTTCCCGGCGTCGTTTCTGCCAAAGAAGTGGCCGAAAATGGTCTGAATCTCGGCGAAATGCAACGCGCACAAATGGAAAAAATCGAGGAACTCTACCTCCACCTGATCGCGCTCGAAAAACGCGTGAACCAGTTGGAAGCAGAAAATGCTACCCTGAAAGCTACCCGCAACAAATAACCCCAAAAAACTGAATGCACATGAAACACTTAATAGGCTATGCGTTTTGGATGGCGATGCTCTTTTCCATGCCTTTGCAGGCGCAAAAACACGCGAATTGTAGCACGCCAACGCCAAAAAACGCCCTGGTTTTTGATCATACGGCTGAAAACTTCAGCGCAAATCCATACGTGGTGCAGGTTTTTATCCACATCCTGCGCAACGACGACGGTAGCAATGCGGCCATGAGCGACGCGGTGTTGCAGACCAATCTGGATCGAATGGCGGCTTTTTTCCGGCCACACAACATTTGTTTCAGCTTCGTTGGCCGAGATTTTATTGACAATACGGAATGGAACACCAATTACACCACCGCTCAAATCGGTGACCTCCACGCCGTGAACCCGCACTCCGACGCCATAGATATGTACATTCACCGAGAGGGCTTTGAAGGTTCGGGCGGGAACACCTACGATATTCCTTCCTCAAAATGCTCCGTGGCGGCCGGTGCGTCTTTTAATTTCGAACACGAAATGGGGCACTGTCTTGGCTTGTTCCACACCTTTGAAACCGCGTTTGGAACCGAATGCCCCGACGGTTCAAATTGTGGGGGAGACGGCGATTTGATCTGTGACACTCCTGCGGATTTTGCTGGCTCTCAAGACTTTAACTCAGGTTGTAGTTTTACCGGAACGCAGACGATTGACTGCAACGGGGGCACCTTTGGGTACAATCCTTCCACAACCAATATCATGAGTTATTGGGCCGGTTGCTACGCTGATTTTACCAACAATCAGGCGACGCGGATGCACAATACCATCAATGCTACTGGTTTCTTGCAAGATCGCCTGACGCCTGTGGACAGAATTATTGCCGGGGTCACCTTGAATACCGAGATCGCGGTGGGTGCTCAAAATTCAATTCTAATTGGCAACCATCTTGCGCTTGGCGACGTGGAAATGAACGGTAATGCACACGGGATTTTCAATGCCGGTTCGAGGATAAATTTGGTTCCTGGCACACGGATTTCGCCTACGGGGAACAATGGCATCCTGCTGACGCTCAACGCATTGTGCGATGGCTTGTTTTTTACAAGTCCAATTCCCAACGTAGATCGCAACCAGTCGGTATCGACCATCCGCACGGATCAAATGCAGGCTTATCCAAATCCGTTTTCGGATCAAATAAAAGTGCGCATTCAATTGGGCAAAGCGGCTCCGGCCAGTCTTCAACTCTTTGATTTTGCGGGCCGGATGGTCCAAACCCTGGATACGCGCCAGCTGAGCGAGTCGGGCAGCCTTGAAACCGATTTTGAGTTGCCAGGTCTCCAGCCGGGAGTGTATTTCCTTCGGCTTCAAACGGAAAATGGGCCGCAAACCTTGAAATTGGTGAAGGTGGAGTAGCTCAATTTACCCAACTTTGCGGCTCGCTTTTTTATCCATGCCGCTCCTCCGCACCAGTCACCCATTTTCGGACGCAATATTTGGTCTTTGGCAAATCACCGAAGACGAAGCATTTTTCCGTGCAGACCTACCCCTTTCGGCAGCCGAGGAATCTGAATTAATCAAACATCAAAACGCCCTGCGTCGCCTTGAATGGCTCGCAGGGCGTTGGCTTTTGCATAAACTGACCGGATCGCCCCAACGGCTGCCGCTGGCTAAAGACGCGTTTTCCAAGCCGTTTTTTCCCGAAAATCAGGATATGGCGTGTTCACTGAGCCACTCCAGAGGATCCGTGGGTGCGCTCGTTGTGGTGCCGAAAGAAGGCGGACTGCTTACCGGAGGCGGTTGTGACATTCAGGTTTTGACCGATAAAATGCCCCGAATTGCGCATAAATTCCTCAATGCTCCTGAAACCCAATTTGTAGAGGAACATGACCGCGCACAAAAATTTGACCTGTTCCACCTCTTCTGGACCGCCAAGGAAAGTCTTTACAAGGCGTATGGATTGAAAAAACTGGACTTTCGGAAGCATATTTTTGTCGAAAACCTCCATTGGGATGGACAGGTGGGTCATGCCAGTGGCCGAGTGGAAAAGGATGAATTTCGGCAGGTTTATGCGCTGGTTTTCAGCAAGATAGCATTGCCAGAGGAGGGAGAATTGATTACGGCGGTTTGTCGCTAGTGCCGCATCCACTGAATGGTTTGTGAATTGGGGTGGTAGATTTTTTGTTCATCAAGGCCCTTAGGAGGGCGCAAGTGTAAAAAATTGAACCAATCGCAGGTCCGTTCCCTACTGCCCGGGCTGGTCACTTTAGCCCGGCATCTGTACTTTCTTTTGCTTGCCCAAAAGAAAGTACCAAAGAAAAAGGCAGTCTTTCCGGCGGCGCCAACGACCTACGGGGATTGCGCTGTTTTTGACAGGTATGGGTGCGTTTTTTGGAACATTCCGTCG
>CAZKBH010000090.1:0-360 GCA_964550795.1 uncultured Saprospiraceae bacterium
CAATTTGTGATTTATTGGAACCGAAAGCCAAATCTGGCACACAAATTTCAGTATTGGCTTAAACTTTGTTTAGGTACTTTTGCCCGCCTGTTCGCGGGGAAACTCAAATCGTTCACCCCGCTTCAACGCCTTTAGTCGCCTTTAGTTCCAGGAACTTTAGTGAATAAAAAGTCCAAAAACCCAACGTTTAAATAATCTTATGCTCAAACGTGCGCTCCTGTATGTGGTTGTGATGCTCATTTTTCTCGCGCTGGCAGTCAGTGCGGGGCAATGGGGCAAAAGTACGGCGTTGCTTGAACAGCAGGCTACAGAATTCTCTGTTTGGCTTGCCCAACAAGGAACAGAGGCTAAAAATGGTTT
>CAZKBH010000090.1:370-821 GCA_964550795.1 uncultured Saprospiraceae bacterium
AAATTTCTACCTGGCTCTTAAATCAGGAAAATGAGGCCAAAAATGGCCGCGGTCAAGGCACTTCCTTCGTACATCGCGCTGATTCGCTCTTGTCCTGGACCAATACCAATGTACTTCCGGCGCCGCGGGACCTAAAAACTTTGTCCGAAAAGTCCGGCTATTCCCTGTTTCGTTTACCGCAGGGTTATTTTTTGGCCCATGTTGAAAAAGCAAACACCGATACCCGCACGACCCTGGTTCCAATCCAGTACAATTTGACCTTCAATAAGTTGGCTGCACAAACAGCGTTCCCAGCCAACGATCATATTCAGCCTACAATATTCTTTACCGAAGCCCTCCAAACCCCCGCGCCGGTCATGGTAGATGGAAAAGCCATCTGCTGGCTGGCTGACCCTGAAAGTGTGTCTTCCGATTGGCTTCAATGGCTTAAACTGGCTGCCTGGCTGCTTTT
>CAZKBH010000090.1:831-11977 GCA_964550795.1 uncultured Saprospiraceae bacterium
TTTCTAGCCCTTTTGACGCAGGCTGGCCGAGCCATCAGTCAACGATTTGGTTGGCAGTCCGGGGCGGTGCTGGTGACTACAGTCTCCATGCTCTTGATTTGGTTCAACCTTCAAACGGGCTTCACTGCCGAACAGTTCGGCACCCTTTCGCTGTTCGAATCGAGTTTTGAAAACGCCTCCCTTATCGGGCGTTCTGTGGGCGATTGGCTGCTTCATGTCTGCATTTTGGTGTATGTCATGGCATATTTCCACAGTACTCCACTGCTCGCCCGAGCGGTCAGGCCCGCAAAAATGGGTCTGGTACTGTCCAGTTTTGCGCAGTTATTGGCCATGTTGACCGTGCTGATTGGAACCGAAGCCATTCGTCAACTGGTGTTCCAACGCAGCATCGGCTTTGACTTCGACCATGTGCTCAATTTAGGCGTACTTGGATTTTTAGCGCTCGCAGGAGTGGTTGCGCTGATGGTTGGGCTTTTTATGTTCAGCCATCGTTTAATGGCTGGAGCAAGACAGTTTCAACTCACTAAAAATCAACGATTTATATCCATAGGAATTGCCACCGCCATTTTTTCGATCTGCTGCTTTGCCTTCAGTTCGACGGATACAAACCCTGTTTTATTGCTCATTTTTGGCGTTATTTATGTGTTGACGCTGGATGCGTTTACCCACTGGCAGGGCGGTGGTTTTGGCTGGTCTATCTGTTGGCTCGTACTGTTTGCGCTGTTTGCTTCGACCCAACTTACGCGCTTTAATGATTTGCGGGACAAGGCCATTCAACTGGATTACGCTCAAAAATTGGCGACCAATCGGGATACTACGCTGGCAGAAAAGCTGCTCCCCAAATTAGCCGAAAGCATCCAAAGCGATGCCGGGAATATTGGGCGTTTGTTGAAGCCCTGGCCTTTTAAGGCAAAAGCCCTGGAACTTCGGGACTATTTGAACCGCGCCGTGTTTGAACAGAACTACTTGTTCCAATATTATCGGCTCAGTGTCTATGCGTTTGACAAAGACAAGCAGCCGATTTTACTCGGACAAACCCTTGGTCATGAGCAAGTTGTGCTAGGCAATTGGGCGACCGCCAAACCGCTTTCCAGCGCTAAGGATCTCCGTTTTGGCAACGATGCAGAGGGCAATCCCCGATACATGATGCATCTGCTTGTCAACCGAATGGAAGATCCCACGCAGCCAGCCTCCTTGTATTTATTTTTTGACTTGAAACACCCTGCGCCCACCCGCACTTTTTCGCAGTTGTTTTTTAATAGTCCGCACAAAAACCTCGCCCAACTCCCACGGTACGATTTTTCAATAGCCAAAAATGGACGGCTGACGGTGGACCAAGGGCTGGCCAATATGGCCGCTTCTGGCTCCGGGATAGCACCGGGCACCTCAACCTTTCTTAAATCCCCAAACCGCGAGGATGCGATTGCCAAAAGCAAAGATGGCCAAGTAGTGGCGGCTGTTGGACAAAAAGTGGGCGGTTGGCTGAAACAAGTTTATCTATTCTCCATCATTTTTGCCCTCGCAGCGCTCTGTTTGCTGGCCTTGGCCCTTGCCAATGCCTGGCTAGGCTTTTTACCAACGGAATATGAATTCCGCATTACCGCAAGAGGTTCTCTGGCCAAACGCATTCATTTTTGGAATGTAACGCTGTTGGCCGTATCGTTTTTTGTAGTTGGTTATCTCACGTATCAGCATTTTACCCGCTCTGCCCGAGATGCCGAGCGCAATGATTTTAACCACCGCGCCACAGCCTTGCTGACGAATTTGAAAACACAGGCGCTCAGTTCCTCTATTTCGGACGATAGCCTGCGGCAAACGCTGCCTCAGTCGCTCTCCACCATGTCCTCCAGTTTGGGAATGGATGCGCAGTTTTTTGATCCTTCGGGAAACATGGTATTCAGCTCTCAGGAAGAATTGGTTCAATTGGGCGTGTTGCCGTCCAAAATGAATCCCGCAGCCCTTGCTTTTTTAACGAAAAACCCACAATCAGACCGCCTCGAAACAGAACAATCGGCGGGACTTTCCTACACGACTCAATACCGGTCTCTACAAAACGGGGCAGGCGACATTTTGGGCTTTTTAGGGGTTCCGTACCACGAAACCGGCAATAATGTGGGTTCGGAGGTCTCTGATTTTATCGGAATGTTGGCGAGTTTATACGTGTTTTTGCTGCTCATCGCGTTTGGTGTCACCTTCCTGTTGGCGCGCTCCATCACGCGTCCGGTGAGTATGCTCTCGGAAAAAGTACAGGAGCTTCGATTGGAAGACAAAAACGAGCCGCTCGCTTACGAAGGAGACTCGGAAGATGAAATCAGCCAACTCATTGGTCAGTACAATACCATGGTTCAGAAGCTGGAATCGTCCAAAATTCAGCTTGTAAAACTAGAACGCGAGGGCGCCTGGCGCGAAATGGCACGGCAAGTTGCGCACGACATCAAGAACCCGCTTACCACGATGAAACTTTCGATGCAGCAGCTCGAACGACTTTCAGGAAGTCCGGAACAGGCCGCAGCCTACCTGCGCAAGGCCATTACCCGACTGATTGAACAGATTGATTCGCTGGCGCAAATTGCTTCAGAATTCTCCATGTTTGCCAATCTGGACATCAAATCCAAAAACGACGTGGTCATCAACGAAGTGGTGGAAAGTGTTCACGACCTGTTCAGCGAACAAAGACAAGTGAACCTTTCGCTGACCATGCCAGAGGAACAGTTCCACATACTGGGCGACAAAAACCACCTGATCCGGGTATTCAACAACCTGGTTATCAATGCCATACAAGCCATTCCGTCCGATCGGCAAGGTGAAATAAAAGTATCGCTCAGCCGCAAAAATGAACTTGCCATTATTCAAATCAGCGACAACGGCGGTGGCATCCCGCCCGAAATCCGAGATCGGGTGTTTGAGCCAAATTTCACCACCAAAACCTCCGGCAGCGGACTCGGTCTTGCGATTTGCAAAAAAATCATCGAAGCCCACGACGGAGATATTCGTTTTGAAACCCGCGACGATGAAGGCACGGATTTCTTTGTAGAAATGCCCGTGGTAGGAGTTGGGTAGCGTATCCCGGAACGCTGTTCCTGGCTTGTTTGTATCCCGGAACGCTGTTCCGGCTTGTGTGTATCCCGGAACGCTGTTCCGGGCTTGCGTGTATCCCGGAACGCTGTTCCGGGGAATTGCGAAGCCCCGGAACAGCGTTCCGGGATACACACACCCTTAAGACATCGAGTGCAAACCAACCACGTTGCCTTCCGTATCTGTAAAGAAGGCATAATTGCCCATATCCGGCGCAATCATGGTTTTGGGCACCACCACCGTTCCTCCGGCTCCGGTCACTCGATTCAGCACCGTGTTGAGATCGGTCCCGCCATTGAGATAGGCTTTTGGCCCCTTTGCACCGGCTGGCACAAAGCCCTCACCATAGCAGATTGCTCCCCCTACCCCGTGGTCAGGGTCGGACAGGAAAATGCCCATTTTAACTGGCCCCATGTCCATTTCGGGCATTTCGTAGTCAAAAATGGTTTGATAAAATGTTTTTGCGCGGTCAAAATCCAACACCGGGATTTCGAACCAAGAGATGGCGTCTTTAACGGATTCCATAGCTTAACTTGTTTTTGTAGTGAAATAGATGTTGGGCAAAGGTCTATTTTTGTTTTAAATACACCAAACAAAAAGTTTTATTTTTATCGAAAAATTCTTTTTCTAATTTTGCCCAAACTAAGGCTCCAAAATTTGGTAGCTTAATCGTCCAACGACCATCACCTTTCTACACTGGAGTTACAATTACGACATTATGAATCGAGAAATCCATCAGTGGCACAGCCCACGCCTCAACAAAAACATGGAAATTGCGATGTATGGCCACTTTGGCTTTGCACTGCTTTTGTTGCCAACTGCGGCTGCCGATTATCTGGAATACGAGCGTTTTTTACTGATTGATGTACTTAAACCTTATATCGAGGCCGGCAAAGTCAAGGTGTTCAGTATCAACAGCATCAACTCCGAAGCCTGGTTGAACAACCGGATGCACCCCCGTCACAAGGCCATCCGCCATCAGCAATTCAACGGGTATGTAGAAAATGAGGTGGTGCCATTTATCAAAATGCACACCAGCCCCGATACGCCTATTATTACGAGTGGCGCATCCCTCGGAGCCTTGCACTCCGCAAATATGTTTTTCCGTCGCCCCGACCTTTTTGCCGGCACCATTGCTATGTCGGGCGTGTACGACCTGACTTCTTATACCAAGGGATACTACGATGAGGACGTATATTTCAATTCGCCCTGCCATTACCTGCCCAATATGACCGATGCGCACACGATTGATCTGCTTCGCCGCAGCGGACATATTCATATCCTGTCCGGCTCCGGGAATTATGAAGACCCGGATGCCTCGCGCAACCTCGCGGGAATTCTTGCAGGCAAAGGAATCGGTTACGACCTCGACATATGGGGCGGTGATATGACGCACGACTGGCCTACCTGGCGCGCGATGTTGCCGTATGTTATTGACCAAAAATTCTGAGCCTCACAATTCAATTTAGCACACGCATACCGTTCACATCACAACAAAATCGGTGATGTGAAAAGTAGACTTGTTGCGATGGGGTACTGCTCGAGCGGAATGGGCAAATTTCGCTCGAACGCCCCCATCACAACAAGTCTAGTATCCTTATTCTATAAAATCATGGTGCAAGTGCAACCCGGAACAAAAATTACCCTCACAGGCGACCTCGGCAGCGGCAAAAGTGTTGTTTCGAGAATCCTGTGCGAACAAACAGGGTTTGAGTACATCAGTACAGGGCGTGTGCAACGCCAATTGGCTCAAGAACTCGGCATTGATACGCTCGAAATGAACCGCCGGGCCGACACGGATCCAAGCATAGATGAACGGATTGACAGCATCTTCATCGCCCTCGGAAAAGACCCCAAGGGGTATATCATTGACAGTCGGATGGCCTGGTTTTTTTTACCGGATTCGTTTAAGATTTTTTTGCAAACCGATGTGCACATCGCCGTGCAACGCATCCTGAACGATCCCGACCGAAGCAGCGAAAATTACCAAACGCCCGAAGAGGCAGCACAAAAAATCCTGGCCCGTAAAGCCAGCGAAAATGCCCGATTTCTGACCAAATATGGGGCAGATTGCTCTGATTTAAACAACTTTGACCTGGTCATCAATACCGCCAACCGCAGTCAGTCAGCAGTAGCGGATGTGATTTTTAAAGTGTTGGAGGCCAAAAATCGAGGGGAAAAATTTGAACGTTTATGGTGACTTCTTCGCTTTCGCTTTCGGCGCGGATTTCCCCGCTGGCTTGGCCTTCTTGGGTGCCGCTTTTTTTGCATCAAACGCTCCCGGCAATTCTTTTTCAATGATTGCCTTCACGTCCGCCAAAGAAAGGCTGGCAGCCTGATCGGCGGTCATTTTAGCGCCATCCACTGGCGGGAGTTTTACGTTTTCCTTTTTAAATCGGATAAAGGGGCCCCAGCGTCCGTTCTCCAGCGCGATGCCTTCCTCCGGCCAATGCTGTATGTAACGATTGGCCTCTTTTTCTACCTTCATCTGAATCAATTCGATCGCCTGCGCCTCGGTCAAGGCATCAAAATTGATTTTCGGGGGCACATTGACAAATAAATCTGCCCACTTCAAAAACGGCCCAAAACGGCCCTTGCCCTTGGTGATCGGCAACTGCTGGTAATGTCCCAAAGGCCGGTCTGCTTCGATGCGCGCCTTCACCAATTCAACCGCCCGCTCGTAGCTGGTCTCAAAAGGATCTTCGCCCTTAGACAAGCTAATGTAGGTGCTGCCAAACTTGACGTACGGACCATAGCGGCCGGTGTTCACCTCCAATATCTCTCCGTTAAATTCGCCCAATGCACGCGGCAGTTGGAATGAGTTGAGGGCCTCTTCCAGCGTCACGGTCTCCATGCTTTGGTTTTGACGCAGATTGGCGTAACGCGGCATTTCTTTTTCTTCCAGTTCATCGCCCGTACCGATTTGCAGCACTGGCTTGCCCAGTTTGCTCATGCGCACCAAGACCGTCCGGCCGGATGCGGGGTCAAGTCCGAGGATGCGTTCGCCGCTGGCGCGCTCGGCATCTTTGAGCGTTTTTTCTACGTTTTCGTGGAAAGGTTTGTAAAAACGATCAATCATGCTCGGCCACTGCAATTTGCCCTCGGCAATATGGTCAAACTCTGCTTCCACACTGGCGGTAAAACCGTAATCCATCACCTTTTTGAAATGCCCTTCGAGAAAATCCGAAACAATCATTCCCATGTCGGTCGGATAGAGTACGTTTTTAGTGGTTCCGGTTATTTCAGTGCCTTGTGTCTTAGATATCGTGTTGTTTTTCAGCGTAATAATTTGAAAAACACGTGCTTCGCCTTCGCGGCTATCCTTCACCACATACCCTTTACTGGTTTCCATAATTTTTGAAATCGTGGGCGCGTAGGTACTTGGGCGACCAATGCCGAGTTCCTCCAGTTTTTTCACCAGACCAGCCTCTGTAAATCGGGCGGGCGGGCGGGTATACTTTTCGGTGGCGGTCATATCGTCCAGGTCCAGTTTTTGACCTTTGGCCAATGGCGGAAGCATGTCTTTGGTATCCTCATCTTCCTCGTCGGTGCTTTCGAGGTACACTTTTAGGAAGCCGTCAAATTTCAAAATTTCGCCTTCTGCGACCAATTTTGCAGCGGGCTGCGTGCTGATTTCAATGTCCACCACGGTTTTTTCCAGCTCTGCGTCGGCCATTTGGGAGGCCATAGTCCGTTTCCAAATCAGTTCGTAGAGGCGTTGTTCGTCGCGGTTTCCGCTCACGTTTTGTCGCTCGAAATAGGTCGGGCGAATGGCTTCGTGCGCTTCTTGGGCGGATTCGTTTTTGGTCTTGTATTGACGGCGGTGGTGGTAATCTTTGCCGTATTGTTTTAGAATTTCAGCCTCAGTGGCTTGCAGGGCAGTTTCAGAAAGACTGGTGGAATCCGTACGCATGTAGGAGATAAAACCTTCTTCGTACAGTTTTTGCGCCACGGACATGGTTCGGTTGACCGAAAAACCAATTTTGCGGCTGGCTTCTTGCTGCAAGGTAGAGGTTGTAAACGGCGGGGCGGGTTTGCGGCGCGTGGGTTTCACTTCGATGTTGGACACCGAATAATTGGCTCCCACACATTTTTGCAAAAAACTTTCCGCACCGGCCGGGTCTTCAAAGCGGACGGGGCTTTCGGCCTTAAATGTTACGGTTTTGCCCTGGCTGCTTTTGGCGAAAAACTGGGCAACGATTTTGAAATACGGGGTGATATTAAACGCCTGAATATCACGCTCGCGCTCCACCACTAATTTTACCGTGACGGATTGTACCCGCCCGGCAGACAATTGGCCTTTTACTTTTTTCCACAATATTCCGCTCAATTCCCAGCCTACCAGACGATCCAGCACGCGGCGGGCCTGTTGGGCATTCACGGTATTCATATCAACCGTACGCGGACTTTGCACCGCTTTTTGGATGGCGTGTTTGGTGATTTCATGAAAAACAATCCGCTTGGTGGACCGTGGATCCAGCCCCAATACTTCGCACAAATGCCAGGAAATAGCTTCCCCCTCGCGGTCTTCGTCCGTAGCCAGCCAAACTTCGCTTACACGGGCAGCAGTATCTTTTAACTCCTTGACAGTCTTATACTTATCAGCTGGAATGACGTATTTGGGCAGGTATCCGTTGTTCACATCTACCCCCAGATCGTTCCCTTTTTCAAGGTCGCGAATGTGGCCGTAGGAAGACTTAACAGTGAAGTCTTCGCCCAGGTATTTTTCGATGGTCTTCGCTTTCGCGGGTGATTCTACAATGAGGAGTTTTTTCGACATATAAGACGTTTTGCCTTTGACTATTGAGGGGCAAAAGTAATGGTAATTTAAGCTTTGCGCCGTTTCGGCTTTTTTTGTGCAACCTACATAGAATTGTTCTGTCCTTTTGCCCTACCTTTTAACAAACAAAAATTAGGCTATGAAAATCAATTTTCTTACTTCTTTACCTGCTTTTGCGATCACCATAGCAGGGTTCTTATTACCATTCTGCGGGGTGGCGCAAACCTCCACTGTAACACGTTCCCTCTCTTCTTTTGATGAAATCGGTATTTCCGGCGGCTATGAAGTCGTTTTTTTGAAAGAAGGCGATGCCGAAAGGGTCTCTTTGGAGGTTAGCGGCACTGATCCGGACAACATTGTAACAGAAGTAAAAAATGGCACCCTGCATATCAAGACCAAAAAGGGCAATTACCGAAATCTCAAAGCCAAAATTACCATCACTTATCGCACGCTAAAAAGTGTTGCCAACAGCGGCTCCAGCGACATTGTAGCCCTTACTCCAATTAAAGCGGATGAATTTGAGTTCGCATCCAGCGGTTCAGGCGACTTTAAAGCCGAATTCGATGTAAAAGATCTGGATGTCGCGATTTCTGGCAGCAGCGACATGACCCTGAAAGGCAGCGCTGATGAACAGGAATTTTCTATTTCCGGCTCCGGCGATGTCGACGCCTCTGGCCTTAAAGGCTCCAGCGCCGAAGTTTCAATTTCGGGCTCCGGCGATGTTAAGCTGAATGTGTCGGGAAAAGTCAAGTCGGCGGTTTCCGGGTCAGGTAGGGTGACGAATAACTAGGAGAACCACCCTACCTTCGCCCCAATGGAAAACCGAGTTCCCCCTGAATCTTTTCTCGCAGCACGTGCGGAACGAGTCGTACTGGATGTACGCGCTCCTGGAGAGTATGCGCAGGGGCACATTCCTGGGGCCGTTAGTTTTCCACTTTTTAGCGATGAGGAGCGCGCCGCGGTGGGCACGATGTACAAACAAGTAGGGAAAGAAGAAGCCATGGAGCTGGGATTGCGCATCGTGGGACCAAAAATGGAAGGTTTTGTAAAACAGGCTAAAATGCTGGCTCCCACGCGAAAATTAGCCGTGCATTGCTGGCGTGGCGGTCAACGAAGCGGGAGTATGGCCTGGCTTTTTCGCCAATCAGGTTTCGAGGTAGTTACGCTTGAGGGAGGCTATAAAGCGTACCGACAACATGTGCTGCATCTATTGGATAATTCAGCGCTGAATCTTGTAGTGCTCGGTGGCCGAACGGGTTCTGGCAAAACTAAAATCCTGCACGCCTTGAAGCATTTGGGCGAACAAATCATTGATTTAGAAGCGATTGCGCATCATAAAGGCTCTGCATTTGGCTTTATCGGAGAAGAACCTCAACCCACGGTGGAGCAATTTGAAAACGAACTTTTGGAAGCAATAATCCCCCTGGATGCTTCGCGGCGGGTATGGGTGGAGAACGAAAGCCGAAGCATCGGACGTGTGTATATTCCCGACGGCTTTTGGGCAAAAATGCGGGTTTCACCGCTGGTAAACGTATCTATTCCGGATACTGACCGAATTCACAACCTCCTGGAAGATTATGTCCGAACCGACCGCTCTGAACTCGAAGCAGCTTTCCAAAAAATCGCCAGTAAGCTCGGCGGTTTGAACCTAAAAACAGCGCTTGAATCGCTGGAACAAGGGGATTTTACCGCGGCCGCCCGCATCGCACTGGCTTATTATGACAAAACCTATCAATTTGGCCTGGACTCCAGCAATGCCTCAGAGATCCGGCTACTTGAATTCCAGCATGGAGACGCTGAAAAAATTGCGCAGGAACTGAAGCAGCTCCGCTAACTTTGTCCGATTAACGGTCCACCACACATGCACTACCATACGCTCGGCGACATCCCTCCAAAACGCCACACCCAATTTCGCAAACCCGACGGTTCGCTTTATCACGAGGAATTATTCAGTACGGAAGGTTTTAGCAACAACTATTCGTTGCTGTATCACGCCAACGCACCTACTCAAATTGTACAAGTAGGCGATCCGTACAGCGTAGCCGCGAAAACGGTTCATGATAAACAATTGAAACACAGGTGTTTGAATGGATTTCAGGTAAGCCCTGAAGACGATTATTTGCGTTCGCGCAAGCCCGTTTTGGTCAATTCCGATTGCAAGATTATTCTCTCGGCTCCTCGGAAAAGCATGACGGATTATTTTTTCAAAAATGCCGATGCAGACGAGGTGATTTTTATCCACGAAGGCACAGGGCAATTGCTTTCCATGTACGGTTCATTGCCCTTTGCGTACGGGGATTATCTCGTGATCCCGCGTGGAACTACTTACCAGCTTCATTTTGACACACCCGACAATCGTTTGTTGATTGTTGAAAGCACGGGGCCGATTACTACGCCAAAACGCTACCGCAACGAGTTTGGGCAATTGTTGGAACATTCCCCTTTTTGCGAGCGCGATATTCGGAAGCCCGTTGAGTTAAAAACGTTCGATCAGCGCGGTGACTTCCTTTTTTACATCAAAAAACAGGACAATATTTATCCTTACCACTACCTGAACCATCCTTTCGATGTGATTGGCTGGGACGGATATGTGTATCCTTACGCATTCAGCATTCACAATTTTGAACCCATCACAGGGCGGGTGCATCAGCCGCCGCCCGTGCATCAAACTTTTGACGGGCACAATTTTGTGATCTGCTCCTTTGTGCCAAGGCTTTTTGATTATCACCCCTTGGCCATTCCAGCGCCTTACAATCACTCAAACATTGATTCCGACGAGGTTCTGTATTATGTGGACGGCGATTTTATGAGTCGCAAGCACGTAGAGCGGGGCATGATTACCTTGCACCCGGGCGGAATTCCCCACGGTCCACATTTGGGTACGGTAGAAAAAAGTATTGGCAAAAAAGAGACCCTGGAGTTGGCGGTGATGGTTGACACCTTCCGCCCGCTGCTGATGACGGAACATGCGGTTGGGATAGAATCCAGCGATTACTACCGTTCCTGGCTGCCTGAATAAATAGGGGGTGTTCGATCATGCACCCAAGTGCATGTTCTAAACTTTAGTTCTGAGGGGAAAACGAGACAATCACTAAAAAAAGCGCGGAACATCTTTCGATGTCCCGCGCTTTTTTGTGTTTTGGTACGAGTAACAGCTTACCAACGGTCGCCGCCACCGCGACGATCGCCGCCGCCGCCGTAACCGCCGCCACCGCCACGGTTGCCACCGCCGCCGCCGCCGTAACCGCCACCGCCGCCACGGTTGCCGCCGCCGCCGCCGTAACCGCCACC
>CAZKBH010000091.1:0-11890 GCA_964550795.1 uncultured Saprospiraceae bacterium
TTAACCCGCCTCGGGAGGCGTCAAAATGGAGATTTTTCTAAGGCCATTTGCACGCTGCCCGGCATTGATTCCTACTCTAATCAGTTGATTAAAGGATAGGCAAGCAGCAAAAAGTACGAATCCCAAATTTTCCCACAAACCCACCATTGGCTCTGGCGCGCGGTCTGCGAGGCGCGCCCGACCGGAGGGGATGGTCCCGACGCAGGAGGGCGCGCCTTTTGCACTAAAAATCAGCTTTACATTCCATCACCATTGGCTCGCCGGAAAGAGGGTGCAAAAACTCGATTCGCTCCGCGTGTAAATGCAGCCGTGCGCCTTTGTTGCCATACAATTCATCGCCGACGATGGGTGCATTCAATCCCTGCACATGGGCGGAATGAACCCGGAGTTGATGGGTGCGGCCAGTGATGGGATGAAAATGAACCCGGGTCGTTCCGTCTTTTTGCTCCACCACCCGCCATTCCGTTCGGGCTGATTTTCCATACGTATAACAAACCATCTGTCGCGGCCGATCATCCAGATCCACCCGAAGCGGCAGGTTGATTACCCCGGATTCTCCGTGAATTTCGCCTTCCAGCAGCGCCACATATCGCTTTTGGATGCTATGTCGAATGAATTGACTTTGCAGATTCTTGTGTGCCTCGGCGGTTTTAGCCACGAGCAGAATACCCGAGGTGCCCATGTCCAAACGGTGAACCATCAAGGGGCCGGTAGCATCCGGGTAACGCTGTTTCATGCGAAAAAGCACCGAATCCAGCACGTTTTTGCCAGGCACCGAAAGCAGGGCTGCGGGTTTGTTCACCACCACCAATTGTTCGTCTTCATACAGGATTTCCAGTTCCAAATCAGTCGCTTGGCCTTCTGCCATCGGGTTAGGATCGAGGGGAATGCCTTCGAGCATGTGGGCCAAGATCGGTTCACATTTTCCGCGACAAGCGGGGTAAAACTGTCCATGTTTTCGGATTTCGCCCACCGGCGATTCGCCCCACCAGAATTCGGCCATGGCAATGGGCTTAAACCCGTGCAAAAAGGCATAGTGTAAAAGTTTGGGTGCCGCACACTCGCCTGCGCCCGCCGGAGGTTGCGTAACGGCATTGCGCTGAAAAATATCGGCCAGACTTTTGTTTTGTCCGGCTTGATTGAGGAAAAAATAATGGTCAAAAATATGCTGCTGAAGCGCCGACGACTTCTTCCTGCGGGTTTCTTTTAAAGCTTGAATTTCATTGGCCAAAGGCTCTATTTGTGCTTGAATAGCCTCCAAACGTTGTCTCCAAAACCTTCTGAGATCTTTAAGCCGGTAGTGATCCTCCATACTTTCTTGCACCAGAGCTTCCTCCAAAGCTTGTTGGGCTTCCGGCGCAAGGTCGGCTGCGACTTGTGTGCGGCGTTGTTGGCGACTTCGTTTTTCGGCTTTTGCCCGCTGCTTTTCAGCGCTTAGGGTGCGCTCGGCTTCGGCGGTTTCGTTTTCGAGCAGGGCATTAAGTTCTGGCAATGCGGGATTTTGTTCCAGTCGTTCGATCTGGCGATTCATTTCACTGAGCACGGCCTCTTCTTTTCGGTAAAAACCAGCCTCGTTCAACAAATCAAAAACTGGCGGAACAAAGCCCGGATGATGGTTTTTGCCGCCAATTTTACCAGAAAAAGCGGTCAAATACCCCAACTCATCCTGCGGATTGAGCACCACCAGCACCCCAAACATTTTCCCATACACTTCACCTTCCTGACCGGGTTGCAGTCCGAAATTATGCCCCCAATCGGTTTGACTGGCGAGGGAATGCTGGAGTGCTTCTGCGGCTTGCAGGCAGAGTGGATGCGGCGTGTAATGAAACGGGAAAGTAAAGCGCTCAGGCAGCGGACTTTGCTGAATGGGGCCTTCAAAACGGGTAAAACAATCTACTGCCGCCTCGTCCGGGGCGCGCTTTGCATCAGCGAAAGGTATATTTTGAGTCAGGAGCGTCAGGTTTTTGGCTGCAAAAGTAGCGATTTAAGAAGCGTTTTTAAGAAAGTGTGGCACACCTCACTTAACGTAATTTAGGTGTGCCACACTTTTCTGGGGGAAGGGGTGCTTCTAATTTTTGCGTAAATATCCAAACTGATAAATCGCCCGTCTTTAAGCTCACAATCTTGCATAGTCCCCTCGTGTTGGAACTTGAGTTTAGCCATTGCGTTTTTGCAATTGATGTTGTCGGTTTCGACAAAACCCTCAATTCGGTGCAGTCCAAGCTGCTCAAAGCCATAGTCACAAATTAAAGGCATGGCTTCGGTCATGATTCCTTTCCCCCAGAAATCTGTAAGCAACCAGAATCCAATCTCTGCTTTTTTATGTGCTTTGCTCAGGTTGTTTAATCCGCCCGCGCCATAAAAGGTTTGGTTATCCAGGGAACAAACTGCCCACCAGATGCCAGTCCCCGTCAATTCGAGATCGGCAAAAAACCTCATCTGCTCCCGTGTGTCCTCTAGCGTCTGATAACTGACGCCATAGTATTGAATGATCTCCGGGTGAGACAGGCCCTTGAAGACATTTTCAAGGTCATTTTCATTGAACTGTCGCAGTAAAAGCCGGTCTGTTTTTAGCATGGGGAATTCTGTTAAGATCATTTTGTGTGCTTTATTTTTGTTTAAGTCTATACATTTTTCAAGCCAAATCGCTGTATTACCACAACCATTTTGGCTTTTCTGCATTCTAGATACCGAACATTTCCCGAGTTTTTATCCAAAAAAATGCCCTCAGCTATCATCATCGGAGCCGGAATTGCCGGACTTGCTACCGCCTTGCGACTGCGGTCAAAGGGCATGGAAGTGGCCGTATTTGAGGCAAACAATTACCCCGGCGGCAAACTTCACGCGTTCGATCTGAATGGCTACCGCTTCGATGCAGGACCCTCCTTGTTTACGATGCCCGAATTGGTAACGGAACTGTTCAGTCTTTTTGGCGAACAAGCGGATCTGCATTTTCAGTACCATCGCAAGGAAACCGTCTGCAACTATTTTTGGGAAGACGGCACGCGTTTTACGGTCAACGCCGACCGGGAGGTTTTTGCCAAAGAAGCAGCCGACACATTCGGCGTATCGGCGACGACTTTGCTGGCCTATTTGCAAAAAAGCCAACGCAAATACGAGCTTACCGCTCCCTTGTTCCTCGAAAAATCATTGCACAAAATTAGCACCTACCTCTCGGTGGATACGCTCAGGGCTCTGTCTCAAATGTCGCAGATGGACATCGGGACCAACCTCAATGCGCTCAATGAAACGGCTATCCGCGAGCCGCATCTGGTGCAATTATTCAACCGTTACGCCACCTACAATGGCTCCTCGCCCTACCTTACGCCGGGTATCATGAGCATGATCCCGCACCTGGAATTGGAGCTGGGCACATATTTCCCCAAGGGTGGTATGCACCGCATCACGATGAGCTTGTATGAATTGGCGCTTCGGCAGGGCATTCAGTTCCATTTTGGCCAAAAAGTCCAACAAATTTTGGTTAAAAACAATCGCGCTATTGGCATTCAAACGACTGATAACCAATATTTTGCAGACGTAGTGGTGTCTAACATGGACATCTACGCTACCTACAAAAAACTACTACCCGATCAAGCGCACCCTGAGCGCAGCTTGCGGCAGGAGCGCTCCAGTTCGGCAGTTATTTTTTATTGGGGGATCCGTGGGCAGTTCCCCGAACTCGACCTCCACAACATCCTGTTTAGTGCCGATTACCGGCAGGAATTCGAGCATTTGTTTGAAAAAAAGACCCTCTTCAACGACCCCACGGTTTACCTCAATATTACCAGTAAAGAATTGCCCACAGATGCCCCGCCAGGCTGCGAAAACTGGTTCGTCATGATCAACGCCCCCGGCGATTACGGGCAAGACTGGGAGACACTTGTGGCTCAGGCCCGTGAAAATATCCTGGCCAAAGTGAGCCGCCACCTGGGTACAGACCTCGCAGCACGCATTGAGTCGGAGGACGTGCTTACGCCGCCGCTTATTGAACAGCGCACGAGTAGTTATCGGGGCGCATTATATGGTGCAGCGAGTAATTCAAAATTTGCCGCATTTTTGCGGCACCCTAATTTTTCCAATAAAATCAAGCACCTCTATTGTTGCGGCGGTTCCGTGCATCCCGGTGGCGGCATTCCGCTGTGCCTGCTTTCGGCAAAAATAACCGCAGGTTTAATCTCTGCTCAAAAATGAACAAGACGCAAGCAATTCAGCCGTCCAAATGGAAAACTCAAGTCTCCGTGTTTGCTATTTGGTTGGTTACAATTTCTGGTATGATTGGTATTTGGCTCGGCCACGGCGATTGGTTTTTACCCAAAACGCCCATGAACCTAATGCTTGGCGCGGGGCTTTTGCTTTGGAATTTCCCGGCAAAAAACGGTTGGCGCAGCGTTGGCATCTGGTCTCTGGCCTTTGGCATTGGCTTTTTAGTGGAGGTATTGGGGGTAAGTACAGGTTTTCCTTTCGGCGAATACCGATACGGCGAAAACCTTGGGCCAAAGTTTTTTGAAGTGCCCTTTCTCATCGGGCTAAATTGGGTGGTGCTCACTTTTCTCACGCTCTATGTGGGCAAACGCCTGTTTAAAAACAAGTGGCTGGTCTGTCTAACGGGTGCTATTCTGATGGTCTCGCTCGATGTTTTTATCGAACCCGTAGCGCCGATATTCGACTTCTGGCATTGGGCAAACGGCAGCCCGCCGATTCAAAATTTCGTGTCTTGGTTTGTGGTAGCATTTGGCTTGCAAGTCTTGAGTTATTCGGAAGTGCCGGAGATAAAAACCGCTTTCCCCCTACACCATTTTGCGGCCCAACTCATTTTTTTCGGTTTTTTCTATGCCTACTACCAATTTTGAGCTTGTCACATGGAACGATTGACCCAGTGCATCGCGTGTAATGCTGCGAACCACCAACCTTTCGTGCAGACGGCGGCGATGATGCACGAACAGCTGCCCAATCTGTTCAACTTCGACCGCTGCAAGGACTGCGGGCTGGTCTTTCTGAATCCACGTGTGCCCGCCGCAGATCTCGGCCAATTTTATACCGCGGCCTACCTGCCTTACCGCGTGGAGGAGGCTTGGGGTAAATACGCTTCTTTCGTCAAAAACGACCAGCGAAATATTGACCGGGCCAGGGTGCGCCGGGTAAAAAAATACCATGTTTTGACCCCCAAAAGTCGTGTTTTAGACGTTGGCTGTGGAAAACCAAGCTTTTTGGCCAGTTTGCGCCAGTCCTGCCCGGCCCAACTTATTGGCCTCGATTTCAGCGATGAAGGATGGATCAATGAGCCAGAAAGCTATCCCGGAATTGAGCTCCGAAAAGGCGAAATAGCCGACCTGCAGGGCGAGTCGCCCGTAGACGTGATTACAATGTGGCACTACCTGGAGCACGACTACCAGCCGCAACAACACCTGCGTCAATTGCTTAACATCGCCCATGCAGAAACCCGCCTCATCGTGGAAGTACCCAACTTTGAGAGCTTTACCCGTCGGAAATTTGGCAAACACTGGGCGGGCTACCACACCCCTCGCCACACGGCACTTTATGCACCAAACAACCTCGAAATATTGATGCAAAACAGCGGCTGGCAGGTAGAACAGGTGCTCAGCTACGGCACGCTCGACCCCTACACCCTGCACTGGATGAGCCGCATGGAGCAACAAGGCATTGACTGGTCGGCTTCGATGGAACCCAGGTTCCTGGGATACGTGGCGGGCATGGTGCTACATGCTCCGATTTACAAATTGCAAAAATGGTTCTCGCTGGGATTTATGACGGTAGTAGCAAAACCAGCATAAGCCAATCCTCCACTCCACCCATCTACCAATCCACCACTAACCAATCACCCCCTCCTTCGCTAAAGCTTCGGCGGGTAAAAATCTCCAGCAAACTTATACGGCTGAAACCGCACAAACATCTCTTCTTTATACCAATCCAATTGACGCGTTTTTTGAATCGCGACCTGGTGTTCGGGGCTGTTGTAGGCGTAGTTTTTGAGGGCTTCCATGTTTTCCCATAAGCTAAAAGTTGCCATTTGCATGAGTGGCACCTCCCCGATTCCTTTGGTGAAAATCAGCCCTTCGCAGCCTTGTTGAATGGGGCGTTGAGAAATGGGCACATACCGCCAGAATTTGAGCAACTTACTGGGTCGGATGGTGGCACGGGTAATGACGGCGATGCGTGGATTGTCCTCATCCAAATCCGTGGAAGGGATGAAGGGATTTCCGCCCGACCACAAACCTTTTGCATGGCGGGTTTTTAAAAAAATGGTCCACTGCTGACTGGATTTTGCCAGATATTGTTGGTAAATCTCAGCTTTTGAGAAAAACTCCTCTGCAGCTGCCTCATTTTCCCAGACAGCCAACAGGGCATACACGCCCCAATCGGGCAGCGGGTTGAAGCCGATTTCACGGCCGCTGCCCATGAGCTTGTAAAATTGTAGTCCCGGCGTTTTTTTCAGCGATGCATGGGCAAATTGCATTTGTCCAAAAGCCCAGAATTTTGCTTTAAAACTGGAAAAACGGAAAAAGGTCAGCGTAGAAATGGGCTGTGTCATGTCGGATAAATAGCGAAAACGGGATTTAGTTCTGGGCGCTTGAAAATTAATAGCGCACTTACCGGTGTGGCACTGTTCTTGATGCTTAAATAATATATAAGTACCGATGAAACAATTACTTGCAGGTTTAGAGGTACTAAGCATTAAAATTCAGGACGAATGAAAGCAACTCGATACACCCTATTAAGCATATTATTCTATTGGAATATTTCAGTTGGGATAGCACAACCTGCACCTGAGTTTAGTTGCGGCTTTGATATTTTACGAAGCAAGTCGCAAGAAAGCCTGATTCAATCCTTTGAAAACCAGCTTTTTGAATACCAATTGCAGCAAAAAAAGCCCGGTTTCCCCGCTCAGGAGTCTGCCTTAAACCTGCCTTACATCGTGCCGGTGGTCGTCCATGTCATCCACGACGACGGACTGGAAAACATCCCGGATGCACAAATTTTTGCGGCAATTGAACACCTCAATGCAGGTTTTGCCGCGCAGGGCTATTACGCACAGCGGGGGGCCATCGTAAATACACAAATCCAGTTTTGCATGGCCAAACGAGACCCCAGCGGCTATGCAACCAATGGAATTAACCGCATTAAATCGCCGCTGACAAACGTCGTTGCAGAAACCCAGGATGAAGCACTAAAAAACTTAATTCGCTGGAATCCAAACGATTATGTCAATATCTGGGTGGTCAATACAATCACCAGCCTGTCGGTCGGTTCCGAAGTAAACGGGTATGCTTATTTCCCATTTTTGCACGGTACCCCGGTGGATGGCATTGTTTGTGCCGCAGGTATTTTTGGGAAAAGCCCTGCCGAAGATGCGGTTTTGATTCATGAAATGGGGCATTATTTGGGCCTTTACCATACATTTGAAGGAGGCTGCCTAAACAATGATTGCAACCTCGATGGCGACAAAATTTGCGATACCCCACCCGACAATGCGACGCACACCGCTTGCCCATTCAATTCCTGTTCAACGGACATTGCCCCCGGAAGCCCATTCCTCACGGATGTAAACGATTTGACGGGCAATTTTCTGGATTATTCCCCCTTCTCCTGTTACCACTTGTTCACCGCAAATCAGGCCACCCGAATGCAAAGTGCGCTCGAAACCGCCCGGCTCAGTCTGTTAAGTTCCAGGGGTTGTGATGGCCCCTGCACGCAGCCCATTGACGCAGCATTTACAGCGGTTCCAAACCCGGTTTTAGTAGGCGAACCCGTTGTTTTTACGAACAATACCAGCAATGCCAGCAATTTTTCCTGGATTGATAATGGGGTTGAATTTTCGCAAAACGAGGATGTTTCCATGGTTTTTAACACTTCGGGCATCCACACGGTCATTTTGACGGCTACGAACAGCGACCCAAATTGTTTGGGAACTGCCTTTGTTTTACTGGACGTCCAGTGTCCAATTCAGGCTGGGTTTGCGCCCAACACCCTGGAAGCCATTGAGGGCGATACCCTGAGTTTTAGCAATACAAGTGCGGGCGGCGCTCCCCTGAACTATGAATGGAGCGTCAACGGACAGCCGGTTTCCAATGATATAAATTTGGATTATTGGTTTCAAAATTCCGGCATTTATACGGTTACCTTGAAAGCAATCGGGGCATTATGCCAAAGCGAGGTTTCTATGACTGTAAAAATAGCCAACCCCTGCGGTCTATTCCCGGAGCCAGCGCAAGTAGCGTACACGGGACAACAAAAGTTATTTCAGGCACGCGATATGCTGGTATTAGCCGATGGTTCGACCATTTTCTGTGGCGAGCATTTTCAGCAACCGATGGTGACCAAATGGGACTCAGACGGAGCGTTATTGTGGAACAAAGAATCCCCAATCAATGGATCTTTTACCCAGATTGAGCCTACACCCGACGGGAATTTTTTACTGTTTGGTGAAGATGCTGATATCACCCTTTTTATTGCTAAAATTGATGAGGATGGTAATTTTTTATGGATAAAGACCCTACAGGATATACCAATCGTATATAAAAGTGCAAGGCACCTAAATCCTATTGCCGTAAATCCGGATGGTTCTTTTGGTTTAGTCCATAAATCCGAATTTAACAATGAAATTTATATTTCAAAACTAACTTCTGATGGAGAAATCCTCTGGAGCAGAAAAATCCCGCTGATCTCACAAGTTGGATCGCTAAAAGTATCTAAGAACGGTTCAGGTGATTTTGTCTTTGTGACTCGGATAAGATTTAATGCAACTACTTTTGGATTTAGTGTTTTCTTTTTCAGCCAGACGGGCGTTTTTACGGCAAAGCATGACCATGGCATTCCCACTACTACCCTACCTTGGGTAAAAGATTATGAGCTGGATGTCCATGCAGATGGGGGATACTCTATCAATTTTACGGACGGGAATATTGCTTTTTCTTCAGCGTTACGTAGATACATTATAAGATGCAACGCCGATGGAACGGTAAAATGGACGAACCGTTACCAGCTCCTGAATGGTAACACGCGCAACGGTGCTTACTTCCGACAAGTACCCGATGAAGAAGGTTGGGTGATAATTGACTCCAGATTTGATGCCAATGGACAAGCTTTAGGTGATTTTCTAGAACGACTCGATAGCAATGGTCAAATTCTTTGGACCAGGTACTTAGGGGATACACCTGTCAATGACATTTTTGTAATGCCACCCGTGTCTCAATCGGGCCGTATCCGAGGCGTTCATTCCGATTTTTTTAATCAGGATCTGAATCTGCTAAACGTGCCAGATTCTGATGTACAGACCCCTTGTGTTCCTCCCGTCCCAAATGATGGAAACATAATTTCATTGCTTCCCACTTTTGCGGCAATGGATACGATCCCAATCCCGGCTACGGAAGATATCAATACGGTGGATCTCCCATTGGTCTTTAACGATGTTCCCCTCACCAGAAGAGAAGTCTGCTCCAACATCCAGCCCTGCCCGGAAATTTGTGACAACCAATTAGACGACGACGGCGATGGTTTGGTGGATTGTTTTGATTCCGACTGCGATTGTTTTGACCTCGATACCACCTGCACCATTGTTTTGCTGGATCGGGTGAAAGTGCCGGATGTCAGCATGGTGGTGGATTCCTCGCAATGCCGAACCGATAGTTTTGACCTGTTTTTGAACCTATGCAATGTGGGAAGTGCGCCTTTGCCCGAAGACACCCCGATCTCGTTTTATGCCGGAGACCCAAGTTCCACACCCGCAGCACTGCTGTTTCCGCCCATCCTGTTTCAGGAAGTCCTGGATATTGGCACTTGTAAAAGCGTGGTTCTGAGCATCCCAGCCTTTTACAACACGAGCATTTTTGCCGTTGCAAACGATGACGGAACCCTGCCGCGCCCTTACAATTTGACCAGCAATTTCCTCTCTACGGATCAACCAGAATGCCATTTTGAAAACAACCTAAGCTCCTTTTCAATCCAAAACCAAACACCGCTGCTGGACCTCGGTCCGGATATTTCGCTGTGCAAAAGCTCCGTGATCGCCCTTGCGGCTGATCCAAACTTTCAACGATACCGCTGGCAAGATGGCTCGACGGCATCCAGCATTACAGCCTACAGCGCCGGGAAATATTGGGTAGATGCTTTTGATGCCTGCGGCTTTTTGCAATCCGATACGGTTCATATCGTGCTGAACACGCTTGAAACGCTCGATTTGCCCCATGAATACGTGATTTGCGCGGGCGAATCCCTTGAACTGACAGCCTCCGGGTTTCCAAAATACACCTGGTCGCCCGCCGATTCTTTGAGCTGCGGAAACTGCGATACCGTAAATGTTTTGGCGAAGGAATCCATCACAATTTATCTGACCGCCACCAACGGCGATTGTTTTGTTTCAGACTCGGTACGCATCCACATCAATCCTGTTCCCCAAATTCAATTGCTGGCGCAAGATGGCAATTGCGACACGCCGGCGAGCATCACTGCAAATGTATCTGGAGAGGCTCCGTTTGTGTTTCTTTGGTCCAATCTTGCTACTGACTCCATCTTATTCCCTTTACAATCAGGGATTTATACCGTCCAGGTTTTGGACGTAAACGGCTGCAACGCCACCGCAACGGCCAGTATTTCAACCGCCGGAACCACGCCCGCTTTAAGTTTGACCACCGATACCCTCAGTTGCGCAAAAACGACGGGCCTGATTGCTGCATCGTCCAATTTGCCGAACACCACGTTCTTATGGACCGGCAACGATGGCTTTTCCAGCACTTCGTCCACGCCAACCATTGTGCAGGGTGGTGCTTTTACGGTCGTCGCCACCGATCCATTGGGCGGCTGCACGGCCACGGGAACCATCTTTGTCCCCAGCGACACGAGCGCGCCGACGCTACAACTTGCCAGCAATCTATTGGAAATCCCCTGCGGCCAAACCTCGGTATCCATTTCGGCGGCGGGTTCATCGAGCGGTGCGCAATTTTCAACGGAATGGACTTCGCTTGACGGCGGAACCATCTTGAGCGGCGCGAACACCCTTTCGCCAACGGTTGGAGGAACGGGAACTTACAAGCTGTTGATTGCCAATTTGTCCAACGGCTGTACGGCAAGCGGCACCGTAGAAGTTATAGCATCAGAACTGCCAACGGCCAGCGCAAGGGCTGATTCCGTGCGCTGTTTTGGGGAAACAAATGGGACAATCCAGATTGTTTCGACAACCGGCCTTCAAGCGCCATTGTTGTATTCCATTGATAATCAAACTTTTACAGAAGATTCAGTTTTCAACAATTTACCTGCGGGCTTTTATCAGATTTACCTGCTGGATGCAAATGGCTGCGAATACTCGACCGAAGTAGCGATTGGCCAACCGGCGCCAATAGCCCTTGAGTTGACTGGCGACACGCTGGTTCTGGCAGGCGCCACAGCAAATTTGCAAGTCCTTGTTACCCCGCCCGGTTTTGTGCCAACGCAAATTGACTGGTTTGCAAACGGTATAGATGTGGCGCACCATCAACTCGGATATTCAACACAAGTGCTCGAAAACACGATTTTTCAAGTCCAAATTTCCGATGAGCATGGTTGCACTGGCACTGACAACTGGCTGGTGCGGATTGGGGAGGCCCACAAAGTGTATGCACCGAACGTAATTTTTCCCGGCAGTTCAAGTGGCGAGAACCAAACATTTTTGATTTACACCAATCTGGATGCGCTGAAAATCAAGTCTTTGCACATTTTTGACCGTTGGGGTAGTCAGGTTTTTTTCAATCAAAATTTTCCACCAAACGATGAAAGTCAAGGCTGGGACGGAACCTATCGGGGGCAATTAGTAGCGCCCGGGGTGTATGTCTGGATGGCAAAAGTGGTTTTTAAAGATGGCACCGAGGAACTTCTGCAAGGGGATTTGACGATCCTGCGG
>CAZKBH010000092.1:0-11485 GCA_964550795.1 uncultured Saprospiraceae bacterium
CCATCCACCGTCTACCGTCCACCGCCCCCCGTCCACCGTCCACCGTCTACCGTCTCCCGTCCACCGCCCCCCGTCTCACCCCATCTGGTATTCCGGGGTAGCCATTAATTGTATCATCGTCGTTTGAATACGCACAGAGCGGCTGCTTTGGTCGGTATTTTTTTCAAGCACTGCGTGTGGAAGATTCCGGGTTGGCACGACCCACAGATATTCCGCAATCTTCTCAATTAATTCATGATCAGGGGTTTTGGCAAATAAATCCTGCGCTGGCTCCCAGTCCAGGGTTGCTGAAAGTCGTCGCATTTGGCCCTTGGCGGCCTGGCCCATTTGCTGGTCGTCGTCAGTTTTTCCGCGCACGTCCAGCGTTTGGTTGCTGTACAACAACTGCGGAATGCGCAGCCGAAACATGAGCGAACTGCTGTCAATCCAGTTTCGGCCGCCCGGCCAACCTGCCACGTTTGGCGGGTAAAGCAACACTTGCCCGAGCGCTTTTTGCAACACAAGTTGACTCTCCGGGTCAGCGAGTTCGAGGGGAATGGCACGGCGAATACCCACCCATAATTCTACGGGCGATTTAATTTTTGCTCCCCGGTTTTCGGCGGCGTAAAACCAGTCCGAACGGGCAATATCTTCCAGCAAGCGCATGATTTTGTAGCCGCTGTCGTAGAATCGTTCGGCGAGCCAGCGGATGCGCTCCTCGGGCACCATGCGTTCATTCACGAGAAATTGATACAATTTTCGAGTGATGAAATGAGCCGTTTCCCGTTTTTCCAGCAAAATATCCAGCATATCGTCGCCGTCGAAATGGCCGGTTTTACCCAAAACGGTTTTAATACCGCTGTCGTGATCGCGTGGCCGGAACACAAATTCCCCATCGAGCCGATGCGCCCATCCGGTAAAGGCGCGGGCAGCTTCCTTCACATCATTTTCCGTGTAATTTCCACGCCCCAGCGTGAATAGTTCCATCACTTCCCGGGCAAAATTTTCGTTGGGGTGCTGCTTCTTGTTTTGCTGATTGTTCAGAAACGCAATCATCGCCGCGGACTTCGACACCCCGCGCAGCAAATCGCGAAAACTGCCCAGGGCGTGTTCGCGAATTACCGCTAACAATTGTTGCTGGTAGAGGATATTGATGTTTCGGCTTGCAAAGTGCCCGTGCCAAAAAAGGGCCATTTTTTCCCTCAATTGTGCTTTGGAATGCGTCATTTCTTCCAGCCAAAGCAAGTTGAGGCTTTGTAAATCTTCCCGGCTTTGTTTGCGAATCTGGCGTTTTTGCTCTTTATCGAGTTCTCGACGCTCCATTTTGCCGAGTTCGCCGGCACCCATCAACACGCCACGGACGGCTCCGTCCACCACGTCAAAATGATCTGGAGCGGCTAGGGAATCGTCGCGCAATTTTGGCCACCAGGATTCGGGCGGAAGTGCGGCCCAATTTTGCCAACTTTGGGTGCGTGGCCCGAATCCGAAGCGCCAGAGCAGGTGTTGTAAGTTCATGTCGAGCTGAGTGGGAATTTTGAAAACTGAATGTAATAGACGAAATCAAACGGAGTATGTTTAAACGCTGGACGGAGCCTTTTAAAAAACCTTGCAGGATTTTGCATCCAACGTACCTTCGCAGCCATCGAGCGCGTTCAAGAATGTGTCGCACAAATTCAGGTGTGCCACACTTTTCTGCACATCCTCCATCCATCCACTGACCAACACCTCTTTATTTTGAAAAACATAGCCATCCTCACCGGCGGCGACTCCGAGGAGCGCGTCATTTCCCTCAAAAGCGGCCAGGTCGTACACGATCACCTGCCCAAAGACCGCTATCGCTGCTTTCAGATTGATGTCCAAAAATCCGACTGGCGCGACCTCGCTTCTGGACTTCTGGTGGACAAAAACGATTTCTCCCTGACGATAAATGGGGAAAAAATTCGCTTCGATTGCGCCTTTGCAGCCTTACACGGGCCGCCCTTGGAAGATGGAAAAATGCAGGGGTATCTCGAAATGCTCGGCATTCCCTACACCTGCTGCGACGGGTACGTGAGTGCGCTCACCATGAACAAACACAACACCAAAATGCAAATTGCACAATACGGCCATCGCATTCCGATGGCTAAATCTGTGCTGCTGCATCGCGCTGAAATGATTGATTTCGAAGCGGTTAAGTCGCTTGGTTTCCCGCTATTTGTAAAACCTAACACGCATGGGTCCAGTTTTGGAGTAGCTAAAGTAAAAACGGCAGATGCGCTCGTTCCGGCTATCGAAGCCGCCTTTCAATTTGATCGGGAAGTGGTGGTGGAAAGTTATTTACCGGGGCGCGAATTTTCCAATGGTGTGCTGCGCGTGAAGGGCGAACTGGTGGTACTGCCGGTCACAGAAATCATTCCCGAAGACGAGTTTTTTACCTACGCCGCCAAGTACGAGGGCCGCTCCAAAGAGGTGACACCTGCGGAAATTTCACCTGAACTGTCTGCCCAGTGTCAGGCCAATTCGCAGTTCCTGTACCACGCCCTGCAATGCAAGGGGGTAGTTCGTTTCGACTATATTTTGGTAGGTGACACCTTCCATTTTTTGGAGGCCAACACCATTCCGGGTATTTCCCCGGCCAGTATCGTGCCCCAACAAGCGGTGGCGCATGGCTGGGGTTTGGGCGAGTTCTTTGCGCTGTTAATTGAGGAAGCCACAGTGTAGCGGCTGCTTTAGCTAACTGTAGCGGCTGCTTTAGCTGCCGCAGGTCATACTACTGGACATTTTCTGAAATCGAGACCTATAAGGTTTTTAAAACCTTATAGGTCTGGTAGCAAAACAAAAATGTCCAGTAGTATGGCCGCAGGTACACACGGCAGCTAAAGCAGCCGCTACAGCGAAGCAATACCTGCGGCAGCTAAAGCAGCCGCTACAGTTAGCGCAACAGGCGCAGCAAATACTCTCCGTATCCACTTTTCAGATATTTGTTTCCCAGTCGTTCCAAGCCGGCGTCGTCAATGAACCCCATTTCCCAGGCAATCTCCTCGATGCAACCGATTTTTAGTCCCTGACGATCTTCGATGGCCTGTACAAACTGTCCGGCCTGCATCAAAGACTCGTGTGTTCCCGTGTCGAGCCAGGCGTAACCGCGACCCATGACGCGCACCTCCAGACGGCCGTGTTCGAGGTAATAGCGGTTTACATCGGTGATTTCGTACTCGCCGCGCGGACTGGGTTTTAGATTTTTGGCAATCTCAACCACTTGATTGTCATAGAAATACAGTCCCGGAACCGCGAAATGGCTTTTAGGTTTGGCAGGTTTTTCCTCAATACTGATGGCCTTGTGGTTTTGGTCAAATTCCACCACCCCGTACCGATCCGGATCAGCCACCTGATAGGCAAAAATGATTCCGCCACTGGGGTTTGCGCAGGATCGAAGCATCTCGCCCAATCCTGCACCGTAAAAGATATTGTCGCCCAAAATCAAGGATGCCGGGTCGCTTCCGATAAACGGTGCTCCCAAGACAAAGGCTTGCGCAAGGCCATTTGGCTCGTGTTGTTCCACGTAGGAAAAGTTCATACCCAGCTCGCTGCCGTCACCAAAAAGCTGTCGGAATTTTGGCAGGTCGCTGGGCGTGGAAATGATGAGCACATCGCGGATACCAGCCAGCATGAGGGTGCTGAGCGGGTAATAAATCATTGGCTTGTCGTACACCGGCATGAGCTGTTTGCTGACGGCGAGGGTAAGCGGGTAGAGGCGTGTGCCGAGGCCTCCAGCGAGAATAATACCTTTCATGTGGGTGGATAATGATTTGAGTGAGGTGTTTCGATTGGATTGAGTATCCAGACTTTCCAAGTTTTAAAAACTTGGAAAGTCTAGTGCCGCGAACAAAGGTCAAAAATCCTTAAAAGTTGTGGATTGGAGCTAAGATTATGGAATTTGTGGAAAAAGAAATTTTTCTGCGGACGTTTTAGGCACGAAAAAGCAGCGGGAACATCCCCTTGGCCGGAGTAAAACTTAAATTTCTTGCAATCCCAACTTCCAACTTTCGGGAAGTTAGATTCCTGCAAAAATTCCAGATCTACCAATTTCGGCCCTGTGATACACCCTTTTTTTTACACGCTCCAAGAATACTACCTTTGCGAACTTCTGTATCCCAAGTCCAGCCGTATCCAATCTCCATGCTTCCAGTCAAAAAATCCCCCGTACAAACCAAAACCCGACTCCACCCGCGCAATCAACACCGCGAACGGTACGATTTCAAGTTACTGATTCAAGGTTGCCCGGAACTCGCGCCCTTTGTGCAGTTGAATATTCACGGCGACGAATCCATAGATTTTGCCAATCCGGAGGCAGTCAAAATGCTGAATTCGGCCTTGCTGAAGCAGTACTATGCGCTGCAAAACTGGGATATTCCGCCGGGTTATTTGTGTCCGCCGATCCCTGGCCGGGCGGATTATATCCATTATATGGCCGAATTATTGGGCCGCTACAACTACGGGAAGGTACCCACGGGCAACCGCGTGACCTGCCTGGATGTCGGCGTGGGCGCCAATTGTATCTATCCAATTATTGGCAGTCACGAATACGGCTGGAACTTCATTGGGTCTGATATTGACCCGATTGCGATTGAATCCGCCCATAAAATCGTGGACGCTAATCCGCGTTTGCAAGGAGCCATCCAGTGCCGATTACAAGCCAATCCGGCCGATATTTTTTACGGGGTGCTTCAAAAGGATGAAATCATTGATTTGGTGGTTTGCAACCCGCCTTTTCATGCTTCTTTGGAAGATTCTCAGGCCGAAAACCTGCGTAAACTGAGCAATTTGGCTCAATCAGAAGTCAGCACACCCGCCCAGAATTTCGGCGGTCAAGCCGGCGAACTCTGGTGCGAGGGTGGCGAGGAAAAATTCGTCCGAAGCATGGTTCGTCAAAGTCGGCAACACCTGAAAAATTGCTTTTGGTTTTCTTCTTTGGTGGCCAAAAAATCGCATTTGCAGGGCATTTATGACGAACTCAGAAAAGCAAAAGCGGAGGATGTCAAAACGATTCCGATGGGTCAGGGGAATAAGAGCAGCCGCGTGGTGGCCTGGACTTTTTTAACAAAAGAAGAACAAAAGGCGTGGCGGAATGGTCGCTGGAATGCCGGGGAGCCGCAGAAAGCACCGCTGTTTGTCAGAAAGGGGGGATAGAAGGGAACACCGATTTTTTTCGGCGGTATCCGCGGTCTCGGTAAAATCTGTGTTCCTCCGCAATTTTTTTCGGCGGTATCGGCGGTATCGGTGGTATCGGTAAAATCGGTGTTCCCCCACAATTTTTTTCGGCGGCATCAGCGGTATCGGTAAAATCGGTGTTCCAAACCTTGCCTACTATGAAACGTATTTTGCTTTTTTCTCTGCTTTGGAGCGCTGTAGCCGCGGATACCATTTTCGCACAGGTTGTCAATATCGAAGAACAGCGCATCACGGGCACCAATGATTCCACCAACTGGTATGGCCATTTGCGCGGCGGCTTGTCGCTGGTAAAAGTGCAGCAACAGAGCCTGCATTTGAACGGGAACGTAAAAATTCAGTATAAATCTGATCCACACCTCGTGCTTTTGTTGTTGAATGTGAACCTGTTACGCGCAGGCAATCAGGATTTTGCCCGACAAGCCTTTGCGCACCTGCGGCACAACTACAAACTCAGCGATACCTGGACCTGGGAAGCATTTACTCAAGTGCAGACCAGTCCTATACAATTGCTTGAACAAAGAAACTTATTCGGTACGGGCGCGCGCTGGCGTTTGCTTAAATCCAAAGATGGTCGTCAACGTATATACCTCGGCGCCGCCTGGCTATGGGAGCAAAATCGTTTTACGGAACCGCTGGGCGGTTCTAGCTGGCATCGTTCGAGCAATTACATCTCCACGACGTTTCGCCCCAACCAAAAAATGATGCTTATTCAAACCACTTATTGGCAGCCTGTTATAGGATACATCCGCAATTACCGCCTGAGTTCGGACTGGCTGCTGAAGATCGAATTGACCAAAAAACTGGCGTTTACCCTTGATTTTGAATACAGTATTGATAAAAACCTGCCACCAGGCGCACCCAACGAGATATTTATCTGGCGAAATGGGTTGAGTTTGCAGCTGTAAGGCAGTCCTAAAACACAACGAGCCGCCCCCCCATATTGGAGAAGCGGCTCGTTTAATTTTTTATTGAAAATCAGGCGTCTGCTTTTTTATCCGCATCACCTTCCGTAGAAACACCGTCAGTTGCATCCGTGGATTCCAGGGCGGCGACATCCTCCTCTGCGGATTTGTGCACTACATCATCAATGATGATGGTATCGGTGGCCGCGAGGGTAGTCGCATCGTCCTCTTTTTTGAAGGATTCGAGGGCGTCTTCCGCGCGTTCAACGACTTGATCGTACTTTTTTTCAACTTCTTCAGCGGCTACACTGGCAGCGGCTTTGGCTTTGCCGTAAACCTCTTCTGCTTTTTCGGCAGTTGCGTTGGCCACATTTTTAGCCGTTTCAAGCACTTCTTCGGCCGCTACACTGGCAGCGGCTTTGGCCGTTTCAAAAGCTTCTCCTGCTTTTTCAGCGGCTATACTCGCTACGGCTTTGGCCGTATCGTACGCCTCTTCCGCTTTTTCGGCAGTTGCGTTGGCTACGTTTTTAGCTGTTTCCAGGACTTCTTCCGCCGCTACACTGGCGGCAGCTTTGGCCGTGTCAAAAGTCTCTTCCGCTTTATCAGCGACTACACTGGCCACTGCTTTAGCCGTATCATACGCATCTTCTGCTTTATCTGCAGCTACGCTGGCGACGGCTTTGGCGGTATCGAGTGCATCCATCAGCGCATCGCCGATGAGGTTCGAGGCCGTTTCAAAAAAGCCAGTTTCTTTTTCGACTTCTGGTGCAATGGAGACTGCCGCAGCCGCCTTTGCGTGTGTTTCAGCTTCGATTTCAGATTTGATAGCTGCTTTTTTCGCCTCAATTTGCTGGCGTTCGGCTTCTTTAGCGGCCCGTTGCGATTCCTTATCGTGGGCAATGCTCGACTGTCGCTGCACATCCGCACGGGCTTTCTCTAACTCAGCCAGCCGTTCGCGTCTGCCGACTACCCGTTCTTCGATCATTTTGATCTTAGCCCCGCGAATTTGCGCTTCGAGCTGGCCTTCAGAAATATTTACTTTTTGGCGCTGAAATTCCAATTCTTCTTCATCGCGGTGCAAGCCATATTCAATCCGTTTGATGGCTTCCTCAATACCAGCGAGGCGTTTGTCGTGACGTTCTGCGACGGTACCCGCGTTCACTTCTGGTCCGAATTTGCGCTCTTTAGCTTTTTTGAACGCTGCGTCTATACGGCTCCAAAGTTTGTTGCGGTGTTCGTTGCCCATACGCGCCTTTTGGCATTCGCGCTGTACTTTCACCAGCTCTTCAAAAAGCAGGTTGAACCGGAAACTGCCGCTCTCAATTTGAGTTTCGAGGGCCTCCAATTTTTTGCTATATTCCTCATAAACGCTGCGGGAAGCCTTTTCAAGCGCAGCATTTGCCTCTCTTCGCAGGGCCTTCAACTGATCAAAAAGCGCGTTGATACCATCGCGTAATTCGTCTGCATGGGAGCGGGAAAGATTGCGTTCGCGTGCCTGACTTTGCACTTTTTCCCAAAAAGCACTGAGACTCGTCAGCACATCCTGCTTGAATTCTTTCATTTCGCCCACCTTCTGCTTGAAGTCGGCCAATTCCTGGTGGTAAACGCTGTACAACTTGGCAGAAAGCACGATGAAATGCCATTCTGTTTGTACACGTTGCAGAATTTCGGGGCGGTTTGCTTTGATATTTTCAGGCAAAATGTCCCCTGTGACGCTAAGTTCACGTTCCATGATTTGGGCACCTTCGGGCAAAGCCTCGGCACCTTCACTATCCCGCCATTCGTGCATAACTTTTTGTACAAGTGCTTCATTAGCAACAGCCTCTGAAAAAATGTACAGCATTACTTTGCTGGTTTCGGCATGCAATTCGAGCGCGATAAGGAGCTTCTCGTTTTCAGGGTTGGTACCCCAAATGACTAACTTGTTCTTCATAATCTACGGTTGTCGGTACACGGTACACTGGTTTCGGGCGGCAAAATTAGACGTTAGCCGCCGCTTTTTACAATTTCTATTTCAAAATACCCGCAGAAAGCAAGTATTCCGCAATTTGGACGGCATTGGTAGCAGCTCCTTTGCGCAGGTTGTCGCTCACCACCCACAGATTCAGGGTGTTGGCCTGGGTTTCGTCGCGACGAATTCGTCCTACAAACACCTCATCTTTATCGTGCGCCATGAGTGGCATCGGATATTGCAAATTGGCGGGATCATCCACCACCACTACGCCGGGTGCGTTTTCGAGCAAACTGCGGACCTCGGCAAGATCAAAATCACGCTCAAATTCCACATTCACCGACTCGGAGTGCCCGCCTATGACCGGGACCCGCACGGTGGTGGCCGTGACTCGGATGTTGTCGTCGCCCATGATTTTTTTGGTTTCGTTCACCATCTTCATCTCTTCCTTGGTGTAGCCGTTTTCGGTGAACACGTCAATTTGGGGCAAGAGATTCAGGTCAATTTGGTACGGGTAAGCGCGTTCTCCCTGTTTGCCTTTGCGTTCGTTCATCAATTGGTTAACCGCTTTTACGCCCGTGCCAGTCACACTTTGGTAGGTGCTGACCACCACGCGGCGGATGCCATAACGGTCGTGCAAGGGCTTAAGGGCCACCACCATTTGAATGGTAGAACAATTGGGATTGGCAATAATTTTATCCGCTTTGGTGAGCACCGATGCATTCACTTCCGGCACGATGAGTTTTTTGTCGGGATCCATGCGCCAGGCCGAGGAATTGTCAATCACCACCGTGCCAACTGCCGCGAAACGAGGCGCCCATTCTTTGGAAACACTGCCGCCTGCCGAGAAAATTGCGACATCCGGCTTTAGGTCCACGGCGGTTTGCATCCCAATGATTTTATAACGTTTGCCCGCAAATTTGACCGTTTTGCCCACCGAACGCTCGCTGGCTACAGGGTAAAGTTTGGTGATGGGGAAGTTGCGTTCTTCCAGAATTTGCAACATTTTGGTGCCTACCAATCCGGTAGCACCGACAACTGCGACGATCATTGTTTACTTGTTAAGGTGAATTAGAACGAGCGCAAAGGTAATCGGTGTAATGGAATTGGAAGCGCCTTAAACCGCTTTAAAAACCCTTCAGCGCCGCTTTTTGGAAGCTCCACTCGGGCGTGTGCAGCGTTTCTCCAAAATCAGCAGCATACCAGGGACTGAGCTTGGGGTCGTTTGGGTTTTTCAAAATCTGCAATTCCTGGGCGGGCATATAACTCTGCGCCAGAAGAAACACCTTTTCCCCTGCCTCCGAAACCGCCATATCCACCACAATGACTGCATGACCAGGCGAACCGCCTCGGATAAATACATCGCCGATTTCCAGCTCGGAGAGGGGTTTCGGGTGCAATTCTTTGTCCAACGAAAGGGTGCCCGCGTAGGAAAACACCATTTCCAGATAGGCCCAAAAGGTCTGGTACGAATCGGAAGGTGCAGCGCTGGCCACCCAGGAAGCATGATTTAGCCTCACCTTGATTCGTTCGCCTTTGCGCCAGCGATTGTACTCCGCAGGAAACCCATTGGTAAAGTTGAAGGTAATTTGATCGAAGTCCCGGCGTTTCCAGAGGTATTCCGCCCGCAACCGAATCACGGCATCGGCGCATTGGTGGAGGTTTTTCCGGCCAATGGGCAAATCCACCACGGCATCGTACACACCATGGTTTTGCTTCAGGTCGCCGTCGAAATAACGCACCAAACTGCCCGGAGGTTTGAGCGGGAGGTTTCGCAGATAATGGGCGAATGAGGCAGCGTCGGCCTCCGATCTTTTAAAACCCGAAGGCACCGTAAAGCGTTGGAACAAAAGGCTGTCGGGCGGGTTTTCCAAGGAGTGATTGGTTTCGGGGATGGGCTGAGCCGCGTCGTGATTGGTGCAAAACAACCCGGCGGAAAGGAAAATCAGGGGCAATAGGACGTGAAATTTCTGCATAAAGTTCCAAACGCAGAACCGTACATGAACAGATGTTTGAATGTCTGTTATTTTTCCATGAATTTTTACCAAAAGACATCCCTGACAAATCGTTTTTGGTTTCCTTCGCTCTGTCAAAACCCTGCCCGCTGGCATTTGAACGCTATTCCTTTATGCAAACAAAAACCTGTTTAATCTTGCTGTTGGCCTTCGGGCTGTTTGCGCTTCAGGTCCCTGCCCAGAACGGTTTTGTATTGCCCGAAGGCGTGAAACGGGCCGAAATACCCTTTGAATACGTGAATAATTTCATTGTGCTGTCCATCAGCTTCAATGGAACCCTGCCCCTGAAATTCATCTACGACACAGGCGCCGAACACACCATTCTGACCAAACGAGAGATAAGTGATATCCTGCAAGTGCGCTACGACCGGGAATTTCGGGTGAAAGGCGCTGATCTGAGCACCGAACTTGTGGCTTATCTGGCCCGGAACATCCGTTTACAGGTTTTGGGCAAGGATATTGTTGCAGAAAATGAGGATATTCTGGTGCTCAAGGAAGATTATTTTCGCTTCGAGGAATATGCGGGGGTGGAAATTCAGGGGATTTTAGCCGGCCGAATCTTTTCCCGTTACCTGGTCAAAATCAATTACCATCGCCATATCATAACCCTCTTTGAGCATGGGACCTACAACATGCAAAAGGATGGTTTTCAACCCATTCCAGTAGAAATTACCCGCAATAAAATCTACGTCAATGCAATCGCTCAGCTTCGCCCCGACTCGTTGACACAGGTGAAACTGTTGCTCGATACGGGCGCCGGTATGCCGCTCATGCTTTTTAGCAATACGCACCCCCTCATCCAACCTTCACCCAATGCCATCCCGAGCAATATCGGCATGGGCCTGGGCGGATATTTGGAGGGATATGTGGGCCGAACTTCATTGTTGAACTTACAGCAATTCTCCCAGCACAACATCCTTACTTACTTCCAGACGGTGGATACCACCCAAGATTTGGGATACCTGAATGGCCGAAATGGTCTGATTGGCAACACGATTCTGAACCGTTTCCAATTGATTCTTGACTACGAAAACACAAGGGTCTGGCTCAAACCCAACCGGTATTACAAGCGGGATTTTATATTCGACCGAAGCGGGCTAAACCTCATCGCCTCGGGACCAAGCCTCAACCATTTTACGGTCCTGAATGTGCTGCCCAGATCCCCGGCTGCCGAGGCTGGTATTTTGGCTGGCGATCAAATCATGCGCATTGGCTGGTTGGCCTCGAGCTTCCGGACTTTGTCTGAATTGCAGGCGATTTTACAAAAAAAACCGGGAACGGGAGTCAAAATTGTGGTGAAACGAGAGGGAAAAGTGTTTAAAAAACGAATCGTCCTGCGCGATTTGATTTGAGTAGGTAGGTTTTTTATAAACGGTGGTATGGCCTTCAGGCCGTCGGGAAGCGCGCCATTTATGGCGCAGAAACAT
>CAZKBH010000093.1:0-11354 GCA_964550795.1 uncultured Saprospiraceae bacterium
TCTATTCCTTCCCTCTCTCTTTCCTTCTACTGTCAGTACGTCAATGAACTCGTATAGAAACACCACTAAAAGTGGCAATCTGAATCAAATTTTGAAGAAGCAACTTTATGCTTCCTTACATCTCTGTGTCATCATCTCCTAATCGGGCCGCAAAGGTAGCAATCTCTAAAACTTCTAACCAAGCGTTTTCGATTTATTTTTTTATTATTTTTTAAACACCTCAACCGCACTTATTAACAATCAAGGTGTTCAAAACTGCTTAGTAAAAGTCGTTCCTTTCAAAAGCGGGCGCAAAGGTAGAAACGAATTTTATTTCTCCAACACCTAGGCTAAAAATTTCTTAAAAAATATTATTCTGGCAAACTGCTTGGTGGATAGCGTTTAAGCTGAAACACAGAAAATCAGTGCCGTGAAGTCTGGAAGGTCATACATGGAAAAAGGGATATGCTGAACTTCACCTAATATTATTAGGAATGAGAAGGTCAGTATGCCCGTTCATCTTTATTTTCCATGAAGTTCATGAAGGCCCGATTGACTACCCGATTGCCCCCAGGAGTGGGGTATTGCCCCGAAAAATACCAGTCGCCAGCGTTGAGTGGACAGGAAGCATGTAAGCCATCTAAGGTTTGAAAGATCAAAATCAGTTCTGGCTTTAAATCTTTTGGACGCACCAGAGACGCGATTTTCTGGCTGATTATATCATACTCAAATGCCGAGTAGAGTTCAGCGACCTCGTTTTGTACAGCTTCAACGGGTAATAATTCTGAATCCTTACAGCGTTGGTAAGCTTCTTTTAAGCGAGACTCCTGCCCGCTTTCCTTTAGAAGTCCTACCAAAGCTTGAAAAGCAACGAAGTCGCCCATCTTGCTCATATCAATCCCGTAACAATCCGGATAGCGTATTTGAGGAGCACTGCTGAGGATAATGATCCGTTTCGGACGTAGCCGGGCAGTGATACTTACAATACTGTCTCGAAGTGTGGTGCCCCGAACAATTGAGTCGTCTAGGATTACAAGGGTGTCCTTGTCGTCCTGACAGATTCCGTAGGTGACGTCGTACACGTGGTTCACCATACTGTTCCGGGATTTTTTGTCGGCGATGAAGGTGCGTTGCTTGTCGTCTTTATGCACCAATTTTTCATTGCGCGGCCGGACCGCGAGAATTTCGGCTATTTTTTCAGGGGGCGCATCATTACCCAAGGCCATTATTTGTTGATGCTTTATGAGGTTCAGTTCTTTCTCCAGGCCTTCCATTAATCCGTAGAATGCGGCCTCGGCTGTGTTGGGTATGTAGCTAAAAACTGTGTTTTTGAGATCGAATTTGACCGCTTCCAAGACAGGCCTGGCAAGCAGTTCGCCTAATTTTTTGCGTTCGGTGTAAATCTCGCGGTCGTTGCCACGGCTGAAATAGATGCGTTCAAAGGAACAAGAGCGCCGTTCACGTGGCTCAATGAAGGGTACTTCCTCTACTTTCCCGTTGTACTTTACAATGAGTGCATGGCCGGGCTTGAGTTCTTTCATGTCCTTGAAGCGGACATTGAATACCGATTGGATCGCCGGACGCTCGGAGGCGCCCACTACAATTTCATCGTTTTGAAACCAATATGCCGGACGAATGCCATTGGGATCCCGCATCAAAAAGGAATCGCCGTGACCAATCATGCCGCCAAGGACGTAGCCGCCGTCAAATTTTTTGCTGGCACGGCGTATGAGGCGCTGGACGTCCAGGTTTTCATAAATGAGCTGGTTGATGTCAAAATTGGAGTGGCCGTCGGGCTTATACCAGGTGTGCAGCCTTTGGACTTCATCATCGAGAAAGTGGCCAAATTTTTCGAGTACGGTAACCGTGTCACTTTTTTCCTTTGGATACTGCCCGAGATCCACGAGGTCTTGAAACAACTCGTCCACATTGGTCATGTTGAAGTTGCCAGCAAGGAGCAGATTCCGGCTTATCCAGTTGTTTTGCCGGTGAAATGGGTGGACAAGCTCAATGGAGTTGTCGCCATGGGTGCCGTATCGGAGGTGGCCCATGAGCACTTCTCCCATGTAAGGCATGTTTTCTCGCAGCCAGGTTGGATTGTCCCGGAATTCAGGCGGGGCAGCATTGAGTCTTGCCCAAACCATGTCGAAAAGGTCGGCGAGGTAGTTGGGGGCATTGGAGCGTTTGCGACTGATGTAGCGCTTGCCCGGATCGGGATTGAGTTTTATGGTAGCGATTCCCGCACCGTCTTGGCCTCGGTTGCGCATTTTTTGCAACAAAAGCTGCATTTTTTGCACACCATAGAAGGCTGTACCATATTTTTTGTGGTAAAATTCTAGTGGCTTTAAAAGCCTTAGTACGGCTATGCCGCATTCATGTTGAATTACGTCGCTCATTTCGGGCGCAAAGGTAAGAAGGGGTGATTGCTTTTTCGAGCAATTCTAAGGTTTAGGAGGGTATTTGGAAATGGAATAATAAGACAAACCGTTGGCCTTTAAGTTTTCAACGAAGGCACTTGTCCGCGCGGCGACAGGCCCAGAATGCCAAAGTTTTCACATTAAATGCCGAGTAGAATCTTTTTGACCAGATATCCGTATTCAAGGGCGCACAAAACGCGCAATGCCCCAAGTACCGCCGGTTATTTTTGCTTTAATCAGGTAAACCCCGGCGGGCAAATCTCCTGTCCACACTGGATCGGCACCACGCATGGTGGCCTCCTTCCAGATTTTGCCATCTATTCCGATGATTTGAAACGCAATGATTTCATCTTCTACCGGTCCTGAAAAGCGCACCCAGGTACTGCTGGGGTTGGGAAATATCTCCAGACGCAGAGAGGCCTGCGACCATTCGTAGCTGGAGGAGGTAAGATCAGCAAACAGCCACTCGTAAGCATCCGGGAATTCTCTTGCCCAAAACCATTCGGAGTGTTTGCCGTCTGCAATGACATTGAAGGATTTTTCCCCCGCGCCAAATCCAGCCTGGGTCATAGCATCGGCTACGGCCTGCATGTCTTCCACTACATAGTTGGATTGGTTGCCGTTGTTTTCTTCGTCGGCACCTGCCAAAAAATAGACTCTGGCATTGCCTTGTTTGGGATGATCGGCTACATGGTTGGCAGATTCCTGATCGGCAAACCAAAAAGCGGGACTAAAAACTCCGGCCTTGGAGAACACATCCTGGCGTTCGGCCAGGGCGTACATGGAAATCAGGCCGCCCATGCTGCTTCCGGCAATGCCTGTCGTGTTTCGGCCGGGCAAGGTGCGGTAATTGGCATCTATATAAGGCTTCAAGGTATTGACAATGAATTCAACATATTCGTCGCCTTGGCCGCCACCGTATTGTGGGTTGATCCAGGGGGAATACTCATCCAGCCGAAATTGTCCCCCGTTGTCTATGCCTACTACGATACAACCCCAGTCTCCCTGTGCGTGGAGATCATTGAGCGATTCATCCACCTTCCATTCTCCAGAGAATGAAGTCGTCTGGTCAAAAAGATTTTGGCCGTCGTGCATATATAGGACTGGATATTTTTTGGCGGTCGTTTGATAATCGGGTGGCAAATAAAGCCAGATGCGGCGGTTGCGGTTGAGTTGCGGAATGTAAAATGCATTGTCCAAAATCTGCACATTGGGTGCTGCGGTTCCGTTACCACCGGGGTTTCCGAGGTCTTCCCAGGAGAGAATAGTCAGGTTGACGGTGGTGGGTTGGCCATTGTAGTTGAGCACTCGGTCGGGCAAAAAGCCGCCGTTCGCATTGCCTTCCACGGTGGCCCAACTTCCGCGAGTAAATTTGAATTTCACTTCACCGATGGCGGGATTGAGTACAATTTGATATTGGCCGCCCCCGATCGGGCTGAGAATCATGGTTATATCACCTGGATTCCAGTTGTTAAAAGTGCCAACCGCGTGGATGTTGGCATTGGCTGGCGTATTGGTGGGGATGGAACTGATGTTGAGGGTCAGTTGCGCGTGGGCAAAGAGGGTTCCGAGCAGAAAATAGGCAAGGGGTAGGGAATTCTTGAACATGGTAAATCGGATAGGTAATTAAATGGGCAAAGGTAAACTAGGATTAAGGGGATTTAGATGATTTGGAGGACTCAAATCCATGATTTTGAGCTGAATATATTGATTTTGTGCTCAAAACAACTAGGATTGTGCATTCTACGCTATGACTCGCAGCCTAATTTCTGTAGTACCCAAGCCCCGAAAAGCAACGTTATGGTGCCTTTTACCGTAAAAAAAATCACTCCGGCCCATCCGAGTTTGCGGAGGTATTCTTTCCAGTTCCTTTTTTCCATGTTTAGCGGTTCTTTATTCCCGTGCTGTATCATTGATGTGGTGTGTAAATTTCTTTGATTAGACTTTTGCCAACAAGTGCCAATTAAAACGATTTGCAAGAAAATAAGTTGATGCGGCACGAGGAAAGTGCAAAGTTCAACAAATGGCATTGACTGTCAATAGGATTCATCGCTAAAAATCGGGTCATTCAACTAAAGCTTGAAGAGGGCTGTCGGGCCAAGAGCTGTTTTTTTTGGGTGATTTGCATTTGTTTGACATCCCAAACGTAGTTTCTTTGACCATCAGTGACTTTTGGCCGGTACATTTGCAGTCTCCCAAATGAATGTACGAAAATGTGTGCATTTCAAGTTTTCGTTCGCCCACTCGTCACTCAAAATTTCTTTACCGCTTTCTTTTCATGAAAAAACTCTTTTCTGCAGCTTTTGTCCTCCTTTCTTTGACTTATTTCACCCAAACCGCCTGTTATTACGACAATGAAGTGGAACAGTATGGTGTAACGGTCTGTGATACCACCGCGCTGAGTTACAACCTACACATTAAGCCGATCATTGACGCAAACTGCACCACTTGCCACATTGCAGGCGGGCAACAGTCTTTCAGTCCTTTAGATACTTACGATGGTTTGAAACAATATACCCTCAATCGGGACATTGTAAACCGCGTCAAAGGAGATGGGGTCGCGCTGATGCCACCCGCAGGAGCTTTGTCCAAATGTGACCAACAAAAAATTGAAGCCTGGGTGAATGCCGGCGCGCCTAACAATTGAAACCATAATCTAGGTTAAACCACACCTCCTAACACACCTATTATATATGTCTGCAAAACGCATCCTTTTGATTGTACTCGCGCTTGGTCTCATCGGCGCGGGCATCGGCTATGCTCTTTGGAACAAGCCCCACGAAAACATGGCCAGTGCAAAAGCGGAAACATCCGTGGCGGCCACCGCACTTTTTGCTGCATACAACGCCGATGAAAATGCAGCCAACGCCCAGTATCTGGGCAAAACGATTGCCGTGACAGGCAAGGTTCTGGAAACCTCAGCCGATACTGGCGGTCCGGTCAAAATCACCCTCGAAACCGGGGACGACTTCGCGGTCATTTGTGAGCTCGATGCCCATAGCCAACACGCCCGCACCAATTTTCCGGTTGGAGAAACGGTTACGCTCAAAGGGAAATGCGACGGGTTAAATTTGGATGTTCAACTTTCGAGATGCGTTGAAGTCAAATAAACTTCAAGCAGTACCGTTTTCCACGAAACACCGCTTCAATTGACGCTTCAATTTTTCACTCACTTACTTATAACATGCAAAAACTAATGATCCTTTTGGCCGCGTTCTTGGTCGTTTCAACCTCTGCCAGTGCCCAAAAATACTTTACCCGCGATGGTAAATTGAAATTTGATGCCACCGCGACAGCTTCGCCAGACAAAATCGAGGCACTGAGCAACAGCGCTACCTGTGTATTGGATGTTGCCACAGGAGGCATGGCCTGGCAAGTGCTCATCAAGGGTTTCAGGTTTGAAAAAGCACTCATGCAGGAACACTTCAATGAGAATTATATGGAATCTGACAAGTTTCCGAAAGCGACCTTCAAGGGAACTATCACGAATCTAAACGAAGTGAACCTGAGCAAAGATGGCACCTATAATGCCATCGTAAAAGGTACCATGAACCTGCACGGCGTGGAAAAGGAGATGACTACGAACGGAGCGATTACCGTCTCAGGTGGAAAAATTAAAGTGAATGCGGGCTTCAATATTTTGCTAGCCGATTACGAGGTGAAAATTCCATCTGTGGTGAGCGGCAATATCGCGAAAGAGGCAAAAATTTTGATTGATGCCACACTAGAACCAAAACAATAAATTTGCTGCCTGAATTTTGACGGTGGATGTCTTATTGAGACATCCACCGTCTCCTTATTTGATCCAACCGCACACTAATTCATTTCATGAAAAAAATCTACTTCCTCGCCCTCCTTCTTTTACCACAATTATCGAACGCTCAGGATGAAGACCTGCTTTCGTTGCTGGGAGATGAAGAAACCACCAACTACGCCACGGCAGCCTTCAAGGCAAACCGCGTGGTGAACGGGCACTCCATCGAAAATACCGCCAAAGGCGTTCTCGATACTAAGTTTTCACATCGCTTCAACCCCGTACGACAAGGGTTATATGATATGTTTGGTTTGGACGGGGCCTCCATTCGCATCGGTGCCGATTATGGGGTAACTGACCGCTTAATGGTGGGTTTCGGGCGCAGTAACTACGAAAAAACACTTGATGGCTTTGCCAAGTACAAGATTTTGCGGCAAAGTTCAGGGGCTAAAAACATGCCGGTAACGCTGGCTTACCTCGTGGATGCTCAGGTGCGCACCTTGAAATTTGCGGAGCCGGATCGGAATAACAAATTCACGGATCGGCTCACCTTTACCCACCAGTTGTTGATTGGCCGAAAAATAAACAGCCGCCTTTCGTTGCAACTCATGCCCACGGTGCTCCACCGAAACCTCACCCTTTCGCCCGACGACAAAAATGATGTCTATATTATGGGAGCTGCGGGCCGGATCAAACTCACCAAGCGGGTGGCGCTCAATCTGGAATATTATTACGTTCCGGAGGGACAAATTGAAAACCCCTACGTCAACAGCCTTTCCATTGGATTTGATATTGAGACGGGTGGGCACGTGTTCCAGTTGCATTTCACCAATTCGGCCCACATGACCTACAAGGGATTCCTCACTGAAACGCAGGAAGACTGGTTTTTTGAAAATAACCAGGGGAGAATGTTGACCGGAATCCGCTTCGGGTTCAATATTTCCCGGGTGTTTACGATTGTGAAACCGAAATTGGATTAGGTGGATATAGGCGCGGCGGCGGCTCACTCAGGGTGTGCGGGGTCGTAAGACCCTCGCACGGCGTTGGGCCTAGGATTGGTTCCTTACTCAATACCGATGAAATAATAATCACTTGATTTGGAGGAGAGGAGTTTGGTGTCAGTTAAGGCTCACCTGAATCCCAGTACTTACGCCGTGCGAGGGGTCTTACGACCCCGCATCGCCGTGCGAGGGTCTTACGACCCCGCATCGCCGTGCGAGGGTCTTACGACCCCGCATCTTTCCCACGGAATCCCAAAGTATTGTAAAATGCCAAGCTGCGTTCCAATTCCGAGGGCGTAAGTTCAACCATCCGAAGTGAAAATGGCATTGCGTCCGGCACCGACATACGAACGGTGCCGGACGTATTTTTTTTGTCTTGTAGCAAACGTCTCCACAGGCCAGGGAAAGCCGTTTCGGGGATATTCAAATGTGGGTAAACCGTTTGCCCGAGGGCCAAAACATGCGCACAGAGCGCTTCATTTCCAACGGCATACGCCTCACAAATCATTCCAATGTATATGGCTTCGCCGTGGGTAAGAGGCTCCTTGGTTTCCAAAAACAGACTTTCCAGGGCATGACCAATGCTATGGCCAAAATTCAGAATCATGCGCAAATTTTGCTCCAAAGGGTCTTCTTCAACCACCCGAACTTTTACTGCGATGGATTGATGAAGGATATCCAGCCAGAATTCAGGAGCGTCGTTTGCCAGAGCTAAATGTCCGGCCAGATGTTTTTGAAGTTCAGGATTGCCAATCAAGGCGTGTTTTGCCACCTCAGCATACCCGCTACGCAATTCCCGATTGGGTAAAGTTTTCAAAAAGAATGGGTCTACAAAAACGGCACGCGGCTGTTGAAAAACGCCAATGGTGTTTTTAATTCCATGAAAATCAATCCCTGTTTTACCTCCAATGGCTGCATCGGTCATGGCGAGCAGGGTCGTGGGGATTTGTACAAAATCCACCCCGCGTTTCCAGGTAGCGGCACAAAATCCTCCCATATCTCCAATTACGCCCCCGCCCAGGTTTATGACTAGGGCTCTACGATCTAACTGGTCGGCGAGCATGGCCTGCCAGATTTTTTCGCAGGTAGCCAGGATTTTGAACTGCTCGCTTGCGGGGACTATGATGCCGGACGCCAGGGTAGGGGACTGCCCATCGGACGTTTCGTATTTCGGAAGCCCTGAAGCGGCTAGATATGGCAGACAATCTTGGTATGTATGTTCATCGGTGATGACAAAAACCTGCGAGTAGTTTTGCGCATGGAGCCAAGCCGGAAACGACTCGGCAAGTGGACCAAGGAAAATCGGGCAGTTGTGTAGGTTGAAAGTGGGATTCATACCTGAGGCATTCTGATTTCAATCCGGGTTCCTTTATTCAGCTCGCTGGTGAGCCGGAGGGTCCATTTGTGTTCTTTACACATGGTTTTTACATAAAAAAGGCCCAAACCAAAACCTTTAACATTGTGTACGTTGCCTGTGGGCACGCGGTGAAACTTATCGAACACTCGCTTGATATGATCTTTCGGGATGCCGATGCCATTATCTGCTACGCTGAGAACCAACACATTGTTGGCTTCATTTTGGAGCCCAATGTGGATTTCGGGTATTTCTTTGGCGTATTTCACGCTATTATCTACGAGGTTGTGCAGGATATTCGTCAAATGGAGCTTGTCTGCCCGAATGAGGCTATTGGTTGCGTTCAGATCGAGGAATAAAGTGCCATGTTTGTCGGTAACCTTTAGCTCGATGGAGGGTGATATGTTCCGAATCAGTTCAGCGAGGTCAAATTCCTCCATGTGCAGGTCTAGGCTGCCACGCTCGATTTTGGCCAATTGCAGCACTTTTTCCACCTGGGTATTGAGTCGGAGTACCTGTTCTTTGATAATCCCGGCATAGCGGTGCAAGCGTGGGTCCGCCTGGATTGTTTCGTTTTTCAAAAAAACATCCGTGGAGATGTTGATGGTCGAGATCGGGGTTTTGAACTCGTGGGTCATGTTGTTGATGAAGTCGCGCTGCAACTCCGACAGCTGTTTTTGGCGCAGGATGACGATGATGGAGTAAATAAAAAAGGCCACCGTGATGAGCATGAGTGCTGTGAATCCCAACACAAGCCACATGCTGCTGAGCATATTGGCGCTTTTTCCAGGAAAGAGGACCCCGAAATAGTAGATGAAATCCTTGTCGTCGTGCTTGGGCAGTGGGTCGGTCAGGGTTTGTTGGTAGGCATCTCTTTTGATGGAATACTTCACCAGTTTACCACGCACCATCTGGTCGCTGGAGCAGTCAAAAATGCCGTATTCGTAGTTTTCCTTTAGGCCTTGTTTTTCAAAGGCTTTTCCCAAAACGTGCTCCAAATCGCTGGCTTCGAACACATTGTTGACATTCACGACCCAATAATTCGTGGACACTTGCTGTACCAGTTTTTGGGTAGGAAGGGCAAATAAATTGATCTGCCCCAGTTCGTTGGCAGCATCCAGCATGGCCTGGTTTACCCGGCGGTTGAACTCCTGTTCTTGTAAATCCCAGGTACGCAGAACCCAATAGGTTTGGATGGCCAGCAAGCTAAGGCTTGCAAAAGCCCCTAAAATAATAACGCGGCGAATTATGGTGTTCGTCATGGGGTGGTGATTGGTGGATTGGTGATTGGTTTATTGGTGATTGGTTTACCCGCCGTAGCTTTAGCGAAGGAGGGTGGATTGGTGATTGGTTTATTGGGGATTGGTTTTCCCGCCGAAACTTGAGCAAAGGAGGGGTAAAATAAAAAAAGCGAAACCCTCCGCAACGCAGTTGGTTTCGCTTTTAACGTATTAGAGTCGGGCAAATTTGGTAAAAATTGGCCAAACTCAGGGTTTGTTTAGTCGTCGAGTTCGGTGTTATTGCCGCCTTCGTGCTCCACGTCAAATTTGACGATGGTTTCCACTTCAGGGTGGAATTTGAGCGTAGCGGTGTACGAGCCGATTTCCTTCACTTCTTCAGGCATTTCGATGATGCGTTTTTCGGCATCAACGCCCAATTCGCGCAGGGCGGTGGCGAGGTGCTGGGAAGTAACCGAACCAAAAAGACGGCCATTTTCACCCGCTTTTGCGGTGATTTTAACGCGAACGCCGTCCAACTTAGCAGCTACTTCTTTGAAAGCTGCAATGATTACGGCTTCTTTTTTGGAACCTTGTTTCTTCATGCCTTCAAGGCGTGCAAGGTTTGGCTTATTGGCTACAATGCCCAAGCCTTGTGGAATGAGGTAGTTGCGCCCAAAGCCGTCTTTTACTTTAACGACATCGTGCTTGGCACCCACCTTGTCAATATGTTCGAGCAGAATGATGTTCATTGCTGTTGAATATTTAAATGGTACAAAGGTTTGAGGAGATTTTGGACCGAAAGCCTGTTGACCAGGGTAAATTCAAGTCTGAATCCCTTTCAAGCCCAAAATTATTTCATCAAATCTGCCACGAAAGGCAGGATAGCCAAATGGCGCGCACGTTTTACGGCAGTCGCTACACGGCGTTGGTATTTCAGGCTATTGCCCGTGATACGACGCGGGAGCAATTTGCCCTGTTCGTTGATGAATTGAAGGAGGAAATCCGGGTCTTTGTAATCAATGTACTTGATCCCGAATTTGCGGAAACGGCAGTATTTTTTGCCACGCAGCCCAAGTTTTGGGTTGCTAAGGAACTTGACATCTTCTCTAGAAGCAGCCATAGGAATGGAACGAATGAGTGATGGGTGAATGAATGAGGGTTTTAAGCGTCGAGATCAACGACTTCAGGGGCCGAAACTGCCTCAATCGCTGCTTCAGGAGCAGCGGCTTCAGGCGAGGCCTCTTTCTTTTTGCTGCGCGAACCAATCAGGCCCTTGCGCTTGTCGTCGTTGTACTTGATGCCGTACTTATCGAGTTTGACGGTCAGAAAGCGCAAAAGGCTTTCGTTGCGTTTCAAACTCAACTCGAATTTCACCAACCATTCGGAAGATTCACAAGCGAACTCGATGCTGTAATAGATGCCCGTAGAACGCCGGTTGATTTGGTAGGCCAATTGACGGAGGCCAATTTCATCCACATGGATAATGGTCGCACCTGCGGCCACAATGTCCTTCTGAATGTTTTCCGCTGTCGCTTTTACTTCATCGCCCGACAGCACTGGGTTTACGACAAAGTTGACTTCGTAATGTCTCATTATGAGTCTGTTATTGAAAAAAAAGAATGAACGTTT
>CAZKBH010000094.1:0-10391 GCA_964550795.1 uncultured Saprospiraceae bacterium
GGCCTCCCCCGGCCTGCGGCCACCCCCTCCAAAGGGGGACAGGCTCCGCGCTTGGTTTTTCGAGTGAGATAATAAGTTTATTTGTTCCAATTTCACCATTCAACTACCACAAATACCAAGCGCGGAGCCTATCCCCCGCTCGAGGGGGTGGCCGCAGGCCGGGGGAGGCCACCGCGAGCAGGAAATTCCCTTTAAGCAGAAAAAACTACACCAACCCAACCCAGCGCCAACTCAATCTGTCTTGTTCTCGTGACTAACCCAGAAAAATAACAAAACAAACCATGAAAGACATCCTTTTCACCCTTTTAGCAGCAGGCGTGGTTTTATTCCCCGCTTGTGCACATGATGAATTTACCCAGATAGAGCTAGACGCAGAACCCACGGATACGATTGAGATGCCCGTTGATACATTAAGTTGTGAGGATACTATCGAAATCAATTACCCCGGAAACATGGAAAATGGTTGCATCAAAGCCATTAAAACATGTCGGGAATGGAAAGCATCTGGAAAGGCTAAGATAGCTTTTGCGTCAGACGAACATTTTTTCATTTCCGGGCACACCGTTTACCCCTTTATTTTTGCTCCTGGTGATACTGCATTTTTTAACGCAGAGGGTATTGCATTTACAGTGCCGACTAAGGTCGGCAAATATCCAGTTAGCTATATGACAGGATTCAAAAACGATACCGTTACGGGTGGTTATTTCTACATTGACGATGACGTTTTTCTTTCAAACTGGAACGTTGATTCTTCCTATCCTGACAATGAGTTTGAAATACTGGAGATAGATGCTCTCCATCAGCGGGTCCGGGGCCGATTCAACATTCACTTCATCATTGATACCACCAGTGCTGATTATCAATCGTACCCCCGCAAATTCCATTTTCATGAAGGGACATTTGATGTTAAAATTGTGGAGGAGTAGGTAGTTTGGGTTCTCGTTTTACGCTGGCCTCCCCCGGCCTGCGGCCACCCCCTCCAAAGGGGGACAGGCTCCGCGCTGGGTATTCCGTCCGTGGGACAGATAGATTGCCGTTGTTGCAATCATCCCTTTCATCCAATAACAAATACCAAGCGCGGAGCCTATCCCCCTTTGGAGGGGGTGGCCGCAGGCCGGGGGAGGCCAGTTTGGCACGGCAACTCAAGACCATTCACAATCCCCCCAATCCCCACTAACCAACTTTAGGTACCTCCCTTCCGCTAAAACATTCGTTTTGCCGACAAATGTGTATTTTGATTATTTTCATGCCGCGCGCCTTTGTACGTTTGTCCAGTCTTCTCAAACCATTTTTCCTACATCCTTTTCTTATGATACAATTATCCACCCGAACCGCTTTTGTGCTCGCGTTTTTGCTGCACAGTTTATGGGCTTTTGGCCAAATTCCCAATTGTCCAGACGCTACTTTTTTCAAAACATTCGGTGCCGAAAGCATCTCCGAATATGGTACCGTACTTCTAAAAAGCAACGATGGTAACCTCTACCTCGGGGGCCGAAACGGTCAAAAATCTTTTCTTCAAAAATTAAGTCCGGCAGGGGATGTAATCTGGATGCGCGAGTTTCAGATCAATCCTTTTGAAGCCGTAACCCTGGTGCAAATCATTGAAGATTCTGACGGCATGATTGTAGGCTGCGGCACCCATAACCAGTTTGCTGGAACCAGCCGGGGCATCGTGTTTCGATACAATCCCGTAGCTAATACCATGTTGTGGTCGCGCGCCATTACCAGTACCAACCCAAGCTCGGCAGGAATTTTGGAAAAAACACCCGGTAGCAGCTTTATTTATTACCAAAATACCCGACTCAATAGCGGGGCAACTGACATAGAAATACTCGACTTGGAGCGTGCAACGGGCAATATTATTCCAGCTTTTGCCAGCCGATACGAGCATATCTCGTACGATGTAATCACCAAAATGGTCTCTGTAGAAGGTTCGCTTTACGGACTTGGAGCCGTGGAAAGTGTGGACAGTTTCTCCGCCACCAAACGCCGATTAATGCTAACCCGTTTCGATCCGGTGAATGGAATGCCTATCTGGACTAAAATTAGTCATGAAGACCCAAACCCCAATACAGATTATATGTCCAGAGACCTCCTTGCAGATGGCGATGAACTTCTGGCCGCATACCTCGTGGATGAAGATATTTTCGACGATCCTGATACAGGGCCAAATGTCGTTCATCTTCAAAAAACCGATCTGGATGGGAACATTCTTTGGGCCAAAAGATACGAGCGGTTTACCTCGATTCTCCGGGTAATTTCCGTTTCGGATGGGTATGTTTTATCCGGGCAGCGGACGGGCGGAAGTCGTTATTTCGTATTCAAAGTGACCAAAAATGGTGATTTTGTTTGGGGCCGGGAATTGGATTATGGTCCCCCGGGTGGCGTCAATTTATCTGGGCTTGGCCCGGATCAATCAGCCGCAATCGGCGATTCTTTGTTTTTTGCCGGCATTGCAAACTCAGGCGTATCCGATGTGCTTTTGTGGAAAATGTATGCCGACGGAACCATGGCCGACTCCTGTGGATTTGTCAGTGAATTTGTGCTCCAGCCCACCGATATCCTTAATCCCGTAGCGACCTCAATTAATTTACAACAACTCCTGAGCAGCGCCGCGTCCGCGAACGTTTCCTTACCCATGATTGCCGGAAACCTGGAGGAAACCATGGTCTGCCCGGATTGCTCCATCCCGGACCCCTGTCCTGAGGACAATGATTTTAATGTGCGCTTTGGCGATCTGACTTGTGCGGGTGGACGCATACAATTAAGCCTCGATTATTGCGAATTGAACGGCGATGGTTTGAGCGACGGGCTGCAACTCTCCGTCTATAATACAAACCCCTTTACCTCGCCGGCCGATAGATTATTGACCATCACCTACAATGCGCCCGGTTCTCCGGACAGTTGCGCAACGGAGTTGTTCGCAGATTTGGAAGATATTCTGGGCGCAGCAAACGTGCAGAATGGCGCACAACTTTTTGTGGTGGTGAATGATCCAGGCAATACCAATACGCCCTTTTCCTTCAGCGATTTCCCACTTTCTGAGTTTGAGGAATGTGATTACACCAACAATCTGGATAGTTTCACAATTCAATTGCCCAGCGCACCGACGCTTTCTCTGGGTGCCGACCGCTCCGTTTGTGCCAATGAAACGACTGTGTTAGATGGTGGCCCAGGCTACTTCCGCTATCAATGGTCCAACGGCGTAACAACCCAAACCAACAGCATCAATTTCCCTGGCCAATACCGCCTGACGGTTACCGATTTTTGTGGTTTCCGACAGATCGACACGATCAATGTAGAAGTGCTTCCCTTGCCACTCTTGCAAGAAAGTGCTGAGTTTTGCCCCGGAAAATCTGTTACGGTGCGCGGTTTTACCTTTAATCAGGCAGGTACGTTCCAAAGAACCATTCCCGGCGTGGGCGCAGATTGCGACACCGCCGCGACGTTCTTCATTAGCATTTTGCCTTACGAGGAACGTATAGAAACATTCACGATTTGCCCTTTTCAAACCGTCACGATTAACGGGGTGGTGTACGATGATCCAGGTTTGGTAAGAGATACCGTAGCGTCTTCGGTTGGCTGCGACACGATCGTTTTTTACTTCATCAACCAGCTTCCGCTGCCTTTCCGCTTTTTTGATCTGGAGGCTTGCCAGGGCGATTCTGTCGTTTTTAACGGAAACGCTTATTTCCAATCCACTTCGTTCTCGGATACCCTGTACAACAACGGTTTGGGATGTGACACCATAGCTTATGTGGATATCACCTTTATTGTTCCCACGGAACTCCGCGACACCATTCAGTTCTGCCCAGGCGCTTCTGTTGAGATCGGCGGTCAAACGTACACCCAGCCCGGAGAAGCCATCCTGATCTTACCCTCTTCCACGGGCTTATGCGACACCCTGGTCATTTATACCCTCGAATGGCTTCCAGCGCCTATGAAAGCGGAAACTCTGCAATTCTGCCCGGGTGATTCCGTGGATATTGGCGGACAATTCTACACGCAACCGGGCACTGTTTTGTTCACCATACCTGGGGCGGGCGGCTGTGATACGCTCGTGACCTATACGCTCGAATGGCTGCCATCGCCTTTACGCGCCGAAACGGTGGCGTTTTGTGCGGGTACTTCGGTGGAAATTGATGGACAAACCTATACCCAGCCGGGCATTGTTACGCAAACCATCCCCGATCTCGGCGGCGGCTGCGATACAATCGTGACTTATACCCTGGAATTTGCGCCGCTGCCTACACGCAGCGAAACGCTTGAATTCTGTGCCGGTGAAAGTATCAATGTTGGTGGACAAAACTACACCCAGCCAACCACGGTTACGATCACCGCTCCGGGTGCCGGTAATGACTGCGATACGCTTGTCACCTACACCTTGCAGTTCCTGACTCCGCCGCCATCTACCCTGTCTTTGAACTGCCCGACCAACGTGGTGGTCACAACCTCGCCGGGTACTGGTAGTGTTCCGGTCAGCTACACGCTACCCAATGCTATCAGCGATTGCGTTTGTCCCGGCATTGACATTACCCGAACCGCCGGACCTGCTTCGGGCAGTTTGTTCCCGGTAGGCAACACACAGGTTTGTTATGCTGCGCAGGATAGCTGTGGCTCCATAGATGATTGCTGTTTCCTCGTTACGGTGCGGGAAGAACTTCCTTGTGATACCAAAACAAACGGCTGTGTCAAATATGACCTCTTGGGTATCACCGCTAACAGTTCCCAACAAAGAACCTATCGGATTCGGGTGACCAACAATTGCACGAACAAGTTGATTTACACCGCCATTCAGTTGCCAAACGGCGTCTCTGCGGTCAGCCCGGCCAATCTCTCGACCTACACGTCTCCCGATGGACGCAACTACGATGTGCGCAATCCGAACTATTCGCCGTTTTATTCCATTCGTTTCAAATCCAAAAACGATAGCATTTCCAACGGCCAGTCTGAGGTGTTTGAGTACACCTTGCCTGCACAATCACAGCCGACCCACATACACATTACCACCCGCGTGGCAACGCAGACGTTTTATCCTGCGCACCTGAATACGTTCAATTGCCCCATCGGCGTGTCTTTGAGCGAGCTCAATCAGGAGCGGGAAGAAGAAACGGTGTCATTGTTCCTTCCACAGGATGATCTTCTGGTTTTCCCGAATCCGACCACCGGAATTTTGTACGCTGATCTCTCACGCTGGAACGATGCCGACCTGCAATTGCAGATTCTGGACAGCCGGGGTGTACGCGTTCAGTCCTTTGCGATGAACGGCAGCAGCAATGCACAGGCACTGCCTTTGGCCAATCACCTGCCCGCAGGATTGTATTTCCTTGAAATACGGACCGCCGAGGGTGAACGCGCTGTTGCGCGCTTTGTGTTGCAGCGGTAATGGTGGTGTTTGAAAATTGCATTTACGAAAAAAGTCCAGCGGGAAACTGCTGGACTTTTTTTGTGAATGTTGCTCACGCCCCCAACTCCAACTGCTCCCGCACCAATTGATAGTAGGCACCGCGTTTGTTGGTCAGTTCCTGGTGGGTGCCTTGTTCGAGGACTTCACCTTTTTCCAAAACAATAATGTTGTCGGCATTGCGCACGGTGCTGAGCCGGTGGGCAACGATGATCACGGTTTTGCCTTCAAAAGCAGCTTCCAGGTTGCGCATAATCACCTTTTCGTTGTGCGCGTCCAGGGCATTGGTGGCCTCGTCAAAGAAGATGTATTTCGGTTCTTTGTACAGGGCGCGGGCAATGAGCAGGCGTTGTTTTTGGCCCTGACTGAGTCCGGTGCCGTCTTGACCGATTTTGGTATTGTACCCAAGGGGCAACATTTCGATAAACGCCTGAATATTAGCGGTTTTGGAGGCTTCCAGCAGCTTCACGCGGTCTATATTTTCCACACCCAGCGCGATGTTTCGGGCAATGGTGTCGTTGAAAATAAAGCCGTCCTGCATCACGACCCCACAATTGGCACGCCAGGTTTTGTGGTGAAAACTGTCGAGGCCAAGGTCGTTCAGGCGGATGCTGCCTTCCTGGGGGGAATAGAAATTGAGCAAAAGTTTTAACAGGGTGGTTTTGCCGGAACCGGAAGTGCCCACAATGGCCGTGGTTTTACCGAGCGGGAATTGCAGGTTGAGGTGTTTGAGCACCCAGGGATCGTGCGGGCCGCCATAGCGGAACGAGACGTTTTGCAGACTCAAATCGCCGGATTTGGGCAATGCATCCACTTTGGCGTCTTCGTTGGCATCTTCATCGGCGCGCTGGTGAATTTCGTTCATGCGTTCGAGGCTAATTTTGGCCTCTTGTGCGTGCAGGATAAACTGCACCAAAGATTCGAGCGGGCCGTTCATGTGTCCGATGATGTATTGCACCGCCAGCATGGCCCCAAGGGTCATTTCGTTGTTGATGACGGCCTGGGCCGCCAGCACCGAAATCAGGATGTTTTTTCCTTCGTTGATGAACGCCGCGCCGGCCCGTTGCTGTTGATCGGTGGAGAGATATTGGACATTTACCCGGAAAAGGCGCGCTTGAATGCGTTCCCAGGCCCAGCGTTTTTGCCGTTCAGCGTTGTGCAGTTTGATTTCCTGCATGCCGTTCACCAATTGAATCAGGGCGTTTTGGTTTTCGGCCATTTGTTCAAAACGGCGGTAATCCAAAGAGCGTCTTCGGGCCAAAAACAGCCAAACCCAACCAAAATATCCCGCAGCACCCAGCATGAATACGAGGAAAATTAACTTGTTGTAAAACAGCAACACCCCCCCAAACACCGCCAAATTCACCAAAGAAAAAAGCGTCACCAGGGACGAAGAAGTCAAAAAACGCTCCACCCGCTCATTGTCGTAAATCCGTTGCAGCAAATCGCCAGTCATCTTCGAATCGAAGTATGACATGGGGAGCCGCATCAATTTTAGCAGAAAATCAGACACCAGATTGATGTTGATCCGGGTGCCGATGTGCAGCAAAATCCAGCCCCGGATGAACTCTACGGCCACTTGACTGGCAAAAAGTACCCCCTGCGCCAGCAAAATCAGGTACACAAAATCGAGGTCGCGCAATTGCACCCCTTTGTCCACCAAAGCCTGCATCAGGAAGGGAAACGCCAATTGAATGAGGCTTCCGAGCAGCAATCCGAGCAGCAATTGCCAAATGAGGCGTTTGTGTTGCAGCAGGTAGGGCCACAGGAATTTGAAGCCCGAGCGATTGGTTTTTTCGTCCTCGCGATCAAAAAATTCGGGGGTGGTTTCGAGCAGGAGCAAAATTCCCTGCGGTTCGGTATTCACCACATCACTGATCCAGCCGTTCAGGAATTCCTGCTCTTCCATTTCAGATTTGCCCGAAGCCGGGTCGGCCACAAACACCTTTCCGCCCGAAATTTTATACACCACCACGAAGTGATCCTGCTTCCAGTGTGCCACGCAGGGTAGGGGGATGTCGGTGGAAAGTCGGTTGAAACTCGTTTTGGCCCCCAGCGTGCGGAATCCGATTTTTTCAGCAGCCTCCGCGATGCCCGCGAGCGAGGCGCTCACTTTATCGGTGTGCGAAAGTTGGCGCAGGAACTCAATAGAATAAAAGCGACCATAGTGCCGGGCGATCATGCGCAGACAGGCCGCACCGCAGTCAGAAGAGTCAAATTGTTTGTCGAAAGGGAATCTGTCCACGGTGATAATTAGGCGGGTTTGGCTGCAAAAATAGTCGAATGGTTTGTTAGGCAAAATGATTGTGATTTTTTGATGGTTTTTGGTTGTTTTCTGGCCAATTTTGCGCCGGATAGTACCCCGGAACGCTGCTCCGGTAAACAAACAAAAACCCGGAACGCTGTTCCGGGGAAATAAACAAAGTCCCGGAACAGCGTTCCGGAGTACGTTACACCATGATACAAAAAGAACAAATCGCCGAGCGGTTCCGTCAGTTGCAAGACGATATTTGCAGCGCCCTGGTCGCTGCCGATGGCGGCGGAACATTTTTGGAAGATAACTGGATTCGCCCCGAAGGTGGTGGCGGCAGAAGTCGGGTGTTGGAGGGCAACACCATCGAAAAAGGCGGGGTAATGTTCTCTGCCGTACATGGTCCATTGCCTGAAGTGACGGCCAAAGCGATGCATCTGGCCGCCACTGATTTTTTTGCCACAGGGGTTTCCATCGTGCTGCATCCGCACAGTCCCATGGCGCCGATTGTCCACATGAATGTTCGTTATTTTGAAACTTCGGGGGGCGAACGCTGGTGGTTTGGCGGGGGCATTGACCTTACGCCGCACTATGTTGTTCGGGAGGATGCGCAGTTTTTTCACCAGCAATTGCGCGAGACCTGCGAGCGGTTTTCGCCCTCGTTTTACCCTGATTTTAAAAAACAGGCCGACGATTATTTTTTCCTGAAACACCGTCAGGAAACCCGGGGTGTTGGCGGGATATTTTTTGATTATCTGGATGAAAAAACGGGCTTTTCGCAGGAAAAACTGTTTGAATTTGCCCTTGCGGTGGGCGAAACCTTTGCTCCAGCTTACACCGAATTGCTCCGCCGTGCCGCCCCACGCACTTTTGGCGAACGCGAAAAACGCTGGCAAATGCTGCGTCGGGGGCGTTATGTGGAATTCAATCTGGTGTGGGATCGTGGCACCAAATTTGGTCTCGAAACCAATGGCCGAACGGAGAGTATCCTCATGTCCATGCCACCCACCGCACAATGGGCGTATAATTTGCAACCCGAAGCAGACAGCCCCGAAGCGGAGACTTTGGCTTGGTTGCGCAAAGGGGTAGAATGGTAGGGATTTTTTGCTTTAGAAATGAATTTCACCCTACTTGCTGTACAAATCTTAATTTTGCCACCCGGCCCAAAATCAGGTCCATCCAAAATTTAATATGGCAGCCAATCACAACTTTCTCGAAGAACTCCGCTGGCGCGGCTTAATCCACGACTTCACACCCGGTGTAGAAGAACATTTCAACCAGGGAATGGTACGCGCGTATATCGGTTTTGACCCTACCGCGCCGTCGCTCACGATTGGCAATTACGTGCAAATCATGTTGCTCACTTTTTTGCAACGCGCTGGTCATCAGCCAGTTGTGCTTATGGGTGGAGCAACCGGTCGCATCGGTGATCCCAGCGGAAAAGACAAGGAACGCGACCTGAAAGGCCTGGATGAGTTGGACGCTAACACAGCGCGGCAAGTGGAACAAGTCAAACGTTTGCTCAACTTCGATTCAAGCGTGCCCAATCACGCCATGCTGGTCAATAACTACGATTTTTACAAAGACATGAACGTGTTGGACTTCCTGCGCGACGTAGGTAAGTACTTGACGGTCAACTATATGATGTCGAAAGAGAGCGTTCGGCGGCGCATCGAGGGCGAGACGGGTATTTCGTTCACGGAGTTCAGTTACCAGTTGTTGCAGGGCTACGATTATGTGTTGTTGCATCGCGAGCATGGCATTACGGTTCAGATGGGCGGTTCGGATCAATACGGAAACATTACGTCCGGGGTGGAATTGGCCCGCAAGATTGATGAAACGAAGGTGTACGCCGTCACCACGCCGCTGCTCACCAAAGCGGATGGCAGCAAGTTTGGCAAAAGTGAATCGGGGAACATTTGGCTGGACCCGAGCATGACTTCGCCCTACAAGTTTTACCAGTTCTGGTTGAATGCCGACGACCGGGATTTGCCCAAGTTTTTGCGCTATTTTTCGCTGAAAGACCGTGAGGAAATCGAAAATCTGGAGGAACGGCAATCCAGTCAGGACATCAAACGGATTTTTTCGGAAGAACTCACCATTCGGATCCACGGCCAGGCCGCGTATGAAACGGTGCTGACGGTGTCTAAACTGCTGTTCGATCCAAAAGCGGATGTAGAAACCCTCCAGAGTTTGGATGCCCAGACCCTGGCGCAGGTTGCGGAAGAAATTCCTTCGTCCAAAATTTCGCTTACTTCCCTTCAAAACGGCTTAAACATCCTCGACTTTTTGTCCGAAACGACCGGGATTCTTGAAAGCCGCAGCGATGCAAAACGCGCCATTCAGGGCAACAGCATTTCGCTCAATAAAGTAAAAATTGCGGATTTGGGCGCGGTGGTCAATCCTTCGGATTTATTGCACGGGAAGTTTTTGATGGTGGAGAATGGGAAAAAGAACAAGTATTTGGTAGTGGTGGACGGTTATTGAAAGCCAAACTAGAATTCAAGCTCACGCATTAAATGGAACACCAGGCTGCGTGCAAATGGCCTTAGAAAAATCTCCATTTTGAGGCCTCCCGAGGCGGGTTAAGCAAAAAACTGTTTGAGCCTCGGGAATCATTGGGGCCGCAGGCCCGAACAGATGCCAAGGCGAGTTTTTTTTGCGCCGCCGAAGAGGTTTCAGAATGGTTAGATTTTTCGACAGCCGAGCCTTTTTGGTTACTTTTTGGGCTCAAAA
>CAZKBH010000095.1:0-1459 GCA_964550795.1 uncultured Saprospiraceae bacterium
GCATAACCTTCGTCGGTACGCAACACCTCCGGGGTTCCTTTCAATTTTTTGCTCAACATCTGCACGAGATTAGTTCCAAAAGAAGTGCTTTTACTGTCTTTTTGTGCATTGGCCTGGCCCACACCATTGTCAGATACTTTCAGACAAAGCTGATTTTGTTCATTTTCCCAAAGTGAGATGGTGATAACACCAGTATTTTCTTCTGGAAAAGCATATTTCAGAGAGTTGGTTACCAACTCGTTGATTATCAAGCCCAAAGGAATCGCTGTGTCCACATCTAAATACATCGGCGCTACCTCGTATTCGATCCGCACCCGTGCATCCTCCATCCCAAACGAATCCAACATATTCTGTCCAAACTGCTCCAGATAACCTTTCATTTCTACCTTGGCCACATTATCGCCCATGTATAGTTTTTGGTGGATGAGGCCCATGGCATCCACCCGGTTTTGTCCCTCTCGCACAGCATTCAGCGCGGTATCGTCGGTGATTTGCCGGGATTGCAGATGAAGCAGGCTGGACAGAATCTGAAGGTTATTTTTGACCCGGTGGTGGATTTCTTTGATGAGAAATTCCTTTTCCTTGTTCCGTTTGCGCAATTTCCGGGCAAGCTGGAATAAGAAAAGCCCAGCCACCAATGTTATCAATAGAATGCCCGCCTCTGCAGAACCTTTTGCTCGTCTCGACGGGGGTTGGTTTTCTGGCTCTTGTGCCAGCTCATCTTGGCTTCGTGCAACAACTCATAATAGGATTGGGACGACTTGAACGAAACCCCAAAAACGGTTTGCAGGTAGGCCGACAATTCGGAAAGGCCAAATACCTCATGCGAATGGATGTGAGCCAAAACTTCGGCTTTTTGTTCTTCGTTCAAAAAAGCCCTGGGTTTGCCCCCTTGATGCAAGGATGTCAACCCATCGACCCCATATTCATCATAAATTATCCGCCATTTGCTTATAAATGCGACCGAAACAGACAAGATTTCTCCTATCGTCTTTCGCTTTTGGCCTGCCAAATCCTGCTTCACTGCCAAACCGCGCATTATTTCTGCTGGCTTGCTGGAATGTTTTATCAAGTCTGCTAGATCTTTGTACATCGTTTTTGCCGACAAAATTACAAAAAAACTACAAATCATGTAGGGACGCTATAGTTCAGTGGGGCACCATTGAGTTTGATTACGGCACCATGTGGGTTGTTGGCGGCCACGGCCACAAGACCGTAGGTCCAGTCCTCATTGGTAGCGCTGAGGTTGCCGAGGTTCAATTGGAACTGCGCACCAAGGGTAATACATTTCATACCTGAGGCACATACTTTGTTGACGGTAGTACAAGGCACATCATCGGGGATTCCCGCGTAACGCGCTGCCTGACGAGCAGGAGCCTGTCCCAAATTGGCACTGACTACATTTCCCATCAAGACTTCGTTGACTTGATCGGCAGAAACACCGGCTTTTTCCAGCGCA
>CAZKBH010000095.1:1469-9652 GCA_964550795.1 uncultured Saprospiraceae bacterium
CACGAATGGCTGCTGCACCGAGTTGAGTAGCGGAAACACCCGCGAAATGACCGCCAAAACTTCCGATTGGAGTACGAACAGCGGAGACAATAAAAACTTCTTACATATTGATAATGAATTGATTAGGCAAAATAATGGAGCAAAATACAGTCCCCCAAAAGAGCAATATTGGTGCAACATGTATCGCTAGAGTATGCAGCCGGTTCAGCCCAGTTTAGCCCGTTTGGCCATCCAGGTTTGTAATATTGGAACGAAGCCGCGATTGATGTCGGCTTCGACAAAGTCAATTTTGAATTGTAGGCATTTCATCCGAAGTTGCTCGGTGAAAGCGGCCACTTGTTTGGTATAAAATTCTTTCACTTGATTGGGTTGGACCCTTACTTCTTCCCCATTTTCCATATCCACAAATACGTAGGGGCGGTTTTCGAACTCAAAATCGAGCTCCTTTTGTTTGTCGGTGACGTGAAATAATATCACCTCATGCTTGGCATGGCGCAAATGCTGCAAGGCTGCAAATAATGCATCAGCCTTATCGGGCTGCTCCATCACATCCGTAAAAATCACGACCAATGAGCGGCGGTGAAATGCCTCGGCTACCTGGTGCAAACTGTTGGCTAGGTCTGTGGTTCGGTTCAACTGTGGGTTTTCGATGCTTTCCACCAGTTTCGACAACAGCAAACGATAATGCACGGTGCTCGATTTGGCACCGGTAGTGAACAACAACTCATTATCAAACAGCGTCAAACCAAAAGCATCCCGTTGTTTTTTAAGCGCATTCATCAGCACAGCCGCTGACTGAGCAGCGAAGCAAAACTTATTGCTGTATTTGTATTTTTCAGGATCTTTTCGTCCCAAGGGTAGTACATGGTAGAAGAGGCATCCACCACGATATGGCAGCGCAAATTCGTTTCTTCCTCATACCGTTTGGAAAAAAGTTTGTCGGTTCGGCCATATACTTTCCAGTCCATATTCCGGGTACTTTCGCCCGGGTTGTAGAGTCGGTGTTCGGCAAATTCGACCGAAAAACCGTGGAATGGACTGCGGTGCAAGCCTACGATAAACCCTTCTACCACCTGTTTGGCGAGTAATTCGAGGTTACTACCCAAGGCTCGTATATCCTGACGCTCAAGTATTTATGTCATAAAAAATCGTTCTGGGTGGTCATCAGATAAACTGCTGAACCAAAAGAAAGGGCGAAGTTATATCTTTCAAAACATAAAGAAGCTTCTGCGGTTTAGGATAGGCTTGTTTTTCTCCTATTTTTGCGGCGACAAAAGGGTCAAGTCGCCCAGGTCACACACCGTTTAACAAACAGTACAACATGAAAAATAAAAACACATTCCTGTTCTTCGGCTATTTGCTGTTTAGTTTGGGCGTGACCTCTGTGGTCATGGAATTGGTAGGTACGCACTGGTATTTTCTGGCTTGGCTGGAGCAGCTGGGGCGTTTAGGGGCATTTATCCTGAAAATATTGCTGGTCATAGTTGGCGTATTGTTGATTGTATTTGGCCGGACGGATTGGGAGCGGGAGCGTCGGGAAAGTGGGGAGTGAAGTTTTTAGAGAACTCAGTAGTGTCCGGTTATAAGTCAAAGAGAATCAATTGGTTAGGATTATCGGGGTTGTTATTTTTGTTAGCAGTGTTCGTAAGTAATTGATTTACAGGTGTTTTATCGAAAGGAGATACGCTAAAAATTTGTAGCATTTCGTTCATGCTGATAGAGATTTCGAGTTCTTTTTTGAGGATGGCTGCCAATACATAAGTACAAACTGCCACCCAGACTTGGGTTTTAACAGCGTTAGCACTTTCTCCCCAAAACACCTTGATTTTGAGATGTTGCTTAATCCATTTGAAAAACAACTCAATCTGCCACCGATACTTGTACAATAGCGTAATCTGAAGTGCATCTACTTCAAAGTTGTTCGTTAGAAACACAAATGTTCTGTTTTGTTCTTTGTCATAATACTTGATTCGGCGCAGATAGTCGGGGTATTCTGTTGATGCATAGAAGTTTTTGAGTCGAATAGTTTGATCGCATCTCAACCCACTTGTCTTGTCAATGGAGTGCGAGTACACTCGTACAAAAGCCAAATTCTTTTTTGCTCGTGTGACAAAGAATGCGCCCAATTGGTGAATTCGATGCAACCGTAGCCAATCCATATAGCCTCTGTCCATCACATAAAATGCGTCGCTCTCAAACTCCAAGATGTCCAACACGTTCACATCATGACACAAGCCGTCTGTTATGTGGATAAAACACGGAATTTGACAGCGAACATCAAACAGCGTATGCAGTTTTACAGCCGCTTTATGCTTGCGAAATTTGGCCCACCAAAAAACCTCCAAACACAAATCAATCGTCGTCGAATCCAAGGCCTAGACAGTATTATCCAGTTCTATCTCCTCCAAGACCACCCCAGCGTACAAAACGCGCGCTCTTTGAATCAGAATTTGGGCAAAGTCAGCATAAATACGCCAGTCACGCTGTTCATTTGCATCGGCCAATGTAGTGCGGCTAACGCCATTACTCAATCCTAGATGGTACAGCTTACTCTCATGGGCTTGAAGGCAAATAATAATGTCCCGTAGGCTTTCACGATGAGTTAATTGTCCAAAACTTAGACATAGAAACTGGTGCCAGCAGGTAAACTGTCGAACACGAAAATCCCCTTTGTATCGCGTAACACACCTGCGAAAATCATTGGGATCAATAAGGCTCATCAACTGGGCAAAAACATATTTTCCTCGATTCATCCCCGAAGATGGAGCCGGGAAATCAATTCAAATCGTTTAAACTCAAAACCCGCTATAAAGAATTGATTATCAATTAATTATAACGAAATCAAAATTGCTTAACCGGACACTACTGGGGGTAAACATGGATTCACAGACGAAACTCTCTATATCAGGCCTTCCAGTCACCATGGAAAACACCTGCCTCACAGTAAATGGGAAATTATTTATTGACGAGAATTTTACCCTACAAAACACAGAAGTAATTCTCAATCAAGGGGCTGAAATCATCGTGACCCACCAGAACAAACTCGAAATCACTGATTTCAGCAGATTGTACGGTTGCCAACACATGTGGCGCGGCATCACGGTCAAAAATGGAGGGAGTTTGAAAATGACCGATAATAGCACCATCGAAGATGCCCAATGGGCCATTCAGGCTCAAGGCGAATCTACACTGGAAGTCACCGATTGTACGTTTAACAGCAATTATACTGGTATTTATGTCCCGGTTTCGGCAAATGGGGCTGCGCAAACGGTGAACATCGTGGCCATTAAAGAAAACCAGTTTAGCTGCTGGGCACCTTTAAAGCCCGCCTACACAGTCACCGGCGACCCCAACCACCAGCAGTTACCCATACCGGGCACCTGCACTTACGCAGGCATCGCAATCAATGATGTTGCGAGTTTTGACATCGGAGAAAACAACAAATTTGACGAGATTCGGAACGGCGTTTTCGCCGTGCGCAGCGGCTTCACTATGAAGCGTTGTACCATTCGGAACTTGGTAACTGACCCTATTGATTTGAATACCGAGTTCAACTACAACGTGGATCAGCATGGCGTGTATGCCACCTATTGCCCCTTGGCTATAGTAAACTACTGTCAATTCTTCAACTTTGGAAAGGGTATTTTTAGCGAAGCATCCAACATCACTGCCGATTTAAACATCATGACGGGCTATGCAGTTGACTCACCTGCAGAAGACATCGGAATAGAATGCAGCTTGAACACCAACCGATCGGTGCGCATCCGTGCGAACACAATAACCATGTGGGGAACTGGCATCCGAGTCACCAATGCATTGCCCGCTTCAATACTGCGTATAAAAAATAATGCGGTAAAGATGCGTCCAGGAAGTTCCGGGCAACATATTGACCTGCAAACCATCCGGGGCGGGCTTGTTACTGGAAATACTTTGACCCGTGAGGACAATACGGCCCTTGGAATTGGGATAAATATGCTCACTTGCAGTTCTATCAGCATTCAGAGCAACAATATGCTTAATATTGAGCGTGGTACCGCTACCTCGGGATGTACCGGGAATGTTTTTGGTGCCAATGATGCCGTTAATGGCGGAATTTGGGGCTATGCTGCTTTCAACAGCACCGACACCTACTGTTCCAACAAAAGCCAGGATCAAACTGAGTCTGGTTTTTATTTTCGAGGGATGTGCATCAAGAGCAATGCCCTCCGCTGCAACAACATCAACAATGCTGCCGACAACGGCCTGAATCTCTGGGCAAACGGCCCAAACAGCACCAAGATTGGCACCCAGATCAATGGGGGGAACAAATGGCTCGGCATGTATGGAGACTTTGGGGCGTACAATGCGTCAATTAATCAATTTGACATCCTTGAATCTCGCTTTTTGATCCCAGCCAATCAAACTCCAACTTGGTCAACTGGTTTGGGGCAAGCGATTTTATGGTTTGATAATTTTCCTGGCACCTCCATCAACTGCCTTACGGCTTGTCCGTTGGTCGTTGATACGGACGAAGACGAATACCCCACAGGCGGAGAAGGTGGTGGCTATGGAGGTCAGGGATATGTGGACAATGCGGATGTCACGACCGCCCAAAATGGACATTACGGAGCAGGGTTTAATTGGATGGCACGTCAGAGATTGTACGAGCGTTTGAGAATGTACCCAGCCCTGGCCGCTCAAAACCCCTATGTCCAACAGTTTTACAATGCCGCTCCTTACACGGACTTGGGCCAACTGGTTGAGGTAGGGGAAGATTTGATCCTCTTGCAGGGAAGGGATGCTTACACCTGGGGCGCCCTCCGTGATTTGCAAACAGAGATTGCGGCGCTAAGCGATGAGTTGCAAACGCTTCGCGCAGTTGGCCCGGGGAGTAATTTCAACGCCTGGTGGCTGCAAGTGCGCTTGCTTCAACAGGACATCAAACAGGCCGTGAACCGCTTGCGTGGACATGAAAACTGGTTGGATGGCCGACGGCAGGCAGATCTGCCCGCCATCCTTGCTGCCAACGCAGGCGTTAGTACCAGCCATCTCTGCGCCCTCAACCAGCGCACTATTAACAACATCTACGTTGGCAATTCCTTGTGGAAACCCAATCCGCTTTCTGCTGCTACCCTCTTGCAGGTCAAGGCCATTGCCGATCAATGCCCGCTCGACGGTGGTTTTGCAGTTTATGAAGCCCGCAGCGTTTACCGCCGCTTTGTGCCTTCGGCGACTTGGAGCGAGAACTCGGGGTGTTCGGCACTGCGGCTAAATGAACGAAGTGTTTTCAACCTGGAAGAGGACGGCAAAGCCTTTATGCTTGTTCCCAATCCTGCTGATGAAACTCTGTCGCTTCTTCCTGTCAGCGAACAGGAGGCTATCAGTTTTCAACTCTATAACCTGAAGGGCGAACTTGTGCTCTCTGAGACGATAGAAAGCGTTCCACCTAATAGCGAAATTCAAGTGTCCACTCTTCCAGCGGGAGTTTACTTTTATCGAATAACAAATCAAGGTAAATCAATCCAGTCCGGGAAAGTGATCATTGCCCACTAAAATTTTCCAATTTGGAGGCCGTCTCGCAAGTCGTTGCATGAGACGGCCTCTTCATTTCTTTTTGCAATGCGATATTTTTTATTTAGCCTTTGTTTCCTCTGTTCAACAAAAGCCTTAACCCAAATGCATGACAACGTTTGGGTCTTAGGCAGAGGAGGAGGCAACCAGTCGCCTCTTAATGACGAATGGGGCACCTTGCTCATTGATTTTACTGACCCTAATAAGCCACTACTAATTGAGAAACAAGAATATGACATGAATACAGACATCACCAACGCCAGTTTTTGTGATTCCATGGGCAACCTTCTTTTTTACACCAATGGGGAGAAAATCTACAATAGAAATCATACATTGATGGAAAACGGGAATGGCATTGCCTATTGGAATGGCCTGGGATATCTTCTGGCCCAAGGTGTTGTCATCTTGCCATTCCCTCAGCATCAAGACAAGTACTTGATGCTTGCGGTTGAAGATTCGCCAGATGGCACATGGGGCGATAAGCTTCTGTTTCATGAAATTGATCTGCATCTAAACAATGGACTTGGTAAAGTCGTTGCCAAACGACAGATTCTGGTTCAGGATACCGTTGGATGGGGGAAGTTGACCGCAACAAAGCATGCCAATGGAAGAGATTGGTGGTTTGTGCTACCCCCTTCTTATTCAAATAAATATTACATAGGTAGTATTACGCCAGATGGCATTTCAATTAGAACAGAAATTGTCGGAGATACTATACGAGAAGGCTTAGGCCAGGCTTTTTTTTCTCCTAATGGGGAATTTTACATCAAAGTCGAACAGGTTTACCTTAACCAGCCAGCGACCATCAACATTTTCGACTTCGATCGCTGTACAGGCCAACTCTCCAACCAGCGTACTCACTCAGTAGAGCCGGAAGAGGTGGACTTTGGCATGGGGGGGGCGATATCGCGGGATTCGCGTTATCTGTACGCTTTTTTTACAGAAAAGGTGCTACAGTACGACCTGAGGGCAGATGACATTTTCAACACGGAGACGATAGTTGGGGTGTTTGACAGTTTTGTTTCAGGGCTGTACGGTTCTTATTTCTTGTTCGGCCAAGTTGGCCCTGATGGCCGAATCTATAATACTGGCTGGAGCTCTGCATATCATATGCATTATATTCGGTTTCCAGAGCGTGAAGGCTGGGATTGTGGGTTTGTAAATCACGGTATTGAATCGCCAGTTAACCTGAGCCTTGCCATCCCCAACTTCCCCAACTACCGCCTAGGCCCCATAGACGGCTCCGCCTGCGACACCCTCGGCTTCGACAACCACCCGCTCTGCAACTGGCGTTGGGAGCAGGAAGACACGCTCTCGCCGCTGCAAGTCACTTTTACTGATCTAAGTTCCTACGAACCAGCCAACTGGCACTGGGATTTTGGCGACGGCACGAGCAGTCAGGATACCAGCCCAGTACATCTTTATCCAGAGGAGGGGATTTACAAAGTCTGTTTGGTGGTAAGCAATCAGTACAGCAGCGATACACTTTGTCGACTGGTGAATTTGGGCGTAAGTGGGCTTGAGGAGGCAAGCTTAGGGGGTGCTTCGAATAGGTTCCTGATTATGCCTAATCCTGCCAACGAGCAGTTGCATATTGTACCCGCCTTTGAAGTACAGGTGGAAACGAAGTTTGAATTGTTTGGAATTTTGGGACAAAGGGTATGGGCTTCTACTTTACCTATTGGTTTTTCAGGTGCTTCTGTAAACCTTTCTGATCTCCCATCCGGAGTGTACTTATACAGAATAAGCCATTTGGGGAAAACCTTGCAAAGCAACCAAGTCGTCATTTCACATTAAGACTTTTCAAGTTGGCCAGAGGGACATCTGCTCCCTCTGGCCTTCAATTTTGTTCGGTATGCGGTATTTTCTACTTTATCTCAGTGTTATTAGTTCTTTCCAATCATTTGCTCAAAAACATGATAACATTTGGCTGATGGGGTTGGGCGGCGGGGCCCAAAGCCCTCTAAACGACGAATGGGGTGTCACACTCCTTGATTTTTCAAACATCAACAAGCCCGAAGTCATTGAAAAGCAAGAATATGGCGTGAACTTCACGGCCACCAATGCCAGTATGTGCGACTCCTTGGGGAACCTGCTTTTCTACACCAATGGGGAAAAAGTGTATGGCCCCTATACACGCCCCCAACGGTTTCCACATCAATAAGCTCAGAATGCACTTCGTTGCCGCCTCCCGGTGCATCAAAGAGTTTAAAAGTAACGGAGTAGTTGCCATCGTCCACAGCGGTGCCGTCCGTGCGGGTGAGTACACCCTGAACGGACAAACTAGCGGCTGGTTGTGCGTAAAGTTCGGTGGGAAAGGCCAACACTACAAGCAGGAGAAATGGCTTGGCAAGAGATTTAGCAACGTAGAAAAAGAATTTCATAAGTGCGGTGATTTTTGAAAATGTAAAACGGTGAAGCCGATGGAGATAGGCCGAAAAAAGTTTGTTCACTTTTGTGAAGCAAAACTACTGGACGCAAATCCAGGCATTACCTTTATTCAGGGAAGGAGATGAATCATCCAGTAAAGGCTGGGAAATTTTCATGCAAGGCATTTCAAGCCAGCCACCGATGCACGAATTGTCGCAATTGGGTGCGCGTGAATGGTTTGTACAAAATCGCTATACTGGAAT
>CAZKBH010000096.1:0-9387 GCA_964550795.1 uncultured Saprospiraceae bacterium
GGCCTAAACGGGATAGGGAAAATCTGGCTTCCAACAAGATTCATGCAACAAAGCCTCAAGGATGCGTTACTTGCGCCATTGCTCCATTGATAAGCGTAGGGCAAGGTTCCTCCAGCGCTTATGGTGGTTAAAGTACCGTCGTTTGCACCAAAACAAGTTGCATTCGAGGCATTGATCGTGCTGGACAAGACGGCTGGCTCGGTGATGTTGGAAGAAACCAGGGCCGTACAACCTTTGCTATCTGTCGCGGTAAGAATATAGATGCCCGGAGATAAGTTGGTGATAGAAGCGCCGCTTGTTCCATTGCTCCAGAGGTAGTTGTAGGGGCCAGTGCCACCGGAGGCGATAGCAGATGCAGCGCCATTCCCGGCGCCGTAGCAGGTAATCGCCACTTCAGTTGCTACAAGGGTAAGGAGCGGAGGTTCCGTTATGCTGGCAGAGGTGGTGGCTGTGCAGCCTTGAGCATCCGTTATGGTGAGCTCATAAATTCCAGCCGGCAGGCTATCTATATCTGAGGAGATAGATTTTTCGCTCCAGTAATAGATGTACGGACCAACGCCACCTGTTACGGTAGAGGCAATATATCCGTCGGATTTGCCAAAGCAGCTGATGGAATATTGGGTTGTTGAGATGGATATTGGCGCCAGTTCCACGATATTGGCAGAAGCCACCAGGGTGCATTGGTTGTTGTCGGTGAGGGTAACAGTATAGGTACCTGCGGACAAACCAATTAGGTCGGAGCTGGTTGCACCATTGCTCCATTGATATGTGAATGGTGCGGATCCCCCAGTAACGCCAATGGTTATGGTACCGTCCGGTATGCCGTTGCAGGTAACATCTGTTGTTTTCTCAACAACATTGATGGGCGCCACATCAGACACCACAGCAGAGGTCTCGGAAGTACACCCATTGGCATCCATTACGGTTAATGTGTATGTACCTACAGATAGACTTTGAATAGAAGAGGTAGCCGCTCCATTGTTCCATTGATAGGTAAATGGCAGGGTCCCTCCCGATGCAGTTGCGCTGATGGAACCGCTGGCATCGCCAGCACACTTGACGTCTGCTGCGATGGTGGCGACGGTTAGAGGTAATGGTTCGCTTACACTTGCTGAAGCCGTGACAGAACAGCCCTTGGCATCTGTGACCGTGAGGCCAAATGAGCCGGCAGATAGATTCTGGATCAAGGAATCGGTTTCTCCAGTAATCCATTGATAATTGTAAGGCAAATTACCAGATGAAACCGCTACTGATATGGATCCGTTATTGCTATCATAGCAATCTGAGTCTTCGGTAGAAATTTGTTCAATGAAAGGGTTGGGATTAATAATTACATACTGTGTATCTGTAACCTCACAACCAAACCCTGGAAATGCATTGACTGAGAGTGTAATTGGATAAACCCCGGAGCTGCCAAATATGACCGTTTGTGGGGCAGGTTCAAAAACAAAGAGCGGTGGTGCATTTATGCCAAAGTTCCATGTATAATATCCCGAACCAAGACCAGGATAGGGAAACGTTAGGGAATCAACTTTAAACTCTATTGGTTCCCCAGGACAGGCTTCTGGACTAGATGCAGATATATTCAAGCCAATCTGAGCAAATTCGCCAGTCCCCTCCAACTGCAGAATAAAACTATTGTCGTAATCATTAGAAATGCTGCTGTTTAGGACCACCAGAGCATAAGACTCACCAGCTACCATATCAATGGGGGCGAGCCAGTTGTTTGGGTTGCCCGTGCATCCACAAGGCCCACTGATATCTGTCTCTCCTGCCAGAAGACCCGTAGGGCCCATACAAGGGCTGGTTGGGGAAACATCGCTAGCTGCCATGCATCGCAAAAGCTGTTTCCCAGTGCAGCTCCCCGTACCGTTAGGAAGTCGGTAAACGGCAAAGTCTATATTGTATCCCAAAAAATTTAGGAGTCTAAATTCCAGCGTACCCGATTTTGAGCAAGTCCCTTTAAACCAAACTGGAAACATCATATTTGGATTGCTCGCGCAGTTAGTATAACAGGTCAGGTCATCTAACTCGCCAGTTGTGTTATTTTCACCGAACCCGATAAGAACACCGCCCCCCACAATATCACCGCAAAGGGAAAATGGATTCTGACATGTTCCTATCGAACTCTGAGCAGATAGGTTCATTCCATAAAGCAAGAGCGTTAGTAAGAATACCATTTTGGGAGTGGTTCTCTTATCGCCGCGATTGTTAACTCGCTCGATTCTATTCAAAAAAATATAAAGATTGTTCATATCAGATAGGGAAGTTTGTTGTTGTTTTTATTTGGCTACGCGTTCAGTCAGGGTATAGAGGAAAAAATCCCCTCCTCTGAGTAGGATGATTTTTATACTTGTGCTAAAGACCAATCATCACAACATGATGGTATCTTCGATACCGATGCCGCTCCTGGTCTCTTGGTCGTGAATGGTTTGAAAATAGAAGGTATAGTGACCAGCGCTCAACACGTGAAGCAGGGCTGGGGCAAAAGCCGCCAAGTGCTTTCTCGGCGCAGGAAAGCGGGAGTGTGCCCCGTCGTGCGACAGAGCTGAAGATTGGTACATTACTGATTCGTTTTGTGAGTAGAATTTAGAACGATGTCCAAAAATACAGGCGGCGGCGGCGGCAGCAATAGTGTAATTCCACTATATGATCAAAATTATCCGCACAAATTGTTCTCCAAGGCGTATTTCACCAATTCAGCCACCTTATTTAGGTCTAATTTTCTATAAATATTGTTGCGATGCACTTCCACGGTGTTAAAAGCGATGCCTAAGGTGTCTGCAATATGTTGGGTCGTGCTGCCATTGACAATGAGACAGGCAATCTCTTTTTCCCTTTTGGAGAGGATTTCTTTTGCCGGCAGCAGGGGACTGGAGGGATGCCAGGGCTTTATCGGGCTTTTTGTATTTTTCAACATAGGAAAAACACGCTCGCCTTTGTGCACTCTTTTGATGGCATCTAAAAGTCGCTGGCGGCCTTCGCCTTTAGACACGTAGCCGTCAATGTTGCGCGCAAATGCCTCGGTGATAATCACATCCGATTCTTCCATGGAAAACAAAACGACTTTGACGGCTGGAAACCGGGATTTGATTTCCAAAGCGGTGTCGAGGCCGTTCATGCCATCCATGTAGTAATCCAGCACGGCCACGTCTGTTTCGGGCAATTGAGCGAGGCGTTCCAAAAGCCCCGCTCCATTCTCCGCGATGCCAATGATTTGGAACGGGTGCTGTTCGCCTGGACGGGTGGTCAAGGGGCTGTTCGGCTCTTTTGGAGCGGAAAAAGGGTTCAGAATCGTCTTTAGGCCGTCGATCACGATGTCGTGGTCGTCCGCGATCAATATCCTAATGGGCTTGCTCATAGAAATTTTCAGGTTTTGGGATCGGGATGTTGATGATAACGGTGGTACCGCCCACGGGCCGATTCTCAAATTGAATGGTTCCGTTCAGGCTTCTCAACCGCGCTTCTATGTTGCTTAGTCCTGCACCCGAACGCTGCAAGGCCGTTTTTTGGTCGAAGCCTATGCCGTTGTCCTCCACCATGATGTTCAGTACTTCGTCAATCCGGTTCATCTGGATCATGAGTTGGGTTGCTTTAGCGTATTTCAGCACATTGCTGATGAGTTCCTGGATGATGCGCAAGATGTTGACCTCGTAGGTAAAACCGAGTCTGCTCTCCATTCCGAAGTGAGAAAAATTGACTTCAATCCGTTTGCCGGCCTCGATGTTGCCGCAGAGTTCTTCCAATACCGGTACCAGTCCCGCCCGTTCGAGCACGCCAGAGCCAAGTTGGTGCGCGATGTGGCGGACATCCTGATAGAGCCGTTTGAGCGAATCGTTCAATTTGAACAGGGGCTGGTAGTTGGCAGAGTCCCGCCTGGTATTTTCCAAAATGGCGTCGTATTGCCAGCTCAGGGTGACGATAGAGCTCCCCAGCTGGTCGTGTAGTTCGCGCGCAATGACTTCCCGTTCTGTCTCGCGGCCTTCCAGACCGGCGCTGAGATAGCGCAGTTCGCTGTTTTGGATGAGTTCGTCCACCGCCTGTTGGTACATGATTTCCCTTTGTCGGGTGATCAGGCGGTACGAGCGCCGGTTTTGAAAATAGACGTATGCCAAGGTGGCCAGCAGCAGTGATAGCAAGAGGGCCGTTTGAAAAAACATGCGCGCCCGTTCGGATTCCTTTTGTGCTTTGGCTTCGCCGAGGGCTGCTTCTGTCTTATGGCGCTCGGTTTGAAAACGGATGAATTCTTTTCGTTTGTGTTCGTTGTAGAGGGAGTCGCGCACGGCGTAGGCTGCGCATTGGTAGTAGTAGGCACTGTCTGGAATGTCCAATGCTGCGTAGGCGGCAGCCAAGTTCTCAAATAAGAACAGCTGATCGAGGTAATCCATGTCGGATATGTCTTCCGGAAAGGCTTTTTTTAGGAGAGCCAACCCATTTGCCCAATCATTTTGCTCGATGTGCCAATTCCCTTTGTTTATATGCCAATGAAACCAGTCGGCATCGTCTCCCAGTTTGGTCAGTAGTTTTTCCGCTTCCGTGTAATAGTCCCCCGCCTTAGGGTAGTCGTGCAACTTCGTATAAACAATGCCTTTATTAGTCAATATATCCGAAAGATAATCGGAGTTCGGGGCGTGTGCTTTAATACTAATGAAGGCTTGGTCATAGCAAATCAATGCACTGTCGAGTTGCCCGATACTAAGGAACCGATTCGCTAAAGCGTAGGATGACTTTCCAATCAATTCAGGTTGTTTGCTCTTTTGGTAAGCCCACAGGCTTTTTCTTGCGTATTTTAATGCCTCATCTGGTTCTAAGTATTCGTCATAAATATTGGAAAGCAGGAGATATTCGCTTCCTAAAACAGCATGCTCGGGATTCGGCAGCGATTCTACAATTTGAATGGCATACGTTACGGTGGCGATGGCGGAATCATATTTGCACTCTTCCAACAGGTTGATGGCTATATTGTGCAGTACTGCGGCCACCCGATTGCTGTCGCCAAGCATGCGGCGTATTTGTAGCGATTGATTGAAATAAACATAACTCTCGGGTAGATTTCCAAGGTTTCTATGAATTGCTCCTAAAACGATGAAAGCATCGCCTTGCCCCTTTGCGTATCCACCCTCCCGCGACTCTTGGAGGAATTCAAAGCATAACCGCTGCGCTACCTTTGCCGAATCTTCGTGGATTTTATAGGCATGTAAGAATTTGGCATTGATAGCAGCAGTATCAATTTGTTGTGGCCGCAATAGGCAAGGAAGAAGGAGATAGATAATGAGATGAAAGGAGCGAATTCCCAAGAGTCAAAATTTTTCAACGTTATTGTCGGCTTCTGGGAAACGGTACTATCGTAACGTTTTTGTTCTTGGTCTTTGTGCGCCTTTTGGGCGGGTTTCCTGCAAGGTACAATTGGTGTTCGTGTTCTCTTTTTTCTTCTCCTTCAAAATCTACCACATCGAAAGTCCGAGAATGCTCAAATTCCTTTGTAGAAGAAGTGTTCGTCATGTTAATCTCTGACCAAGTATTCCCATCGTTTCCCGTTGGATTAGGGCTGTGCACGCAATCGTAGTTTTTTGCCTGTTGGGAAAAAACTACAAGTTCAAGTTTGAATTGATCGTCGCTCACTTTTTTGATAAATGAATAGGGGGCATCAAATGCTTGTTGCTCCGGTGCTACGGGCGGTTCGTCCTCCCCCAAACCCGAGATGATTATCTTCTTTAGTTTTGTGGTAGACCCTACAGTAAAGTTGATGTTGATATCTGTTAGTGAACCTGCGTTGAAAGAATATTTCTTGAAGTGCTTGGTGGGGCTCCCATTTTCCTGTATTTGTACGTTAAAGGATTTTACATTTCCTTGCACCATGTCACTATAAGAAGGGGGGGTAGAACCTGAATAAATCAGGAAATACAAGTGAATGGTATTGTTTGACTTGGTGGCGTAGATAAAGGGAACGTTTAATGTAGGCATGGTGTAAGAATTAATTATTAAGATTGTTAAAAGGAGCGACGTGTGTTGCAACCCCGTGGTTTTTGATTTTTAGATTGACGCAGTCTTGGATTGGGTCAGGTTCGGCATCAATTCCGATAATTCCTCTGATTATTCCGACCAATTTATGGCTATTGGTGTCAAAAATCGGAGCGCCAGAATTTCCTGGAAGTATGTTCATCTTGCACTCAAACATAGTACTTGCCTGCCCGAAACTGCCATTGCTAACTTCACCCCAATAGGATATTTTCATTGGCAAGCCCAACCCGTGTCCTAATGCATATACCTGGGCGCCTTTTTCAACTGGGGCGGACACAAACCCATTCCATTTCAAGGAGAATGCTTCATACAAAGGCTTTACCTGTAGCCAAGCCATATCACCATCTAAATCCCCATATCGATTGCGTTCGCTCATAATGAGTTCGTCCTGATCCATGATATATAGTTGGCCTCTTAAAACCTCGATACGCTTGGCGTTGGTATTATAGACGAAATGACCCCTTATCAGCATTAGGTCATCGGGATTCATTCCTAAGACCCAAGCCCGTTCCAGCACATGAGCTGCAGTCAGCACCCGATCATGTGCAATAAAAAAACCTGAACCCAAAATATCCGTTTTGGGTATCAATTCCTCTGCGTAATAATATGTTTCACACAAAGGCTTGTCTTCCCCTCCGTAATCCGACAAAACCAACAATTTCCGGCATTCGTCCGATTCGATTCGGATTTTGCCCTCGTTGTCTGGAGGATACATGATCAATTTGCGCTTGTCGAGAAGCATTGCAGTCGCCCACGCATTTTTCATAAATGCGTTGTAGCCACGCTTTAATTTCGAATTGTTGTCAGCTTTTTTAATCCTGCTTTCGAGATTGGATTTTACATGCCCCACCTGGCAGCGAGTATCTTTTTTCTCTTTGCAAACCTTGAACAAATTGATCCTATATTCGTCGTCACGACTTTTTTTTGCTGCTTCCAACTCCGCAGCCAACAAAACTCTCCCCATGCTGCTGGCATACCCCATTGGAATCTGATTTTCCCCCAAGGCAGCTTCGTACTGCTCTTGGCTAGAAGAATCACAAATGGAAAGCAGTTTAGAAATTTGATTCGAAGTAAAAGTGAAAACTGACATCGCTGTTTTGTTTAGTAATGTGGATAATCTCTACTGATGGATGCTAAATGGCTGAGCTAAATGGTCTATTTCTCTCCTCTTTTTCTTCATCTCGTTATAAAAAGTCCACTGGTCGCTTGGCAAAGGTATCTAAACCATTGAAAGGAAAATAGTGGTTTTACATTATTGCAGCACAAACCACGAAGTGGTTTTCAGTCGCCAAGTTGATAACATTGGACTCGAAGCCGCCCAGTGAATTTCAGCCACGCGTCGAATCAACCGACCAGGCCGCGTGCAAATGGCCTTAGAAAAATCTCCATTTTGAGGCCTCCCGAGGCGGGTTAGTACCGATGAAATAATAGGCTCTTCGTAACTTTTATGGGTAAGCTCGGATTGCATCTAACATCCCCGATAAAAAATCGGGACAGGCTATGTAACCGCTCGTTTCAACGAGCGGGCCAGAGCGCTCACAAATCACATCTACCTTCTTTGCAAAACATAAGCATCTATAACTCTTTGAAAATGTGGATGTTTCGCAAAGAAGGTAGATGTTATTTGTGGATATACTTAGCCCCCGACTGAAGTTCGGGGGTTACAAGATGGTAGATGTGACAATACTTATCTCAAAATTAGATTCCTTATAAGGCCATGAAAAACCTCTTTTATGCGGGATTCAATGTTTTAAATGGTTAGAAGCCATCTCAAAAATGCCTGCTGGGCCGAAAAGCCGTCTGATGACCGAATTCAGCGTTCATTTTTTTCGCCAAAGGCACCACTTTGTCTGCAAAAAATGGCCTTGATTTCAATCATCATCCAATCTTTTCATCTCCAGCGCCATTTTTGAGATGGCTTCTAGCATCACGAGCGGCAGCGCTTGTTAGGCAGGCCAGCAAAAAACAACAATTGTTTTTTTATTTAAAACTAATTGTTTGTATGTTTGCCTCCAACAAAAATCAGATAAAATGCAACTATCAGAACTTATCTCCGCGATTCAAACCACGCACGAGTACACGCAGCGCTTTGCCGTACAACAGACAAACGTAGCACTTACCATCCGAAACTGGGTGATTGGATTTTACATTGTTGAATATGAGCAGCAGGGGGAGGATAGGGCGGAGTATGGAACCAGACTTTTGACAAAAATTGCAAAAGCGTTAAGATCAACCGGTATAAAAGGCTTGGATGAGCGTTCATTGCGCGACTGTAGAGCCTTTTACCAAATCTATCCTCAAATTTGGGGGACAGTGTCCCCCAAATTGCAAGAAATTGAAAATCAATATTTTACAAAAAAAGAAGCCCGATCTCATGTATTTTCGATACTCTTGGAAAAGCTAGATTCTGTACCAAACATTCAACTTGATTCTGACCTTTCATGCTCACCGGAGCTGCTATTGTCTCGCCTGAGTTTTTCGCATTTTATTGAACTTATCAGGGCCGATACGCCCCTCAAACGCGCCTTTTACGAAGTACAAGCGATCAAAAACAATTGGTCTGTCCGCGAATTGGGGCGAGCCATGAGTACCCTGTTGTTTGAGCGCACGGGATTATCAACGAACAAAGAATCTGTCATCGAAAAAGTAAAGGACAACATACCCGTAACACCTGCGGATGTTATCAAAAACCCCTATTTGCTGGAATTTTTAGGGTTGCATTATTCTATGTGCAGACAAAAACAACTCTCTGGTGGAATACGCTACGGCAGGATTGGCGCAGGAAATCTTTGTGCGCAAATATTTGGTGCAGTTGCCCAGCGTTGAAGAATTAAGACAACTAATCGAAAAGGACCGTGAGGCTTTGTATCCGGATTGAAATTCACCCGGTGAATAAAGCCCCCCCCGGTGAATTTCAGCCAACGGTAGGTTTGTGGGAGGACTTGGTGTCTTTTCATTTTTCGCTTACCAGGCATCAACTGATTTGAGCAGTAATCAATCCCAGGCAGCGTGCAAATGGCCTTAGAAAAATCTCCATTTTGAGGCCTCCCGAGGCGGGTTAGTACCGATGAAATAATAACCTCACGATTTGGAGGTGAGAAATTTGGTGTCAGTTAAGGCGCGAGAAAGGCGCATAGTGGGGCTACGCAACTTTCGAGCAACGCAAAATGACAGCAAATTTGGCCCTCCAAAATGGGAGGTTATTGTTTCATCGGTACTTCAGCAAAAAACTGTTTGAGCCTCGGGAATCATTGGGGCCGCAGGCCCGAACCAATCATGCGGCGAGTTTTTTTTGCGCCGCCGAAGAGGCCTCAAAATGGTTAGATTTTTCGACAGCCAAGTCTTTTTTGGTTACTTTTTTGGACG
>CAZKBH010000097.1:0-9227 GCA_964550795.1 uncultured Saprospiraceae bacterium
TGACTACTTTTGTTGGTCAATTCAACGTGTTTTTGAGCGCGGAGAAGTTCGTTATTATAATTTTTTGAAAGACCAGATTTCGTTGGTGGTAGATTTGTACGACACTACGCGCTACCAAAATTCATTCAACTACTATTCACCCAAAAGACCGTTGACGGCAGCCAATAAAGTATAAATAAAAAAAGCCCACTGCTGCACTGAGAAGGATACCCTTCAACGACGTGGAGTCGGAGTTCATGCGGAGTAGGCAGTGCAAAGATAGTGCACATGGAACAAATGTGCAATTTTAATACCAACGTTTAATTTTGGAACAATGGCGCAATTTCGTGGTAACAGTACAGGCTTGGAAAACCATATGCCCCATCTCCAAAAATACAAACAAAAAAAGCGTTACACAGGAAAATCCCGTGTAACGCTTTGATTTTTAAGGTGGGCCTGGCAGGAATTGAACCCGCGACCATCTGATTATGAGTCAGCCGCTCTAACCACCTGAGCTACAAGCCCGCGTCCGTTGCCGAACGGCGCAAAGGTAATTTTAATTCCTTTCTGGCGGTAAATTTACGCGTCCTGTTTTTTTGTACTTTGGCGGGCAAAAACGCCGAAACAGCACTTTTGCCCTCTAAAATCGCCCCAAACAATATTCCGCGACCCGAACATTTGAACAAAAATTTGGGCTTGTCCATTTCGTTTCACACTTTTGCCTCTTCCAATTCAAACACTCGACTCAATCACTCCGCAAAACATGGGTTTTCAAAAAGTAAATACGGTAGACAACAAGATCGAAATGCAACACTTCGTCCGCAATCTGCTGGGCGACGTACAGGCTTTTGAATACATGCTCCAGAACAACTGGTTCGAAAGCGACATCACCCGCATCGGCGCCGAACAGGAGATGTGTCTGGTGGACAACAAAACTTTTAAACCCGCCTGCATCAACATGGAGGTGCTGGAGCGCCTGGGCGACGACAAACCCTGGTGCGTGACGGAATTGGCCAAGTTCAACCTCGAAAACAACCTCAGCCCCCGCGAATTCACCGGCACCTGCCTGAGCGATATGGAGGCCGAAAACCTGCATTACCTCTCCGTCATCCAAAAAGTTTTGGATGAATTCGATGCCAGCATCATCCTCTGCGGAATCCTGCCAACGCTCCGCAAACACGACCTGGAGATGCACAACCTGACCCCCAAGGATCGCTATTTTGCGCTCATGGCGGCCATTCAAAAACACCTGCTCGGCACGGCTTTTGAACTCCGGGTGGAAGGGGTGGACGAACTGCTGGTCAAGCACGATTCGCCGCTTTTGGAGGCTTGCAACACCAGTTTTCAGGTGCATTTGCAGGTGGCGCCGAAGGATTTTGTTAAAATGTACAACATCGCGCAGGTTTTGGCCGCCCCGGTCATTGCTGTTTCGGCGAATTCCCCGCTGGTGTTTGGCCGCAGACTTTGGCACGAAACCCGCATCGCATTGTTTCAACAAAGCCTCGATACCCGGACCACGTACGATCACATGCGCGAGCGACTTCCACGCGTTAATTTTGGCTCCGGATGGCTGAAAGGCGACATCACTGAAATTTACAAGGAAGACATCAGCCGTTTCCGGGTGCTGCTCGCCGGATCCATTGAGGAGGACTCCATGGAAATGGTCCGGCAAGGCAAAACACCCAAACTACGCGCCCTGCAAATCCACAATTCCACCGTGTATCGCTGGAACCGCCCCTGTTACGGGATTTCGCCCAACGGGAAGCCGCACCTGCGCATCGAAAACCGGGTAATGCCTTCCGGACCAACCACTGTGGACGAGATTGCCAACGCCGCATTTTGGCTGGGTTGTATGATCAGCATGGGCCAACATCATCCCGATATCACCAAGGAGATTGATTTTGCAGATGCCCGCGATAACTTTTTGAAATCGGCCAAATTTGGCATGGATACGACCTTCTCCTGGATGAAGGACAAAAAAATTCCGGTCAAAGACCTGATTTTGCAAGAGCTTCTGCCCTTGGCCAAAGAAGGCCTGAAAATGCAAAAAGTAAAACCGGCGGATATTTCAAAATACCTGGACATCATTGAGGCGCGCACTACCGAACACAAAACCGGTGCTCGTTGGGCCTTGCGCACCTTCACCAACCTGATCAAAGAAGTGACCAACGATGAAGCCGTGACGGCCGTGACCGCTGCCACCATTAAAAATCAACGAGAAAATAAGCCCGTGCATACCTGGAAAGAAGCCACCGCCAAAGACCTCGAAAACTGGCAACCCTCCCACATTAAAGTTGAGGAATTTATGTCCACCGACCTGTTTACGGTCCAAAAAGAAGACCTCGTGGCCCTTGTGGCCGAGATCATGGATTGGCGCCGCATTCGCTACATGCCAGTAGAAAACAGCAAAGGCGACCTGATTGGTCTGATTTCGAGCCGGATGTTGTTGCGTCATTTTGCCCGTTATGCGGTGAATCCGAGTGAGGAAATGCCGGTGGTCACGGTGAATGATTTAATGATTGAAAAACCTGTTACGGTTACACCCGACACCTCGATTATGGAGGCCATGAATAAGATGCGCGAACACCGAATTGGCTGTCTTCCGGTCGTAAAAAACAAGGAATTGGTGGGAATTATTACCGAAATGGACTTTTTGCGGATCACGTCGAGGTTGCTGGAGCGGATAGAGAAGTGAGTTACTGCAAAATCGTGACGTGCCTTTTTAGGCGCTCATCTGATTCGGCTAAGCACCGCATCATCTATCTTCACGCTCCGCCTTCAAGTATATCCACCTTGATTCTGAAGGCAGCCACCACGCTATAATGGATCAATGTCTCACGGCTCATTCGTCCCGCTACTACGGCAGGATGCGTTTTGACTGACTCGGCAAACCGACGAATCGAAGATTCGGAAAAATCCCCCTGCGCAACAAATATTTTATAGTCACGAGCTGGAATCAGATAATTCGCAGCAAATTCGTTGGCTTCTCGCTCCTTTTCCTCGTCCATAATAAGATCTGCAACCCCTTCAATAAAAAAGTCTTTTTTCCCGTGTTTCAGGATATGCCCAGCTTCGTGAAAAAACGTGAACCAGAAGTGGTCGTTTGATTTATAGCGCCCTGAAAGCTGGATAAGCGGGGTTTGTCCGATCCACCTTGCTACTCCGCTCACATTAGTCTTGGGGAGGCATTGGGTGAAGACGATTGCCACGCCTGATTCTGAGCAAAGTTTTTGCAATTGCTCTTTAAAATCGGCAGGGTGTTGGTGTGCGAGGCTTCGGATGGCACCGAGATTTTCTGTAAAATTTTTACGATCAAAGGGTTTGATATTCAATTCCTTAGCCTGTAGTTCACCTTTCCGAAGCCAAGCAGAAAGGGCGCCGTGCTGTGTGAGATGCGCCAGAGAAATTCTGTAGTAGGAATTTTGCAGTTGTTCGCCGATATAAACAGAAGTCCATTCATCCGGGGTAGCAACCCCAAAAAAGGAAAGTAAAGCGGCAACAAGTTTGGCAGAGCTTTCTGCTTTGGGAATCCAATTTAGCTTTTGAAGTTCTTTAATGGGGAATTGGATGAGCCATGTTTGAGCCCAAGCATCCAGTTTTTGCTCGTGCTCAATGGCGGTGAGTGCCTGAATGTATAGTCTTTCCCGTTCTAGCCAGAAGCTTGTTGGAATGCCCAGCACCCGCTCTAATTGAACGGCAGTAGTAGGCGTGATGGCTTCTTTACCTTTGATGATTTCGTTTATTGTTTTGATGGGGCGGCCCATGCGTTCGGCCAATTCATATTGGTTCATGCCAAGGGCATCAATGGTTTCCTGAATGGTTTCGCCCGGCGGAGAAAGCATTTCACGGGCTAGTTCGAGGTTTCGTTTATTATTAGGAGACATGGAGAGAGAAGAATTAGGGAGAGAAAATCAGTGGGGCAACCGGCATTCCGTAGTCTTTCACTGTTTCAACGGGGTTTGAAAGCCGTTTTGATAGTTTTCGATTGGGTATTGTAATTTTCAATTCATTAATTTTATTAATGAAAAAGGTAAATGATTTTGCAAAGGTAGGTTTTATTCCTAACAACAAGACCGTTCTCTAGCAAAAAATAATTTTTCTCCTGTTTTCAAAGCAAAACCAATTTGCTCAGGCATCCAAAACCGAATTTTTCTATTCCCGCCAACCCGTGACGAAACCAAGGCACAGGTTTTGATGTTAGTATTTGGAATTCCCCTACTTTTGGAATCTAAAATCCGCTTACATGCTGCGCAATATCGTATTCCTGCTGGTTCTGCTCACTTTTGCCCTCGAGGGCCGTGCGCAGATTGCCCCGAGAGAAGAGGTCGGGTTCATTTATAATCGTGAAACGACCTATAATTTAAGGCTCGCCACCAACCGAAGTTTTGGCTTCGGCATGGAGTGGGGGCGTTTGCGCACTTACAACAAGACCAAGACCATGAGTCTGGCCATCAGCGAGATCAAGCACCCGAAAGAGCAGAAACAAAATGCTGCGCCGAGTGTGCGTCGTACTTCCCGGCCTTTTGTGTACGGCAAAAAAAACAGCCTTTTTGTGCTGCGTTCGGGCTGGGGCACCAAGCGGTATTTTTCTGAAAAAGCCAAGCAAAAAGGCGTTGCAGTGGGCATAAATTACTCCATCGGGCCATCTTTGGGCCTTTTGAAGCCTTATTACCTGACCCTCAATCTGGAGGGAACCTCCGCAGGTACCGGGCGACCCACCTCCGTGAAATACTCCGAACGCTACCACACGGATTTCCTCAATAATTCAAAAATTCTTGGTGCGGCACCATTTACCCAGGGCCTCAGGGAGATGTCAGTTTTGCCGGGCGGAACAGCTTCCATCGCTTACCACATGGACTGGGGAGCCTTCGATGAAATGGTAAAAGCACTCGAAATTGGGCTGACCGTGGATGTTTTTGCCCGCAGAGCACCCATTTTCGTCGAGGATGCACAGAACCAACAGGTGTTCTTCAACTTCTTTGTAAATTTGCAGTTCGGGAAGCGGAGGTAACGCGGATCACGCAGATTAAACGGATTTGCGCGGATCTTGAAACGCGGATTACGCGGATTTGCGCGGATCTTGAAACGCGGATTACGCGGATTAAACGGATTTGTGCGGATTTATTCCCCAACAAATTCCGCGTAAATCCGTGGTAAAATCAGCGTAATCCGCGTCCCAAATACCCCTAAAATCCGTGTAGAAATCTGCGTCATCCACGTCCCAAAAAAATCCGCGTAAATCCGTGGTAAAATCCGCGTAATCCGCGTTCCAAAATCCGCGTAAATCAGTCCATATCCGCGTCATCCGCGTTCCAAAATCAGCCTCATCCGCGTTCCAATGCTCGAACTACCCGTCATAGCCCCCCAAACTACCCCCTCCGACACCCGACCTAAACGCCCCGAATGGCTCAAGGTCCGCCTTCCAATGGGCGAGAACTACCGCAACGTGCGCAGCATTGTGGACGAATACAAACTCCACACGATTTGCCAAAGCGGCTCCTGCCCCAATATGGGCGAATGCTGGGGCGCCGGCACCGCTACCTTCATGATTTTGGGCAATGTCTGCACGCGTTCCTGCTCTTTTTGCGCAGTCAAAACCGGCCGTCCCAACGAATACGATACCGACGAACCCCGCCGTGTAGCCGAAGCCATCTGGCTCATGAAAGTCAAACACGCCGTCCTCACTTCCGTCAACCGCGATGAACTCAAAGACCGCGGCGCCGAAATCTGGTACCAGACGGTCCGTTTGGTCAAAGAACGCAGCCCGGAAACCACCATCGAAACGTTGATCCCCGACACCAAGGCCAACTGGGAAGCCCTGGAACGCATGATTTCCGCCGGACAAGAAGTAGTGAGCCACAACATGGAGACAGTGCCTCGCCTCTACCGAAAAGTTCGTCCTCAGGCCAAATGGGAGCGCAGCCTCGAACAAATCAGCCGAATCAAAGCCTACGGCAAACGCACCAAAACCGGCATCATGGTCGGTCTGGGCGAAACCAAACAGGAAATATTTGAGGCCATGGACGAACTCGTGGCGAATGGCTGTGATATCCTGACCCTCGGCCAATACCTGCAACCGACCAAAATGCACCTCGAAGTGGCTGAATTTGTGCATCCCGATGTCTTTGCGGAATACCGCGAAGTCGGGCTGGCCAAGGGCCTGAAATATGTGGAAAGTGGGCCTTTGGTGCGCTCGAGTTATCACGCCGAGCGACACGTTTTTTAGTAGTCGTCCACACTAAATCCGCCGAATATGCCTACACTCAAATCGCTGGTGAGCGACCTGGTGACACAAACCCGACTGGATGAGGCCCTTGACCTGGCCAAACAACACGCTTTGGCGGGTTTGATCGAGTACGACACGCCCATTACAGTCATCACTGCGGAGTGGAATTATCTCAAAAAAACGGTTTTAAACGGCATTTTGTCGTTCAGCGAAGAATCCACCAAGCGGCAGGGAATCATTGCCCGACTGCTCAGTGTGGTGGAAGAAATGGAGCGAATGCCCGCAGCAAATTCCAGCGCGGCGACTTCTGCTGCACCGATTCCCAGAAATGTTATCCTGTTTCTGGGAGCCAATCCATTTGAACATTTAGCCTTGCAACTCGAACACGAACTGGATTATATCAGTGCGGGTTTGACCCATTTTGGGAAACGCGACGCTTTTGATTTTCGGGCCAAAATGCACGTCACGCCCACGGATTTGCAGCGTATGTTGCTGGAAGCTCAATCTTTTCAACCTCGATTTGTACATTTTGCGGGCAATGCCGTGGTGAATCACCCGGAATACGGCACAGGCGTGGTTTTTGAGACCGAAACCGGAAAACCCAAGGTGGTCAGCGGCGACCTTTTGGCGACCATTTTCAGGCAGTTCCCCAGCGTGGAATGTGTGTTTTTGAATACCTGCGATTCCGGTCCGAGCGCGTTTGCCATTGGGCAACACGTGAAATACGCGATTGGCATGAACGCCACGGTGTACGATGAGGTGGCCATAGATTTTGCCGTGGCTTTTTACGAGGCCATTGCAGGGGGCAATTCGGTGCCTTTTGCCTTTGATTTTGCCAAAATGCGGATCCAATTGGGCAACATTCCCGAACAAGCCAGCTTACCCATTCTGGTAGTGGATGGCCAGTGTAACGAAACCCTTTATGTGCCCGGATTGAGCCATATTGAATGTGATAATCCGCGACCAGTGCGTTGAGCCTGCTCTAATCTCCGCGTATTTTATTTATCCGATTCCAAGACCTTGGATTTCTTCTTTACGGATGTAGATTTTTCCAGCGCAGTCACATTGTTTTTAACAACTATAGGTTTTCTTCTTCTAGTATTGCTCTTCCGCGGCAGTTTAGGTATTTTGCCTGTACGTTTGTATTGCGCAATGATTGCACTTACCTCTTGCCGGTCCTCGGCAGAGAATGGCATAGGCCCTACATTGAGATCAACACCTGCTGGTTCTTTTATGTGTCCCATCTGTTTATGTTTGAAAATATAGCGAACTTTGCTTTTTTCTAATACGATCTCAAATTTATGCAACTTTCTACAAAATTGCAACTCCCCTTCAAGGTATCTCGGGCCAAATGGCCACTGACATTATTGGCTTTTCTAGGGCTAATTTGCGTCTCCCTCCCGGCACAAAACCCTATTCCCGTAGCCGATCAAACTTTTAAACTTACCGGCGCGAGCGAGCACTTCTATGCCTTTGCCGAGGGCGACCAAATCCTGCTCCATGCGGAAGAACTGACGGGCAAAAAAATCAAATCCATTGAGTTTTCTCAATACCCGGAAGGGCACATGCTTTTTCGGGCTTATGAATTGGATTCGGTGCTGAGCAAGACCATTTTGATTCCCAAAACAGGGATTTTTCTGCTTCGTTTTCATGAGGTGGGCCTCCAAAAAAAGGTCTGCCGATTCACCTTGCACCGCAGTCCGGCGGGACCAGAAACGGCTCGTTTTGACACCCAGATTGGCTGGGATGTGCAGGCCACTCCGGCGTTTCGGGTGGGCAAAAAAACCGTCCAATCCGGCAAAAAAGTAGAAATGGTGTCGCTCAGTGGGCAATCCACGGTGAATTCCAGTAAGTTTTACCTAAAAAAACCGGTGAACGCCTATCAGTTTACCCTGCCGCCCAACACCCGCCAATGGGCTTACCGGGTTGCGGTGGGCCAGGCCGTGCAGGATGCCCGGCAGCAGGACGCGCTTAAACTCAAACAGGCCTTTCACGGGGGCGCGGCCAAACTCATGGGCATTCAGCCCCAAACAGCGCTGGCAGCCTTTGCACTAGGCATGGCCATTGACCTGAGCACTTCCAAGGCTGGCGAAGATGTGGATTACGCGATCCTGGATTGGGACAACTGGCAACATTTTTCCAAGGGAGAAGACTACAAGGCATTTATCTATCAATCCGGCGTCAGTGTGGATGCGCAACGCCGCTACAGTCCCCTGGAAGGCACGTTTTTCTTTGCGCTCCGCAGCGATAATCTGCTGGATGATATTACCGTAACCATTGACATTGAAGCCGTGGTAGAAACGCCGCTATTTGAAACGCACCTGTTTTTGGAGCCGGAACGGCCTTGAGCTCAGGCCCAATGCTGCCAAATTCCTGCCAAATTCCGCCCCAGTCCATCGTAGTCTAGGCCATAGCCGACCACAAATTTGTCGTCAATATCAAAGCACACATAATCCACGGGCACGGGGAATAAAGCGGCCTCCGGTTTGCGCAGACAAGTGACGGTGCAGATGGAAGCAGGCTGTTGTGCTCGAAGGTGTTCCAGGAAAAAATGCAGCGTGCGGCCCGTATCCACGATGTCTTCCACCACCACCAGATGGCGGCCCTGTAGATCCTTGTCTAGTCCCATGACCGTCTGCACATCCCCCGAAGAACGGGTACCGGAGTAGGAGGCGAGTTTGACAAAACCCACCTCACAGTGGCTGTCAAAGGCCCGAATCAGATCCGAAGCGAAGACAAAGGCCCCACTTAAAATGCTGATAAACAAGGGGTTTTTACCCCGATACCGATCCGTCAGCTCCTGGCCGATGATACGGACGCGGTCCTGGATTTCTGCTTCAGAAATAAGTGGCACGAACGAGAGGTCGTGGATTTGAATGCGGTCAGTACTTGCCATAGTGGGGGCAAAAGTCTTGATTCTTGAGATGGTATGGGTAGTTTTTTTGGAATTTGTGTGGGCGGGTTCAAAACAGAGAAATGCACACCCAGATCACTAAAAAAGCTTGGGGAAGGTTAAACGGCC
>CAZKBH010000098.1:0-8548 GCA_964550795.1 uncultured Saprospiraceae bacterium
TCAACCGTCAACCGTCAACCGTCAAAACATATACACCGTCTGGAAATTCAAGCAGTGGCTGTTCCAGCTTTTGCCCCCCCGTGGAGAGGTGCGGGAATCATACATGAGCAACAGGGAACGATTCCAGCGGACGGTGAAGCCGAAGTGGCGGTTGACGAAAAAATTGGCCCCTAGGACTACGCCGAGGTCGTTTTTTTTCAAATAGTCAGGTGCAACGCCGTTGAGCCAGTTAAAATCATCGTCCACTTTTGAGTTGATTAACCGTGCGTAAGAAAGCCCGATATTGAACGAAACCTTGTAATAACTGTACTTTTCTTCGTCGTATTCAATGAACCAATCCTTAAAATGCCACTGCACAGGCACTTCAACATAGTTGAGCGTCAGGGAAAAGGGGAATTGATCAAAGTCTCTGGGAATCAATTCATGTTGACACCCCCGCTGCGAAAAGAGGAATTCCATACTGAGCTCGGTGCGCTCTTTCAGTCGGCCGGTAACGCGCAGGCCTCCTTGAAAGCCTAGTTTGTTATAGCCCGCCGAAAGGTCGCCGTCAATCTGTGAAGCGGTGAGTCCTGCTACCGCCCCGGCACGGAAACGAGGCTGGGCAAATAAGAAGAGCGGGAGGAAAAGGATGGACAGGAAAAGGAGTGTTTTTTGCATGATGTAGTAGTTGTGTTAAAATCCAATGGGGTTCTAAAAACGAGATTGGTTTGTTGCGCTGGAGAAACATTTCAAGATTATCGAAAGTTTGGACTACGGGCGCGGTATTTTTGCCCCACAAATCTGCTGCGAAAATCCGAAAAAATATGCGCTACACACAAACTACGCTCAAAAAAATAGAAGATGTCTTCGACGAGCTGGACTACACGGTCCGCTACGAGAAGGGAAGTTTCCAGAGTGGCTACTGCCTGGTGGAAAGCCGACGCGTGGCGGTGGTCAACAAATTTTTTGACCTTGAAGCGCGAATCAACACGCTGCTGGATATTCTTTCCAAGCTGGAATACGACCCTGCGGTGCTATCGGATGGGGCGCGGGAGTTGGTGGAGAAGTGGAAGAAGGTTGGGGAGTAAGGGGTTTTTTAAAACTCAAAGCTGCTCCTGTGGGAAAACACCAAATTGTATCAATGCCTTTCGCAGGTTGACTACCCCTTTTCTGTTCAGCTCTAACGAAGCTATGGTAGCTCGTCCAATTGCAGTCTTTCCTTCAATTAAGGTAAAATCTTCAATGAATGTAAAATGAATGTCCCATTGGTCCGTCCTCGGATTAAAGATCGTGACAATAGTATCGGTTTGGGTATCATAACCGACAATTTTATCTCGTTTGCGTGAATTACAGCCGCCACAAGAAAGCGCCAAGTTTTCCAGTTCATTGCTGCCCCCTTTTACCAGCGGAATAATGTGCTCAATATCAAAGGATTCGGGAGAAAAGTCAAGCAAGGAGCGGCAATATTCACACTGATGATATGCACGTTGTATGACCACGCTTCGCTCTAAGAGACTAAATTTTCTCCTGCGCATAAAGATCTTTTAAGCGTATTTGTTTGAGCAGTTCGGGTAAGCTTATCTTTCGCAAAGCGGCAAGTTCGCCGAGCAAAAGTATCCGCTCTGCACTTTTCTCTTCTAAAATATCAGCAAGGAGCTGTATTTCTTCCAGTTCTTTGTTAAAAATCGAGCCATTTTGCTGCTTTAGCCTCAATTGTCGAAAGCGTCGCAACACAGAGTCCGGGATGATTTGTCGAATCTCTTTAACTAGTTGGTTTTCACGTTCAAAAGAAGACACCTGACTCCGTTCCAACAAGGCTTTTTGTACACGTTCCAGAAAGTCCTTAAGCTCAGAATCATCCAAGTGCGAAACTGAATGAATAAGCTCATCCGTACTCACTCGTATCCCTTTTTTAATTTCAATGCTTTGCATAAGCAGTTTTTTTACAAAGATAGGAGGTTTTTGGATTTGATGGACTTGAGGATGAGTGAAAAGTTGAGGACTGCCATCTCCGTGTAAAGTGGAAATTTTCACCGCCAATAAATGAAGGCAAAACAACTTGTAAAACCCACCTTTTCCCCCTATTTTTGATTCCGAAAAAACCAATACAATGAATTCCAACCCTTCCCCTACCCTACCCAACCAACTTTCCTCCGGCACAATTTTTTTTGTTACCCTCCGGCTCCGCAATGCGCTCCCGGAAAGTTTTATGCAAAACCTTGGGCTACAATACTATAGCAAACAGCTGGAATACGCCCAAAACCCCAATGCAACAGCCCTGTTGCACGAAACTCGAAAACGCCTGTTTGCCCGATTCGACGACCTTTTAGACCTAGAAAAATACGGTCAGGCCCACCTTCGGGAACCAGCGCTGGCACAAATCGTCTCAGAGGAAATTTTGCGCCGTGATGGCTCGGATTATGCCTTAATGGCCTATTCTATTCTGCCCAACCACCTGCATTTATTGCTCGAGCTGCCCAACTCAATCTCCTGTAATCCGCCCCTGGACGAGCTCCAAAGTTTACGCCACGAACCCCTTCGCGCGCTCGTTCGCACAATTCAAAAAGCGACCGAAATGCCGCTAAAAAATGCCTTGCGGCAATTGGGCGAACACCTTGACCCAACTACTTTTCAGAAACACAGCACCCATGGAAGTGTACAAATGGACGGGGAGTTTTGGCACGAACAAAGTTTCGATTTTTGCATGCAGGATGCCGCCGAAGTAAAAAAGACAACCCAGTATGTGCTACAAAATCCGATGAAAACAAAATCCGGCAGCTAAAGCAGCCGGTACAAAAGCGCCCGCCCGGAATCTCCGAGCGGGCGCCTATAACTCATAACTCACAACTCATAACTCACAACTCCCCCCTATCTGTTAACCACCAGTTTCCGTACCCCAAACGCTTGGCCTGTGCGGAAACGCAGCAAATAAACGCCGCCCGGCAAGTTGCTGCAATCAATCCTGACCACACTTTCCTGCTCGCTGATATCCGTAAACAAGACTCTGCCCGTCGCATCTACCAACGATAATTCGAGTGTGGTGGAGACTGGCAGACCAAATACCACATCCGTGAAACCATTGGCTGGATTGGGCTGGATGCTTACACCCGTGAGCCAGGCCGGTTCTTTCGCCGACACGGTATTCTCCAGTTTAATGTCTTCTTGGACATACACACAACCGTTCGCGTCCGTAACCTGCACCTGGTAAGTACCCGAACCAAGCCCAGTCACGTCTTCTGTATTGGAGAGTACGTTCCCGGATTCATCGGTCCACTCATACTGGTACGGGCCTGTGCCGCCGTCTACTGTAACGTCAATGGAACCTACCTGCTGGTTGTTTACATCGTTGTTTACATTGACATTGGTGAATTCCACCGCTTCTGTGACGATTACCTTAAATTCACAAGATCCTGCATTGCCGCTGGCATCCGTGTACGTGTAGGAAATGACGGTTGTTCCCTCCGGGAAAACAGAACCGCTGGCAGGGCCATCAACCAACCATTGACCATTGCCCGCAAGCAGACAGTTGTCTTCCGCCACCGGCGAACCATACAAGACCACATTATCATAGGAGCAGGTCAAAATGTCTTCCGGGCAAGTCAGCACTGGAACACTGTTATCCACCACATTTACCGTGGCCGTAGCCGTGGCCGTATTGCCTGAAAGGTCGGTCACCGTCAGGGTTACCGTCTGCTGACCAATTTTTGAACAATCAAAACTTTGCGGACTGATGCTGGTTGTCGCTATCCCGCAGTTATCGCTAAATTGAGCGTTCAAGTTAGCAAGGCTAACCGACACCATCCCATTGGCATTCAAGGCAAGGGTTGCGTTTTGTGCAGAAACCGTCGGGGCCTGGTTGTCTGTTGCCACGAGCGAAACAGCGGCGCTTGATTGGCAACCATTTGCATCCGTTGCCTGCACGGTATAGTTGCCCGCAGCAGCATTGGAAAGGATATTCCCGCTGGCTCCGTTGCTCCACAGGAAGGTGTAAGGTTCCGTTCCACCCGAAATGGATGCCGTAGCCGAGCCACTTGCATCGTTTGGACAAAGTGGATGCTGGGTTTCCAGTTCCACCGCCGAAAGCGGCAGGGGTTCTACCACTTCTGCACTGGTGCTGAAGGCGCAACCATTTGCATCCGAAACTTCTACCGTGTACGTTCCGCCGGTCAGATTATTGATGGTTGCGGTGCTGCCGCCATTGCTCCAGTTGAAATTAAACGGCGCTTCTCCACCCTGAAGCGAAACCGTGATGGACCCATTGGCCGCACCTGCACAGGTGACGTTTACAATAGAATTTTGTGCAGAAATCGCGCAGAGGAAGGAGGAAACCTCTATAGATTGCTCAGAAGTACAGCCATTTTCGTCTGTTACAAGCACTGTGTAGGTGCCTGGGACGAGGTCTTGAATGGTTTGGGTGGTTTCCCCGTTGCTCCAGGCGAAAGTATAGGTACCTGTTCCACCCGTTGGACTGGCTGTGGCGGAACCATCGTTGGCCCCCGTGGCAGATTCTGCCGTGGCCGCAATATTCGCGTCCAACAATGCTGGTTCTGTAATTTGAATGCTGAAAACCGCGGGGCAACTGTTCCCGTCAAGGATCTCAACTGTGTAGCTGCCGGCGTTGAGATTGCTGACAGACTGCGAGGTTTCTCCGTTGCTCCATACAAATGTGAACGGGTCAGCACCTCCGCTCACGAGCACCGCTGCCGATCCGTTGTTGGCGCCGTTGCAGGCGATATTGCTGCCGGAAATGGTGGCAGACAAAAAGCAGTTAAAAGAATTGACCGTAACGGTTTGCACCGCAGTGCATCCGTTTGCGTCCGTGACCACTACGTTATAATTGCCCGGAGCAAGGTCTGAAATCTTTTGGTCCGTGCTGCCATTCCCCCAGAGATAGGTGTAAGCGGCCGTGCCTCCACTTGGGTTTGCGGTAGCGGTTCCGTCGTTTTCACCGAAGGCCGTTTGTCCGGTACTACTCGCATTTGCCGACAATACGCCCGGCTGCGTGATGGCGACTGAAACGCTGGCAGAACAGTTTTCGGCATCGGTAACTACAACCACGTAGGTTCCAACCGAAAGCCCGGTAATGCTTGCTGTGGTTGCATCGTTGCTCCAGAGATACGTGAACGAACCATTGCCGCCAGTGCCTATTGCGGTCGCCGCACCGTTGGCAGCGCCGTTGCAAAGCACGTTTGATTGTGATTCAATAGAAGCGAGCACGTTTGGACTTAGTGCCACATTAGTGGAGGCCGTTTGGGTACATCCATTGGTGGTATTGGTCACCAAAATGGCATAAGTACCCGCAGCATTCACGAGCGGAGTTTGAGAATTTTCACCCGATACGATGTTGCCGCCATTGGTGGCCGTCCAGGCGTACGTAAAGTTTGCGCCTTGTGAAGACCCAGTACCATTGAGTTGCATTTGCAAAACGCTGCAATTCAAATTGCCCGGCGTTGCCGCAGATGCAGTGGGCGGGGTATTGTTCATCGTGACAATGGCCGCAGCAGTAGAGGTACACCCGTTGAGCGTATCGGTTACGACCAAATTATAAGTGCCAGCAGTATCCACGGTCGGATTTTGCAGACTGGACATAAAGTTATTTGGCCCCGTCCAAGCAAAAATGGCATTGGTATCTGGTGTAGTCCCGCTGATCATCACGCTGTTGACCACACAGGTAAGGGTGTTTCCCATTGCTGATGCTCCCGGGGCACTGATGTTGGACGTCACATTCGCGGTGGCAGTGCTGGTGCAAGTGGTAATACTGTCGGTCACCACTACATTGTACGAACCAGACAAGTTGACCGTCGGGCTTTGCTCCGTGGATGAAAATCCATTGGGGCCTGTCCACACAAAAGTTGGGCTGGCCGCATTGGTTGTGGTGGCAAGTGTGAGGTTTGAAACGATGCAATTAAGCGCACCACTGGTGGTTGCCAAAGTGGGTGCGGGCGTGCCCGTTACGGAAGTTGCGGCGCTTGAAGTACAGCCATTGGTGCCATTGGTTACCTGCAACGTGTAGGTACCTGCCGCATTGACCAGCGGAGTTAGGGTGTTGCCGCCGCTGACAATATTGCCGCCAGCAGTGGCCGTCCAGAGATAGGTAAAATTGGAGCCGGATGAGCCGGAGCCTTGCAAGGTGGTTTCAGGTGCCGCACAGGAAATGGCTTGTGCCGGGCCTGCATCGGCCGTTGGTGGATCTATGTTGGCAGCAACGGTTTTGCTGGCAAAGGAAATACAACCTGTGACGATATCTTTCACCTGAATCGTGTAAGCACTGGGCGCATCCACAATGGGCATGGTGGTGTTCCCGCCTGAAACGATGTTTCCACCCACCCCAGGCAGCCAGGTATATTCAATGTTATCGCCCGAACTGGAGCCTGAGCCATTGAGTTGGATGCTCGGCTGCGCACAAGTGATGGTTCCAGGTGTTGCAACGACCGCCGTGGGGTTCACTGCGGGCGCTACATTGATGGTAAGACTTACTTTACAATTGTTGTCGTCCGTTACACTCACGACGTGGTTGCCCACGCCGAGATTATAGCCGGTTTCTCCAAATTGCCCATTTTGCCAGTTGTAGGAATAATTGGCATTCCAGCCGCCATTGGCAGCCACCGTTGCGGTAGCCATAATACCATTGCAACCCATTGGGGTGGAATTTTCAACCATAAGTTCCAAAGGCTCGGCTGGGCCTTCCACTTCAAGGTCTTCCAGAACGCCTTGGGTGCCTTGTAGGCCTGAAACCGTGACCGAGTAGGAACCTGCCGGAATATTATTCAAATCCTGCGTAGTCGCTCCGTTACTCCATGCGTAGGTATAAGGTGGTGCCCCGCCCTCGGGTTGAATATCAAGCGCCCCGGTGTTGGTTCCAAAACATCGCACACTGGTTGCGCTGTTTAAAGAAACAATTAAAGGGGGCGGCGCGCAAACATCGTCCTTAAAGGAGTACAATGCAGAAGCCGGCAATGTACCTGCTTCGTAAACTTTTCGACTATATGGACAAACACAAAAAACAGTGGGAAAGTAATTGATTTGATAAGAATTGGCAATCGTCGGTCCTTGTTGGTGGATAATGGGATACGGAGTTCCAGCCACCCAATTCCCCTGCGTGCCGCCGTTACAACCTGCGGGGCCGTATAAACATGAAAGATTGGTGGCAGCATCGCCTTCCAAAAAAAACACCCGCACTTCATTGGTACCTTGAGGACCATAATCATCATAAAGGTCTTTTAGGGCACCTGAGTTGTGGTAGCTCCAGCACGGGCCACACCAGGTGGCTGAAAAATCCAGATAAACGGTATAGCCAGAGTCCAACATACTGTATAAGTTGTAACTATTGCCGTCCAGATCCGTGGCGTTGAAGTCGGGTGCGACGCTTCCATCCGGGATTTGTGCATGCGCCGCTCCCCAACCCAGCATGGCGAGCAGAAGGAGTAAAAGTTGCTTTTTCATAAGCGTTGACAGGAAAAGGTGTAGGTGAAATAAAAATTTGTGGGCGAAAATTACAATTCCCCTGCGAGTTTCCAATTTTGGAGTAAAATATTTTGTTAGAATGGAAGTGGGATGACTGTTTGGTAGGCCGAACTTAAAGTGTACGTACGTGAAGAACACCGAAATGGCTGTACGTTTACTAAACTTTTAAAGTTTAGTAAACGTTTCAGAAATCTAGAAATCCGCTCACAACGGCACATCCTTCCGATAATCCTTCAATTCATCCTCTGTCAGCGGCGGCGCTACTTCATACTCGCTGCGCCAATCACGCACAGGCAGGCGGTCCAGCGGGTACCAATTGCCCCACCAGTCAAAGTATTCTAAGTGATTGAAATTCAGCTTGTAATCAAATTCGCTGGGCACATCGTACACAAATCCGGGGTAGTAATACGGGCGCTTATGCTCGATGGCAAACTCGATTTCCTTGAGCATCGTGAACGTGCCTAGACCCCGTTTCCATTCGTCCGGCTCGTGAATACAATAATTGGCCGCCATGCTTCGTCGCCCAACGTGGAAGTAACTGGTGGCGATTAAACGATCCTCCTTAAATACATCAAATTGGATCCCGTAGCAGGGCATCAGGCTGCTAAATGCGCTGAAAAAGCCATAAATGCTCTCCGGACGGTTGTGCTTGAACCGTTGTGCATGCCGCTCAAACAACTGCTCGTGCATCGGCTCAATCCGAATCGGACGGCGCAGGATCACCAGATCCTCATTGCGGCGCAGACATTTGCGCTGGCTTTTGCTGAACTCGAAATTGCGCAAATCAATCCGCAATAAAATCACCCGGCAGGGCTGCCCCCGCCATTCCCAGTAGTTGCGCCGGAAAATCTGGTCGGACCAATACGTCCAGCCATCCTCACAAAATCGGTCGAACACCATCGTATGCAGGGGCTGCATCGGGATGTACTCCTCGATGTAGTTTGAATTGAACGAAATGTCCTGAAATATAGGAAGCGTTGGGCGATTCACTTAATAGAATGTGGACAATGTGAGGTAATGTGGTTAATGGGGGGAATGTGGACAATGTGGTTAATGTGGGGAATGGGGGGAATGTGGTCAATGTGGTCAATGTGGTCAATGTGGT
>CAZKBH010000099.1:0-8334 GCA_964550795.1 uncultured Saprospiraceae bacterium
GTGAATGGTACCATCACCGTGCTGCCATCGGCAATCAATAATGGAAGCAGTGACAACTGTAGTTTCACGCTCAGTCTCAACTCGCCAACCTTTACTTGTGCGAACATCGGCCTGATCAATACCGTCACCCTTACAGTGACTGATTTGAGTGGAAACACCGCCACTTGCACTGCCAGGGTAACCGTGAGGGATGTCTCGCCACCCACTTCGCTTTGCAAACCCGTGACCATTTTCCTTAACGGGGCTGGCCAAGCTACGCTGAGCATCAATCAGGTGGACAATGGAAGTACCGATAACTGTGGCATTGACAGTAGAACCCTGCTCCGTACACAATTCAATTGTGGAGATATTGCCTCGCCAGTGATCAACGTGATGACCGTGACCGATAATTCCGGCAACAGCAGCACCTGTACCGCTGCGATTACCGTCCGCGACAACATTGCACCCACTGCCATTTGTCAGGACGTAGTTGTGGCACTTGTGAATGGCTCCGTGACGGTGCAATCCTCCCAGCTTGCAGCAAATAGTACCGACAACTGCTCGGTTACCTCCTATGCACCCGTGGCGCAGACCTATTTCGTTCCGGGTGTGTACAACCTGACCATCACGGTCCGGGACTGGAGTAACAATGGCTCAAACTGTACCTCCCAAATAACTGTACTGCCCAGCGGGCCTTCCCCCAGACCGGAAGCCCCGAGCGCGGAAAGCGAACCCAGCGCTTCGCTCAACCTCTCGGCTTACCCCAACCCGACGAACGGGCTGGTCGTCTTGGAATTTGAGTTGCCGGAGGTACAGTCCTTCGTCCTCCGGGCCTTTAACCTGGATGGAAAAGCTGTGCTGATTCAGAAAGGAATGGGTGCGAAGGGAGCGAACAGTATTTCGGTTCAGTTGGACAGTGAAGCACCGGGCCTGTACTTCCTGGAGCTTAGCTCGGAAGAGCTGAGGGCAGGTAAACGATTGATTTTGAACCAATAAATGGGAAGATAATGAGGCGGTGACTTCGAATCACCGCCTCATTTAACCCTGATAAAGGTCGCCTCGAATGGTCGGGGCGACCTTTTTTTTGGATAAAAGTGAGGCGGTGACTCATAAATGGTGGTATGGCCTTCAGGCCGTCGGGAGAAGGGGTGTTTACGCCCCTTTTAAATGTTTCAGCGCCATAAATGGCGCGCTTCCCGACGGCCTGAAGGCCATACCACACTATATGACACTTATTTCCCCTACTAACTGCCAAAAACGGCTCAATTTTTGCCGTTATAATAGGAAGCATTCCAAACGAACGCATAGAATCCTCCTATGAAACAGATTTTACTCCTTATCTTATCAGTTACTTCCCTCCACATTTCTGTCACGGCCAACCCCCATAACCATACATTTCCCGTAACGGCATTGATGGACCCCATACCGCCGGTAATCCAATGCCCGGCTTCGGCAACCATTACCCTCGGCAATTTTCAGTGCGACACCGTGCTAAATTTTACGGTCACGGCCACCGATGATGCCGGTCCGGTCATGCTCACGCAAACATCTGGCCCTGCCTCGGGCACAGCCTTCCCAATCGGGATAAACACTTGCGTGTTTTTGGCTACTGATTTAGCCGGGAACACCGCCAGTTGTTCTTTTACATTCACTGTGACGGAGTCTGCCAACACCAGCCTGACTTGTAAGCTGAATTTTGACGTGCACTTAGATGGCAATTGTTCTGCAACCATTGTGCCCGAAGATGTTTTGGTAAATGGGCCTTATGGCTGTCCAAGTCGTTACGCTGTTCACGTTGACAAAACGTTGCCACTGGGGAACGGCGCTTGGGTGCCCGCGATTTTTGGTCCGTTTGATATCGGTAGAAATTATATGGTTCGGGTAACCGATACCCAAACCAACAATAGTTGTTGGGGCAACATCAAAATCCTGGACGAAACAGGCCCGGTTTTGCAATGTGCAGACATCACCATTTCCTGCGCGGAGACAAGTTCCAGTCCTGAATTTTTGCGTGACAGTCTTGGTTTTGCAACGGCTTTCCCGCTGGTGAGTGATGCTTGCGGCGACGTGACGGACATCGTGTATTTGGACGATGCCAGCCCTTTCAACTGTGCCGAGGATGGGACTATCTCGCGGACTTGGCAGGCCACGGACGAATTTGGAAACATAGGTACTTGCCTTCAATTGATCCAAAAGCATCGGCATACCATGGATGAGCTGCAAATCCCGGAAGACCTGACGATTAGTTGCCCAAACAATGATCCAGGAACGGCAATTACGGGCCAACCTTATGTAATCTTTCAAGGGCGACGGTATGATTTAATTAATGGCCTTGTATGCGATTTATCGGCTTTTTATCAAGATTTTCCGCTGCCACTGCCCTGTGGAAATGTGCAAATTCAGCGCGTTTGGGAGAAATATGATTTTTGCTCGGCAATCGGAACCGGACCATTTATCCAAAATATTTACCTGACCGATCAGTCAGGTCCTGTGATTGATTGTCCGCCCAGCGTGGTGGTTTCAGCAAACTCCGACTCTTGTCGGGGCTTAGTGGATTTGCCCGATTTCATTCTGAATGACCTTTGTTCGCAAATAACTGCTTTCAGCGCTTCTTGGGTGGATGAGGGCATGAACAAAACGCGCACTGGGTCTTTAGGCGATTTTATTGGCAATGACCTTTCAAGTTTTGACACCCTGGGCATCATGGGTCTCGCGTCGCTTCCGATGGGCAACACCACGGTTACCTATTGGGCTACGGACAGTTGTGGCAATGTAAACAACTGCGTTTTTGAGCTTTTTGTGAGCAATACGGTGCCTCCTGTGGCACTCTGTGACAGCTTTTCCACTGCACTTTTGTTAGAAACCGGAACCCTTGCGCTGCCAGCCTCGAGTTTTGACCTTGGTTCAACCGACGATTGCACCGATCTTTCCTTCAAAGTTAGATGGATTGAAAACACTGCTTGTTTGTATGATACGGTTTGGAGCGATACGTTGCGTTTTTGCTGCCTCAACTTATACGACACGCTCGAAGCCATGTTACGGGTGTACGATATTCCCACTCCAATCGGGGTAGTAGCGGATAATTACGGGATGGGCAATTTCACAGACTGTGCCTTACGCATCCTGGTGGAGGATCTAAACCCGCTTGCTTGCGTCGCAGCGCAGCCTGTGACGGTGAATTGTGAAGAATTTGACCCTAGCCTTCAGTCTTATGGCGGTATCGTTGATATGTCATGTGTGGTTGATTCTACCCTGACAACGCTGGATTACAGTCAGTTTGATACGCTGTGTAAGGTGGGCTCCCTGGTCCGAATCTTCACCGTATTGGATGATTCGGGAAACACTGCCAGCTGTTCACAATCCATCACCGTCAATTACAAGCAGGATTATTTTGTGCGTTTTCCAGACGATGTGATTGTGACCCTTTGTGACAGCTCAGGTATTTATGGTGAGCCGAGTTTTTTTGGGCAAAACTGCGAGTTTTTTGATGTGACGTTCACAGATGAAGTGTTTACCGTAGTACCGGATGCCTGCCTCAAGATAGAGCGCACCTGGAAAATCACCAACCGTTGCACTTATGATGCGAGTTTGCCTTTGGTACTGATTCCGAATCCAAACCCCAATGCGACCAACAACCATCCCGACAACCTGCCCGGCCCCACCGTATCCGCTTGTGATGCCTTATCGCCATGGGAACCTACCAATGTAAAAATCAACCCTTCGGATCCTTCTGCCACCAATTACTGCGTATTTTGGAGCGATAACGCCAATGGGTATCGGTACAAGCAGATTATTAAAATTATTGACGGAATAGCGCCTAAAGGGACATTTGTGCAGCCCACTTGCAGCAATCAGAACTGGACAGGCGAAAACAACCCTGACTTCTGGCACGAATCGTATTGGTATGATGCTCAACGGGATACCAATGACCTGACCGAGAGTCCAACGGAACTGACGACTACCGCAACCGATGATTGTGCAGGATCGGAGATTCAAATAGATTACCTGCTTTTTCTTGATTTGGACGCTAACGGAATCGCTGAAACAGTCATCCACTCCAAAAATCTTGGCGCGAATGGTCTCGGCTGGAACAATGTGCGATATCAAAACCTCCATACGCCCAATTTCCTGGGCGGCACCCCCCGAGCCTTCGATAAGCGACCTGTACCTGCCAACCAAAAAATGGGGTTTGCAAAACAAGAAACGGTATCGGGCAGGTCCAAAACAGCCCGCGTGACCTGGAATACAGCGCAAAACCCCAACACACATTTTCCGCCGCAGCTACCACTTGGCGAACATTACATCAAATGGTTTATCACCGATCAATGCGGTAATAATGCTGAATACCAATACAATTTCAACGTGCGAGATTGCATGGCTCCCACCTTGGTTTGCAAGGACACCCAGTTCTTTCAATTGCAAATAGATGCCTCTGTAATCGTACAAACGACCGATTTACTTCAATCCGTGGAAGATGCGTACACCCCCTCTAATGAGATCCCCTTGGGTGTCCGCAAGTGTGGAACAGGGACTGGATTTCCCTTTAATATCCTCACCAATTCCGCCATCACATCCGAAACATTTTACTGTGATGACCTCGGCCCGCAGTGTATTGAACTATGGGCGACTGACGAATATGGAAACAGGTCTTCCTGCACCGTAACCGTCATGATTGAAGACAATCTTGGTGCTTGTCAGGTACAGGAAGGAAACACCGGACGGATCTTTACAGAGCCAGGTGAAGGCGTAGAGGGCGCACTGATTACGCTGAACGATGGAAGCCCTGTTATGCCACCTGGAGCTCCGGTGGGGCTATTGACCGATAGTATTGGATGGTACAAAATAACCGGTCTGCCATTTTACCCGTCCAGTTATTCTATTTTACCTGAAAAGAACGACAATCCACTTAACGGCGTAACGACCTTCGATTTGGTACTGATTTCCAAACATATACTAGGCTCGGAGCCATTCAACTCTCCGTATAAAATGATTGCTGCGGATGCCAATAAAAGCGGCAGTATTACCACTTTTGATATTGTGGAATTCCGTAAACTCATCCTGGGCATTTATACCGCATTACCCAACAACAAGAGTTGGCGTTTTGTGGATTCCAGTTTTAGTTTTCCGAATCCGCTGAATCCTTTTCAAACGGCATTTCCCGAAAAAATTCCACTCAGCAACGGGTTGCCGTATAATTTCATCGGCATCAAAGTTGGCGATGTGAATTACAGCTCAACGCCCAACGCTCAAGCCTCGGTTTCCGAGCGGTTTGAAGGCAGGGTTTATATGGATACCGAGGATCGTTTGGTGCAGGAGGATGAAATTTTTGAACTGGAATTCAAGGCTTCTGAGCCCCTGGAAGGCTGCCAGTTATCGCTCGAAATGGATGGTTTGGAACTTTTGGAGCTAAAGCCGGGAGCCGACATGTCCCAAGAACATTTTGCCTATTTCCCTGCCCAGTCCCTGCTCAACATCGCTTGGGAAGCTGGTGGTTTGGCTCGATATTCCCTGCGTTTAAAGGCTAAAAAAGCGGGTTTACTGCGCGATATGCTTCGAATCGGCAATCAAATTGCTTCCGCAGAGGCGTACCAAAAAGTGTCTTCCGGTGGAACATTGCTGCGTAAGAAAGAAGTAGCGCTGCGCTTTGGCAATCCAAATGCGACGTTTGAGTTGTTCCAAAACCAGCCCAACCCGTTTGCGAACAAAACGACGCTCCGTTTCCAATTACCCGAATCCAGTAACGCTATCTTGACGGTTTTTGACGGAAACGGCAGCGTTATCTGGTCAAAATCAGCCGATTATCCGGCAGGCTTGAACACGGTGGAACTGGACTTAGCGCAATACAACGCCATTGGGGTTTTATATTGCAAATTGGAAACGCCTACGCACAGTGCGGTACGGAAGATGGTGCGTTTGTAGGTGTTCATACAAAATGAGTTGGTACTTAGTATTTTCTTAAGAATTTTGTTTCCAGGCATCCTATCCCATGGAAGCAATCTGAAATATGCTAATTTCGCCGCTTATGAAAAGTATTCGGGTACTCATTGTTGAGGATGAACCTATCATTGCAGCGGATTTAGCGGATCGGCTGCTCGAAATGGGATATGATGTTGCACCTCCCTGTGTCAGCGGAGCGGAAGTATTAAATTATTTGCAACAAGAAAGTGTGGACCTCATCCTGATGGATATCCAGTTGGAGGGCGATATGGACGGCATCGAAACCGCTCAAAAAGTAATGGAAACCAACACTTTACCCATTATCTATCTGACCAGCAACGCGGACGACGCAACGTTCGCACGTGCCAAAAGTACCCGCCCCGCGGCCTTTCTTTCCAAACCTTTCCGGGGCAAAGACCTCATTCACGCCATTGAACTCGCCATCAGCACCGCCGCGGGCCAAAGTATCGTACCTGCGGAAGCCCCTTCCGATGCATCGGCCCATCTGTTTAAGGATCGTTTGTTCATCAAGGTCAAAGACCGGATGGTACGGATATTTTTAAGTGAGATACTTTGGTTAGAGGCGGATGATTATTACTGTAAACTAATCACCAAAGAACGTGAATATCTCCTTACACAACCCCTCAAACAGATGGAAGAATCCTTGTCCGGCATCCCGGAGTTTATGCGGGTCTATCGTTCATTCATTGTGAATTTGGCCCATGTGGAGGAAATTGGCGACCTTTTTGTCTCCGTCCACAAAAAACAGATTCCTATCAATAAATCCTCCAAGGAAGAATTAACCATACGCTTGAAAAAAGTATGAAATCATCCCTAATTGTATGTGTTCTTTTGTTCGCATTTCAGTCGAATCTGCATGGTCAAAAGACCGCACTCGACAGCATTTTTAGTCAGGCCAATGCCAAAACGGCCTCTGGAGATATTCCAAATGCAACAGCTTTGTTATTGACCGCCCAAAAAATGGCGGAGGCAGAAAATAATCAGCTAATGCTCTGCAGAATTCAAGTGTCCATGGGTAAAGTGGCTTTGATTTCTGAAAACAATGCTGGTGTAGAGGAGGCAACTCAAAAGGGCCTAATGTTATGTAGCGCTTGCAGAGACACACAAAATTTGGCAAGAATCTATTTACTAATTGGGACACTCAAACTCAAGCAAGAACAGTATGATTCGGCCATTGTAATCTTCAAACTTAGTTCAAATTATTACCTGTTAAAAAAAGATAGTATGGGCGCCGCCAATGCTATGGCGAAGGTTGGTAATGCACTTGAAGTACAAGGTCGGAATGAAGAGGCCTATGAGTACTATCGCCAATTTTACGATGCGACCAAAAAATCGCCGGAGAGTATCCAATTCATGACCGCAAACATTTATCTGACGGCTAACTGTCTGAATCTTGATAAAACCGATGAAGCCTTTGAGCACAATCAGAACGTTTAACGCTAACTACGAATATGCACAATCCCTGCGCTACAATGCACAGATATACCATCAAAAGCAGGATTATAAAAACGCCTATGCCGCCCTCTATCATTTCGTGAATTACTATCAGGATACCCTGATGAGCCAAATGCAGCTGGAAGAAGCCGAAGGGTTGAAAGCTAAATATGAAGTTGAGAAAAAAGAGACCCTGATTGCCATGCAGGAAGCTCAACTGGGCCAGGAGCGGTTTAAATTCTGGGCACTTTTAGGAGGCTTTCTGATAGTCTTGGTAGCTGGAGTGTTTTTATTTCTACTTGCCCGCAAATTGCGCAAACGCAACGAAGAAAAGGAATTTCTCATCAAAGAAATCCACCACCGGGTCAAAAATAACCTTCAGATTCTGTCCAGCCTGCTTCATCTGCAATCCCGGCAAATCACCGACGATACCGCGCTGAATGCTGTGCGAGAGGGACAAAACCGGGTGGATGCCATGGGCCTCATCCACCAAAAACTATACATGGGCGATAATGTGGCCAAGGTAGAAATGAAAGGTTATCTGGAGCAGTTTGGACAGAATATGTTGGATTCGTTTGGGATGGAGGATGCACGGGTGCGGATCGAATACGAGGTAGCGCCGATGTATTTAGATGTGGACACAGCGATTCCTTTGGGCTTGATAATCAACGAGTTGGTAACCAACTCTCTGAAATATGCTTTTCCATTTAATCGCCGAAGCCTTTCCGATGAACCGGGTCTGGCAGACAACGCTGAAGGCAATCGTGGCGCTGGTGTCATCCGCATCGCACTTTGGGAAAATGAACAAAATCAGCTTTGCCTGAAAGTATCTGACAACGGTGTAGGCCAGTCCAATGCACAAAAAGACAGTAAAAGCACTTCTTTTGGGACCAATCTCGTGCAGATGCTGAGCAAAAAATTGAAAGGAACCCCGGAGGTGTTGCGTACCGACGAAGGTTATGC
>CAZKBH010000100.1:0-8067 GCA_964550795.1 uncultured Saprospiraceae bacterium
GTAATGGAACACCGAAAATGACCGATACCTCTGATAACACCGAATGCTGATATTCTTTAGAATCCGGCTTTCAGAACCACAAATCCTAAGCTGAACGCCGTGCGAGGGTCTTACGACCCCGCACTTCTTTTGCCGGAGGGAGGTGTCACCTCCACCACCTCGAAATACACACATTTACTCCCCACTATCAAACGGATCATGCCTAGTAAGGGCGACCCTCGTGGTCGCCCAAAGAACATGGTCGCCCAAAGACCGTGGTCAAAGTGCACTGGATGTGGACAGATCCCGCTAGGAAGACAACTTAGCTAAAGCTTGGTAACCGAGGTGGGGGAAGCTGAGTCAGTCTCTAACTTGAAATGGGAAATAGCACAAAACTTCCTATTTTTGCCAACAAACAAGTGGTCAATCGTGCAAACAACTATATCTCACAGTGAATTTAGCAATTACCTATTCTGGGACGTTGATCGGACCAAAATAGATTTTGACAAATGCAAATCGTGGGTCATTGATCGTGTGTTGTCCCACGGTATGTTGTCCGATTGGGAAAAGATTAAGTCGTTTTACGGCAAAGAAACAATTAAGCAGGTAGTCACGCAGTTGCGTTATCTAGACAAACGAACCCTCCATTTCTGTGCTGCCTATTTTGATACTCCTATTGAAGCATTCCGATGTTACACCTACGCACTATCGAACCCCGGACACTGGAATTATTAAACCAACTACCGAGTTTTTCTCGGTAGTTCAAGCAGAGGGTAAAAGGCAGTAGCCATCAGCTTGCTAAACAGGACTTAAATTCCATTAATATCGATCATGTCAAAAATCCTATCCACCCCAGGCGTTTACATCGAGGAGAAAAACGCATTCCCCAACTCGATAGTCCCTGTTGCCACGGCAGTGCCCGCGTTTATTGGGTACACGGAAAAGGCCATTCGAGACAAAAAAAACCTCCATAATATCCCGACTCGAATTTCGTCGCTGGCAGAATATCTGCTGTATTTTGGAGAAGCGCCGGACACCAGGTATGCGCTTACCGCTTCCGGCGACAAACCGCTCCAGTTCGAACTTTCTCCCAAGACCGAGACCCGATTTCTGCTATACTATAGTATGAAACTCTTTTTTGCCAATGGAGGCTCCGATTGTTATATTGTATCCATTGGAAATTACAACTCGAAGCCAGTGCTTGCTGATTTCAACAGCGAAACCGTAGCGAATGGCAAACTCGGCTTAAAAGGCATTGCGACCTTGCAGCAGGAACCTGAACCCAGCTTATTGGTAATTCCAGATGCCATGCTGCTCGGGGAAGCGGATCGTGCCGCCCTGCAACAATCAATGCTCCTGCATTGCGAAAAAATGGCCAGCCGCTTCTGTATCCTGGATGTATTCATGGATGAAAAGGACACCCAAAAACCAGATACCCAAGAGCTTGTGCGCGATTTCCGCGAGCAAATCGGCAACGAAAATCTGAGTTGGGGCGCCGCATATTATCCATGGCTGCACACCAATATCACGGATTCGAGTGCTGTGAATTTTAGAAACATTGACCGTGGATCCTGGGATCAATTGATCGCATTGCTTTTAGCGGAGGTGGACGAAAACGTATCGAAAGGATTGAATAAAAATCGCGCCGATGCCATCAAAACTGTCATAAAATCAATCAACGATGCCGCTAAGGAGGACGCAAACGGGCTGGACAAAGCCGCTCTTTCAAGCGACAATACCCTGCACCAAACTTTGTTAGCAATCAGCCCATTGTATAAGTCAATCATGACTGCAGTGCTGGAGAAATTAAACTTTTTGCCACCCAGTGCTGGTCTCGCAGGCGTTTATTGCATGGTGGACAATCAGGTCGGAGTGTTCAAGGCACCAGCGAACCTGAGCCTTAACTCGGTGATCCGTCCAGCGGTCAACATTACCCAGGAAGAACAAGAGGACTTGAACGTTCCGCTCAATGGGAAGGCGGTGAATGCCATCCGCAACTTCCCAGGTCAAGGTGTGCTTATTTGGGGCGCGAGGACCCTGGATGGAAATAGTCCGGATTGGCGCTATGTCAGTGTGCGGCGCACGATTATATATATAGAACAATCCATTAAATATGCTATCAAACCTTATGTGTTCGAGCCGAATGATGCGAACACTTGGCTCACTGTAAAATCCATGATTAGCAATTTCCTGACCAACGTTTGGCAATCCGGTGGCTTGGCCGGTGGCACCCCGGCGGATGCGTTTGGGGTAAATATTGGCCTTGGCTCGACCATGACTCCGGTGGATATTCTGAATGGGGTCATGAATATTACAGTGACCATCGCCGTAACACGTCCCGCTGAATTTATGGTGATTACGCTTCAACAAAAGATGGGGTAAGTGCCGATGTAATAATAACCTCGCGATTTGGAGGTTATGGTTTTATCGGTACTATCTATCCGTAAAAACACCCATACTCATCCTGCTCAATACAATCCAATAAACTTTGCAGTTTGGATGCATGCGGGAACGGTTGATACGATTCCCACTTCCCACTGGCTCGTTTCCAGTAAAGATTCCATATATTTTTAGATTTCACATGTCTAATTTTTGCAAAAGGGTGATGCCGAATAATGGACGCATCCATCCAGTCAGGCCGGATTTCATAAAACTCAATGACTTTTCCATCATAATCATATCCAATATCCAACTGGCTTCGGATATCTTCTGTGGGACGAATTTTTTCTAAATATGCGAATAAAATGGCGTGGGTTGGGTCAGTTTTATTTTCTTTCATAGAGGGAGGTGATTTAATTGTCCCAGTTTGGTTGAACTGTTAAAACCGGCGCAAATATAGGCACAAGGCTTGCAGTCTTTTCGCCAGCTGTCAGACCCGTTATATGGCCGATCATAGCAAACGAGGTGACACCTCCACCTATCAAATAAAATTTGCCCATTCCGCTCAAGCAGTACAGTCTATTGGTTCGGCCGGTGAAACCGGCATGAGTAGTCGGTACAAGCCTTACAGCATTTGCACCAGCGGGACCTTCACAGCCTATGCGACACCCCGAGTGCAATGCCATAGACATAGACCGTTATGTGGTTATGTGCGCGCCGTTTTTCCTGACCAATGAAGTCAAGGACATTCCCGGGAATATTGGTACTTACCACCGGTTGCACAAAAAACTGATACCCGGAGCCCAGCGGAAATGCATAACCCAGGCCAAACTCGCCCAGAAGATCGAGGTTCCTGTCGGCTGTTTCGCTTATCTCGTTGGTCAATGGTATACCGTTGAGATACACGGTTCTTTCCGCCTGTCGTTTCACCTGAAATTGCAGTGTTGGCCCAAAAAGCACATAAAATCCGGCTGCGGGGTCATTTCCAAGGTCTATCAGCATCTCCATCGGGAGTAAGATATGGCTGTACTCAAAAGATGCTTTGTATGGATCGCCAGAAATCGGTGGCAGGCCCGGAAACCCAAAGTCCGGGGAAGCGCCATTGTACCCTCCTTTGGTATGTGAATAGCCCAGCCCCACGCGAAAGGCGACACGACCCTTTGGAAGCGTATACTGACCGTATAACCCGGACTGGAAGGCCAGTTTGTTGGTATAATCTGATGGGGCATCCGTGAAGGTGAATTTGGATTTTCCAAGCATACCGAAAGCGCCAAAGCGCCAGGGAGATTCCTGGGCTCCGAGCGACAGGCCAATCAAGAGCATTAGCACACAAGATGTAAAGTGTTTCATGGTAGAAAGTAATAGACTTGTTGCGGTGGCAAAATTGGCGATGTGGAGGGTAATCTGGAATGACCTGAATCAATTTGGAGTATGATTCCACCCTTGCAAGATGTTCGCCCTGGCGCAATTTGGTAAATACAGTTGGTAAACAACGGTAAACGAGGTGTCACCTAGAAATGCCCTAGCCAAGTAAGGGCGACCCTCGTGGTCGCCCAAAGACTTTGGCCAAAGCGCACTGGATGTGGACGGATCTCGTCAAAGCCTGTCCCGATTCGTCGGGGAGCCCAACTCACGAAAGCTTGATTGCTTAAGTATCTTTGGTAAATCATTGATATTCAGTGGATTTAATGTACATACCGTAGGCTTTGTTTGAGGGGCGCACATGATGCAGCGTCCGAGCTGGGGGAAGTGCTGTTGTTCCCGAAATTAAAACACGCAAAGTGGTTACCTTCGCCACGAATAGACTTGTTGCACAAACCCGGTTTACATTATGTGGAGATCTCACATTGATTTCATCAAATACCTTTTTAAAATTAAACGGTACGAAGCTTGGGGCTTTGTATTCGATTTGTTATTCATTTTATTGACGCTAATAAAGGTAGTATATGACTTATCTCAGAGCGGAACCGAGTCTGTTTTTTTGTCTTTTTCAAAAGATGCCACTTGGATCAACAAACTTTTTTCGTTTGCATTTTTGTCTCAAGTAATAAAAATTTTGGTTCGAATAGGGTTGCTTTGGCACAAACGATATAAGGCAAAAGAAGAAGCAGAAAGTGTAAAATTGGTTGAGAAAAACATAGATACAGATCTTGTTATACCGAGTGAAAAAGAAAGAATTCATGGATTTGACACAATTAAAATCAAAAATAACAATGAATTCAATTTCTTTATTTCCTCGGAAATCATTAATAATCTGCTTACACAAGATAAAATCGAAACCATTATAATTAACCAAAATGGTTTTAAGCAGATATGGACAAGAATAAATAATCGAAAGAATATTTTACTGCCATTTTTGACACACCAATATTTCTATTCATTAAAAGAAGGCAAAAATTTTTTTAATGAAGAAAAATTGTGCCTTTCCTGTGATCTTGAAAAAGATAACCCGGAAGTAATCTGCCACAAAGGTTCATACTTCGACAGTTTTCTTACCAATGAGCGGTATGGAAAACACCTGGTCTCGAAACTGGATTCCTCTGATGTCATTGCAGATGCCCGAAATTATGCCCCCTTTACCCCTAAGGGCGGCAAGTGGGTTATCTCTGATATCACATCCTCTTATCTTAACCACCACATTGGTATATCCACTATTGCCCTTACAAAGGACAAATACATGGTTTTTTGGAAACAAAATGATAAAAATCAAATACGGGCTGGGAAAATAGTCTCAACTGGAAGTGGTTCATGTGATTATGCAGATTTGGTCAAAGTAGAGAACGAGAACTATTCTTTCCCGCTGACGATAAAAAAGGCTATGGAACGTGAGTTGCGCGAGGAGAATAAATTAGGGGCAGGAGTATCTATTCAGGAAACCGTAATTGTTGGCTATTTTCGATGGATTAGCAGGGGCGGCAAACCAGAATTCGTTGGATTTAGCAGACTCAATTCGATGATGAATGATTTGCATGGCAATGAAAAAGAAGTGTATGAACGCATTACAGTTTACTATGGTTCAGAATCAGAAATACCCTCAAAAATTGATGATTTACTAGCAAATGATTATAGTTTTTCGGAGTCCCTATTGTTTAATCTTCATCAATTAAAATGGTACTTTATGCAGAAAAACGTTGACCGCTATCCCCCTCCGTCATGAAATTCGACTCCGCCGCCGCGCTGCCTTACCACACCTACAATAGCCTGTTCCTGAGCCTGGTTATCGAGGTGACACCTTCGGCGTTAAAGGTGTCACCTCGATAACCAGGATATTTTGCAAAGGGGAGTCCAGAGACCCCTATAAAAAACGGGGCGAATTCCGAAAAGCCACATGATTAGGACAGTTAGTACCGGTAAAATAACATGGAGAACTTTCTGAGTTTAGCAAAAATGGTTTTGGCACTTTCTGTTGCCTATGTTTGGGTGTTCAGGTATCATAATGTGGTTAAAGAGTTCGAACAATTTGGACTAAGTGACCTCACCCGGAACTTCGTAGGGGTATCCAAAATTGCTTTGGCGACCTTGCTTGTTGCAAGTATCTGGTATCCATCCTTATCCCAAATTCCTGCCGTACTGATGGGGGTGTTTATGATAGCTGCTCAATATTTTCATTTCAAGATCAAAAATCCATTTATCAAACACCTCCCATCTCTGGTACTTTTAATACTAAGCGTTTTTATTGCACTAAGTTCGGCCCAATAGTTTAGATATGACCATCCAGACAATTTTAGTGCTAATATCCAGTCTGTCATTTTATGCCTACGTAGCGGCCTATTTCATATCACCCCATATGAAAAACGAGTTCAAACGATTTAATCTGGAAAAACTCGGTCTGTTAACCATCATCTTAGAGTTTTTAGGCGCTACGGGTCTATTGGTGGGACTAAAATTCGGCCCGATTTTAACGATCTCATCTCTAGGGCTTGGACTCCTTATGTTGGCTGGATTAATAGTAAGAATCAAACTAAAAGATAACATTTGGATTTCTCTACCAGCGGCACTTTATATGATTTTAAATCTATACATTTTCTCTGAGTCAATCAAATAATTTAAAATCAGGCATCACAAACAAGGACCCCAAACGACGTGTCACCTCCCCCAAGGCTTAAAAAGCCGCATCGCGGCGACATTATGGTAGCCCAAAGGGCGGAAAGAAAAAGCCGCATCGCGGTGGCATTATGGTAGCCCAAAGGGCGGAAAGAAAAAGCCGCATCGCGGCGACATTATGGTAGCCCAAAGGGCGGAAAGAAAGAACCGCATCGCGGTGGCATTATAGTAACAAAAAAAGCCCCATCTTTCTCAAGATGAGGCTTCGTGGAGGATAACGGGATCGAACCGATGACCTCTTGCATGCCATGCAAGCGCTCTACCAGCTGAGCTAATCCCCCTTTACCCGCCGTAGCTTCAGCGAAGGCGGGCTTATTACTTTCCGCCATAGCTTTAGCGAAGGCCAAACCCGCCTTCGCTAAAGCTACGGCGGGTAAATTGGGCTGCAAATGTATAACCCTAAACCTAAAACCAGCAAAATATTTCTAAAAAAAAGCCGGACTCAAAAATCCCCCAGTTCCGTCTCCGCCAATTGCCCCATCGCAGTGTCTAATTGTTCCTGATTGGGCGCTTTTCCGTGCCATTTGTGGGTTCCTTGCATAAAATCAATGCCGTAGCCCATTTCGGTTTTCATCAGGATCACCACGGGTTTGCCTTTGCCGGTGCGGCGTTTGGCTTTGCGCAACATGGCAATCATCGCATCCATATCGTTGCCGTTTTCCAAAATCAACACGTCCCAGCCGAACGCTTTCCATTTGGCGGGCAGGTTGCCGAGGCTCATCACAGCACTGGTGGGGCCGTCAATTTGTTGGCCATTCCAGTCCACCGTCACCACCAGATTGTCCACTTTATGGTGTGCGGCCGACATGATGGCTTCCCAGCATTGGCCTTCGTTTAGTTCGCCGTCGCCCGTGAGGCAGTAAATCAGGCGCGGGTCGCTGTCCAGTTTTTTGGCCAGTGCTGCCCCGATGGAAGCAGAAATACCTTGTCCGAGCGAACCGGATGCCATACGGATGCCTGGTAGTCCCTCGTGCGTGGCCGGGTGGCCCTGCAAACGCGAGTTTAATTTGCGAAAAGTATTGAGTTCCGAAACCGGAAAATAGCCCGAGCGTGCGAGTACAGAATACCAAACGGGCGAGATGTGCCCATTGGAAAGAAAGAACATATCCTGCCCTTTGCCGTCCATTTTGAACGGTTTCGCTTTGTGTTTCATCACATTCCCGTAGAGCGCAACGAAATATTCGACACAGCCGAGTGATCCGCCAGGGTGCCCACTCTGACAGTTGAACACCATGCGCACGATGTCGCGGCGGGTTTGAACGGCCTGTAATTTTAGTTTGGAAAAATCAGCCATGAAGTAGAGAAATGTTGAGGAGCGTTTATGGGGTTGATGAAGGTTTATATTTGCACACGAAAAGGTGGAATCTGGCACTTTCTGAGTGCAAAAATAAACCTTCATCAACGCTATAGACCCTTATCAACTTTGTAAGCGGCAAAGATAGAAACTTGATGACAAGAAAAAAGGCTGTCACGCGAGATGCGGGACAGCCATTGCTAAGCATGGTTAGGCTGCGGTATGCCGATGTTGTAGAATAGCCGTTTTAAGTGCTTGTCTAACCTTTAGTTTCTGGCCTTCAAGCGGCAAATTTTAGCTTGTACGGCGTT
>CAZKBH010000101.1:0-7634 GCA_964550795.1 uncultured Saprospiraceae bacterium
TTTTCGACAGCCGAGCCTTTTTGGTTACTTTTTGGGCTCAAAAAGTGACAAAACACGAGCTAAAGAGCCAGATTTCCACTCAACACCCTTTTTCCCGATTTGTCAAAAAACTGACCAATGCCCACACCCCCCTGCCTCAGGCAATAAATCCCCCACACAAAAGTTAATACTCCCATTCGTAAACACTTTTCTGGTCTCTTGATTTATAGTTATTGCATGTGGTTTTGAACGTTTTGGTTCTCTAAGCATCGATTGCCAATCCAATCAATCGAACCAATCGAACCAATCCAATCAATCGAATCAATCGTCCAAAATCGAACCAATCGACTATAATCACCTAAATCCGGTCTGCACACCTATGTTCCAACGCAATTTTTCCCTCCTGATTTTTGTTCTTTTTATCGCACAAAGCCTTCACGCGCAATGCGTATCGGGCGATTGTAAAAATGGGCGCGGAACCTATATCTACCCCTCCGGCGCCAAGTATATCGGCGATTTCAAAGATGGCGAAATCCATGGGGTCGGGGTATGCTATTACACCAATAAAAGCAAGTATAGCGGCGAGTGGAAAAACCGCTTCCCCGAAGGCAAAGGCACCAAAACCTACGCCGACGGCACGACCCGCACAGGCCTCTGGAGCAAGGGAAAACCCGTGGACGAAAACGGCATCGTGCTGGCAGAATATATCTCCAAGAAAAACGAAGAACGCTCCGACGACGGCACTAACATCCAATCAGGCTGCCTCTCGGGCGATTGTCAAAGCGGTGAAGGTATTTTCGCATACCCTGATGGCAGCAAGTTTGAAGGACAATTTGTGAACGGAAAATTTCAGGGTGAGGGCACGTTCTATTTTTCCAATGGAGATAAATATGTGGGTCACTTTAAAGAAAATTACCCCGATGGACCAGGCACTCGTTTCGTAAAAGAATCGGGTGCAGAAGAGAACGGCGAGTGGCGCCAAGGTGAATTTTTGGGCCAAAGTCTGGTGCAAGGAAATCAATACGGATGCGTGTCTGGCGATTGCAACGACGGCAAAGGAACCTACGTTTATAAAGAGGGTTCTGCCAAATACGTCGGTACGTTCTCCAATGGCGTTCCCCACGGATATGGCATCTGCGATTACGCCAACGGCGACCGATATGTAGGCGAATGGCAGGCCGGCGCATTCTTCGGACAAGGTGTGCTAAGCATCCGCGACGGAACTCTGGTGGATGGTTTTTGGCGCAATGGGGAATATCTGGGCAAAGAACGCCCTACTGATTATCAGTCTGCACCCGTAGCAGAAACCGTCCCCGCAGCGCCCGCCGTAAAAATACCCCAAGCCAAAGTTTGGGCCTTGGTAGTCGGCGTTGCTTCTTACGACCACATGCCCGCGCTTCGTTACACCGACGACGATGCGTATCGTTTTTATGCCTTTCTCAAAAGTTTGGAAGGGGGCGCCTTGCCCGATGAGCAAGTGCGTGTGCTGATTGACGAAGAAGCCTCCCGCGAAAACGTGCTCAGCAACATGGACGAATTGTTCGGCATGGCTGGCCCGAATGACCTTATCATTTTTTACTTCTCCGGCCACGGGTTGAATGGCTCTTTCCTGCCCATTGATTTTGATGGGTTTAACAACAAAATAGCCCACGAGGAAATCGCCGCTGCATTCAACAAAAGCAAGGCGCGGTTCAAACTTTGCCTCGCGGATGCCTGTCATTCCGGCAGCCTGATCGCCATGCGCTCCGCAGAACCAGAGCCGGAACTGGTGAAATTTTACACCTCTCTTGCCAAGTCGGTAAGCGGTACCGCCCTGCTGATGTCGAGCAAAGCCGACGAAACCTCCCTCGAATCAGCGGGTCTGCGCCAGGGTGTTTTCAGCCACTTCCTCATCCGCGGACTCAAAGGAGAAGCCGATTCAAACAACGACAAGGTGGTGACCGTCCAAGAGCTGTTCGATTTTATCAATGATAAAGTGCGCGACTACACGGGCAACCGCCAAAGTCCGGTCATCAAAGGCACATACGATCCGAGAATGCCGGTAGCGGTGATGCGTTGACCCCAACCGCATCACTCCGCAAAACGCACGTCCTGCAAAAAATCTGCTGGCGCACGGCGCTGCCGTGTGCCGATTATTCCGTCGGCTCTGCCGACAGGGATGGTCGGTAGAACCGACCCAATAGTGGGCACACGGCAGAGCCGCGCGCCAGCGGAGGGCTTGATGAACTGCTTTCAGCGTACCACCGACAACCCACGCACCACCACCTCTCCCTCCTTATCAGGCCAGAAGCGCACAAAATAAATTCCCGGTACATATTCTGACACCACAATAGGGTGCGCACCCTCCCCGGGCGCTATCCGCTGTTCCGATATGAGCCGACCCGCTGAATCAAAAATACTGAGCAGGCCGCCCTGACAATCCGGTAGTTCTACCGAAGCAACGCTGCTCACCGGGTTTGGCCAGAGCGACAGGTAGGTGCCACACACCGGCGGTGGGGGAAGCGTATCCTCCGGCGGCTGTGGGCCATTGATGCCCAGAGTATCACAGGGTGAACCGGGTAGGTCGTAGAGGCGGAAGTGTGGGAAGTTGGGTACACCAAAACCGTGATAACCAAATAAATTTAGCCCTCGCTGTTCAAAATCACAGGCCAAACCCAAAGAATCAGGTTTGTGAATAATATGCAAATATTTAGTGCCATTGGGCGTACTCATGTATATCTTTCCATTCGGGGCAAGCATCATTTGATAAAAAGCAGTAGCCAAAGGGGATATATCCTTACTATGAAAATACCCAAAACCATCATATTGTCCTATATGTACCTTGCTAGAGAGGATGTCATCAGCTCGCATATCAAATTGAGTAAGGTTATACCCCGTGCCTACATACAAGAAGCGGCTGCTGATAGAAAACGCGACTCCGCAAGCTGCGCCGTAGAGGCCACCACTTGCACTAAAATCAAGGTCCTCACAATGAAATACAGATTCCATATTTCCCGAGCACCTGTCAAAATCAAAAACCTGCAAACCTCCAGAATAACTCATATTGACATATTTTTTCCCATTGGGAGAAAATCCTGCCTGTACCCCCCACAGATATTCATCTATTGGCACACCGATATCCCGTACCATGGGTTCGCTAAGACCCTGGGGTGACAATAGAAATATATAGTAGCGTCCTTTATTGTATCTGGGCAAAACCACCCACCAGTCACGCCCATTTGCATGGCGAACAGCGGTGAGCATGTCGCAGAAGGTATCCTGAAATACAAGTTGGTTTTTTTTTGTTACGGCCCCAAAGCCACTGTCACGAGAGATGTCAATGGTTGTTAGAAGTAAATTTCTGTTATACCAGGGGCCGGGAATGTCTGGCCTGTGCAAATGGAGCATTGCATATTGATTCGGACGACCCGGCCAAGGCAAGGTCAACATGCCCTGATTTACGCCATATCCACGAGTTTTAGCACAAGTTTGGCCATATTCAAAGCCTCCGATATTAATTTCATCCCCATTCTCCATGATCTCGTGTTTTTGGTTAATAATTTCGCAACCATTTGAATAAAATAGGGGCTTCCCTAGGGAGTCATTCATGATGGTTATACCATCAAAAGCAAAAGGAAGTTGTATATATTCAACTGAAGGAATGGGTTGGTTAAAGTCAATTTTTGTTCCGCCATAACCTTCAGACTGTGGTCCCAAATTATTTCCCACCAGCCAGGTAGCATCGAATTTTACCTGCGCAGGCAGGAATACAGGCAACAAAAGCAAAAATCCATATAATTGTCTCATAACCATGCTATGAATGAAAAAAGGCTTGATTCCCCCCTATTTACACAGAGGAAAACCAAGCCTTTAAGGTGAAGAATTAGTGGGTTACTATAAATTTAACGGTCTCATTCCTCCCCAGGGCATTTTTCCATACAAGGAAATAGAAGCCTGGAGTCCAATCCTGCGTATCAAGCCAAAGTGAAGCAACATCCACATTGCCTTGCCGAACAACGCGACCAAGCGCATCAGACACCAACCAGACTCCCGCTGCATTCGCAGGGAATAACACATTCAGACGTTCGTTCGCCGGATTTGGGGAAATCTGGATGGTTTGAGCGGTGTTTATCCGACTTTTTGCATCATCGTGATACGTCACTGCACACCCCAAATCCCAATCTTTGTCGGTATAATCAATACCTTCTTCATGCAAAAGCCACTGCGGTGCCCGGCGTACACTGATGCCACCCACTGAAGGACATTGGGCTGCAATTTGACGCAGACGAACAAAATCAGTTTCCACAAGGGAATCACCTTGTGCGGAGCGGATGGCGAAAACGAGGATATCCTTCAAGTTATCTTCGTAAGGCATTGTTTCCGGAAGTGCTGAGGCATAGGTAAGCGCAGTTTGCAAGCCCTGCTGTACTATTGTATCGGCTTGGCTACGAAATAACTCCAGTACCAACGCTACCGAATCAAGCTGCGCGAAAGCGGCCGCTCTCTGTTGTGCAATGACTGCGTCATAGGTGGTGGAGTCAAGTGCCTGCTGTTCGTCAAGCAACTGTATATCGTCACCAATCGTCTGGATTTGTGCCGAAGCCGAAGCAATATGACCAGCCAATGTAGGCGAAAGGGTATATGCCTGATCAAAAAGATTTTCTGCTTGCGCAAAACGGTAAGGTGAACTGGTCGTTGTTTGGTTGTCGTACAAGTAACTGCTGGCACTTGTGTTGTCTGTGAGCAATTCTGGCAACTGGAGGAGCTTGTAAAGCAGGCGGTGGCGGGTATCCCAGTTTTTGGCCGTCGTATCAGGCTCAATCACCCCATTGATAAAGTCTTGCTCGTAATCAGTGATGCCACCTCCCGCGACAGAGGTATTATCAATCGGGTATCCGCACTCGGCCTCAGAGCCAGATTCTTGGTCAAACCAGAATGATGGACCTACCGTAGGCGGCACATCATTGGGGATTGCATTACTGGGATCATAAAAAAATTTGAACGGCGCAGATGGAGCATTGTACCGCGCGCCCAAACTAAAATACGAACTTGCCGTCCATAAATTTTCCTGACGATCCTGGTCAGGCATTGTATTTCCGTTCTCACAATAAAGCCCAAAAGCTGCTTCACCCATGCTGTTTAGGGTCAGCAAAGTGCTGCCTAAGTTGCCTCTGCACTCAATGCCTTTATGGGTGGAATTTGTCACATTATAACAAGTCCTCAAAGAAAGCGGGTTATTGTCCATGAAAAGACCAGCTCGGAGAAATGACTTTTCATTTACCAAGGTAGAACTGATGGTGTTTTCTTCGATTAGGTGTAATCCATCCATCAAATCACTTGCAATAATACCCCGCGATTGAAGGTTTTGAAGCAACTCAGTAGGAGTGCCAGCAAACCACTCGAGATCTTTGTTGTTGTAAATCTGGTAGTTCCAGCCTTTTCCCGTAACGCGAATGCCATTGATTCTTGGCCATGGCCTACCAATATCTATTGGATTGTCACTGATCAGTGTGGCATCGAATGCGGGTACTTTTCCTTGAACGTCTATCATTACCATGGCTTTGTTTTTGGTATGGGAACCATAGCTATATATCCTATTCTGATCAATGATCACGTTTGTGAGCATTGGACCACTGGGCGGTCTTTCTACATAAATGGCTGATACGGGAAATGCCGCATTCAGGAGAAAACTGTTCAATGAGATATTAATCGGCGCGCTCAACGCAATGCTTTGCGAACAGCGAATACCATAAAACGTAGGGTTATCAAAACCTGCTCCACTAACAGAAAGACTCAGGGTGTTTCTGGAGATGATTCCAGAGTTTGCCGGGATTTCGAATCTACATCCGAAACTACCCATTCCTCCTACATTTAAATTGGAGCGCCAGGAGAATATCCCGGTTCCATCTATCGTGTCAGTCAAAATAGGATCACTAAGTTGAGTATCAAAGGTCATATTCGCCACAGTCACCGTGGAAGCAAAATTCCAAATTCCATAGCGATAGCTGCCGATGACATTTCTACCGCTGGCACCCGATGCCAAATCCACTGTTGAAGAGGTAATCCAAATCCCTCTATGCAGTACTGAACCAGTATAAGACAAGCCTGAAGGTGGCGGCAGGATGGCATCAGGCGTTTGCCGATCAATTAGATTATTTGCAAACAATGCTGGTCGGAAAAAAGCTTGACTGAAAATGCCCATCCCGAACATATTATTGAACAAGTAACATTGAGATATCGAATTAGCGGTACCATTTGCAGTGCTCAAAAAACGGAGTCCAATCCATGCATCGCGTACAGTAACATCGCTGATTGCAATTGAAGCACCGTTGGCGACAGTAATACCTAGCCACATCCTGGGCGTTTCAACATTCCTGCAAGCCTTGAAATGCGTAAAATTGTTTGCAGTAAGCACTACACCAGTACCGGCTACTACTATAGAAGCCCCTGCCCCCATAATAAAATCCAAGTCATTAAAAGTGGTAGACTGGTCCACAGTGAGTGTTCCAGAAACGCCTATGGTTGAACCTGCTGGCCATGATCCTCCTCCGGGGAACAATGTTGACATACTGGCACTTGTAATCGAAGCGGTAACACTGCCCCCACAGAAAGTCTGCGCTTTCATTCCTATTGGGAGAAGGAAGATAACTGAAAGCATTAAATAACTACAGAGCGTTGAAGCGTTGAAGCGTTGAAGCGTTGAATTTAAACTGTTTTTCATTAAAAATGAATTTTAGAAAATGAATAAGCGGTTAAGGTTCATCGGGCATGCCGATGAACAGAACACAGTAAAGGAATAGGTTGGAAAACCTGCCTTATCAATTTATCAAGTAATAATGCTTGACGAAAGGACTTGACCGGTAAAATCAGATTAGCGTGTGAGCCTTCTAGCAGGCCTGGCACTTAGAATATATTGGCCAACGGATTAGAAAATGAACCAGCGCACTTGAGCGGAGAGACAAATAGACCGCAATATATCTAAATAAAAATCAAACGGCCAAATGTTGCACAAAAATTTAACCTAAAATCCTTCATTAGCGGGGGTGCGACTCCAAGTCGCACCCCCGCTACGCCGAAAAATCGAATCAATCGCCCCAACCGCATCACTCCGCAAAACGCACGTCCTGCAAAAATCTGCTGGTGCACGGCGCTGCCGTGTGCCAACAGAGGATTACCGAACAACAGAAACCCTGGCGACTCCGATGCGTTTGCCCAGCAGATCATAAAGAACAATTGAGTAAAGCCCTGATGGCTTCTGCCCAAGATCTAGTGATACTTTTGTTATTCCAGATGCGATGGTTTCAGATTCAACCCTTTCCCCTTTGGCATTGTAAACCATAAGCAACCCTCCATTTGGATGTGGAAGACTTACTTCTATCAACCCGGCGCTTGGATTAGGAGCGACCCGAAGTAATCTTGATGGCGGGTTTTTAGATTCGGTTCCTACACCACCAGTTATTTCACAGGGAGGGTCAAGCGGCCCTAGGTTGTAGTTGGTGAAATTGATTATGATATAACCCTGCCTCGCTGGTAAAGTGACGGCACGCTGTTCTACCTTGCAGGCAAGCCCCAAAGAATCCGGATGGTGTATCACATGAAGTATATTGTTCGCATAAGGAAATGGCTCTTCGTGACTTTATATGGGTGATTGCCTAAAGTTGAGTTTGCCGCAAGTG
>CAZKBH010000102.1:0-6697 GCA_964550795.1 uncultured Saprospiraceae bacterium
CGCATCCTGACAGCTAAGCGGCTGGTGCTGGCAAAACGGTAAAATGCGATCTATGCTACTTTTTCAATTGACCCTAAACTCAGGTGTGGGTACCTCGACGGTGTGTGTGGCAAACCACGGCCTGGTGAACAACATCCTGCTCAACATGCTGGCCAATGGCGACGATGTACCTTCTCCAACCAACCTTACTATCCTTGCCGCCATTGCAGAGATGTGCCCGATTTCGGGCGGAGACGCAGTGTATGAGGCGCGGGCAATTGTGGAGCGATTGACGGGGGAAACTTATGACGACGCGATATTATGTGCTAGCGAAGAACGTCCTTCCAATGAACGTGAAGATGACCAAATAGGAGCAACCGATATTAGGGTTTTCCCCAACCCGACAACGGGCCATATCTATTGGACTGGTTTGGAAGGCCAGATTGTTACGGCTCGCGTGTTCAATATGCTAGGTCAACAGGTTGCAGAGCGCAGCAGGACTGCTGGCAACTTTGATTTGAGTGCATTGCCAGCAGGTATATACCAACTCTTCTTGTCTACTCCTGACAACGCGGTGTTTACCAGCAAGCGCATTGTCATTGAAGGGCGCTGATTTTAATTTTATTTTGCCGCTGCACAGCTGAGGGCTGTGCAGCGGCTTTTCAATTTGAGTTATTATGAAGAATTTTTGTTTGTTTCTTCTATTCATGGCCGGGTTTAGCCCCATAGTTGAGGGACAAAAGCACGACCACAACTGGATATTCGGCAACGGTCCCAGCAACCCGGAACTCCACTATGGTGGGGTGTTGATGGATTTTAATGTGGACAGCGTGGCATTGTCTTATTTTGAAACAGTCTTGGGGTTCTCCGCAGACAAGGCCAGTATCAGCGATCAGGCCGGGAATCTCATCGCGTACACGAACGGGTGCCAAATACAAAACCGGAACCATGAATTGATGGAGAACGGGGACAACATCAACGAAGGCCCAATACAGGCCCAATATTGTGCCGAGCCTTCGGGCGCTTATGTGAATGATCAAGGGGCTTTGTTCTTGCCAGTTCCTGGCAGCGACTCTCTATACGCCCTGTTTCACCTCCGAGTGTGGGCGACTCTCCACATTGTAAAAGATTTTCTGTGCACCCTTATTGATGCCTCCTCAAACAACGGTTTGGGCAAAGTGACCGTCAAAAATCAGCCCCTGTTCACGGACTCACCTCTGGACACGCTCACACTCACGAGCATGGTCACCGCCTGCCGCCACGCCAATGGGCGCGACTGGTGGATTGTCGTGCAGGAAAATCACCGAAACCTCGATGTCCCAACCGGGTCAAATGGGCAGTACCATGTTTTTCTGTTTGATCCTCAAGGGGTACATTATCAGGGCGAGCAGCAGCTCGGAAAACTATTTACCGCAAGGAGTTGGGTAGGCCAATCCTGTTTTTCTTCAGATGGCAGCCGTTATGCCATCGGCAACATCCATAACGGGGTAAACCTCTTCGATTTTGACCGCTGCACGGGCGAACTCTCAAACCCCCGCTACCTCGACCTCAAAGCGGACTCGGTGGTGGCCATGGGCCTGGCCTTTTCCCCCAGTTCACGTTATCTGTACGTCACGACAGGGCTTTGGATATTGCAGTACGACATGGAGGCTAACGACGTGGAGGCCAGCAAGGTAAATGTGGCGGAGTACGACGGATTTCTTTCTCAATTACCCACTACCTTTTATCATCTGGCCCTCGGACCCAACGGCAAGATATACGGCTCCTCGCATTTTGGGACGGACGTGCTGCACATCATCCACCAGCCCGACGAGCCGGGCTTGGCCTGTGAGGTGGAGCAACACGGACTGAAGATGCCGGCCTATCACGCTTATACCATGCCCAACTCTCCCCACTACCGCCTCTACGACGTGCCCGGCAGCGTGTGCGATTCCCTGGGGATTAACGCGCCAGTGGTCAGTGTAGTTACTCCCAATGTGCTCGGGAAATCCGATATAATATTCTACCCCAACCCAACCACAGGCCTATTGCAATGGTCAGGCCTACCCGAGGGTGAGGTGCTGGGCCTGCGCGTACACGATGCACTGGGAAGGCTGTGTCTTGAACGGGAAAACCCAACGGACAGCGTGGATATCAGCGTCTTGCCGGATGGGCTGTACCATGTTACGCTGCTGGGCGCTAACGGACGCATCCTGACAGCTAAGCGGCTGGTGCTGGCAAAACGGTAAAAAACGATCCATGATGTGCCCGATGGAGGGCAACAACGCGGTTTAAGAGGCTGTTGGACTGGTTTGGAGGGTAGAGCGGCATGCGCGCAAAATCAAACGGCCCCGAGGATTCCTCGGGGCCGTTTGATTTTTTTAAAACCATTATTATTTACCTCCATTCACCCGGTAGATGTACTTCTCAATGTCGCGCCAATCGCCTCTTTGTTGCCCTGAATTTCGTGCAACATACCCAGTTTTTTCAAAAAGTAGGTAGCCAACAAGTCGTTTTCGGCAGCATCAGCCGCTTTATCGTAGTATTTAAGTGCGTTGTCAAAGTCTTCTTTTTCGGCATACGCATCTCCCATGACACCATATTTCATGGCAGGCAAAAGATCGCCAACACAGTCAAATTGCTCCATTTGAGCAATTGCATTGTCATAATCGCCAGACTGGAGGTAGCAAATGCCGGCATAGTAGTGTGCCATGTTGCCCGCAGGCGTGCCACTGAACTTGTCAGCGATGGCCAAAAATCCGTCAAAGCCACCACCTGGGTCATTGAGGGCAAGTTGGAAGGAGTCGCGTCCAAATTGTTGCTCGGCTTGCCACATAGCAGCTACCGCTTCAACCTGTTTTGGTTTGACAACCAGTTCCTTGTAAAGCCACCATCCAGCAATGGCCAGAATAATGGCACCAACCGCGTAAAGCAATATGTTGGCGTATTTTTCCCAAAAAGGGACGGAATATTGAGATGCGGTCAGCTGTTCCACTTCAACAACTTCGATCTGATCTGATTTGCGTTTTGCCATTGTGTTCTCTAAATTTTAAATCGCTTTTCAAAAAATGCCCGCAAAAGTAGCTAAAGTTTGTATCGTGTGAAGCAGTAGCGCAAAATTTGTTCAAACTAGCTGTATTTAGTCAGGGAGCCGACTTATCCAAGGTCGTCTAAATCCTCCTCCGCATCGCGGTTTTGGACCGGAATATTGCCCCTTTCGTATTGCATTTGGCACCAGGAACAGTCTTTTTGGCCACAACCCGTGTCAAAAGCCCGCGCTTGAATTTTTCCATAAACCTCTCGAATCAGTCCCTCCACAAAATGTAAATCTTCGGCAGTATAACTGATTTCTGTGATGGGGAACGCCCCGCGTTTGTCTGGAGCCACCCAGGAAATTGCGGTTTTGCCCACCGATTCAGGGTACAGCCGCGACTTTTCGAGGAGGATTTGATAAAAAGCCAATTGCCGCCAATAATCCCCTCCTAAGGGTTGATTCTCAGAAGGTTGTGCGGTTTTTTTAGGATCTGGAGTACCTGTTTTGTAATCCACAATCCGCAGCACTCCGCCATCGAGCCATTCTATTTTGTCCAAAATTCCAGTCAAGGCAATGCCGTCTATTTCAACTCGGTCTATCCGTCGTTCCACAATCGCGCGTTTACGCCAAAAAGGAACCTGCTCCACGTGAATTCTGCGCAAGTAATCTTTGCCAAGTGCAAGGCGTTGCGCAAAGCCGTTTTCGGAAAAAAAGCCGCGCTGCCGCTCCATTTCCTGACCAAAGTTTTTTTGAAGGGCTTCCGAATTCGGCCATTCAAATTTTGGATGACTTTTCATTTTTAGCACAAATTGCTGCAAAGCACCGTGCATCGCAAGGCCAAAAGCGGCGGCTTCGCTCGTGGCTCCGGGCACTTTCAACACATCTTCGTAGAAAAATGCCAGCGGGCAGCGCAAATACCGATTCAAGGCCGTGATACTCAAAGTGAAATCAGCCAACAAGGCATCCAATAAACTTGCCGCCGGCAGTGTCACAACCGGCTGTGGAGCTTCCAACAACAACAACGCTTGCGTTTCGAGCAAAATGGATGGAGCGACTTCCGAGTCTTGGACCTTCAGACCTGTTTCGGCCAAAAACTGGCTCTGTGTCAGGGATTTGCCCGCATCGTCGGCGCGTGGAAAGCTGAGCTGCAATTGATGTTTGGCCCGGGTCATGGCGACATAAAACAACCTTCGGCGGGCCTCCAACGCATCTTCTTCCCCGGAGCGGGTGAGGGTTTCGGGCAACATAAAATGACCCCGATTACCACTCGCATTTTTGTCCCAGGTATCTTCCGTACAATCGAGCATAAATACATGGCCGAACTCCAATCCCTTGGCAGCATGTGCGGTAAGTAGTTGAACCCCAATGGTTTGCTGGGCAAATTGCTGCAAAGGCATGGGCAAACGGTTGTCGTCCATGCTGTTTAAAAGGTCCAGCATTTTGGCCAGCGTCCGGCGCGGATTGCGGATGCTTTCGTTGCGCACAAATTCCATAAACGTGTGCAACACCTGCAAATACCAGGCTTTATCGGGCTGTTGTAAGGCCCAGTTGAGCAGGCCCGTTTGGGCGTACAATCGCTCGATGAGTTGCGGCAGCGGCAGGTTTTGCACATCGGCAACCCATGAATTCAAACATCCGCCCAAATGTTGAAAAGGTTCAAGCTTGGAAAGTTGCAGGTTTTGGAGTGCGGCCGGGTCGTTCAAGAGTTCGCGCCAGTGCTTTTTGGGCGTGGAACGCGTCCCAACTTTGATGTAAAGTTCCTCCGCCCGTTCTGTACCCGAGGTCTGATGAGCAGTATGGCAAGCGATGGCAATTTTGGCTAAATCTAGTTCGGAAAGTCCCCAAAAAGAGGCGTGAAACAGTAAAAACAAGCGGTTTTCTCCCGAAAAGGGTCGAGTTGTTTCTTCTTGCAAATAGCTCAACAAGGACCTGAATTGCTGGATCAACGGCAAATCCAGCACATTTACGGGTCGTTTGGTCTGGTATGGAATGCCCTTTTTTTCGAGCAGGGCCAGGAGGCGATCTGCCTGTCGGTGCCGGGCGTACAAAACCGCGATTTCAGCAGGTGGTACGCCCTCGGAAATCAGGGTTTCAATGCGTTGCACCACATAAGTGGTCTCTTGCAGGCGATTCGGGAAGGCTAGGATGGCAGGTTCGGCGGACGTTTTGACTCCCTTTTCAGCCGAATGTCCGGCATCAAGCATGGACCGAAGTTGTTTTTTCATCCCCTCCCCAAACAGATGCACCACGCGCAGGGCATTGTTTTCAATCACCCGGCTGGAGGCATCCAAAATGGGCTGCGTGGAACGGTAATTTTCTTCCAACACAATGGTTTTCAGGCCTTTGTGATAACGATCCTGAAACTCACGCAGGTTTTGCAGACGAGCGCCCTGAAATTCGTAAATGCTTTGATCGTCATCTCCAACAACATAAAGTTCTGCTCCTTTATCTGCAAACTCTTTTACTATTGCCAAATCACAAGGGTTTAAATCTTGATATTCATCAATTAAAATATGTTTAAATTGGGCGCCGTTGGTGTCCTGAAACTCGTCCACCAGGATGTATTGGTAACGCTCCTGATACGTCCGGAGCAGGGCCTCATTTTTTTCAAAAGCCCGGTTTACCCAGAGCAACATGTCTTCGTATTCATACCTGGCCGCGTGTTCCATGGCATGCAGGTATTTGGGGAAAAGGTCGGCGGAGGCTTTAAGCCGCTCGATTTTTTCTGTAACCTCTTTGATTTGGGCCGTTTTTGGATCCCCTTTTTTGTAAGTTTTGCTGTTCCGTTGGTAAATGTAGGCGGGATTGGAAGGCAGCTCGTTCAAAAAATCATCCGAACTTTTCAGTACCAATCCGGGCGACCAACCCTCTTTTTTCATACTGGAAAACAGGTCGCGCAGATGTTGTTCAAACTGAAAAACGTCTTTTTTCCCTGCACGCAGCGGATGTTCGGGATCCAGTTTGGAGAGCAGTCCACGGACCATTTCAATCCGTTCCAATTCCGTAACGGGTTCCGGATTCCCCTTGCCAAAATGTTCGGCATTTTCCTGAATCACCCGATTGCAAAAGGCGTGAAACGTAAAAATCGGCACCCGTTGCGCCTCTGGTCCAATGCGTTGAAGCAGTCGCTGCCGCATGGCGGAGGCCCCTGCATCTGTAAAAGTGAGGCATAAGATATTCTGCGGCCGGGCATCGGTGCGCAGCAGGATGTTGCCGATTCGTGCGGTCAGGAGGTGGGTTTTGCCAGTTCCCGGTCCCGCGACCACGAGCACGGGGCCTTCCACCTGATCCACTGCCGTGCGTTGGGCGGGGTTGAGGGTGTCGAGGAAGGCGAGGAATGCGTCGTTGCGTTGTTGGAGCTCGGTCATGTGTGCTGGCGGGCAAAAGTCGCGGAAAAGTACAGCACTTCTGAGGGGCATCCAAATGGAGATTTTTCTAAGGCCATTTGCACGCGGCCTGGTGTTGATTCCTGCTCGAATCAGGAGATTTCTGGCAAGCCGAAAAAAGTACGAATCCCAATCGCTCCCACAGATCTACCCTTGGCTCTGGCGCGCGGTCTGCGAGGCGCGCCCGACCGAAGGGGATGGTCCCGACGCAGGAGGGAGCGCCTTTTTTGACAGGACGAAAAACGACGGAATGCAGCAAAAAAAGCACCTATACCTGTCAAAAACAGCGCAATCCCCGCAGGTCGTTGGCGCCGCCGGA
>CAZKBH010000103.1:0-1307 GCA_964550795.1 uncultured Saprospiraceae bacterium
AACCATTATTCTCTCACAATCTGTAAATAGTCTGATTTATAGGGGGCTAGACCACCTATCTTTGGTCAAACTTTTGATCATGAAAAAATCACTCCTGCTCATCCCTTTCTGCGCTTTTGTCGCATCCTTTTCCACACTCCCCGTCCAAACCAACCTGCTCTCCACCTCCCCACTCGCCGAACAAATCCTGATCGGCAACTACACCCCCGCCGACTATGCGCCCCCCATCGCAACCCCGCTCTCACCCGCGGATTTAGCCGCCGATATCCAGGCCAATCTTTCTCCCGATAGTCTCAAAGCCTACATCCTCCGCCTCAGCGAATTCGGTACCCGCAATTCCGGGAGCGATACCCTTTCGGCCACTACGGGCATCGGCGCAGCAAGGCAATGGACGCACCAGAAATTTACCGAATTCGGCGCCGCACAAAACGGCAGACTCATCCCTTCCTACCTGCAATTCGACCTCAATATCTGCGGGGTAGGGCAGCACAAAAACATTTTCGCGGTGCTACCCGGCAGTGTTCCCGGCAGCGGGGTAATCCTCGTGGAAGGCCATATTGACAGCCGCTGCGATGTGCTCTGTGATGTGAGCTGCATCGCCGAAGGGGTGGAAGACAATGCCACGGGCACGGCCCTGGTGATCGAGCTCGCCCGTGTGATGTCGCGTTACCAGTTCCCAAATACGGTGGTTTTTTTGGTCACCACGGCCGAGGAACAGGGGCTGCTGGGGGCCGATGCTTTTGCTGATTATGTGGTGGGAAAAGGTATCCCGCTCCGCGCGGTGTTGAACAACGATGTAATCGGCGGCATCCTTTGCGGAGAAACTTCCTCGCCGCCCTCCTGCCCGGGCGTGAATGATGTGGACTCCACGAGTGTGCGGATTTTTTCCGCCGGAAGTTTTAATTCCAGACACAAACAACTGGCGCGTTTTATCAAATTACAATATGAAGAAAATCTTATGTCCTTCGCGCAAGTGCCTGTAAATGTGCGTATTATGAGTCCAGAAGACCGCACAGGTCGCGGCGGGGATCATATTCCGTTTCGGGAAAAAGGCATTCCTGCCATCCGCTTCACCTCTGCCAATGAACACGGCGACGCCAGCAATGGCCCCGGCTACGACGACCGCCAGCACACTTCCGAAGATGTACTCGGCGCTGACACAGACGGCGATGGCGTGGTGGATTCCTTTTTTGTGGATTTTAACTACCTGTCCCGCAACGCGCTGATCAATGGCAATGCACTCGCCATCGCCGCCCGAGGGGTCACCTTGCCTGCTGCCACCTTTACAGCCATCCGATCCAACGGAC
>CAZKBH010000103.1:1317-6333 GCA_964550795.1 uncultured Saprospiraceae bacterium
TTGACGCTGGATAATCCCCTCGATACCTTCCAGTTTCGCATCGCGCTGCGCAGCGTGACGAATGATTGGGACACCTTGTTTACGGTTTTTGGCAACTCAGCCACGGTGCCCTGCAAGCCCACGGGGGTTCTGTATGTCAGCATCGCCGGAGTGGACAATTGGGGTGCGGAAAGTCTGTTTTCCATCGAAAGGATTGTACAAACCTCGGCAACCGAAGAGCAGGGAACCAGCGTGGAAGAGCCTAATTTTCGCCTGTTCCAAAATCGCCCCAACCCCTTTGACGAAGCCACCTGGATTTCTTTTTGGGTAAATAATTTGCCGCCTGCTTCTGACTCGGCGTTTATTCAAATCGTTGATTTACAAGGAAAAATCATCCAAAATATTCCGGTAGGTTTAAAACAAGGCATGAACGAAATCCTGTATACCCACGGCTACGGACAACAAGGCACCTTTGCCTACGCGCTCATCATCGGCGGCAAAACGGTGGACGTGCGCCAGATGATTTTTGCAAATTAAAGCGTCGAAAATCTCATATTTGCTAGAAGTGACACTTTTTTAAAAAGTGTCACTTCTACACACGGAATCCCGTTTTGCAGTATTACAAAATTTGGGGTACTCCAAAGACCTTCTTTCTTAACCACGTTCAAAACCCGGTCTGACCATTCTTTAGGATTTAGCTTCGCATAGCCTGCACCGCCTTCACCAATTTGTCCAATTCTGCAGTGGTGGTATAAACATTGGGCGTAACCCGCACGCCGCTGATTTTTTCCCATTCGATGGCCACGGTGTGGATTTTGTGTTTGTTGAACAACACATCCGCGATTTCGCCCGGTTTTTTGCCCTCGAAACCAAAATTGCCGATGGCGCAACTCCAATTTGGGTTGGGCGAGGTATAGAAATGAATGCCGGGCACGTCTTGCACCCGACTCATCCAGTAATTTTTCAAAAAATGCAGCCGCTCTTGTTTGCGTTTGGAGCCTATCAGGTTGTGTAAATCCAAAGAATACCCGACCGCCATTTCGATTGGGAAACTCCGGGTACCCAGGTTTTCAAACTTGCGGATATCCGGACTATCGGGTTCAGGACTCGAGAGCAGCGGCCACAATCCCGCAATTTTTTCCTTGCGCACCCACATCATCCCGCTGCCATAAGGCCCGCAGAGGAATTTGTGCAAACTCGTGCCCCAGTAATCGCAGCCGAGATCCGGGATTTTGTAATCGAGCACAGCGAAGGAGTGTGCGGCATCCAGGAGTACCTCAATGCCCTGTTGGTGTGCCGCGTCGGCGATGCGGCGGGCGGGCAGGATTTGGCCGTTCCAGTTGATGATATGAGTGATGTGTACGAGCTTGGTTTTTCGTGTAAATTTTGCCGTAAAAGATTCCGTGAGGTAATTTTCGTCGGTGGAAGGCAGGTTCATATCCACCCAGACGAGTTTGATCCCGTCGCGCTTTTCGCGCTGTTTCCAGGCGTTTATCATGTTGGGATAATCGTATTTCGACAAAACTACCTCGTCGCCGGCTTGCAGATTCAGTCCAAAAATGATGCTGTTCAGCGCTTCCGTAGCGTTGCGATTCAAGGCAATTTCGTCCGGACTCACCCCAGCGAGCGCGGCCAGATTTTCCCGGAGCGGCTCCCGGCCCTGGTCGAGTGTGCGCCACATATAGTACGAGGGGGCTTCGCTGCTCATCCGGTTGTAATAATCCAGCGCATCCATCGTGGCCCTCGGCGTGGGACTCACTCCGCCATTGTTGAGGTTGATAATATTTGGACTGGCGGCATACGCGAGCCGGATTTGTTGCCAAAAATCATCGTCATCCTCCGCCCAAATCGGCCCCGCCGGGTTGGGCGGTCGGGTAGGGGCGAGGTCGGCTTGCTGCCGGATTTCCGGGAAAGCGGCTGCAACATTCTGGTGCAACGCAAAAGTGCCGAGCAAAGCGGCAGACTGGCGAATAAACGAGCGACGGTCAGTCATGGTAAAGGTGTTAGGTTTGATAGAAATCTCGAACAGCAAACCTACACAAAACCCCCAAGAACAGAACCGCATCGCGGTGACATTATAGTAGCCCGAAAGGGCGGTTAACAGCCACGCAGAGTTATGTCATTTTTAATCGCATACATCATTCACACCCACAAGCCTTACACTCTTTGAGTGTCTTGAACGGTACTTGATCGCCATCACATGGACTTCTCACGGTTTTCATACACGTTTTATACACCCGATTATAGTAATATACAGTTTCATTGTACACACCGGGACATAAGTCGGGAGGAGTGAAACTACACTTCTCAATGCAGTCAGCCGCTTTGTCTTTGGTGCAGCCTGGGGCAGTTAATAAAATTAAGGTGATGACGAAAAACAACTGTCTCATATCGTGAAATATTTTCGTGAAAAATCAAGGTGTTATGATAAGTTTTTGAATCCCCAACAGCCGCCCCTGCCGGTACGCCGCCACATAGTACATGCCGCTGCTTACGCCGTGTAGCGGTATGCGAATACCCGGATGTGCGTAGGCTTGCCGGTACAGCGGCTTGCCCTCCGGCGATAGCAGCACTACCACTACATCCCGCTCGGGAAGGTCTTCGGGTAGGGTGACGTAGGTCTCCACAGAAGCGGGGTTAGGCGCACAGCGGATTTCCGCCTCCTGCGCGAATACCGCCGATTCCACGCCCGTAATGATATTGACATCCCCGCAGCCGGGAGTCAGGCAGCCCAGAGAATCCAGCTTCAACAGCCATGGGTGCGTCTCCGGCACACCCGTCATTCGATTGGAGATGTCGCCGCAGGCGATGTAGCCGCCATCTGCTGTTTTTTTGATATGGAACAGCCCATTTGTGGAAATGGAATTTGTCGTGTCCATATAACTCCGCTCCCAGAGCAGTTGTTTATGCTCATCCACCCGGAATATCCAGCCCGACTGTATCCATTTCGTAAAATCCGGGTTGGTTTTGTTGAGCGTTTGAAAACCACTTCCTACTAAACCTTTGTCCCAGATGGCATGGGTATAAAGTACGTCCTTCCCAGTCTGGTTATGGAATATCAAAGAGTCATGCACTATTCCCTGCGCATCCATATAATACAGCCCGGGCGGATGTATCTCCCACTGTGGGCTGGTATATTGCGTATGATACCATTGATATACGTAATCGTTCGCTCCGATTTGTTCAACGTTGCAGGAATAGGGCGCAAATATGGCCGAAAGTTCCTTGCGCCAAAGGATGAACCCGTCGGGGCTCATGAGCATCATCCCCCCCGTGGAGTTATACCCATTGCAGCCAGTCGGGCAGTAGATATAGGATGTCAGATAATTTCCCTCAGAGGTGGTCAAAAAACGGTAAGGCGTCGTAGCTAGGTAATCGTCATTAAAAAAAAACAGATCAATTTCTTCCCCTTCTGGAGTCACTGACGCTAAAAAAGGCAACCATGCACGCTCTCCAACCCAAGGTCTCAATTGTGCGCCAAAAATCACAATATTTCCCTCTTGGTTAACTAAAATATTCCCCCCCCCCCAAAAAAAAAAGAACATCTACAGCTTTTTTTATCAAGATTAGCTTTCCTTGTTTATTGTTTTTTACAAGGGACACACCCTGTGGGGTATTCTGATCCACCCCTGTTAGATAATACGCATCTTGCGATTCTACTATACTGCCAAACCAACCTGTCAACATATCCAACTCCAACATCCATTGTACATTTCCGTATTCGTCGAGTTTAGTCAAGGTGCGGCATTCTTCATTTGGGGATACAAAACTGACGCAGTCGTTTGAGGTGAGTAGGATATAGCCGTCTTCTACCACATGAATTTCCAGCCCATTTTCCCCATTCAGGGGGTAAAAATCAAATAATTTGGCAAAAGTTATAGTCTGCCCCCATGCAATCGCTATGGGCAGGCAGACAAGCGCCAAAAAAGGTATTGCTTTCTTCATGATGATATATAAATAAGCCTCCGGCATCGGGAAACCCTATGCCGGAGGCAGTGAATAATGTTAATGACGGACCACGAATTTAGCGCGGTGTTGCACCGTGTCCTGTTGGTCGGAGATGCTCAGAATATAAAATCCATTCTGGAGCGACCCGATCTGGAGGGTGTGGGCACCCACCGAGGGATCTATGCGTTCGGTTCGCAGTACCCTTCCTGCCAGGTCGGCTTGCTGCCGGATTTCCGGGAAAGGGGCTGCAACATTTTGGTGCAACGCAAAAGTGCCGAGCAAAGCGGCAGACTGGCGAATAAACGAGCGACGGTCAGTCATGGTAAAGGTGTTAGGTTTGATAGAAATCTCGAACAGCAAACCTACACAAAACCCCCAAGAAACAGAACCGCATCGCGGTGACATTACAGTAGCCCGAAAGGGCGGTTATAAAGAAAAGAACCGCATCGCGGTGACATTACAGTAGCCCGAAAGGGCCAAATCATTTCACCAATGTAACCTGGCAGGAGTCCACAAACTCCCCTGAAGTGTCAAATCTTTCGAGAAATTTAATGGTCATCAAAATCTGGTCTGTATTGATTTTGCAATGGATATAAGAAGGATACCATTCCTTTCCATTCGCCAGACGACAGATGGTTGAGGCGCTTCCCAGGATGTATTCATTGTCGGAGATTTTTTGCCCGATATCCAGCGGGATATGATAAAGCCCAAGGGGAGCTACATTGGCATAAAGGGAGAACTGGCGGCTTGGATCGGCGAGATTAATATCGAATGCAATGGTGTCTGTACAAACATTACCGCTGACAACCCCATGATAGAGATCTACTCCCTTAACGCCTTGGTTGTTAATATAGTAGCTGTTTGGTTGTAGGACACAATTGTCGCCTACGCAGTTTTCTAAACTCCTGCAATTGCAATCCTCTTCTCTATTGGTGCAAGAGAAAACAAAGAAGATCGCGAGAAAAAGAAATGATTTGTGCATTGTAAAGATGTTTAACGAGTGTTGACAATCGAATCAATTAGTACAGTGGAGTGTGGTCTAGCCCCCTATAAATCAGACTATTTACAGATTGTGAGAGAATAATGGTT
>CAZKBH010000104.1:0-5997 GCA_964550795.1 uncultured Saprospiraceae bacterium
GGTTACTTTTTGGGCTCAAAAAGTGACAAAACATGGCTAAAGCACTGATTTTGATTTTTAAGGTACCATTGATGCAATCAGAGATCCGTTCCCTTCTGCCTGGGCTAGTCACTTTGGCTCGGCATCTGTACCCGCCTTGGCGAAGGCATCTATACTTTCTTTTGCTTGCCCAAAAGAAAGTACCAAAGAAAAAGGCAGTCTTTCCGGCGGCGCCAACGACCTGCGGGGATTGCGCTGTTTTTGACAGGTATGGGTGCGTTTTTTGCAGCATTCCGTCGTTTTTCGTCCTGTCAAAAAAGGCGCTCCCTCCTGCGTCGGGACCATCCCCTTCGGTCGGGCGCGCCTCGCAGACCGCGCGCCAGAGCCAGTGGTGGGTTTGTGGGAGGTCTTGGTGTCATTCTCCACTACCCCGTCCCCGGACCAGCGCTCCGGGATACTAATGCGTCCGGTCAATATACCGCGAATGTGGCGGCCCAATTCACGGCATATTGACCGGACGCGGCACTAGGCTCGCGTTCTTTGGCGAATCAGGCGCACCACGGCCCAAATCATGAAAATCGAAATAGCCGCGAATTCCCAGGGTACCTGTATGTCTTTTTCAAGGTCAACGGTAGAGATTTCCTTGCGGTAGAGATATTGGCCAAACACTTGAATGCCATTGTTGAAAAAATGCCCGATCACGGGCACCCAGAAATTTTTGGTTTGCCAATAAAGCCAGCCAAGCAGGAATCCCAACAACATTCTGGGCAAAAAGCCTTCAAACTGGAAGTGCGCCGCGCTGAAAACCATCGAGGAGAGTAAAATTGCGACCCAGGGATTGACGATTACGCGCATGAGTTGCCGCTGCACTACGCCCCGAAAAACGAGTTCTTCCCCTATGGCTGGCAACAATGCGATGAGCACCAGATTGGCCAGAAGTTCCGAGGGGTGTTCCATTTGCAACAAGCCCTTGAGTGCTTCTTCGGCTTGATTTTCAGCCGTTTTGAAAATTTCGGGTAATGGGATTTGTTGGTTGAGGTTCAAAGAATACAACACCAGCGGAACCGAAACCGCCATCAATAAAATGCCCAACAAGAGGGTGGGCCAGCTTGGACGATGCCGGGTTTGCAGATAATCTGGCCAACTCATCCGGGTTTGCGTGAGTCCCCGGTAAAAAATCCAGACCGTAACCGCGCCAGAGACGATGAAGCCGAAAAAATGGGCGAGACCCAACTGCAAGCGCACCTGCCAACGTTCCGCCCAGGGCGAAGTTGCCGACAGCGATAAAGAGGCGTCCCAACCCGCTATGCTGCAGATTAAAACATAGAGCATTACCCCGATTCCGGAACAAAAAAGCAGGAGGCCGAGTTGTGCAAAAAGCACCAGGGATACTTTAGGCTCAGGCAGCAGGGGAGCCGGTGGTTGCAACTCTTGTGATTCCTGCGGGTTATTATCTTCCATAGACATCTACATTTGCGGCACAAGGTATCGCAAGAGACTTGACTTTTTGCCCTCAAATAGCTTGGTTTGCCAATCCACTACGACCATGACCCATCTCAGCGTAAACATCAACAAAATTGCACTGCTGCGAAACTCCAGAGGGAGCAATCTCCCCGATTTGGTGCAAGCAGCAAAAGACATTGAATCCTTTGGCGCTCAAGGGATTACCGTTCACCCGCGTCCTGATCAGCGACATGTTCGATACGATGACGTGCCCGCGTTACGCTCGGTCGTGACCACGGAGTTCAATATCGAGGGAAAGCCCGGGAAGGGTTTTTTAGAACTGGTGTTGGCCAATCCGCCGCATCAATGTACCCTCGTTCCCGATGCAGAGAACCAGCTCACCAGCGATCATGGCTGGGACACTGTGGCGCAGCAATCGGAATTGCGGGAGGTAACCCAGGAATTGCATAAAAAGGGCATTCGGGTGTCGGTATTCGTGGATCCTGACCCCAAAATGATTGAAGGGGCCAAGGCTGCCGGGGTGGATCGGGTGGAGTTTTATACCGGTCCGTTTGCACACGATTTCAAAAAGGATCGCTTCGAGGCGGTTCGGGCTTATACCGAGGCCGCGTTGGTGGCCAATTCGCTGGGCATTGGAATCAACGCCGGGCACGATCTGAACCTGGAAAATTTACACTTTTTCAAAACACATTGCCCGCAGTTGCTCGAAGTGAGCATTGGGCACGCACTGATCTCGGACGCTTTGTATTACGGCCTGGAAAATACGATTCGCATGTATTTGCGGCAACTGCAATAGGGAGCGCATTAAACCTAAGAAAAAGTCTAAATACAAACAGATGTTTTGAGCAAAGAAGATTGAAAAAAACTTATTTCCGCCGAGTTTTTCTTTCGGAGGTGTTTTATCTTTGAAGGGTTTAATCCTTTCCCCAATCGGGGACTTTCTGTTTGGTAACCAATTCAAACTTTCAAAGGCCGCTTTGCAACAGGTAAAATTCCTGTTGCAAGCGGCTTTTTTAATGTTTTTAGTGTTGGCCTCGTCTAATCGCGCTTTTATGGGATTCCTTACTTGATCCGTATCAAATCCACGCCCGATTCCCGTACCAGACGATTTAGTTCAGGCAAATCTTTTTCTTTCAGGGTCTTCCATCTGGACAATTGTTCGTCGGTGAGTCGGAACAACAGTTCACCCACTTCTTTGGCTTGTTGGGTGGGCGCAAAATCTCCTTCAACCACTTGGCCCATGAGGTTGGCGAGTTTGTCGTTCAGGCGCACGGGGTAGTTGAGCGGGTCCTGACTGCTGCGGTTTTTGGTTTGGTAAATGGCCTCTTCCACGCTGGTCATGATGGAGTCCATAGCAGCTGCCAAGTCCTTGATTGGCTTGTATTGTTCGCCTTTGGGAAGCCCTCCGGTGATGGATTTCAATTGCCCACGTACGTTGCGGATCTCCTGAATGCAACGATGCGCTTCGGTAATTTTTGCGCTCACCGATTGCACAAAACCAAACTGCTCCTCAAAAACTTGAGGGGTAGCCTCCGAACGCGGGTCGGGAAGTATGCGGAAAGCTTGTGCCTCCATTTTGCCTGCAGCGGAAACACGCACTCGATAGTTCGCCGGCACAGCTTTTGGACCTTCCAGGTTATAACTCCACAAAATCATGCCCTCGAATCGTTCCGCATTTGGATAGCGGTGGTTCCAAACAAAGCTGTTCCCGCCCGCTTTTAGATCACTCAATTTTCCGCCCTTGTTTTCCCATGCGGTCGGTAGTTTTTGGTTGGAAAAAAGCTTGATGGTGTCTCCGTCTTGCTCCAAAATCGCCAGCGTTACGGTATCTTTTTCTCCGGGCTTATTTTTCAGGTAAAAATGCACCACTGTCCCGTTAGGATGATTTTCGCCGGCGGTTTTGGAACCCTTGGAGGCGCCTCCACGCATCCGATGCGAATCTGCGGGTTGGAAAAGGTGCAGGTCTTTTTGAGACAAATCGCCCTTTGTCAAAAAATCCGGTGATGCGGCAATCTGGTGCAAGGGCGTAAGATCGTCTATGATCCAAAACGAGCGGCCTTGCGTGGCAGCAATCAGGTGATCGTTTTTGATGGTCAGGTCGGTAATGGGGACAATGGGCAAATTTTGCTGAAATTTTTGCCAATGCTGGCCGTCGGTGAAACTTAGGTACATGCCTTGTTCCGTACCGGCGTACAACAGTCCCTCCCGCTTTGGGTCCGCTCGAATGACGCGGGTAAAGTCCTCATCTTCAATACCTTCGGTAATTTTGGTCCAGGAAATTCCGTAGTTTTTGGTTTTAAACAGATAGGGTTTGTTGTCGCCCTGTTTGTATCCCGTGCAGGCAAGGTAGCAGCCGCCGTTTGTGTGTGGATCGGGTTCAATGGAATTGATCATGGTCCATTTGGGTAAATCCGGCGGAGTCACATTTGCCCAGGTTCTTCCCCCATCGAGGGTGACATGCACCAAACCGTCGTCACTTCCCGTCCAGATTAAATCTTTAACCCTCGGGCTTTCGGCAGCGGCAAAAATGGTGCAGTAGTATTCCACACTCGTGTTGTCCTGCGTGATGGGGCCGCCGGAAGATTTTTGGCGGGTCTTGTCATTCGTGGTCAGGTCGGGCGAGATGGTGAGCCAACTTTGACCTTCGTCGGTGCTGACATGCAGGTGCTGACTGGCAACGTAAAGTTTTTTAGGGTCGTGGGGACTAAAAAACACGGGGTAATTCCATTGAAAACGGTATTTCGCGTCCTCGGCGCCATGCCCCATATTGTCTTCGGGCCATACATTGATGCTGCGATTGGTACGATTTTTATGATCCATGCGGCTCAAAAAACCGTGATATTCCCCCCCGTACACGATGTCGTCATTGGTGGGGTCCACAGCCAGATGCCCACTTTCCCCTCCGGCAGTAGATTCAAAATCTCGCTCCCCAATAGAATATCCATCCGTTCGATGGGCGATTCGGACGCTGCTGTTGTCTTGCTGCGACCCATAAACTCGGAAAGGAAATGCGTTGTCGGTTGTGACGCGGTAAAACTGCGCGGTAGGTTGATTGTGGTAAGTGCTCCAGGTTTCTCCGCCGTCGTAACTGATTTGCGCGCCGCCGTCGTCGCCAATTATCATACGTTTTGGATCTTCCGGTGCGATCCAAAAATCATGGTGATCCCCATGCGGGGCGTATTTGGATTGGAAGGTTTTGCCACCGTCCTTGCTTTTGTGATAAGCCACGTTCATCACATAAACCACTTCCTCATCTTCCGTGTCGGCATAAATGCGGGTGTAATACCAGGCGCGTTGGCGGAGATTACGGTCGTCGTTCACTTTTGTCCATTTTTTCCCGCCGTCGTCCGAACGGAACACGCCGCCCGTTTGGCTTTCGATGATGGCCCAAACCCGGTCTGGCCGTGAATGGCTGACTGCCACTCCAATGATGCCCACGGTATCTTTTGGAAGCCCTTCATTTCGGGTAATTTCCGTCCAGGTTTCGCCGCTGTCCGTACTTTTCCAAAGACCGGAGCCTTGGCCGCCGCTGGAAAGGGAGTAAGGTTTGCGCCGGATGTTCCAATACGATGCGTACATAATCCTGGGGTTGGTAGGATCGAGGCAAAGATCCACGGCACCCACGTTTTCATTGACGAAATGAATGCGTTGCCAGGTTTTTCCACCGTCGCGGGTTCGGTACAGCCCGCGCTCGTCGGAGGCCTTAAACAGGTCGCCCAGCACGGCAGCGTAGGCGATGTCGGGATTGGTAGGATGCACTCGAATGCGCGGAATGTGCCTGCTATTTGTCAAACCCACCGATTTCCAGGTGCGGCCGGCATCTTCACTTTTCCACATCCCGGAGCCGCTGCTCACGTTTCCTCGCACGGTTTTTTCACCGCCGCCGACGTAGATCACGTTTGGGTCGGATGCCGCCACTTCGATGGCCCCGATGCTGCCGCCAAAAAAGCCGTCGGAGATATTTTCCCAGCTTCGTCCGCCGTCTTGAGTGCGCCAAACGCCGCCGCCAGTGGAGCCAAAATAGTAGAGATTGGGCTTGCCGGGAACGCCTGTTACGGCTGCGGATCGGCCTCCGCGGAAAGGGCCGATGTTTCGCCATTGCATGACGGAGAGCAGGGATTCATGGACTTTAGGCTGTGAATCGTTGGGCGTTGATTGCGCAGGGCGCTTTTTTTGGGAAAAAAGCAGGGTTGGGATGGTCAGGAGTAGGAAAAGAAGGGAAATTTGCTTCATGTTGCAGACTTAGTTTAGGCTGCAAGGATAGAGACTTCTCTTGTTTTTGAGTAGAATTCTGACAGAATGCGTGCTGGGAATAGAAAGGTTTCGACCAAACGCAAAAAAGCGGTTTTGACACGAAGTCAAAAACCGCTTTTAATTTTTTAGTAGAGGAGCAGAAATCCGAACTCAACCCGACATAGCCTTAGCGAAAGCGGGTTTTGGCTGCTTCAATCATAGAAGGAAGCGAGCTAATCTGAAAGGCCTCCTTCGCCAAGGCACCGGCGGCCAAGTAGGGCTGACCAGAGTTGAACTGGTGACCTCTACATTATCAGTGTA
>CAZKBH010000105.1:0-5805 GCA_964550795.1 uncultured Saprospiraceae bacterium
CGGTGGTATGGCCTTCAGGCCGTCGGGAAGCGCGCCATTTATGGCGCAGAAACATACAGAAAGGGCGTAAACGCCCCTTATCCCGACGGCCTGAAGGCCATACCACCAATTGCCGCTGTCCCAATGCCGACAAATAGCCGGGCTTTGGCATTTTTCAACAAACCCCTATCCAAACCCTAACTACTTTCGCAACGAAACCCACGAACGCCGAATACTCGTATGTAGCGTTTATTCAAACCTTCTCCCATGCACATAGTCATCCTTGGCAACGGAATCAGCGGCGTCACCTGCGCCCGGCATCTGCGCAAACTCAGTGACCACGACATCACACTTGTTTCCGACGAATCCGACGAGTTTTTCAGTCGTACCGCGCTGATGTACATTTACATGGGCCACATGCGGGAAAAAGATACCCGTCCCTACGAACCTTGGTTCTGGGAAAAAAACCGAATCCAGCGCGTTCGGGCTCGCATCGAACACCTTGATTTTCAAAATAAAACACTGCGCAGTACCGAAGGTAAAACCATCTCGTACGACAAACTCGTGCTCGCGCTCGGATCCCAATCCAACAAATTTGGCTGGCCGGGACAAGACCTCGACGGGGTGCACGGACTGTATCACCTGCAAGACCTGGCGGCTATGGAACGCCATTCCGAAGCGCTTTCAAAGCCTGACTATGCGCCCCGGAACCGTGCAGTAATTGTTGGCGGCGGACTCATTGGGGTGGAAATGGCCGAGATGTTTCACTCGCGGAGCATTCCAGTGACGTTTTTGGTGCGGGAGCGCGCGTTTTGGAACAATATTTTGCCCCCCGAAGAATCTGAAATGGTGGGTCGGCATCTGCTTGCACACCATATTGATCTCCGGTTTGAAACGGAACTGAAGGAAATTATCCCCGACGCCAGTGGCCAAAAATGCGCCGCCGTCGTGACCTCCAGCGGGGAAACCATTCCCTGCGGATTTGTGGGCCTCACGGTCGGGGTCAGCCCCAACATTGGCTTTTTGAAAAACACCGAACTGGAAACCAATCGGGGCATTCTGGTGGATGAATATTTGCAGACGAACCTGCCCGAGGTGTTTGCCATCGGCGATTGTGCGGAACTCCGCAGCCCGCGGCCCGATCGAAGAGCCATAGAGGCAGTTTGGTACACCGGGCGCATGATGGGCGAAACTTTGGCGCACAACCTGCTTTTTGGCAGCCCCGGCGCAAAGACCCAACGGGTGCCCTACGATCCCGGCATCTGGTTCAATTCCGCCAAATTTTTCGAAATCGAATATCAGGTGTACGGTGATATTCGCGCACAATTGCCTGAAAATCAAGAAACTATTTATTGGGAACATCCCGAAGGGCAAAAAAGTATCCGAATCAATTACGCACAGGAAGGCGGGCATGTAACGGGGTTCAACCTCATGGGCGTGCGCTACCGACACGAAGTTTGCGAAAAATGGATCCGAACAGAAACACACATCGAAACCGTATTGCAACAGCTCGGCCTCGCCAATTTTGACCCGGAATTTTCCAAGCAACACGAGGCAGATTTAATTGCCAATTACAACCGACAAACCGGCAAAAACCTGGTTCTCCAACACAAACGCGGCTTATCGGCTGTGTTGGAATTCCTGAAACCTAAAACCTTGTCCCAAGCCTGATTCCCATGAATAGCATCTCCCTCGCTACCCCCAACCCGACTTTGACCACGCCGCTCCAAAAACTGGGACTGGCATTGCTCGGCATCACCGGCTCATATTTGCTGTACGAAGGATTGCGGATGCACGGCCTGCCCGCGCAACCCATGACTTTGGTCGCCTTTTTTATATTGGTCACAGGGCTTTGGCTTTTTTTACGCGACGAACGGGCCGATTTGAGCAAAAACACGAACAGTTTGGCCGTTTGGATGCGCAGTTTGTCTGCGCGGGGCGTCTGGGGCTGGTTGTTGGGTATCGTGTTGACGGAGTTTTACGTCGTGCTTTATTGGGCGCCGCAGTACATGGCGAGCCTGATCCAGTGGTTTGATCCATTTAGCCAGGCATTCCGGCACAAGCCTGCGGATCAATGGTTTGTGTACGGCTCGTTTTACACCTTTTTTGTGCTGGTCATGGGCGTTCGGTTTATTTACAAGTATCGGCACAGTCGGTATCAATTGATTCGCACCATATCGGTCATGTTTTTCCAACTGGGATTTTCGTTCCTGATTCCGGGCATTCTGTTGCGTTTACAGCAACCTGAGTTGTATTTCACCTATTTCTGGCCGCTTGCCTACAGCAATGCCACCCCGAATACCTGGAATTGGCAATCACAGACTTCGCTGGGCACCTGGTTTTTCCTGTTTGGCCTGGCGATGTTTTTTATTGGAACGCCGATTTTGACTTATTTTTTTGGTAAAAGATGGTACTGTTCCTGGGTTTGCGGCTGCGGCGGCTTGGCTGAAACCGCCGGCGATCCATTCCGGCATTTATCCGATAAATCCTTGAATGCCTGGAAGATAGAACGTTGGATGATTCATGGTGTATTGGTATTTGCCGTGGGTATGACCGCGATGCTTTGGATAAATGTGGCGACGGACCGGGGCGTATTGGGCGAAGCCTCTGAAGGGTTTTACAAAACGTATTCCTTCCTGATCGGCGCGGCATTCAGCGGCGTGGTCGGCGTGGGTTTTTATCCGCTCATGGGCAGTCGGGTATGGTGCCGTTTTGGCTGTCCGATGGCTGCCTGGCTGGGTTTGTGGCAAAGAAAGGCCTCCAAATTTCGGATTACAAGCAATGGCGGACAGTGCATTAGCTGCGGAAATTGTTCCACGCACTGCGAAATGGGCATTGATGTACGAGCCTATGCGCAAAAAGGGCAGGATGTCGTGCGCTCCAGTTGTGTGGGTTGTGGGATTTGCGCGACCGTTTGTCCACGCGGGGTACTTCGATTGGAGGGTTCTGGGAGCGACATTCCGGCTCGGACGACTCAGCAGCGGACGGTGCACGTTAAATTGGAGGATGTAAAAATGTTGTAATCGCTTTGGTGAGGGGTTTTAAAACAGTTTCTTACATTTGGCCGAACAAAACGCAACAACCAATGGGCATAGCAATCGTCGTTTCTATTATTGTAGCCGCCGGTATTTTAGGTGGCAGCGCCAATTATCAACTTGAAAAAACCAATGGCGCGGGTTATTGGAAGTCCGTCCTGCTGGGCTTAACCGCCGCCGCTACGGTGCCACTTTTTTTAAAAACCGTTTCGAGCGAACTGACGCAGGATTGTATTAAAGGCGACCACACCTCTTATTTTGTATTTTTTGGCTTTTGTACGGTCGCCGCCATTTTTTCCTCCAAATTCCTGCAATCGCTGGGCGATAAATTGCTCCAGGATTTGAAAGAGGTGAAAGAAAAACAGGAAGAACTCAGCGATACCACCGACGTGCTCGTGGCACAAAACTCAGACCCCTCGGCCATGGATGTCCCGATTCCCGACCTGAGTGATGGATCGGAATTGGAGTCGTTCAAAAGCGCTGGCAGCCCAAGATCTGCCGTAGCTGAAGTCAAAAGTGAGTCTTTACGGGTGTTTAGCGCACTTCAAACGGGGAAATTTGCCTTTAGAACCGCAGCGGGCATTGCCAAAGACAGCGGATTGGACCTCGGCACGGTTGAAATCAAACTGGCGGAATTAGAGCTACAAGGCAAGGTAAAACGGACCACCCGCGCTCGTGACGGGGTAAACGTTTGGAGTTTGAAGTAGTGCAAATTCTTTTCCGACTTTTTTTTAAATCTTCTTTGGAAATTAGTGGTTGAATTTTCTACCTTTGCGGGCATTTTTGAAAGTAATATCACATTTTAGCGCACAACACAATGGAAATCATTGAATTGCAGGGTCATCGGAAAGAAACTTCCGGCAAAGTAGAAGCAGCAAGAATCCGCCGCATCGGCCACGTACCGGCGGTGATGTATAAAAGTGGTGGAGGGGAATCTATTCAATTCACCCTGGAATCCTCTGCGGTTCGTCCACTCATTTTCACCCCGAAGTTTCGCCTGGTCGAAATCTCTTTGGACGGCACTACCCGCAAGTGCATCGTGAAAGACACACAGTTTCACCCCGTTTCTGACGAGGTGCTGCACGTTGACTTTCTCGAACTCGTACCCGGTGTGAAGTTCAAAGCGGCCGTTCCTTTGCGTTTTTCCGGCACCGCTCCTGGCGTGAAAGAAGGTGGAAAGTTCCTCCCACGGATGCGTACGGTGAACATTCTCACGACTCCAGAAAAAGTAGTGGACGAAGTGAATGCCGACATTACCACCATGCAGTTGGGGGATACCATTCGTATTCGCGACATATCGGTACAGGAAGGGGTAGAAATCACCAACCCAAGCGCCGTACCTGTTGCGTCTATCGAGATCCCACGTGCGCTGAAAACAGGCAAATAAAATATAGGAACGTTCCAACGTTCGCCAAGCGGGCGGCTCGAAATTCGGGTCGCCCGCTTTTTTATTTCCTGCTTGCCCAAGTACATTTGCGCCAACGTACACCCACCATGATCGCGTTTTCCTGCCAACACTTCGACGAACTTTCTACCCCTACCCTCTATGAAATCCTTGCCCTGCGGCAAGCGGTTTTTATCGTAGAACAAAACTGCCCTTACCTCGACTGCGATGGGAAAGACCTCGAAAGCTGGCATCTGATGGGCCGCGATGCCCAGGGCGTCTTGGTTTGCTACACCCGGTTGTTGCCCAAAGGACTGTCTTACGACGAGTATGTTTCCATCGGTCGAGTGCTTAGTTCGGCGGAGGTGAGAGGGACTGGTGCGGGTAAAATTTTAATGGAAGAAAGTATTCGGATTTGCAGACAACTGTTTGGAAATGAAGCAATTAAGATTGGCGCACAATCTTATCTCCTGAAATTTTACGAAGGTTTTGGCTTCCGCTCCACGGGCGAGGAGTATTTGGAAGACGGGATTCCACACACCAAAATGATCTTGCATTAAAATCTTTTTACCAGTCCGCATCGTATATACGCTGTGCAATTTTCCATTATCATTCCCACCCTGAACGAGGCTGCAAACATCGGCAAGCTGATTCGTTTTCTAGTTGAAAACGGCGGAGCGGCCCTTGCTGAAATTATTGTGGTGGATGCCAATAGCACGGATTCCACGGTCCAAACTGCCCGCGAGGCCGGTGCAAAAGTGCTGCCCGCTACAACCAGCAGCCGGGCCCTCCAGATGAACCTGGGTGCCCGGGAAGCCAGGACGGAACTGCTGTATTTTATACACGCCGATACGCTTCCGCCCAGTTCGTTTGCCGAGGATATTGCGCAGGCCATTGCCGACGGACAAGTGATGGGTTGTTATCGGTATCAATTTGATTCTCCGCGCTGGATTCTCAAATTTAACGCCTATTTCGTTCGCTATCAATGGCTTTGGTGCCAAGGCGGCGACAAGACCTTCTTTATCAAAAAGGCCATCTTTGAGGAATTTGGCGGCTACGACGAACGCTTTGTCGTGATGGAGGAATATGATTTTTTGCGCAGGGCGATGAAACGTTATCCCTTGCTGGTGCTTCCCAAAAACGTGCTGGTTTCAGCCCGGAAATACGAGCAAAACAGTTGGCTCCGGGTGCAGTTGGCCAACATTGGTGCGTTTTCGATGTTCCGTTGGGGCGCAGAACCGGCGCGTATCAGACGCTTTTATAGGTGGATGTTGCGATAGACGATATTATCTAAAATGGAGACCCCGACCTCGGAGAGGTTATTGGGGGGGGCAAAATCAGTTCCTTAGCTTGGGTTTTGTCACTTTTTGAGCCCAAAAAGTAACCAAAAAGGCTCGGCTGTCGAAA
>CAZKBH010000106.1:0-5702 GCA_964550795.1 uncultured Saprospiraceae bacterium
GTCGGGACCATCCCCTCCGGTCGGGCGCGCCTCGCAGACCGCATGCCAGAGCCAATGGTGTGTTTGTGTGAGGGCCTAGTGTCTTTTCATTTTTCGCTTACCCGGCATCAACTGATTCGGGCAGGAATTAATACCAGGCAGCGTGGCAAATGGCCTTAGAAAAATCTCCATTTTGAGGCCTCCCGAGGCGGGTTAAGCAAAAAACTGTTTGAGCCTCGGGAATCATCGGGGCCGCAGGCCCGAACCAATCATGCGGCGAGTTTTTTTTGCGCCGCCGAAGAGGCCTCAAAATGGTTAGATTTTTCGACAGCCAAGCCTTTTTGGTTACTTTTTGGGCTCAAAAAGTGACAAAACATGGCTAAAGCACGGATTCTGATTTCCAACACTTCTTTTTTTTCGATGATTCGGATGCTAAGAAGTCACTTTTAATTAAGCTTTCCGTTGGACAAACTTGTGTACATACCATAGGTTTTAAAAACCTTATAGGATTCGATTGGCCAGAATTCAAAACATTATTTCTTGTAAAAATCCGTGAAAGACCTTTTGACACAAGCCCTTCTCTAAAATCGATCTATGGCTACAGAACTCGATTCTTTTCATTCCAGCACCTCATTAAAGTTCATTCGCCACGTAAATATTGAATCAGTGCAAGGCGGATGTCATTGCGCAAATCCGATTTGTCTTTTGCGTCTGGTTTGAGGATTGTTGGAATGTCCGGGTTGCTGCTTTTGCCGTTGGCATCCAGCGAGGCCTTTAAAAAACCCATGTTGGATTCATTGCCCGTAAGTAAAAAATCGGGCAGTGCCACGCGGTACATTTTATTGTCTTCCAATGGATTAGCGCCTAAAAACCATTTGCCGGAGCTTTCCTCGCGGCGCAACAGGTAGTATTGAAGATACCCGCCGCTGCCCTTGTTGCCGAGGCTGGTTTCGAGGGTTCGGATCAGCAAGGAGCCTTTCATTTCCACCTCTGTAATGCCGCCGCCAAAAGGCAACATGCGCACAATATCCAGTTCGGTAAGGGTTCCGCTGAGCACATCGTCCACCCGAATGGAGCCGCTGTTGAGCAGGGCACATACGGGTTTGGAGCGCGATACGGCCATCATAGCCTCCCCGATCATGGTTCCTACCGGTGCCTGGCTGTATCGAATAATCACCTCGCGGCAATCCAGCGGTTGGGAAAGTTTGGTCACCACTGCCGAAGCGTTGAACCCGGAAGAGCTCAGCGACTCGTTTTTAATGCGCTCCCATTTTTCTATGACCGCAGCGGTGGCTGGTTCGTCGGCAATGCTGGCATCTACTTTTTTAAGTTCTGATTTGACGGTACATTTTTTCGCCCGTTTATCGTAGCGCAGGGTGTGGATATACACGGTTTTTGCATTCGCATCGGCCTTGGTAATCACGCTCGATCCGACGGGGACTCTCATGTTATCGTGGTCGTGACCACCGATAAAAAGTGGGATTTCGGGTAACAGGGCGGCCAATTTTTGATCGTCCGCTATGCCCAAATGGGTCAGCGCGACCACCACATCACATTTCGGTTTCAGCTCCTCATAATTCTTTTGCGCGGCCACATTCCAGTCTGAGTATTCCACCCAGGGCTTGCGACCGGTGTTGATAAGCACTCCAAAAATGCCTAAATTTATGCTGGTTCCATCTGCGTCTTTGAGAGTAATGACCTGATTATCAGGGCAAATATCCGTTCCGCCAGCTGCTTTGTTTTTAAAAAACTGCTGGGTCCAGGTAGTGCCTTTCAGCCTGGCATTCGCGGCAAACCAGGTAAATTGAGATTCATCCAGTCGGGCCTGCAAGTCAGACAAATCATCGTAATCGAACTCATGGTTGCCAAAGACCACCCAATCCAGTCCCAGGACATTCAGCGTTTCGATCATTTGTTTGCCGCGGATACGTTTCCCCTCGTATTTCAGGGTGCCCGTCACCGAGGGACTGATAAAATCACCAGCCAAAACGGTGAAGGTATTGGGGTTTTTAGCGAGCAGATTTTTGCGCAGGGTAGCTACTCGGGCTAATCCGCCCACATTATCCGAAGCGCTGGGCGAGATTTCATATACATCGTTCATCTGGAGGATTTGGAACTCCAAAATGCCATCGTCGCCGGGAGTGGAAGTTGTTTTCCGGGTGGTATCGCAGGAAAAAAAGAAAAGCGCTGCGAGGAGCAGGGCGGAGTGTTTGAATAATCTCATTTTTTGAAACTTTTGGAATGGGTGAACAAGGTGGCTTGCGAGGCCTCAAAAGTACATTCTTGGTGGTAAATGAGCTGGGGGAATCTTGCTGAACACGCCCCGCTAACGCGAAACTCCCCCATCCCAAGCCCAACCCACGCTGGCGCGATGTTTCAACGTCATGACCTATTATTCCCGTCGGCTTTGCCGACAACCACAGAAGAGATTTTAGCACTACCCCGCTTGCCAGCTTGGATTGAATATTCACTTTGCGTTTGCCGACACCGCCAGCGGGAATACTCGGCACGAGACTGAAGCTATAGCGCCAGCGTTCATAAGACCCAGGCGCGGCGGCATGTCAGATCCTCCTGTGTTTAGATATAACTTGGCAGATTGAGGTAATTGTAGGAGAACGACAGCCCCTTGTAGTTGTCTAGCGTAAGATTGCCATTCACGTCGCGCTTGGTATCGGACTTGTACGGGAGATGGAACACCACACGGGGCGGAAATAATAATCCCGCGCTTTCGCTCGATGATATGTTCGAGGAAATTGATCCAGGATTAAATAAGATGGGAGAGGATGATTAAACGTTACGGCGGTTCATTTTTCGACGTACTTCCAGTAGATAGCGGTCAATTTCTTCGTTAATTTCCGCTTTCATTTTTTTCTCAGTAACCTCTTCATTACGCTTCATTTGTTTCCGAACTACCCAGTAGTAAGGAATCAGCCCGACGAGCAGCACCGAGTTTACCCATCCCAAACCAACGGTAAACTCCTGATAGGCTAAATAGATGTAAATTGCGGGAAACAAAAAGCGATGAATCATCGGCGATGCGAAGATGAAAGCAGCCAGAAGGAATATTGTAGAGAGCTTTAGCGTGTCGTTGCCAATGATATTTAGAAATTTATTGGTAACGGTATGGTTGGTAATAAAGCCAAAAAAAGCCAGCAAAGCGACAATTATGCAAAACCCGGTTGCGATCACACCTACCCTACTCGTGCCTTGCGGTGCCTTACCCCTTTTTAGTTCCGTCGTTGTCTTTTCTACCCGTTGTGTGGTTCCGCGTTCAGCTCTATACTCGGTTACATTCACTTCTTCCATGAAGTGATCTTTAAATGTTTCCTCAATAATCGCTGAGCGGTTTTGCGGTGATAGGGTTCCCGATTGCTCGATCTCAAATTGAGCAAGCATTGGGATAGACAGGTCATATTTTGATTTTTTCCGTCCAAACATAAAATAAATGTAGGTTTGGCGTAAAGATACAAAGTTGACGTATTTAGAGCCTACAAGCTCAGAATCCAAAGGAAACACGTTCCAATATTTAACAGATTGCACCCCCGCTAGCGCGAAGCTAACCAATCCCAAGCCCAACGCACGCTGGCGCGACGTTTCAACGTCGTGACCTATTATTTCCGTCGGCTTTGTCGACAACCACAGAACAGATTTTAGCGCTAACCCACCCAAACATCTTCCCCCAAATATCCCAACTCTCCACTATTTTTGCACATCCATTTTTCACCTGCAGGGACGGCGAACCTACAAAGTAGCTTCAAACGCGACTTTTTCATCCATTTGCCGACAAATTTCCTGCAAAAACGCCCTTTCCGATGCTACGTTTATGTTCAGCTTTTTGCTTTTTAATCCTGCTCTCCAACGGTTTACATGCTCAAGCACCTGTGCAGGAGCAGCCCAGTTCCCGCCAATTAAGCCCTGAAGCGGCTAGTTTTCAAAAAGAAGTAGCGGAAGTGGCGGATTTTGCCCGAAAACTGGAATCCCTTAAAAAAGCGTTCGCGGCAAAAGAAGCGGGTAAAATTGTGGCGTACGAAGCACAATTGAAACTGGCCATTCGAACTGAAATGGAACAGGCTTCCATTTCGGGAAAATCCGCTCAGGAAGAAAAAATGGCGCAGTTGCTCACCGAATTAGAAGGGACTGTTTTTGACCCCAACAAGCCTGAAACCGCAGCAAATGGTTTGGTCAAACTCGAAGGTTTTTTACAACTTATGCAGGAAGAATTGCAGGCTTTGCACAACTCAAGGCAATAGGTTACCTATCAACGGATTCCATTTAGCTCCACCAATAGCATATCCGCGACGAGCTTGTTGCCCTTTTCGTTCAGGTGCACCCCATCGGTCGTGAGGATTCCACTTTCCAGGTTTTCAGGATTATTTTGGTTGAAATAATCTTGAAACGCCTGTCTGAAATCACAGAGTGGTATCTTTTTTTCGGCGGCCACACTGCGGATAATGGCCGAAAATAGGTCCAATTCCGCATCCATCCGGTTTTGCCCGGCGCTCCGTTCGCCAATACAAGCAGGCGTGCAGGCGATGACTTGAATGCCCTTTTGTTGAAATTTCTGAATGAGCGCCAGGTAGAATTTTTGGAATTTATCGGCATCCGTACCCGTGCCAAACGTGTGCCGATGCCAAACATCGTTCACGCCCACATACAACACGACCACTTTCGGTTTGCGGGCCAGCACATCTTCTTCCAGCCGGAGATACAGGTCGTAAATTTTATTCCCCCCGATTCCGGCACCCACTAACTCGTATTTTTTATCCTTTTTGAGCGCTGCCAGGGAGTCGCGCAACTGCGCAATGTAGCCGCCTGGATTCACACCAGCCTCCGTGATACTATCGCCAAAAAACACCACTCGAGTAGGTTTGGGCGCAATTTGAAACGCAAAAAGAAGAATGGCCATGAGGGGAAGCAGCAGGAAGAAATACTTGAAGTGCATGATTCGATTGTTTCGATTGATTCGATTGAAACGATTGATTCGATTACGCATTAACTATAAAAACAAGCGTGTTCAGAAACGTGGGCCACACTTTTCCTGAACACGCTAAAAAAACCGCAGACCTATAAGCCGGATTCTGTATTCTGACACCCTTTGCAGGATGCCAAAACCTCTGCCATTTATCTGGTTCCAACCAAGGTCGGAATCTGCGCTGCCTACCCCCCTTGCACTCAACCGAAATTGAGACTCCGCGAGCCGCGAAGTTACCCACCCTCGCGCTGCGCGCAATGGCGGATAAACAAGGTGTACATGGCATTTCAACCCGCAAGGTTTGTCCATCCCGATGGTTGCCCACCTGAATCGTGCGCTCTTACCGCACGTTTTCACCTTTACCCGCCATAGCACGAAGTACGAAGGCGGGTAAACCCGCCAACTACTCGGCCGCCAAGACAAAAAAGCCCTGACTAAACGGGAAGTTATTTTCTGCGACACTTTCTATGCCCACCCACCGAAGCAGGTGAACTCCGCCAGTTAGGCGGTGCGGTGCTCTGTGTTGTCCGGACTTTCCTCCCCGAAAGGCGGCAGAGCGGTCTGCGGTTTTATTTTTTCGGGTGCTGCCACCCATTATTTTTTTTGAAAGATAAAATCCAAATCAACTAGCCAAATTTCAGTATTGGCTTAAACTTTGTTTAGGTACTTTTGCCCGCGTCAAATGCGGGGTTCTTTTGCCTTAGTGCCGTGAAACCACTGGAATTATTTACCGCTTCTAACTCATTCTACC
>CAZKBH010000107.1:0-5475 GCA_964550795.1 uncultured Saprospiraceae bacterium
TAGCTTCCACAATTTCCGCGTTTTCAAAATGCCGACGGATGGCTTCTGTGGCAATTTCCCGGTTAAGCGCGTTGTCATCAGCCAATAAAATTCTGAGCGGGTTTTTAAAAAACAAGGAACTGGCTGCGATGCTTTCCTGGTCCAGATCGGCGGTATTGCCCAAGGGCAAATGGAGCACGAAAGAAAACGTCGAACCCTTGCCGACTTCGCTTTCAACTTGGATATCGCTGCCATAGAGTTGCACCAATTCCCGGGCAATGGTGAGGCCCAGACCCGTGCCGCCAAAACGGGCGGTGGTATCTTCGCCGGCTTGCTGGAAACTGTCGAATATCGTTGATATTTTTTCAGGCGGTATGCCGATACCCGTGTCTGTCACCTTGAATTCAAGGGCAACCGTATTGACCGGGTGACTTCGGCGGCTATTGGCCGGGTGACTCGAAGTCACCCGGTCAATAGCCTCCGATTGGAGCGTTGCGGTATTGAGGGGGTGACTTGGAGTCTAATGCCGTCAACTTAAGGAATTTTGGGGTCAAACTACCCTTCGAGCGTTCATTGAAAATCTGAGTTTATGTTTCCTTTCCCTTGGGTAAGACCTGCCCGGTCGGACAGCCTCACGATGCTTTAGAATCAACTTTATCATTCGATTGTAGAAAGTGGCTGGCCTTTCCTTTCCAAAGAGCATTTTTGGGATTTCATCCTTAATCAGTCCGGCTGCAACGGCACGATTTATTTGGTACTCGTATTTGTTGTTTTTGGCTTGCTGTTCTTCCTCTAACAACTCTTGGGCATCTTCAATAATCAATTGTGTGAGGTTGGTGAGCAAGGTGTTTGCATGATATTCTTGAAGGATGCCTTGCGGCATTTTGGCGGAGAAATTTTCGATCTCCGTCTTGTTTTTGTCAAAGTCAAAGGACACTTCCTCTCCCCATCGATAGGGATAGATCGCAGCGATTTGGGCGGCGGTCATTTCGGTCTTTGGCAGGGAAGTGAGCAGGCAACCTGCTTCCCCGTTGGGTTTGACAAAGCGCACAGCACGAACGGATAGTGCGGGAGGAGATTTCCGTCCGTGGATGAGTTTCATCCGGCTCTTTCGCTCGGAGTCCGTTGACAAGGGAATTTGCAGGATGGCATCATCTTCGGGGCCTTTCATGAACGCCTTCACTTCACGGCAAAAAGTGGGTTGGCAACGAAACAGGAAGTCCTCCTCCCCCCCAACAAAATCAAGCATCAGTGGAAAAGAAGGATAGTGCATATCCCCCAGCAGCAAAACACGCGCTTTTTGTACGCTTTTGAGCAGTTTGAGAGATTTGGGCCAAACTTCATTGAATATGCGTATTTCCGCTGTGTTGTAAGAACCCAGTTGCGAGGCTACTGTAATGCGGTTGAGCACATCCCATATTTTAACCCCTTTGGCCATGCACATGGGCTTCTTGCCTTGGCCGTTGTCAGCCACCCCGAACTCCCTGCAAGGTTCTTCCTCCCAAGGCAATTCGTAGTCCGAGCCGTCGCTAGCCAAAAGCAGATATTTGTCCGCGTACAATTGCACCCCGCCGGCACCGTAATAAGCCTGGACGAAGGTGTCGTTCAGGTCAACAAAGGCTTCGGCCTTCAACTTGTACCTTGCTTTACTGAACGCCTGCTTACTGGCGTCATGACCCAAGCCAAAAAATTTTTGCAAAAACTTGGTCACCTCCACGCTCAGGCTTTTGCTGATGTTGTTAAGAATCAAGAGTGTCACGGTAACGAAGTTGAGAGATCGGTTACGGGTAAAAAAAATCCCTGGATTCGATATGCATCCTTAAAAAAAGTACTGATAAGGCGGCTTTTTACAGTTTCTATCACAGAAATGGATTTCTTTTTCATCACTGAATTTTTGCACAAAATTCAGAAACATAAACCAAGATTTCAATGAACGCTCGACAGGACTGTGAAATCCCAAGATTCCTTAAGTTGACGGCATTAGACTTGGAGTCACCCCCTCAATTTCCAGGGAGACCCTGCCTTTCTCCGTAAATTTCACCGCATTCCCTGCCAGATTCATCAATATCTGATAGAGGCGGGTTGGGTCGCTGATCACCGCTTCGGGGATGTTTTCATCCACTTTTAAGGTCAGTTCAATCCCGTTGTTCTCGGCTCTGAGCGCGAGCGCATCCTGCACATCGGTGGCCACGCGGGCGGGGGAGAAAGTGATTTGACGGAGTTTAACCTCACCGGCTTCTAGTTTGCTGAGGTCCAGAATATCATTCACGACCTCCCCCAACCGGTCCGTGGAATGATGGATGGAAGAAAGCCAGCGGCGTTGTTTTTCGCTGAGGGAAGTTTCAAGTAGCAAGTCTGTAAATCCGGAGATGCCGTGCAAGGGTGTCCGGATTTCGTGGCTCATGTTGGCGAGGAAGCGGGATTTGAAGGCTTCGGAGGCTTCGGCGCGTAAAAGCGCGGCTTCTACCTCACGGTTTTTGGCTTCGAGTTGGGCAGCGGTCCGTTGTTTGAGCCGGAAGCGGTTGTAAAGTAAGAAAGCTAGCAATGCCAGCATGGCCAAGCCGAAAAAAAGCGCGTAGCGGATGTTGCGCTGCTGATCGAGTTCGGCCTTCACCTCGGCTTCGCGACGGGCGGTTTTCACTTCATTTTCACGGGTGAATTCGCCGAAGGCGAGCTGGCGGGTGCTTTGCTGGCGCTCCACCTGTTGCTGGAATTTAAAGCGCAGTTCGCTGTACTCAAGGGCTTTGGCATAATTCCTTTTCGACTTATAAATATCCCGCAACAACTCGGCAGCATCGGCAGCACCCCGGTTGTTTTTGCCGGTGACGAATGTCTGAAATGCCTGAAATGCGTTTTTCAGTGCAGCATCGGTCATGCCGGAAGCAAACTCGCAGGCAGCCAGTTCATGGAGCGCAGCCCCACCGTAATGCACGCTTTTTGAGACTGGCAGCAGTTCCACGGCTTTTTGTGCCAATGGCAGTGCTTTTTTCACGTCGCCGAGGTTGCGGTAGCAGGTGGCTAGTCCGTAAGTTTTTTCGGCAATGTTGTTAAAATTTGAATTATTGTTCAATTCGCTGGCAGTCAAAAATATTTCAAGCGCTTTTGAATATTCCTTCTGTTGAATATGAGACCATGCAATTATTGTATGATGGTCTCGTGGGTCTTGCCCGGTTTTTGTGGCCGACTGAATGGCTTTTTGACCGTAAATAAGGGCGTTCTCATTGTCACCAATGCGGTTATATATGCCTGAAAGATTGTGAAGCACATCCCGTTCTACTGCAAGCAATTCCGTGGTTTTATGTTTTTCAATCAATGCAAGTGTTTCAAAACAATGGTGGGCAGCCTCGGCATACCTGCCAAAATCATAGCATCCGATACCGAGGTTATTGTAAACCAAAGCGATTAGAAAAGGGTCTTTTTCATATGCAATCAGGCGATTGCCTTCGTCATAATATTTTGCAAAATCCAAGCTGTCGCCCAATGCGGAAGCCGAGTTGCATAGCTGCGAATAAACCTGTGCCATGCTTGCCGAGTCGTTTAATGCGCCGTATTGCTTTAGCGCCGTTTGCAGCTTGGTTTTGGCTATATCGGGCTGGTCAAAAACAATGGCTGTGGCTTCAAACATGGTCACTTCGGCTGCCAATCTTTCTTCATATTTCAAATTGGAGGTTTTCCCGGCCAAGCAGCAGCGGAGCAGGCTGTCCAATTGCTGTGGATAGTTTTCGTACGAGGCTTCTTCATGCCTGTAAACATGCCAAAGGATGCTTCGCAAACGCTCTGCCTGCTGTCGCACGGTCGCCCCGTTAGGCAAGGGCCGTTTCAGCGAATCCAGCACGGGGTCTTGCACTTGACCGAACAGCAGCGTTGGCAAGAAGTATAGCAAGCAGGTAAAAAATGGCAATTTCATGGCAGGTCATTTTGTGCAAAAATAAGTGCCAGCTTCAGGTAAATGGTGTTTTACTTTCCCGGCGGCGGGATTGGGTTTCCCGTCGGGCAAAAAAATGTTCTATGTTTTTAATTTTGAGTAAATTTGCAATTCAATTGAAAATTTACTCAAATTATGTTGATAGCCCGACAAATTTCATCGTCCCTACTTGAGCTCGGCAAGTATTACCCGATTGTCTATCTCGGTGGGCCCCGGCAGGCTGGCAAGACGACCCTGCTCATGAAGCTGTACCCCCATTTGCCCTACGCCAACCTGGAAGACCCGGAACTGCGCCTCTTGGCGGAGCAAGACCCCCGCCGTTTCCTGAAGGATTTTCAGAACGGGGCGGTGCTGGACGAGGTGCAGCGGGTGCCGGAACTGTTCTCCTACCTGCAAGTGATGGTGGACGCCGACAAGCAGCTCAAGTTCGTGCTGTCCGGCTCGCAAAATTTCCTGTTGATGGAAAAAATCACGCAGTCGCTGGCGGGCCGGGTGGGCATACTCAACTTGTTCCCGTTGGGCTATTCTGAAATGATGGACACCCCGTTTGCGCCGCCCGAACTGGAAGCGTTCGTTTGGCAGGGCGGGTTTCCGGGCCTGCACGAGCAGGGCATTCCACCGTCCATTTTTTTCAACAACTATATCCAGACCTACCTTGAAAGGGACGTGCGTTTGCTGAAAAATGTGGGCGACCTGACCGTTTTCAACCGCTTCCTGCGCCTGTGCGCCGGGCGGGTGGGGCAGCCGCTCAACCTTAGCTCGCTGGCCACCGACCTCAGCCTGTCCGTCAATACGGTGAAGGCTTGGTTTTCGGTACTGGAAGCGTCGTACATGATTTTTTACCTGACGCCGTTTCACAACAACTTCAACAAGCGCATCATCAAAACGCCCAAGTTTTACTTTTTCGACACGGGCCTTTTGTGCCACCTATTGGGCATTGGTTCGACCAAACAATTGGAAACCCATCCTGCCTTCGGCAATATCGTGGAGAACGCCATCATCGCCGACCTGTACAAAAAACGGACTCATGCTGGCAAACGACCCGTTTTTTGGTTTTGGCAAGACCAGCACGGCAATGAGGTGGATTTGCTCATCGAAGAAGACGGGCTGCTGAAAGCCATTGAAATCAAGAGCAGCCAAACCTTCAACACCCGCCTTTTGTCTGGGCTTGCGAAATGGACGCAATTGAGCGGCAACCAGCCCAACCATAACTTTTTGGTGTACGCAGGCAGTCAAAAAATGGGGCTTGAGTTGGGGGCGTTGTTGCCGTGGCGGTCAGCCCTCCTTGAGTTGTAACTGCGCTCAAAACCTCGAAAACAACTCCAAGAACTCCTCCTTCCGATTCCGCGCCACGCTCACCGTAGCACCATCTTCCATCACCACGTATCCGCCATCGGCCCGCACAAACTGCCGGATTTGGTGCATATTGATCAGGTGTGAATTGTGGACGCGAAAAAATTCCTGCCCTTCCAGGATTTCTTCCAATTGGCCCATCGGTTTTGAAACCATGAGTTTCTCCCCGTTGCTCATTACGACGATGGTGTACATCCGATCGCTCTCACAGCGCACGA
>CAZKBH010000108.1:0-5268 GCA_964550795.1 uncultured Saprospiraceae bacterium
AGAACATAATTTTGCGCAAAAATCTATCATTTGCACCTTTCGACTTTTGACACAACCCCGGGTACATCCACTATTTTTGCTACAAACGTTTGACCTCTGCGAGGTCCCTTTTCTCGCGTCTTAGCAAACACCAATTTCCTCACCTCCAAATCGCGAGATTATTATTCCATCGGCACTTAATCTTTCTTCTGTTTTTTATATTTTCCGTCTTTCCAGGCCTTGATGAATTGGCCCCAGGCCAGCGGACTGAAAATATTCATGGGCGGCGTTTGACCGATGTAATAATACTCGCGCGCTTGTTGACGGAGGTAAAAATTGGCACTTTCCCGGCCCCCGTAAGGTACCATGTCGGGATTTTTTCTGGCCTCTGCGAGGTACTCGTTGGCGAGGTTTTCGGTTGCCCGGCGTTGCAGCTCAGGCGTGACGTCCATTTTCAAAAACTCAATTTTAAAATGTTCTTTGGACGGCCAAGGAAAGATCACGACTTCGGGCAAGAGAATCGTATCCTGGGTCATGAGCTGCACCACGGCGTAGCGATCCTGGGTGAGGGTATCTGGAATGGTAATCGTAACTGGCTCTAAACCAATGCAATTGAAGCGCACTTGTTGTCCTTTTTCAACCACCAGGGTGAAAAAGCCACGGTAATCCGCATAAGTTCCACGCCGGTTTTGCGGCACCGAAATGGACGCAAAGGGGACTGGCACCAGCCGACCATCGGCTTCGGTCATGACCAAGCCAGAAAACTGAATGAGATCTGAGTCCGTCTGCGCGTTGGCATGAACGACCAAAAAGAAGCAAATTAAGAGTGTCGCGAGTAGTTTTTCCATGTTGTGCGTCAAAGATACGGCAGTAAAACGTTTTGTTTTTCAGTTTCGTCCTGCCGCTAAAGTATGGGTTAACCGATTTTTAACAGCTTTATTCAATTACCTTTGCGCCGTTTATCGTTTCTGTGTACAAAAACATACTCATCAATGTTCAAAAAAGCACCAATTTTCTTTCTCGCGCTGCTACTGAGCGCCACCCTCAGCGCTCAAACCGCACCCAAGTACGGTCACATGAATCTCGGCAATCTTTTAGAGTTACTGCCTGCGACCAAAGCGGCCAATGACCAATTGAAGGTTTTTGCCGACCAACTTTCGGCCAAAGACGACTCTCTGGGTCGCGCACTCCAGGCAGGCGCCGAGCTTCTTCAAAAAGAATACGACGCAGGCATGCTGACCCCTGTTCAAGCTCAAATGCGCCAGGCAGAGCTGCAAAAGCAACAGGAGTTTTTGCAAAAATTTGAACAGGACGCCAATCAAATGGTCTCTTCTAAAAGGGAAGAACTGCTCACCCCAATCCTGACTAAAGTGGACGAGGCTATTAAAGCCGTCGCAAAAGAAAATGGCTACGCAATGATTTTTGACACCAGCACCGGCGCCATGCTTTTTGCAACCGAAACGGACGATGTGACCGCTTTGGTGAAAAGTAAGTTGGGGATTAACTAAGTTACTGTTTCCTTTTAATGCTGTGGCTAGGCCACACTTTGGAGGGTGTCTAAGGAGTTTATAGGGTTGATGAAAGTTTATAGGGTTGATGGTTTTCGCTCGAAAAGTTGAATACTAACTTCTGAGCGAAAACCATCAACCTCATAAACCTTTATCAACCCTATCAACTTTTACGGCCCCCTCATTTTTAGTACCATAATCTCAGGTCAACGGGCTACTTTTGGGGTTCTCTTTATCCGGAAACCATGCTAAAACTTTCGCTCAAAGATTTTGAACACAATATCAGCCCTACCACCTGGTACGCTGCGGACGACCTGGTGCAAGCCGGGCGCGTGAAAAACCTACGCGAAATTGAGCGCCATTTTTGGGTAGCCTTGGTGGAAACAGATGAAGGAAATTTTGAGTCGGAGGTGATGATCACCCCCCACAAAATAAAAGCCTACGCCTGTGAGTGTTTTACCGAAGGTCGGCGGCTCATGTGCCCACACATTGCAGCTACTTTGTTGAAAATCAGGCAGTTCTACGATCAAAGAGAGGAAACCCGCCGAATCAAAGCCGAACAAAAACCCTCCAACGAACTGACGCGTTTCACGGTTCAGACCGCACTCGAAAACGCCAGCCACGAAGCGCTTTCTGATTTTGTTCGCGATTATGCCCGCCGAGATCGGGATTTTTCTCTGGCGCTCAAAACCCGATTTGCAGCACTCGTCACAGAATCAGAAAATCCCTACGCCTTGGTGTTGGATTCAGTGATGCCCAAAATAAACGCGAAGGCCAAAATAAGTGAGCCTGATTTTCGCCGCCTGCGCAAAGCCTTGGATGGCCTGGAAGAACAACTCGCCCTCGCTCAAGGACTGAATGATTTTCGTGGAATGTTCCAGATTTCCTCCACTATCTTCTTGAAAATCAATGGATTACTGGACAAAACGGAAGGCAATAGACGAAACGCTTTGCTTTATTTTTGTCAAAAAACATTTGAAACCCTGGGCAGCATCTTCGATTCCGCCCCCTCGCCAGAACTCCGAGAAACCGTGTGGGAAAGCCTTTTTGAATTGAGTACAAAAGGCGAATTCCCCACTGAATTAACCCGCGATGCCCTTCGTTTTTTGAGCCAGGCCGCCACCGATGAGGCCAAGTTTGGCAAAATTCGGGAAATGTTCGACCAGACCCCCTACCCTGCCCCACCCTTTGGTCTTCAACTTTTTCTCGCGGCACTTTCCGTCCGAAAAATGCCCCAAGCAGCCGTGCGTGTGCTCGACGATTATCTGGAAAAACCCGATATGATTAAGGCCAGTTTTTTGCAACTGTACTACCTGAATCATTGGGAATCTGCCATGCTTGTCGGGGAGCATTTTTTAGCCAAAAACATCTTCCTCGCCGGGCATAGCCGGGAAATAGAAAATGTATTGTTGTTCATTGCCGAACAAAGTAATGATCTGCCGCGTCAAACCCGCCTGCTCCGCCAACGTTTCCTGCTTACTGGCGGATCCGAGGTTTTTGAAAAACTAAAAATTTCCGCAGGCGAGGAGTGGCCCAAAGAATGCGCTATTTTGCTGGACGAGCTCCGTGAAAAAGGCGATTTGGCCAAAATGGCTGCTCTGCTAGCTTCCGAAGGCGAACTGATTTCGCTCTCCAAACTCATTGAGGATCAAGGGGATTTGAATATGTTGCAACGTTATGAGTCTTTGTTTTTGCCCGAACACAAAGACTATGTGCAGGAGCGGTACATCGCGTTTTTGAGTCAATATTTGGAAGAACACTTCGGCACTCCCGCGGCGCAGCATGTTCGCTTGAGGCTTTCAGATTTGCTTCAAAAAGGCGCCGAGGATATGGTCGTGCAAATCATCCAGAAAATCACTTCCAAGTTTCCGGAGCGCATCAGTTTGCCGGGAGAATTGGCTGAACTTTTCCCAAGATCCAAGCGAAAAGCCATGTTTAGTTCCTAAACTTTCAAATATGAAAATAGTCATCGTGGGATCAGGCCGAATTGCCTGGCATTTAGGCAAACGGTTAAAAAGCAAGGGTTTGCCCATTGCCCAGGTCATCAGTCGCACGGCTGAAAATGCTGCACTTTTGGCCGAAACCCTGCGTATTCCCTGGTCCGATAACCCCGCTGATTTAATTCCAGATGCCGACTGGCTCATCCTCGCGGTCCGGGATGATGCAATTGAGTCGGTAGCTGAATCTTTTGCGCCGTATGCGCAGGATGCGCTCGTGACGCACACCTCGGGCGGCACGGCGGGGACTGTTTTAGCGCCATTTTTTGAACGTTTTGGGGTGTTTTACCCGCTCCAATCCTTTTCTTTGGAACACACGCCGATTTGGTCTAAAATCCCGTTTTGTGTGGATGCTCAAGCCGAAGAGGATGTATTTTTTTTGAAAAAAATTGCCAAAACCATTGGGAATCTGGTGTACCGCGTTACCGATGAACAGCGAGCCTCCCTGCATGTGGCCGCCGTATTTGCCAATAATTTTGCCAATCGTTGCTTTGCCATTGCCGAGAAAATTATGGACGATACCGAGCTTCCATTTGAGTTGTTACACCCGCTTATGGAAGAAACTTTGGCCAAGGCGCTGCAGGATTCACCTGCCCGGATGCAAACCGGACCGGCCATGCGTGGCGATGTGGCCACGGTGCTCCGTCACCTTCAGTTGCTGGAAGCCCACCCGGAATTGCAGGAGATTTATCGGGAAATTTCAGAAAATATCAACCCCGAACTAGGCGAGGAACCCGTTTAACAAGAATCGAATCAATCGTTCCAATCGCAAAATCGAATCAATAGAATTACCAATCCTTTTTGTTGCTTTTAGGTTTGTTCTGTTGTTGGGCGGCGCGATATTTCTGGGCATTTTTGCGGTCCTCTGTTCCTACGGCTGTTTCGAGCAGTCGTTTTGCTTCTTCTTTTTTCATTTGTTGTTCAGTGGGTTTGGGTTCGGGCGCTTGCTTGGGTTCCTGAGGTGGGGTTTGTCCAGACTGATTCGGCTGTTTATCTTCCTGATTATCAGAATCTTGTGGCGGTGATTGGTTTGGATTTTGGCTTTGATCCTGATTTTGCTGATCTTGATTTTGTTGATTTTGGTCTTGCTTTTCCTTCTCTTTTTGCATCTCTTCGCGCAACTTTTTCTTCGCCATTTGCAGGTTTTGTTTGGTTTCGGGGTCTGCCGGGCGGAGGCGCAAACTTTGCCCATAAGCCTGCACCGATTCCTTATATTTTCGCTGTTTCAGAAGGGAATTACCCAAATTATGCAGCGCATCTGCTTTTTTTTCCGGGCTTGGGGCGTTTTCGACCGCCTGCTGAAAGCGCTGACTGGCATCTTCAAAATTACCTTGCTGGTACAGCGCATTCCCCAAATTGTACACGGCTTGTGGGTGTCCCATGTCTCTATCTGCCGCAATTCGATACTGCTTTTCAGACGCCTTGTATTGCTCCCGATCATACGCAAGATCCCCTTTGCGCAGGGGTGCGTGGGTGGATTGGGCAGACAAATTGGGCAGGCAAAAAACGTTCAAAACGATGCCGCACAACAAAAAAAGTGCGCGTTTGGATAAGTGTGGTTGTGTCAAAAGTAAACCTCGAAATTTTTTCACAGAATTTTATTTTTATTTTTCAGCAAACCTATAACGTTTTAAATACCTATAGTATGTACACAAGTTCGCCCTACGGAAAGCTTAATTAAAAGCGACTTCTTAGCATCCGACTCATCGAAAAAAAAAAGAAGCGTTGGAAATCAAAATCAGTGCTTTAGCCATGTTTTGTCACTTTTTGAGCCCAAAAAGTAA
>CAZKBH010000109.1:0-5129 GCA_964550795.1 uncultured Saprospiraceae bacterium
CGCCGAATCGCCCGCATTCGCCTGCAAAATTTGCCTTGTCTAAAATTAAATTTGCACCCATTTCGCTCGAACGCCCCCATCGCAACAAGTCTAATTTAAGCCAACCCTTTCAGAATCGCACCCCAGTACATCCGCGGGAGCACTTCCCTTTTTAGCTGATACATAGACCAACGCTCTTTGGACTGGTCGAACGGAAAGGTTTCCATCGGCTTGTTGTTGTAATCGAACTCGGCCAACATTAATTTCCCGTATCCTGTAACGATTGGGCAGGAGGTGTAGCCCAGGTAGGTAGCCGAAGGTTTGCGCCCAGCCATCACATCGAGCAGGTTTTGAACCACCACGGGCGCTTGTTTACGAATTGCGGCACCCGTTTTGGAGGTTGGCAAGCCGGAAGCATCTCCCAGCGAGAAAATATTGGCGTAGCGGGTGTGTTGCAGGCTGCTTTTATCTACTTCTACCCAGCCGCCGGCATTGGCCAATGGGCTGTTTCGGATAAAATCCGGGGCACTTTGCGGCGGCGTTACGTGGATCATATCGAATTCCACTTCTTCTACCTGATCCTTATTGTGCTCCCCAAAACCCACGAATTTGGCGCGGTGGTTTGGTCCATCAATTTCGGTGAGGTTGTACTGGAAGTTTAGCTTGATATTGCCGCGTTTGACGACTTCTAACAATGTTTTTTCGTAATGTGGTATTGCAAATAATTTACTACCACCACTCCAATACTGCACATCAGCCTTCGGTAGCAGTCCGTGTTTTCGGAAATAATCGGTTGCCAGGTACATGATTTTATGGGGCGCACCACCACATTTTACCATCGTGGAAGGATTGTGGAAAATGGCCTTTCCGCCTTTAAAATTTTTCACACACTCGAAGGTGTAAGGAGCCGTTTCAAAACTGTAATTACTGCAAACATTGTTTTTGCCCAATGTTTCCGGCAGACCCTTAATCGCGCCCCAATTGAGCTGAATACCGGGGCAAACAATGAGATAATCGTAGGTCAAGGAATCCTCTTCCAACGTGACCAGATTTTGGTCCGGCGAAAAACCGAGGGCTTTTTGTTTAATCCAATGCACGCCTTTGGGCATGACGGAGGCTTCCGAGCGCTCGGTTTTTTGAATGTCGAACACACCACCACCAACAAGCGTCCAAGCGGGCTGGTAATAATGTTTGTCCGCAGGGTCAACGACGGCAATGTCCAATGCCCGGTTTTTGCGCAGCAATTGGGCAGCGGTAGAAATTCCGGCGTTGCCGCCGCCGATGATAACTATTTGATGGTGTAGCATAGTAAAAGATGAGAGGTGAATTCAAGTGCAAAATTGCGGTATGATAAGGCTCCAACAATTGCACTATTCATCGAAGAATCAGGATTATTTACAGATGCACATTAATCCAAATCCCGCTTTGCGAGATAAAAATCCACCATTTCATAGTCGCTCTTTAGGCGATTATTCAACTCCTCCACGGTTTTAGGCGGTGGAACGATGGCTTTTTCACCGGGAACCCAATTGAGCGGCAACGCACATTTGTGTTTGTCGGCGGTTTGTAGGGCCACCAAGACGCGTTTGATTTCCTCCATGTTGCGCCCGATATTGAGCGGGTAGTACATGATGAGCCGGATCTTAAAATTCGGATCAATGAAAAAAACTGCGCGTACGGCGGCCGTTTCACTTTCACCGGGCTGCAACATGCCGTACAGTTTGGAAACGGACATGTCTATATCCGCGATGATCGGGAACTCAAAGAGGACGCCCGTTTTTTCCCGCACGTTCTGTACCCAGGCAATGTGCGCGTGGATACTGTCAATACTCAGCCCCATGAGCTTGGTGTCGTGGGCGGCAAAAAAATCCTTTTCCAGCGCGAAACCCGTCATTTCGGTCGTGCAAACGGGAGTAAAATCTGCCGGGTGTGAGAACAAAATGGTCCATTTACCTTTGGCATATTCGGAAAAACGCATTTTTCCAGTGGTGGTCATTGTTTCAAAATCGGGTGCCATATCGCCTATGCGCGGCATCCCGGTAGCTATTGTAGCATCCATGTGTGAATATTTTGTATGAAATAGTCCTGCAAAGTTCCGGGCGAGCAGATTGGAAGGGCTGGACTGATTGATGGGATTAATAGGACTTTTTACGTTTATCGCCAGCACAACGTTTTAGTCATCTAAAATCAGGCATTGCCTCACTCAAATCATCTAAATCACAAAAATCATAGTCTACCTTCGCCCGCTGAATGAACGCAGCACTTTTTTCCCGACTTCGCAATCCCTGGCTTTGGCTCGCATTTGGCCTGGCAGCCGTCTATTTCCGCGGCCTTTTTCTCGACGTGATGGACGTAGACGCGTCGCAATACGCCTCCATTTCCATGGAAATGCTGCAAAATGGGCAGTGGCTCCAGGTGCAGCATCGTGGAATTGACTATCTCGACAAACCACCCTTGTTGTTTTGGCTTTCCACCGCCTCGTTTTCGCTTTTTGGCCTGAGCAACTGGGCCTACAAACTGCCCTCGATGCTGGTGGCCCTGGCTGGAATTTGGGCAACCTACCGCTTTGCAAGGCTTTTTTATGGGGAAACCGCCGGCCGGCACGCGGCGTTTATCCTCGCCTCCTGCATGGGCCTGATCGTGATCTGCAACGACGTCCGTACCGATACCATGTTACTCGGGTTTTCGGCCTGCGCTGTGTGGCAACTAGCTGAATATCTCGAGTTTAGACGTTGGAGAAATCTACTGGCAGGCTTCCTGTTTATCGGCTTGGCCATGCTCGCAAAAGGCCCAATTGGTCTGGTCATGCCCGCATTTGCAGTGGGCACACACCTGCTGATGCGTCGCGATTGGCGCGGGATTTTTCAGGGACAATGGTTGGTCGGACTGCTCGTCACGGCCATCGTGCTCGCGCCGATGTGTTGGGGACTTTGGCAACAATTTGACTTGCACCCGGAAAAACTGGTCAATGCGCGGCACGGCGTTTCGGGGCTTCGTTTTTTCTTCTGGGAACAAAGTTTTGGCCGTATTACTGGTGAAAACGTGTGGAAAAATGACACTTCGGGGTTCTATTTCACGCACGTTTACCTCTGGGCTTTTTTGCCCTGGTGTTTGTTGCTGCCCCTGGCTTTGTGGAGGCATTTGCGCAAACTTCCTGTAGAATTTTACGCCTTGGGCGGGTTCATACTCACCTTCATCGCGCTCTCCCAATCGCAATATAAACTCCCGCATTACATCTTTATCACCTTGCCCTGGGCGGCTGTTTTGGTGGCTTCCTCCTGGAAAAATGCCGGTAAAGGACTTTGGGCCATCCTGTATTTTTCCATCTTTGTGGCACTGCTCATCGCATTTACAGCCCTCTTTTTTGTTTTTCCAACGGGCAATGTGCTCACGGATGGCATTGCGCTGGCAGCCACGGGCTGGCTTCTTTGGAAAATTATTCGCAATCCATTTCCCGATGATATTGACCTGTTTGCCCAACGCGGCACTTTAGCGGCACTCATCTTTGGTTTTGTGCTGAACTTCCATTTTTACCCCAATTTATTGCCTTACCAAAGCACCCCGCAAGCCGCCCGATTTGCACACACAAAAGGTATTCCGGCCGAAAAAATGTACTTTTTTCACACAGGAAGCCATGCCATGGATTTTTACAATGGGGATATTATGGAAACCCTCGAGTCGCCCGAAATGGTCCAAAAATTTGCCCGGGAAAATGCCGGAATATGGGTTTATACCACCGAGTCCGGCAAAGCAGTTTTGGCAGAAGCGGGCATTAAAACCGAAGAAACCGCGGCCTTCAAACACTTCCAAGTGGCACTTTTGAAACCCAAGTTTTTGAACCCCGCCACCCGGGAAGAAAGTTTGTTGCCGTTCTATTTACTCAAGGTTTTGCCTTAGTAAGCAGAATGCCAAAAAACAAAGCCTCAATTTTTTCATAAATCAATTTTTTTCCAAAATATTACGTCCTGAAAAGCACGTGTTAGGCACCACTAAATCATCTTCATCAAAGTGTATTATGGAAAAACCTTGGCTACAACTTTACCCGGCAGGCGTTCCTGCCAATATTGATCCTTCGCAGTACAGCCGTGTCATTGATATGGTGGAGGAAGCATTTGAAAAATTTGCGTTTCAGCCGGCCTTTATTTTTATGGGTAAAACCATGACTTTTAGGGAGTTGGATGAAAAAAGTATGGCATTTGGAGCCTACCTCCGCTCCCGTGGCCTGGAGCCTGGCGACCGCGTGGCCCTCATGATGCCCAACCTGATGCAATATCCCATCGCGATGTTTGGCGTGCTGCGGGCGGGGTTGATTTTGGTCAATACCAATCCGCTATACACCCCCCGCGAAATGAAACATCAATTCGCGGATTCCGGGGCAAAAGCCATCCTGATCGCGGAAAACTTTGCGGCCAATTTGCAACAGATCCTTGGTGAAACGGAAATCAAAACCGTCATCGTGACTTCTATTGGTGAAATGTTGGGCTTTAAGGGGCCGATCATCAACTTCGTGGTGCGACACGTCAAAAAAATGGTTCCGGCATACAATATCCCGAACCGGGTTTGTTTCATGGATGCCTTGAAACAGGGTAAAAAATTCACCATTCCAGCCTTCCAGGGTGGTCCCGACGACACCATCGCGCTGCAATACACCGGCGGCACCACGGGCGTTTCAAAAGGAACCATGCTGACCAACCGCAATTTGTTGGCAAACATGATGCAAATCCGCGCCTGGCTTATGCCTGTTTTGAAGGGCCAGGAAGGCGAATTGCCGCGGGCACTTTGCGCGCTGCCCCTCTACCACATCTTTTCCTTTACGGTGAATTGCCTGGCATTTATGAGTGTCGGCGCTTGTAATATCTTGATTGTCAACGCTCGCGACCTTCCAGCGCTCATCAAGGAATGGAAAAAACACCAACCGAACATCGTGCCGGGGGTGAATACCCTTTTCAATGGGCTAATGAACCAGCCGAACTTTGCAAGCATTGATTTTAGCAGCCTCCGCATCAGTGTGGGCGGCGCCATGGCGGTGCAACGCGCGGTAGCGGAACGCTGGCAACAAGTAACGGGCACCCAGCTCATCGAAGGATACGGAATGACCGAGAGCAGTCCCGTATTGACCGTAAACCCGGTAGACAGCTCCAATCGCATCG
>CAZKBH010000110.1:0-5103 GCA_964550795.1 uncultured Saprospiraceae bacterium
ATCGGTTTTTGGGATGGCCTCTCTCCTGTACGAGGAGGGGGGCTTTTTTTATGGACACTCCCATGCGTAGATTGCTGTGATAGTGCTAACTTCGCCACTGCACCATATTCAGTTCAATCATTTTGCCGGCGCTATCCTGGCTGCGATCATGCGAGACATCACAGATTTAATCGGGCGGATATTCCTTTCCGCTATTTTCATTTTTGAGGCTATTGATACCATCCTGTATTTTGGAAAAACCAAAGAGGTTATGACAGAGAATGGACTGACCTGGAGCCAGGATTTCTTGCTTTTTGGCGCTATTTTTTTATTGGTAATGGGCGGATTAATGGTGTTAACGGGCTATCGCTCCACCATCGGTGCCATTATGTTGCTGATTTACTGGGTTCCGGTCACGATCATCGTTCATGACTTTTGGAATACCCAAACCAATAGCGACCTGCGGTATCACAGCATCCTGTTTATGAAAAATTTTGCCATCATCGGAGGGCTTCTGATGCTGATTGGCAAGGGCAGCGGGCGCTACAGCATCCGTCGCTTGTTCGCAACTACAAGGGTGAATTAGAGGTAGGGTAGGGGCTGCGCCACGCCGCTTAACGGACCTTAGCGCTGCGCAGTATTTTGGAGAAATAGCGCGGGAAAAAACGTTTCAGGTAAACTCCAAGTACTTCTTTTCCGCCGAAGCAGGCTTCTTCTTTTCCAGCTTCTATGGTGCGCAAAATCTTGTGCGCCAACCTTGCAGGATCCATTCCCTTATCGGTAGCCTCATCCATGGTGCCTAACTTGGCACCATCGCCCGTGAGCGCGTTTTTGCTGACGTTGGTGCGTACAAACCCCGGGCAAATCAGCGTGACTTTGATGTGTGCGTCACTTAGTTCGGCTCGGAGGCTATCAAAAAATCCGTGCAGGGCATGTTTAGAGGCGGCATAAGAAGAACGATAAGGAGACCCGAATTTGCCGGTCAGGCTGGTGATGGTCACGATGTGTCCAAGCTGATGCATCAACATATTGGGAAGCAAGGCCTTCGTGAGCGCGACCGTGCCGAAATAATTGACCGCCATGAGTTTTTTATCTACCTCAAGCGTAGTTTCCGAGGCGAGTGAACGCTGTGAAATACCGCCATTGTTGATCAAAATATCTATTTTTCCTACTTTTTTCAAGACAGATTCTACTAAAAGCGGGATACGTTCGTGCTGTTCAAGGTCGAGTGGTTGGACCAACACGGAGCTTGCGCCTGCTGTGGAGCAAGCGGCACTAACCCGGTTGATTTCCACTTCATTGCGTGCAGAGAGTATGAGTTGCGCACCTTGTTCGGCAAAAGCAATCGAGAGGGCCTCGCCAATTCCGGAAGAAGCACCTGTGATCCAAACGCGTTTATTCTTGAAGTAATGCATGGTTGATTGATTCGATTGATTCGATTGGGGGATTGATTCGATTGACACCCAATGCCTACAAGACTACATGGCAAAGGGGTTGCAAAGGTAGAAATGCGCGGGAATCTGTGCAGCTTTGCATCAAAAGTGAAGAAGCTATTTCAAACAGTGGAGGCAAAATTTGCTTCCAGGGAGCAAAAAGCTGATTTCGAGTACAAAGAAGTGTTTCTTTGCGCAGTATTAAGCAGTCATAGTATAATGCCGATGTCCACAAAAATAGTCACCCTGACCTTAAATCCTGCGCTTGACAAAAGCACCGAACTGAGCCGTCTTGTGGCTGAACATAAGCTGCGTTGTGCCCCCATGCAACTGGATGCGGGTGGCGGAGGCATCAATGTTGCCAAGGCTATTAAGAAATTAGGCGGCGAAGCGGTGGCGGTTTTTCCGGCTGGTGGGCGCAATGGCGAGCTTATCTGCGAGTTGTTGGCATCGGAGGGGGTGAAAATAGAGCCTTTGGCCGTGGAAGGTGAGACCAGAGAAAATATTTCGGTGCTCGAAACTTCCAGCAATGCGCAATATCGCCTCACCCTTCCGGGACTGCAATTGAGTGAAAATCAGGCAGATGCGTGTCTTGAAATGGTGAAAAAGTTGAGTCCTGAATATCTGGTAGCAAGCGGCAGCCTACCGCCGGGTCTTCCGGAAACTTATTATGAAAAGGTAGCGAACTTTGCCAAGGAGATTGGGGCTAAATTAATCCTGGATACCTCTGGAGAAGCCCTTCAGGCCGCCGCAGATGAGGGTTTATATTTATTGAAACCCAATTTGGGAGAGCTAAGTGCCTTGGCGGGGGTGGAAAAATTGGAGATCCAAGATGTAGATGATGCAGCGCTGAAAATCATTGGCCAAGGGATGTGTGAAGTGGTGGTAGTATCTTTAGGGCCACAGGGAGCTTTGCTCGTTACCAAAGAAGGGTTTGAACACATTCCTGCGCCCACGGTAAAAAAACAAAGTACGGTTGGAGCAGGAGATAGTATGGTGGCTGGAATGGTGTGGGCCTTAAGTGAGGGCAAAAATTTTAAAGAGATGGCCCAAATTGGGGTTGCATGCGGCTCTGCAGCAACCATGAACCAGGGAACTACGCTTTTTAACACGGAGGATGTCTGGAAACTGCTGGATTGGATTCGTCAGTATGGCGAACGATATCGGTTGCGAGCGTTTTAATACTATGATTCTTGTGATGTTGATGATTTGAGTGAGGCAAATGCCTGATTTTGAGATGACTATGATGCTTCTGTGCTTCAAACCACGCTGCGTTGGCTATAGATGCTCCTGAAAAAAACAGATTGGGATATAAAATTGCGGATTTTGATGGAGGAAAATAGATAATTTTACATTTCAAAATTTTACCTTCAATTAACCTGATTTTCAAAAGCATCATTAAAATTCCCCCCAAAGGATAAACGCCTTTCTAACTTTGCGGTTCAGCATTAGCATCATCGAAAGAAAAATGACCAACCTCGTACTATTTGGCCCGCCAGGCTCTGGCAAAGGAACCCAGGCGGCTTTTTTGATTGAAAAATACGGATTGATCCATATCAGCACCGGCGATTTGTTTCGCTATGAAATGGGCAATGATACCCCGCTTGGGCAGGAAGCCAAGGCATATATGGCCAAAGGTGAACTCGTGCCCGACAGTGTAACCATTGGGATGCTCCGTAATAAAGTGGAAAAACATCCTGACGTTCAAGGGTTTATCTTTGATGGCTTTCCCCGGACCATTCCGCAGGCAGAAGCACTGGATGCACTGCTCTCGAGCATGGGTACTGAGGTTTCGGGCCTGATTTCCCTGGATGTAGGCGAATCAGAAATCGTGCAACGTATTCTCAAACGGGGAGAAACCTCCGGCCGCGCAGACGACAACGACGAAGCCACAGTCCGTAAACGCATTGCCGTTTATAGAAGTGAAACCGCCCCTGTTTTCGACTACTATGACACACAGCACAAGAGTCATAGTATCAATGGTTTAGGCACGATTGAAGAAATTGCGGAGCGGCTCAGTGCTGCCGTTGACGCCCTTCAATAGGGTAATGAACTCGTCTGGCTGAATGTTTACTTTTAAAAAGTCCTTCATCTAGGCTGTGTTCCCAATCTGGAAGTGCTACTTTTGACCCGAAAAAGTAAGGTAGTGACTTTTGCCTTGGATTTAAAGCAGCAAAATCAGGTCACTATTTCACCAAACGCAGTATTCATGGCGCTCTCATCCACCCCGTGGCAGGCTCTTTGGAATCGCTTGCCCGCTCCATTGCAGAATCGGTACTACCTAAGCTTGGTCGTATTTCTGTTCATAATGGTGTTTTTGGACCGACACAGTATCTGGACACAGTGGAAGCTCTGGCGGGCACAAGACCAGTTGGTGAAAGACCGTGCCTTTTACCAGAACAAAATCAAGGAAGCACGGGATGAAGCAGAGGATTTTGAACTCACCAAGGAAAAATTCGCTCGGGAACATTATTACATGAAACGCGCCAACGAAGAGGTGTTCATCATACAATCAGAAAAATAAACACAAACGCGCAGGTGACAAAACGGCCTTAGGGGCCAGTCAGGTTGAAGCTTCCGCGTCCAAAGTGCAACGCTCACAGCATTTATCGTTCATACATCACGCATACCACCACATGTCAGTACTTGTTCATAAACACTCCAAAATCATCGTGCAGGGTTTTACCGGAAAAGAAGGCACGTTTCACGCAGAACAAATGATTGCCTACGGCACCAACGTTGTAGGCGGAGTTACGCCTGGAAAAGGCGGCCAAACGCACCTGGATCGTCCGGTTTTTAATACGGTGGAAGATGCTGTGCGCGACACAGGTGCCGATACAAGCATTATTTTTGTGCCCCCAGGCTTCGCAGCAGATGCAATCATCGAAGCAGCCATGGCGGGAATCAAAGTAATTGTCGCCATTACGGAGGGCATCCCTATTCAAGATATGGTACGCGCCAAGGCTTATATTGCCGATAAAGGCGTTCGGCTCATCGGGCCAAACTGCCCGGGTATTATTACGCCAGACGAGGCGAAAGTTGGAATTATGCCAGGTTTCGTGTTCAAACGCGGCTCTATTGGCCTGGTATCTAAATCCGGTACACTTACCTACGAAGCCGCAGATCAACTTGCCAAAGCGGGTCTCGGAATCACTACCGCCATCGGGATTGGTGGAGACCCGATTATCGGAACCACCACCCGCGAGGCCATCGAACTTTTCATGAATGACCCGGAAACGGAAGGCATTGTCATGATTGGTGAAATTGGCGGTGGATTGGAAGCCGAAGCAGCCAAATGGATTCGCGCAAACGGCAACCAGAAACCCGTGGTTGGATTCATCGCAGGCCAAACCGCTCCCAAAGGCCGTAAAATGGGCCATGCTGGTGCGATTGTGGGCGGGGAGGATGATACCGCAGAAGCTAAAATGCGAATCCTCGCTGAAAACGGCATCCATGTGGTAGAATCGCCCGCACAAATCGGCGCAACGATGGCAAGGGTGATGAAAAAAAGCTAGATCCTACTCTCTTTTCCAAAATCTTTGTTATCCTTGCCTCGAAAATCATTCGATTTCGAGACATGCCTACACTTACAGAATTTATCGCTCCATTTACTGCCGCTGCAAGCAGGGCAAAAACACCCGCGCCCACCGTTCAGGATCCGCTGATTCCTTATGTGCCGTCGGCGGCTAAG
>CAZKBH010000111.1:0-3084 GCA_964550795.1 uncultured Saprospiraceae bacterium
GGGAGGCCTCAAAATGGAGATTTTTCTAAGGCCATTTGCCACGCTGCCTGGTATTCCAATTGACGCTTGTTGGGGCATTCTCTCTAACTCAAATATGAAACACCTGGCCTCGCCACACTTTCCTCAAATCCAGTGTTTCCGTTTAAAGTAAACCAACATTCCCAGCATGGCACAAAACATCCCACCCAACACGATAAAATAACCATACCGCCATTGAAGCTCGGGCATGTTGTCAAAATTCATCCCGTAAATGCCCGCAATGAATGACAAAGGAATAAAAATAGTGCTAATCACGGTGAGCAAACGCATCACATTATTCAGCCGGTTGGCCGCTTCGGCCTGGTACAGCGCCTCCAGATTGGACAACATATCCCTTTGATGATCAATCCCGTCCAGAATCTGCGCCACATGATCCACCAAATCCCGGAAGTATAGGCGATTACCATCATCTACCAAGTCACTTTCCGTGCGGTACAGACGAGCGACGGCCTCCCGGAGCGGTAAAAGTCTGTGCCTGAATTCGTGGGCGGTTCTTTTGAGCGCATACATTCGGGCTTTGGTGGTGTGCAAGGCCCCTTTTTGATGTAATTCATTTTCCAACAGCAACTCCTGCGCTTCAAGGCTATCCAACACGGTGTAATAGCTGTCAACCACCAAATCAACCATCGCGTAGGCGAGATAATCCGAGCTTTTTTTGCGCAGTCTGCCGAGGCCATCTTCTACCCGTTTGCGCACCGGGGCAAAAGTATCATCGGAGTCTTCCTGAAAGGAAACCAGATAGTTTTTTCCAGCAAAAATCGCGATTTGTTCACTGTGCAATTCCAGCGCATCACAATCAATTTTCAAATGATGCGCGATAAAAAACAGCCCGTTGTCGAACTCTTCCACCTTGGCGCGTTGCTGCGTATCCAACACATCTTCAAGGGCCAAGGCGTGTATCTGATGGTCTCGACCAATTTGTTCGATCAGTTTAATATCCGTCAATCCGCATACATCCGTCCACACAACGCCATTTTCAAGTTGAGGAGCTTGTAAAACATACCCCTGCTGAATATCAAAGGCTGATTCAGAATAGGAGATGCTCAGCATCTTTGACGGCGAATGCTCCCGATGCCCGGTGTACACCAGCGACTCAGGCGGCAACCCCTTTTTGATAACTTTCCGGCGACGAGTTTTGTGTGACATGGCGGGTGAATTAAGCGCTGAATTTCATTCATGGCAGAGAAGTGACACTTTTTTAAAAAGTGTCACTTCTCTACAAGGATGTTTTGACTTCCATTGCTTTCGCTTTCTCCAGCACTTTTGTTTCCAGCGATTTTTTGAACGCTATGATACGCTGTAAAAGGGCAGGATCGCTGGTGGCGAGCATTTGGGCCGCCAATATTCCGGCGTTTCGGGCTGCATTGAGCGCTACGGTCGCCACGGGGACACCTTCGGGCATTTGCAAAATGGACAAAATACTGTCCCAACCATCAATCGAGTTGGAAGATTTGACCGGAACCCCAATCACGGGCAGCGGCGAAATTGCCGCGACCATGCCGGGCAAATGGGCCGCTCCGCCCGCACCTGCAATCACGACCCGAATGCCACGCTCGTGGGCCGTATTGGCAAATTCAAACATCCGGGTCGGCGTCCGATGCGCTGACACGATGGTCATCTCGAACGGAACCTGAAGTTCGGTGAGGATATCTGCCGCTTTTTGCATGACGGGCAGGTCAGAATCAGATCCCATGATGATGGATACCATGTGCGATATATTATTGATTTCCAATGTTTTAAGCACAAACTTTCAACTTCCCTTTCACAAAGTTCGCTTTTTCCATGGCTTCGGCCACGGTATCGGCGGTAATGCTGACGTGGCCCATTTTGCGGAACGGGGAGGTTTGCGCTTTCCCGTAAAGGTGCAGGTTTACGCCCTCTAATGCGAGGCATTCTTCCACACCCTCGTAGCGAACTGGGCCTTTTTGGTCTGGTTCGCCCAACAAATTGAGCATAATGGCCACCGGGGTTTTGGACGCAGTGGAACCCAATGGCATGCCGCAGATGCCGCGCAGGTGTTGTTCAAACTGACTTGTTTGGGCGCTGTCAATGGTATGGTGGCCAGAATTATGGGGCCGGGGCGCGACCTCATTGACCAACAATTCCCCGTCTTTGGTCCAGAACATCTCCACGGCCAACAATCCACACACCTCAAACGCCTGGATAACCCGCTCCGCCAAGGCCTCCGCAGCTGCTTCCACCAGGGGAGAAATGCGCGCCGGACAAAGCAGAAACTCTACCAGATTCGCTTCAGGGTGAAAATCCATTTCAACCGCCGGGAAAACAGCAACTTCCCCCTGCGCATTCCGGGCCGCCACGATGGCGATCTCCGTTTCGATGGGGGCCAGGACTTCCGCCAAACAAGGGCCGGGTAGCAGTTTGGTTTGTAAATCTTCCAGTGTGCGCAGAATCGCCACGCCTTTGCCATCGTAGCCCGCCGTGCGTGTTTTTTGCACCAGTGGCAGTTTCCAGGCACCCGATTCAATGGCCTTTTTCAAGGCCTTTTCGTCTTCAAAAAGTTCAAAATGAGCCGTGGGAATCTCGTTTTGACGGTAAAATTCTTTCTGCAAGCCCTTGTCCTTGATGATATCGAGGGCCCGAGGACTAGGGTGCACCTGCTTGCCGAGCGCTTCCAATGCGCGGAGGGCTTCGGTATTCACATGCTCAATTTCAATGGTGAGCAAATCTTTGTCCTGACCAAACGCCAGCACGGTATCGTAATCGTTAAAATCTCCAACGACGAACCCGCTGCAAACAGCACTCGCCGGCGCCCCGGGTGTTGGGTCGAGGCAATAGATTTTAAAGTCCCAGTTCGCGGCTGCGAGTGCGAGCATTTTGCCCAGTTGGCCGCCGCCCAAAACGCCGATTTTTTGTGTGGTTGAAAACATGGGGCTAAAAATCAAACTTGATGCCCTGTGCGAGCGGCAGCGATTCAGAATAATTAATGGTGTTCGTTTGACGGCGCATGTATGCTTTCCAGGCATCGGAGCCAGATTCGCGGCCACCGCCAGTTTCTTTTTCACCGCCAAATGCCCCGCCGATTTC
>CAZKBH010000111.1:3094-5028 GCA_964550795.1 uncultured Saprospiraceae bacterium
GCCAGAGGTCCCGATGTTCACGTTGGCAATGCCGCAATCGGAGCCGTTGACCGAGAGGAAACGTTCGGCTTCGCGCAGATTCGTGGTCATAATAGCCGAGGAAAGCCCTTGAGGCACAGCGTTTTGCAAAGCAATGGCCTCCTCAATGGTTTTGTATTTAATCAGATACAGGATTGGCGCAAAGGTTTCGTGCTGCACAATATCCCAGTGGTTTTCGACCTCCGCAATGCAGGGTTTTACATAACAACCACTTTCGTAGCCCGGGCCTGTAAGTACGCCGCCTTCGACCACAAATTTGCCTTTGTGTTTTTTGATCTCGCTGATGGAATGCAGGTAATGTTCTACCGCCTGCTTGTCAATGAGCGGCCCCACGTGGTTGGTCGGATCAAGCGGATCGCCGATGCGCAGTTGTGGGTATGCTTTGGCGAGGGTTGTTTTCACCTGCTCATATACACTCTCGTGGACAATCAGTCGGCGGGTGCTGGTGCAGCGTTGACCGGCAGTACCCACTGCGCCGAACACCGCTCCGGTCAGCACCATTTTCATGTCTGCCGAAGGCGTGATAATGATGGCGTTGTTGCCGCCCAGTTCGAGGATGCTGCGACCAAAACGCCCGGCCACCGCCTGGCCAACGATCCGGCCCATGCGTGTGCTGCCTGTTGCGCTCACGAGCGGGATGCGATGATCCTTGGTCATGTATTCACCCACCTTGTAATCGCCGTTGATGATGCAACTGATGCCTTCCGGTAAATCGTTGGCTTTCAACACTTTCTGGAAAAGATTTTGGCAGGCAATCGAACACAAGGGTGTTTTTTCGGATGCTTTCCAAACGCATACGTCGCCACAAACCCAGGCGAGGGCAGCATTCCAGGACCAGACTGCTACGGGAAAATTGAAGGCCGAAATGATGCCCACGATGCCCAGCGGATGCCACTGTTCGTACATTCGGTGTCCGGGACGCTCGGAGTGCATGGTCAGGCCGTAAAGTTGGCGGGAAAGGCCCACTGCAAAATCGCAGATATCAATCATTTCCTGCACCTCGCCATATCCTTCCTGAAGGCTTTTGCCCATTTCGTAGGAAACCAAATGACCGAGGGGTTCTTTGTATTGGCGGAGTACATCGCCGAACTGGCGCACGATTTCGCCGCGTTTGGGAGCGGGCATATCGCGCCAGATTTTGGAGGCCTGCTCGGCAGATTGCAGCACTTGATCGTATTGCTCGCGGGTGGTTACGCCCACAAAACCAATGGATTGGCCATCCACCGGGGAAATTGATTCGATGTATCGGCGACTACCGGAAATGATATTTTGACCCGTGGAGGCGCCCTGGTTGCGGGTGCGGAGACCGAGTTTTTTCAAAAATTCTTTTGGCTGCATGAATATTAGACGTTTGGATAGGTGGTTGGAATGCGCGGGTCGCATCCTGCTAGAGGGCCGCAAAAGTATTGAAAATGTGGCACACCACTGAGGTGCGCCACATTTTTAGGGGCGCTAGTGAGGCGGTGACTCGAAGTCACCGCCTCACTACCCTCCCCACAAACACCCGCTCCCCACTCCGCGCCGTCAGTGCATACGCTCCACTCGCCAAACCGCTCAAATCCAGCACACAATCCCCCGACGCACAGCCCTGCGAGCGCAGCACCCGGCCTGAAGCATCCGATAATTCCAGATGCCAGGAGCTCAGGCTTTGTGTAGCAGGAAGCAATACCCGAAGCCAATCCACCGCCGGATTAGGGTAAATGATCACACCAGCCTCAGGGGTTGGATCCGTGCTACTAACCATTTGCTGGACCACCACTTCTGTACTAATACTACACCCATTTTTATCCGTTACCGTCACCGTATAAGTGCCTGCCACCAGTCCTGCGATGGACTGCGAGGTGCCGCCGCCGGGTTCCCAGAGATAGCCGAATGGCCCCGTTCCACCCGAGATG
>CAZKBH010000112.1:0-4852 GCA_964550795.1 uncultured Saprospiraceae bacterium
GTGCCTTGGTTTTTGTTATAGGGTATCGTTTTTAGGTTTCGTGTACCGGGGGAGGCCACCGCGAGCAGGCCCCTACCGAATCAGCGTCGTATTCCCTTTGAATACTTCACGGACACCATCTGTATATTCCACTTCAAGCAGCCAGATATACACGCCCGGATCGCAGGCTTGGCCGCGGAAGGTTCCGTCCCAGCCCATGGTCTCGTCGTTCAGTTCTATGTCTTGTAGTTGGTACAGCAGCTCGCCCCAGCGGTCGAAGACTTTAAAATCAAGCACTTTGGTGTTTTTTTGGCCGTGCAGGAGCAGCAAATCATTCGTAAAATCCCCATTTGGGCTGAACCCTGTTGGCACGAATACCTTACGCGGCTTTTCAACCGATATCCGAATCTGATCTTCTGCGCGACAACCGACCGAATCAGTCACCACTACCTTGAAATACCGGGTGAATTCCAGGGAGTAAACGGATGGATTACGGCAATCCATACAACTCAGCCAGGTGCTATCGGACTGATTCCAGGTGTACTGCGGCATTCCCTGTGCATTTTGAACGCTTGCCAAAAGTTGGGTGTCCTGCCCGAACAGGATTTGAATATCAGGGCCGAGGTCCAGCAGCAAAGGCTCCGGCTGTGTCACTTCAACAGGGCCCATTAAGAAAGCACATCCGTTGGCATCCAAAATTTGAGGGTTGTAGAGCCCCGCAGAAACACCAATTTGAATCGCCGAGCCATTTGAAGGCCGGTTGCCGAGGGTGTAGGTGTAAGGCTGTGTTCCTCCATTTGCTGTGAATAAAACGCGTCCGTCGAAACCGCCATGGCAGCGTGGTGGCTCCATGGAAGCGACACCACTGAGGGGTGCTCCGGGCTCTTCAATGGTCACCGTGGCAGGAGTGAGGCAGCCATTGGCATCCGTGACACTCAAGCGGTACTGCCCTGCGGCCAGCGATTCGAGGACAGTTCCGATGGTTCCATCTTGCCAAACGACCTCATAAGGCCCTACCCCACCCGAAGGTGTGGCTTTGGCGCTGCCGGTGCTTTCTCCAAAACATAGGACATCCAAAGGAGCTACCTGAACCCTCAACTCCGAAGGTTCCTCGACGGTCACCAGCGAGATACCCCGACAACCATTGGCATCTGTGATCGTAACGCGGTAATCTCCAGCAGCTAAACCCTGGGCTACAGAATCTGTGGGCGTTGTACCGCCATTCCAGAGCCAGGTGTAAGGCGCTGTTCCACCTATCCCGCTCGCAGCGGCCGTACCCGTTGCCTCGCCCTCGCACTTGGCGGGGGTAATGCCGGTAACTGCCGTTTCGAGTGGCAATGGATTGCCGACCATTGCGGAGGCGGTGGCCGTGCAACCCAATGGATCGGTAGCTGTCAAAATATAGGTTTTCCCGCCTTGCAAGCCGTTTACATTTTGGCCCGTTTTAGGCGGCGAAGTATTCCAGGAATAGGTAAAAGCATTCAAATCAGCAGGCGTGGCTCCGTAAAAGATGGAGGCAACAGTGCCCGTTCCATCCAAGCCGTCGTGACAACCAGAAGCTTGTGTGGTAGCAGCCACGTTCAATTCTTCTTGCTGAAACACAAAAGTACTTCCACTAATACTGCAGCCATTGGCATCGGTAATGGTCACTTGGTAAGCGTTGGAAGAAAGCCCCGTAGCAATCTGCGTGGTTTGGCTATTGGCACTCCAGAGGTAGTTATAAGGTCCTGTGCCACCCGAGACAGCAACAAATGCTGTACCATTGTTGCCTAAAAAACAAATCGTATCCGCATATTCAGGAATGGTAATTTGTAGTTCATCGGGTTGATCTACGGTGGCCGTAGAGACGCTGGTGCAGCCTTTAGCATCTGTCACGGTAGCCGAATAAAGACCCGCAAAGAGGTTGGAAAGGTTAACTCCATTGCCCGAAAAACCGTTAGGACCAACCCAGACTACGTTGTACTGAGGTGTTCCGCCGGCTACATTTACCTGCATAGACCCGCTGTTTTGCCCAAAACAATTCGTCTCCTGTGGGTTTGCGTTACTGGTCAACAATGCTGGTTCCGTTACAGTTTCGGTACGCACTTGCGAACATCCGTTGCCATCGGTGGCCGTTACGGTATAGGTGCCAGCGGGAATATTATTGATACCCTGATTGATTTGGCCGGTATTCCAGACAAAAATAAACGGTGTAGTTCCGCCCACGGCATAAGTGGTCAACTGTCCATCAGAAAGCCCGAAGCAGGATGGACTTCGGTTGAGGGCCGTTAAAATTTGGATGGATGAAGGTTCCGTCACGCTCATGGAACTGATTTTCTGGCATCCATTGGCGTCCGAGACGGTCACGGTATAGATACCCGGCAACAGGTTGGAAATGCTATCGGTCTGAAAACCGTTGCTCCAGGCATAATTGTAAGGTTGCACTCCACCACTGGGATACACGGCAGCGGTTCCGGTTGAAAGCCCGAAGCAGGTGACTTCATTGGGGGAATTGGTTACAAACAATTCGCCTGGCTCGGTAATTGTGACCGATGCGGTGGCGGTACAAGTTGCGCCGATGCTGGTTACAGTTACCGTGTAAGTGCCTGGGTTCAAATTAGAAATAGTTTCGGTGGTTAAGCCGTTGCTCCATAGGTAAGTGCTGCTGCCGGGCGCACTTGCTTGCAAGGTGGCCTTTTCTCCGTGGCAATTGATGTTTTGCACAATGCTTGCCACAGCTGAAATAGAGCCGATGCTCAACTCAACATCTTCTGTAACCGAGCAGCCATAGGAGTCCGTGGCAACGACATTATAGATTCCGCCCTGTGCAAGGGTTGCCACAGGATTTGGGCAATCCGTGCAACTTAAGCCCGTACTCGGCGACCAAGCGTACGTCACATTATAACTCGGCTCAAAGGTGAGGGTCCAGTCGCGAAGGGTGCCAACAAAGCCATTTTGGTCGTCGGTGACCCGGAGCCGCCAGTTTCCATTAGAGGGTTGGCCCCATAGGTCCGACCAGGGGCCTTCCGGCAACCAATTACCCGTAAACGGCGCGGCACTGGCTGGCGCAAATGGTCCGGGGAAGCTGATGAGCGTGGTGGCCGTCGGGGTAAAGCAGGTGTTGGTGTAGTTGTTACCGTCTCCGCCATTATCCGTGGTTAATTCCAATACCACGCCGGTTGGAGACACCAGGTAAATATCCACATCATCAATCCAATTGTGGTCCACATTGAGGCATACCGATCGGATAACACCCGGTCCAACGACGGGAGGTTGCACGCCAAAAACGGATACGGTTGAGTTTACCGGACCTGCGTTATCTGGTATGGGGAAATCCTGTGTGTTGGAAAACGTGGGCGCATCCGGCACGGGCGTAGGCACCGTTGCGTTGAGTTGAATGGGCGTGTTGGGTAGGCATACCGAGGTGTCATTGAGCAAAGGTGCCTGAAGTATTCTGTCTCGGATAAACAGGAAAACGGTATCCATATTACAGGGATCAACCTGTACTGAAATGCCGATAGATTCGGCGCTTTCAAGGATTCCATCTTCAAAAGCAGTGATGGGTACCGTAATGGTAGATTCTCCCGCGGGAATTACCAGCGTAGCTGGAATGGGTTGATAATCAACGCCTGGTGTGGCTGTGCCAAAGACATTAAAGTTTATGGGAAAATCTTGGGCGCGGATTTCAGGAAGGGTAAACGTCACACTGCCGGGCACACAACCTTCTGCAATAGAGCCATCGGCGCTGACGGTAGCCGCATTTACCCGCAACGAGCCGGTACCAAAACTTTTGGCCTCCAAAAACACCGCTGAATCAAACGCATCATCCTCCACATCGGCGATGGCGAGTTTAATAGTGTAGGGTTGGCAAGGGGTTACCACGGCCATGGCGGTTAATACAGTCGTAAATCCATCATACACGGGTTGATCAAAAGTCCCTACGTTATCGTTGTAATATTGGACATTGAAGGGAGGGCAAGCATTGACCGTAGGATTAAAAGGGTGGATATTGTTGATGGACACGGGTAAATTGGTACCCGGGACGAGTGCTATATTGGTAAACGCTGGATAGCCTGGCCCTTGAATAAAAAAGCCAAAAACGTCATTAAAATCGGTACAAGCGTATTCAGGGTATTCCTCAGACGCGAAGGAATAACGAAAGCGCAGGGTATCTGCGTTGGGAACAAAGGTGATGGTGTACACTGCTACATCGCGGAGTGCTCCAGTAGCAACGGCTAAAAGACTGGGTTCGATGGTGCCGCCTGCGTTGGGACTGCTAGATTGTTGAAAGCCATCTCCTGCTGCGGAGTTGGCAAAGCCTGTGGTCAGCACAATTCCTCTTTCGAGACCAATGGAGGGCGTTCCGCCGGAAAAATACCCCACCGAACGCGGGTCGCCGTTAAATTGAATATTGGAAACTTCTACCCCATCGCCCAGAAAAACATTCGAAATCAGGTTTTGGGGGTTGAATGGACCTGTCACCACATCGGTAACTTGAAGAAATTGGGCGTTAATACTCGTTGGGAGTGCTAATAGGCCGATAGCCAAAAGCAGTAGTGTTTGTGTCGGGCGAAATATGCAGTTCATCCGGTGGAAAAAATTGATTGGTTAATAAATCCTGAACCTTTGACAGGAGATAAATGAGTCCGGGAACGGAAATAAATGGATTATAAGAATTAGCCTGAAAAGTTTGCCCGCCGAAAAGTAGCGCCTTCTTACAATGCCGAGTACCCATCGAAGCCCGAAAAATTCAGAAAAAGATACACCAAGACTAAAAAACGCGGTTTAGACAAATAAAAAAACGCAGGTTATCGCACCGAGCGAAACCTGCGTTTGAAATTTGTAGCGCGGGGGAGACTTGAACTCCCGACCTCGCGATTATGAATCGCGCGCT
>CAZKBH010000113.1:0-4644 GCA_964550795.1 uncultured Saprospiraceae bacterium
TCGTGCGCTGTGAGAGCGATCGGATGTACACCATCGTCGTAATGAGCAACGGGGAAAAACTCATGGTTTCAAAACCGATGGGCCAATTGGAAGAAATCCTGGATGGGCAGGAATTTTTTCGGGTGCATAATTCTCACCTGATCAACATGCACCAAATCCGGCAGTTTGTGCGTGCCGATGGCGGATACGTGGTGATGGAAGATGGTGCTACAGTGAGCGTGGCGCGGAATCGGAAGGAAGCATTTTTGGAGTTGTTTTCCAAATTTTAGGGTTTTGAGGGCTCGTTTTTGCCTCAAGCACCAAATCCCAAATATGCTCTAACTGACATGACCTCGTGCTCATAGCCGCAAGTGACGGCAGGCGGTATTTCCATTGGTGCTACCGTAGTATTTTACCTCCCTTTAGGGGTCTCCCGTTTGCCTGTGCCACCCATACATAGGCGCCAGCGGGCAGGTCTGCAATGCTATACTGATTGCTTTGGTGCAGGTTGAAAGCGGCAAGTTGTTGCCCGTTCATTGTAAATAGGGCGAGTGTCAGTCCCGATGCGGCGTATTTTTGGGCAACCTCATCGGGAACTATTGCTGTGATGATGCCATTGGCGGCAGTAATGCTGATGTTGGCAATGCCCGGAATGGCTGTTTCTAGAGCGGAGAGGAAGTCTGCCATGTTCAGTTCCCATGTTTCCTGGGTGAAAGTGGTGCCATCTAAACCTAACGCTCCTACCGATAGGTAAGCCTTGCTGCCGTCAATGCCAAAGGCCCAGTCGTAACGGTCGCCTATTGGGTTGGCGTTTTCGTAGGCAGTCCAGGTTTGGGCGGCAAGGTCGAACACAAAATAGGTGTTGTAATCCTCCAGGGAAGTAGCATACAAATCAATGTTGGACAGTAGCATTTTGCCGTTTTGGATGGCATAAAACGAACAGCCGCCGTCAATGACCGACACATTTGCAATGCCGGGTAAACTGGGCAGGCTCTCCCATGTATCGTCCACGGGGTAGTATTTCCAGACATCAGAAAAGAAATTACTGCCGTTGCTCACATATCCCAATCCGACGTAAACGCCGTCATCACCGGATGCGGCAAAGGCTGTTGTTCTGCCCGGTGCCGGGAAATCTGCTTTTTGTGCCCATGTATCGGTGGTGGGGCTGTATTCCCAAACATCCTTGAAATTGCTTCCGCCCGCCCCTCCAAATAAGTCTGAGCCTCCAAAGACATAGCCTTTGCCGCCAAAGGCAAACATGGTGGGCTGGTACCGGGCTGCCGCCGGAAAATCAACTTTTTGTACCCAAACATCTGTTTGCGGCAGGTATTCCCAAAAATCGTTGTGCAGGCCGGCGGGTGTTTCACTGCTGCCATCGAAGCCCAAGCCGGCGTAGGCCTTGCCCTCAACGACCATCGCCATGATGTTTGACCGAGGCCCAAAAGGAAGGTCGTTCAACGCTGCCCATGCATCCGCTGCGGGGTCGTACACCCAAAAATCGGACGTGGCCGGCTGCGATGCGGTTTGCCCGCCACCAACGTACATTTTCCCGTCGAGGAAAAATGAGAAGCACCTATTACGCCCGGCACCCGGAAAATCAGCTTTTGGGGTGAGGGTCTGTGCCTGCGTGCCCAGGCTCATTAAAATGCACGCAAAAACGGAGGTAAAAATTTGTTTCATGCAATATTGTATTTAAGGAACTTGTGAAAGATTGCTGTTGGATTAGTTACTTGATTTTGATGGATGAAAATGATTGGGCTCAACTACTTTTGATGCCACAAAACTGCCGCAAGGTGCAATGCCCTGACAGCGCCGCTTTCCCGTTGGCGCTTCTGGCTTTCCCTTCGGAAAAAAACGACCCGATGCGCAAAGCCATTTTGATTGAGTACCGTGGACTACCTCCAAAAGCCCATCGGGCGGGAGGAACTGCTGGCCGCCATCGCCCGTGCCGAAGCCAGTCCCACATGGCTGTTGAAGGAGCAGGTGAACCAGTTGGCGAGCCATGTTTCCCCCTAAACCATACTTATCAACATGCACCAAATCCGCCAGTTTGTTCGGGCTGATGGCGGGTATGTCGTCATGGAAGATGGTGCTACGGTGAGCGTGGCACAGAATCGGAAGGAGGAATTTTTGGAGTTGTTTTCTAGGTTTTAAATGTGCAGACGGGAGCCTCAATAGGCATACAACTGGACATTTTTCGAAATCGAGACCTATAAGGTTTTTGGAAACCTTATAGGTCTGGTAGCAAAACAAAAATGGCCAGTGGTATGCTCAATAGGACCTTTCGGAAAGTAATTCTTACCATCGGGAAAATCAGGTTCTTATGAGAGAATAGCTATTTCTAGGTTTGTCAAAATATAAACGATGAAATTGTCTGTTTTTGCTTGCTGCTTTTTTGCCTTCCAGGTCGTAGCTCAGGGCCAGGAGGCTCTACAAGTAGATTTGCCCAAGGTATATGAAATCGTTTCTGATACGATTAAGCTAAATGAGTTGAACCCAGTATTCTGGCAATTGCTGGAAGACAAATCTGGGCAATGGACAATTGAGGATGTAATAAAACCTCCTTTGGTTCATAAATTCCATGCTATTGGCGAAAAGGTAGAAGGCATTGATACCAACCCAACCAATACTTACTGGTATCGGTTTAGACTGAAAAATACGATGTCTCGAGAAGCCAAGTTAGCCCGCAGCCCCGGCGTCGAGTATTATGATTTGTATGTTTTTAAGTCTAATAATCTATCCGCGCACTATCGCAGCGGCGGACTTCGAGATTGGAGCGAAAAAGACGGCTTAAAGGTTAGGCCAGGAGCAATCCCCCTGGTACTTCAAGCGGGGGAAGAAATTACGATTTATGAGCGCAAACAGTCCAAAAAACCCGTTCCAGCTGGTATCTATTTATGGAGTACCGATAAATTAATTCAGGAAAAGTATATTGATTACGTTGAAAGCAGAACCCACATTTATGAGCAAATCCATCTGCAGGAGATGTTTGTGGTCGGTTTTATGCTCCTGACTTTTTTCATCAATTTGTTTTGTTTCTGGACGGTTGGCGATAAGGCCCATCTATATTTCGCGCTATTTGCATTGACACTTTGCTTTAATCGGTTTTGGAATCTGGCCTGGGATTATTCTTTGTGGAATGCCCCAGAATATCTGCAATATGTTCCATTCATCAGCTACTTCTGGTTTTTTATAGATTGGTTTTTGATCCAATTTTTTCGGGAGTTTTTTTCTACTAAAATCAATTACCCGCGCTGGGATCGCTGGCTGCTTGTTGTTATTATTATACATCTGTCCCTCACGGGGATTACACTTATTCTAAAACTGTATCTTGGAAAATTGTTCAAGCCGCTGCTTTCTTTGCTGCATTTTGATCAAAATTACCTGATTACCTTAAGCATCATGATCCCACTATTGACATTTGTTCGGGGATCAGACAAATCCTTTATGTTTGTTCGGCTGGGTGCATTTCCCTTTATGCTCTTAAATTTCCTGTTGGGTGATTCTTCAGGACTGGGGGCAGTGCTATTACCTGAAATATTTGATCCTATTGCCGATAATTATTATCGGTTAATTGAAATTATTTGTGTGAGTTGGCTGGTATTGTCTTTTACCTGGGTACTATTTACCAGATATGCACAAACGAGAAAAGACAATGTGCAAAGAGCATTAGACAATGAACGTTTGGCCAAGGAAAAAGAATTGGAACGCAGCCAGCTCATTGAAGCCCAAAAATTAGAACTGGTAAAAGAAGTAGAAGAACGCACCAAGGAACTTCGACAGTCCTTAGCGCAACTGGATGTCGCGCGTGCGCACGCCGAACAGGAGCGTGCACGCGCCGAAGCCTCCGAAGCCTTCAAATCCCGCTTCCTCGCCAACATGAGCCACGAAATCCGGACACCCTTGCACGGCATCTCCGGATTTACAGACTTGCTACTTGAAACTTCCCTCAGCGAAAAACAACGCCGCTGGCTTTCTTCCATCCATCATTCCACGGACCGGTTGGGGGAGGTCGTGAATGATATTCTGGACCTCAGCAAACTAGAAGCCGGTGAGGTTAAACTCCGTCAAATCACTTTCTCCCCCGCCCGCGTGGCCACCGATGTGCAGGATGCGCTCGCGCTCAGAGCCGAGAACAACGGGATTGAACTGACCTTAAAAGTGGATGAAAACATCCCCGAAGCGGTGATCAGCGACCCAACCCGCCTCTATCAGATATTGATGAATCTGGCAGGGAATGCGGTGAAATTTACGGAGAAAGGTAGGGTCTCCCTGGAAATTGAGGGGGTGACTCCAAGTCACCCCCTCAATACAGCAACGCTCCAATCGGAGGATATTGACCGGGTGACTTCGAGTCACCCGGTCAATATCCTCCGAACTCAACCGACCAATACGGTAGCCCTCCAATTCACCGTCACAGACACCGGCATCGGCATTCCTCCCGAAAAAATATCCACGATCTTCGACAGTTTCCAGCAAGCCGGCGAAGATACCACCGCCCGTTTTGGCGGCACAGGCCTGGGACTTACCATTGCCCGGGAATTGGTGCAACTGCATGGTAGCGAAATCAAAGTTGAAAGCGAGGTAGGCAAGGGTTCGAGGTTTTCTTTTGTGCTCCATTTGCCCTTGGGCAATACCGCCGATCTGGACCAGGAAAGCATCGCA
>CAZKBH010000114.1:0-4539 GCA_964550795.1 uncultured Saprospiraceae bacterium
GTCACTTTAGCTCGGCATCTGTACTTTCTTTTGCTTGCCCAAAAGAAAGTACCAAAGAAAAAGGCAGTCTTTCCGGCGGCGCCAACGACCTACGGGGATTGCGCTGTTTTTGACAGGCATGGGTGCGTTTTTTGCAGCATTCCGTCGTTTTTCGTCCTGTCAAAAAAGGCGCTCCCTCCTGCGTCGGGACCATCCCCTCCGGTCGGGCGCGCCTCGCAGACCGCGCGCCAGAGCCAATGGTGGGTTTGTGCGAGGGCTTGGTGTCTTTTCTTTTTTCGCTTACCAGGCATCAACTGATTTGCTCAGGAACCAATACCAGGCCATTTGCCTTTTTGGTTACTTTTTGGGCACAAAAAGTGACAAAACCCAAACAAAGAACAGAACCCTTCAACACCCTTATTTACTTCCTAATCGCCTCCACAGGATCCATTCTGCTGGCTTGGGATGCCGGAATAAGTCCCGACAACACCCCCACAATCACACTAACCAAAACGCCCCAGAACGCATTGCTCAGCGACAGGTGAATGTCAAAATCAATCGCTGCGGATATGGCTGCGGTGACACCCCAAATAAGTACGAGGCCTAAAATTCCGCCAAAAACGCAGAGCACAACGGCTTCTATAAGAATTTCGAGGAGAATAAACCAACGTTTGGCCCCCAGGGCCATTTTGATACCGATAATGTTGGTACGTTCCCGGACAGACACGAACATGATATTGGCTACCGAGAACATGCCCACCAGCAGGGCGAATCCCCCGATAAAAATACCCGCCACATTCATGGTGCCGAACAATTGATCGAAGAGACCACTGATGATGGACAGGGTATTGAGGGCAAAATTGCTTTCCTCTCTGGGTTTTAAGCGGCGTTCTCCGCGCAGCACCCCGGTAATTTCATCTTTAAGTTCATCCAGTTCTACCCCCGGCTTTGCTTTTGCACTGACGCTTGTACGGGTGAATTCTCCCTTTGCTCGAACCCCAAATCCACGGCGGGCGAGGTTGTAGCCAATGAGCACACAGTTGTCGAAATTGAAGGGTTTGAGCAGGTCTTTGCCTGACTTTTTGAGCACACCAAGTACGCGGAGTTTGCGCCCCCCCACATTGATATCCTTTCCAATGGGGTCAATGCCGGTGCCAAATAGCCCATCTGAGATGACGGAGCCAAGGATACAAACATCTGCGCCCGACTGATATTCTACGGGCGACATGAATCGGCCTTCGCCTTCAAATTCCAGGTGAAATAGATCGCGACAATCTTCGGTCAGGCCGATAAAGTAGCAGTTTTCAACGCTGGAGGAACGCCATTTGGCGGTTTTTGCACCTAAAAACTGCCAAAAACCGACACTTTCCGCTAATTCAAGTTCTTCTTTTAAAACTTCAAACTCCTTAAAAGTGAAGTTTGGACGGCGCATCCATTTCCAATAATTTTGACCGGGATCCTCGCCCCAGGAAAATTTCTCGATGTAAACCACATCGTTGCCGAGTTTTGCCATGGAGCCGCGGATGTTGTCTTCCAGCGAATTGACGGCACTTTTGACCCCAATAATGCAAAAAATGCCGATGGTAACCCCCAGCAGCGAGAGAAAGGAGCGGAGTTTGTTGGCCATGAGCTGTTGCCAGGCTTGCGCAGCGCCTTCGTAGAGGATTCGTAGCAGTTGTTTCATCGAATGCGATTGATTGACATGGAGGGGTGCTCCAAAATTACCCACGAAGGTAAAGGCTGTTTTCGGCTCTATCCCCGCGATTCGATGAAAGGCAATACTTGCTGGATGTACGCGGCTATACTTCGGCTTGTTTGGGGGCCGTTTTTTTATCGAGCCCTTCTTTTTCCCGCATCTGATCGCTGGTCAAAGTGCTGCCATCGTGGCTCCAACCGGGCGGACCGAACAGATACCAGAATTTGGTTTTGAGCGGCTTTTGCGGGTTGAATAAATCCTTAAAAATGTTGATCCACTCATGGAACACCACATGGATGGCATCCTTTTTTTTCAAGGGCGTTGTGAGGCCGTAACGCACGGGTTCGTATTCTTTTTCCGTTAACTCAGGTTGGAAAGTGCCAAACCATTTGTCCCAGATAATCAGGAACATACCCATGTTTTTGTCCAAATACAGGGCATTGGAGGCATGGTGTACCCGATGGTGCGAGGGGGTGACGAGGATATGTTCCAGCCAGCCCATTTTGCGGACGTGTTCGGTATGTACCAGAATTCCCCAGATCTGGGTGGCGGCAAAAACGAACAGAATATCCACTGATTTGAAGCCAGCCATAGAGAGTGGAATGAAATAAATAAAGCGGTACAGCGGCTGGAACACCGAAGACCGGAAGCCGACGGTCAGGTTGTAATGATCGGAAGAATGATGTGTCACGTGCACGGCCCAGAAAAAACGGCTGACATGATCCATGCGGTGCAACCAGTAATACAGAAAATCCATGCCCACCACCAGCCAAAACCAGTACCAGAACTGGGTCTGAAATTCAAAAACCCGGTGAACCCAAAACCATTGAAAAATAACCAGATAAACGAGACGGAAAGCCAAATCCACTCCGCTGTTCAGCAGCATCAGGTACAAGTTAGTGAGGGTGTCGCGCAGCGTGTAGGTGTTGGTGTGCCGGTAATGACTCAGCAGCATTTCGCCCAAAATCACGATCACATAAAATGGTGTGCTGATTAAGATGAGCAGTTGTTCACGAAGTGAATCCATGTATTGAAAAAGAATTTTTTAGTACTCAAAAAGTGTTTTGTGCCACTCGAAGGAGTATCCAGATACTTACCCCCATGAGGATAATGCCGGCCAGTTGCACGATTTTTTCGGTTGTTCCGGGTTTGAGTCGTTTGCTAATTTGATGGGCTAAGAGTACTTTTGATAAATCCGTACAGAACAGGGCTATGAGTGCGGTGGTCATAAACAAGCGCACATAGGTTTCACTTCCTGCCGGTGCTTCTGCGCGTGCCGCAGTTGCGATGCCCAACCAAAATAACCAGTTCGAGGGGTTGGACATGTTGATGGAAAATCCCTGCAAATAGGCGTAATGTTTTTTGGGAGTGGGTAAATTCGTTGCGACTTCGGTGTCTAACTTTCGTTTGCGTGGCCACACAGCGGAAAGTCCAAACCCAAACAATAGGAGTCCACAAATTAACCCAAACCAGCTCTGAAATACGCCTTCCCGGGTAATCGCTGCCAGTTGTTCTGCCCCCCACCAACTGGCCAAAACCAACAGAAAGTCGCTGGTAAAAGCCCCCAACACCAGTGCCACGCCCTGCCGCATACCATGGCTGAGTGTGGTGCGGATATTCAGAACAAAAAGTGGCCCAAGGAGTAGCCCGTAGGCTAATCCGGAGAGCAGGCCCTTTAAAATTGGCTCCATGTGTGCTTGAATGTTGGTACCCCCGTGTTACTTTCGCGGCGCAAAACTAATATGGATTGCGGGTTTGGGGGCTATGATTATAAGAGCACTACACCCTAATTTCAAAATTTCAATCACTCCTTATGAAATATCTACTTGCTACAATTTTTGCTCTGACTGCTCTTATTATGGCAGTGGGCTGCTCCAAACCTGTCCCTCCCTCGGTAAAATTCCCGCATACCACCCCGTTTTCACTCAAATTGGGGCAAACGGGTGAATCTTCCCTTGTACCAGGTTTTACCATACTTTTTGAAAAAGTCACTGCCGACAGCCGTTGTCCGATGGGCGTGGAGTGCATCACGGCGGGCAAAGCAGACTTGATTTTGCGTGTGGGCAAGGATGGAGCCACTGAAACCATCAAATTGTCGTTCACCTTGCCCAACGGAACCAGCAATGTCACCGAATTTAAAGGTCACACCATTCGCGTGGTGGGGGTGACGCCGTTTAAATTGAAGGACCGGGAAATAAACCCGGAGGAATACATCCTGGCCATCACGGTGAACGAAACCCCTCCGCCTCCGATACAAATCAAGCTCGGGGATTCCTTCATGCTTGGGGTAGGAGAGGGTTTCGTTTTGGAAGATGACCCGGAATATAGGCTCCAGCTTGACTCCGTAGTGGGCGATAGTCGTTGTCCGCAAGGCGTGCAATGTCTCTGGGCTGGCCGCGTAGATGCCGTTTTCTCTGCCCGCAAAGGCGGCCAAACCCAGGTGCTCAGACTTGCCACGGGTGAATTGAGCCAGGGCGGCAGTAGTGTAGGGGCTTTTGGTCCTTATACCCTGGAATTCAAGGCCATTGCTCCGCCCAAAACGCAGGGGCCGATTGCTCCTGAACAGTACAAAGCAACTTTGGTGGTCAAAAAGTGATAATTCCCGCCTCACTCCTGTTTTCTAAATTTCCCAACCAACCGAACCCCTGAACCTGAGGTAACCGTAAGAAAATACAACCCATTAGGCAGTGCCGACACGTCCACGCTGCCGTCTGAGGAGAAGTTTGGACGGAGGATTTCCCTTCCCAGAAGGTCGGTTATGAGCAGAGAACTACATTTTCGCACATCCGTTGTTAGCATCGTTTGTTTATTTAGAACTTTGGGCATTCTGCCTTTTTCCCTTTTTTGAAAGCGTTGATTATTTT
>CAZKBH010000115.1:0-4289 GCA_964550795.1 uncultured Saprospiraceae bacterium
CCAACGGGATGTTTCTGCTGAGTGCCACTTCGGCTTCGGGGAAGGTGTTTTTTGGAAAATTTCGGAAGCAGGAGTAGTGGGGGGCACATTTTTTCGGTGGTATGGGCGTACTCGGTATAATCGGTGTCCCAAACCCTTTTGAACACCGAATATACCGATACCACTGATACCACCGAAAACACAGTGCGTTCCCGCTCCTAGATCACCTCATAGCCAAAACACCCAATTGCTGCATATTTGGCCCATTGCCCACAAAAAGTGGCTGGATATCGGCATTGCGGCTAAAGCGGCGACTCAGTTGCGCGGCAATTGCATGCACCAGATGTTCGTAGGGCACGATTTCAAGCTCATGGGCCTGATTGCTCAGTTGAAGTGGAGAAGCGCGCATTTCTGCCAGATATGGCTCAGATTTTTCCAGAAATTTCTTGCAGTCGTAATTGTACTTGGATAAAATGGTGAGGATTTTAATAAACAATTGGGAGCGATGCGTATCCTCATTGTTGCGCAGGTAGCGTTCGCGGTATTTTTCCAGGGCGGAGATCCGATCCCATAGTTCGGTGTCCTTTTCTTCCACAAAATCCAGCAGCACCTCTGCCGCCAAAATGGCGATGTTCATCCCCATCTTATCCTGGGTAAAATCCTTAATTTCATTCCGGAATTTGCTACTTTTTAACTTGGGCACCATTCCCTCAGGGATTTCGGCACCCGTTAGTTTTTGCATGATGTAGAGGTATGCGCCGAGAATATGCCAGATTTCACGCTTCGCATCGCGCAGCACCGTGAATCTTTTGTGCTTGATGGTTGTCGTATATAATTCCGCAGCCCCAGCATAGTCCTGCTCATGCATACGGAGATAAAACCCGAGTTCCAGCGTATTAAACCAGTTAACACTTCCGAACAGAGCGAGTTCAGAGGCTCTATTAAAATAGTAGCCACCACGTTTGTAGCGACCCAAATAAACGCAATTGGCTACTTCCAGGTAATAAAACACATTGAGGGTTCCATTACAAGAATAAGAACGACTCTCAAAATATTCAATCGCATTATCATTCACGGCTGAGATACCATCATGTCTGGCTTCTATAAAGCAACGGAGTGATTTTAGGCCGAAATAGCATAGATGGAAATGATGTGATTCGGCTACGCCCACAAAAGGCTCCAATTCGTCCACAAATTGTTGTGCAAGCTCCGCAAGTTCTTTTTGCAGCCCCCGCTTTTTTAGGTATGGCGTTTTTAAACGATCCAAGTAAATCTGCGCTTTTTCTTCCATTAATCGCCATTGATTGTGTTCCTGGTATAAATCAAAATAGGTATCAAAATCTTTTAGATTTTCTCCTGTAACGGACACATAATCCATGAGCGCCTTGGACGCTTCCACCACAAATTCGGGTCGTGCATACTGATGCCCGATTTTCAACAGCTCTTCAGCGGCTTTTTTAGCGCCATTTTTATAGCCAAGTTGTGACATTGATTTGACCACAACCATGAGCTGAAATCCTCGAACTCTGTTGTGGATCAGATCGTCCAGTGTTTGTTTATCAAAATCAATATGAAGCACCATCTGCTCCAGGCAGCGGAGTAGTTCTTTGGCCACGTGCCGAAATTTAGTGCGTTCGCCCACCTTGGCTTTTTCGATAGCCTCTGCCTCGGTGCGAAACAGGTTCGCTTGTACCGCATGGAAGAGTTTTAAAACGTCCCGATTGTTGTGCGAGAGCAAATTGAGCATCTCCTCATGGTTTGGCAGCGTCTGTTCCACCAAGCCGACCAGTTCTGTGAGTTCCTTCATCATACGAACACTAGGGTTAAAATGTGAAAGCGTTGTTCTAATCGTAAAGGTGGGTCGCCGGTACACAAAAAATCTATAACACTTTTTCGAGGTTATTCCCGGGCGTTTTGCGCTCAATCGGGGAGGAAGAGGGCTAATATGGCCCTGAAGCGCCAAATTCGTGCATGTACTGCAAAAGACGCGACTATTTTAAGGGGTACTTTTCCCATTTTAGTGCGTTTTCGGGTGTAAAAACACCGTTCAGAAGTGCTTTTTAGGTAAAAAAAAATTCGCCAAGAAGCTTTCAGAAACCTGAAATAGGTGCCTTGGACAGGGGTCAAACAGGTGTTTGCAAGGGGGAGGGCAGTCGCTTAAAGGCAAAAAAAGCGCCTAAAAATGTAACACTTTATCGGGTTTATTCCACCTTCAAAAACCACCTCAAAGGGGCAAAAGGAGGACAGTAACTTGCTAAAACCATCAGTTTTGCGAACACTTTTAAAGCGGAAAAGAAGACACAAACAATTGATTTTCAATAACTTAAATACCGTAAAATCCAAAAAAAATGTTCTTTTCCCGCTCATTTTTGTCGGGCAACTGTCGCAATCGAACCTACATACCCCCCGGACTTTTGTAAGGAAATCAGATCAACCTTCATTTACTCAATAACGAATGCTCCATTTCCCCTTTTGAGGGATTCGAGCCTCGTAAAACATCTTTTACCATGCTTAAAATTTTCAACCACACGCACAGCTCTATCGGAGCATTTCATTCCTCAGCAACTCGGGATCAAGTTTCAATGGATCGGCAGCCCGAAAAGATCGTGGACATAGACACCTCAGGGTGTTGAGCCCCGAAGAAGCTCAAAAAAAGTTTTTTCCCGTGCGAACATTCGCCAAACGCATAACAAACTCAAAACCAATCACTTAGGTCAAAAAGGTCGCCTTTACACCCGCAAAAAAACCCTAAAAAGCTTGCACAACTGTCGGTACTTTCTACAAAATTAGTCCTGCACCTTTGTCTCATCAGAAAAACAAAACATCATGACACACTTCATTACACCTGTCTTAATCGGGCAAAACAAAACACAAACAACGCCAAGCACCTGGGTAAAAACCCGGCTCGAAGGCACGGACAAATACAGCTTAACCGTGTTGGCAAAATCTGGCTCGCCGCGAAAAACCAATGCGGGCGAAACAGCGGGATGCGCTTACGCAAAACTCTCGCTCATGGAAAGTGGTGCTGTAATGGCTTCATTCCCGGTTATGGGGATGGTGTCTGGCACGATCCGCAATATGCTTGGCTCCACCTGGTTCGACCTGGCCTTGCCCCTCAAGCTCCCCGAATTTGTGTTTGGGCACGACATTGAAATCCCGGCTGGCCGCCACCCCATCGTCTTTGTATTGGAGAGTTGGGTGGTGTTATTCCGGCCTCAAGATGCAATTCGGCTATAATCAACCAGGATAGTCCCTCGTGTCGCTCGCGGGTTATTCCCGCGAGCCGACCGAGGGCATTCTAGCCAACACAGCGTAGTTTTGAACACAGAAGGATCATAGTCATCTCAAAATCAGGCATTTGCCTCACTCAAATCATCAAAATCACATGAATCATAGTCTAAACACGCTTCATCAAACCCAGTGTACCAAATGAATTACGCGCTACGAAATCCCGATTTTTCGGGATTTCGCTGGGGCGGAAGCTGGCGGAAGGCAGATCAGACAAGCAAATGAACCTGCGGCTGATTTGTCTTGAGTTTCAAGAAACATTTCATTTCCGATCTATATTCGGGATTCAATTTCTTTCAATATGAAAAACAAAGTTTTAAGCTACCCAGTGGTGTTCCTGCTGCTCTTGTCAGTTTTATCGTGGCTGACAGCCTGTAACAAGGACAACCCAGGCCCCACCAAGAAAGACCCTTGCCCCTGGCCTGAAATCACCACCGAAGGAAAGCACACGCTTGGATTTAAAATCAATGGGAAAGAGTGGGTACCCTGTGTGGATTTCTATGGAGCTGCGGTCGGTCTTCGGCCAATTGAGTCTCGTCTAACAGAGTCTGATGGAAATAATTTTTTGGGACTAGATGCCAGTTACTCCATGTCGTCAATTTCTGATACGAGCAATCTGTTTTTTCTCGGTCTAAAACCTTTACAGGAAGGCATGATAAATGTACAAGATTTGACACATCTTCGGATAGAATTTAGTCTCACGTATAATGGTGGATCCAGTACAAAATCTTGGTCGGCAGATAGCTCTGGGGATGGCACGACCATCGAAATTCTACGTCTAGATACTTCCCAAAATATCATAGCGGGAAAATTTTCCGCTTTGTTAATAGGAGATATCGACAAAGATACACTCGTATTAACCGACGGCCGCTTTGACCTTAAATACTCCCCGCAATAACGTTCGTCCATATTTTTCCACATTTTCATTTCCGAGCAATATTCAAAGTTTCACTTAATTCGATATGAAAAACAACCATTCAAAACGCCCAGCGGGATTACTGCTACTCTTGGTTTTATTTTCG
>CAZKBH010000116.1:0-4090 GCA_964550795.1 uncultured Saprospiraceae bacterium
GGACTGTTGGACTTCAATTTCAGTCCTCCCCAGACAAGCTATCATTACCGGGAACACAACATGTACACCACAAATTCCAGCATTTGTGATTCTGCGGGAAACCTGCTTTTTTACACAAATGGTTGTGTCATAGCCGGGGCAGATGATGAAATTTTAGAAAATGGTGAAGGTATTAACCCAGGCAATGCAAATTCATTGTGGTGTGATCAATATGGTGTTGGCTATGCTGGTGGCCCTGCGAACTCACTTATACTGCCCGTGCCAGATTCATCGGACTTGTTTTATCTTTTTCATAAGCGGTTTGTTTTATACTCCAACCCCACAAATTCTATTTTTGATAAATTGTATTACTCTGTTATTGACATGAAACAAAACGGCGGGGAGGGAAAGGTAGTTGAAAAGAATATAGTGTTGATGTCAGATACTTTGGCATGGGCCGAAATAGCCGCCGTAAAACACGCCAATGGCAAAGATTGGTGGCTTATCACGCCCCGACGCAACAGTAATCAGTTTTATATTTTCAAGTTCACCAGCCAGGGAATTGTGGACACCTTTCAACAAACAATTGGCATTCTCCCGGATCCACAGGGTGAAGGGCTTGGCCAGATGGCATTTTCGCCGGATGGCAGCAAATTGTACCGCACCTATCGATACAACCCTGTCATGGTTTATTCATTTGATCGGGAAACGGGGAGCTTTACGGAGTTTGAAACTATTGCTTATGACTATGGAAATCAATTAGTAGGCGAAATAATGTGTGGTATATCGCCCAACAACCGATACTTGTATCTCTCATGTAGGAAATTTTTATATCAATTTGATTTGTTGGCGTTTGATATCAGCGCATCACAGACCACGGTGTCTGAATGGGATGGTTTTACGGATCCATTTCCCACTATGTTTTGGCAATGCCAATTGGGACCTGACTGTAAGATATATATTTGTGCTGGTGGCGACACCCGTTACTACCACGTCATCCACAATCCGGACGAGCCAGGCGAGGCTTGTAATGTAGAACAGCGCGGGGTTCAATTCCAGACCCCCACCGGAGCCTCCATGCCCTCTTTTCCTAATTACCGCCTTGGGCCTATAAATGATCCCGGTGTGCCATGTACGGCTACGGTGAGCGTGTCGCCGCCGGTTTTAGCACCTGAGGTTGGCGGGGCGAGGGTTTGGCCCAATCCGGCTTCGGATCTGGTGACGGTTGAATATAAAGGCATGGATGGCATGAGTCATCAATTCCTGCTTTTCAATGCATTGGGTCAACTGGTTCGGTCTGTTACCCTGCGGCAGGGTAACAGCAGCCTACAGCTTCCATTGGGGAATTTGTCCGAAGGTATTTACTGGTACGCCATTCCTGGCGCTCCGGATGCTTCCGGCAAACTCATTATCAGCCGTTAATTCTTCACTACCAGACCAATAAGGTATTGGAAAATGGCTAGTAAATACTCTGTAAATTAGCTTGTTATGAATACAAATAAAAGATCATTTACTTTCATTCTGGGGATATTGTGTCTCATTTCATTTTCCACTTATGGTGCCACATTAACAAGATAGTTATCCTCGATTTTGATGCTTTTGGTTTTTCGGAGCGTTCCTTCACCAAGTAAGAATGGAAAGATGCGACTAAAAAGCGTGCTTTTTATGAATATTACACCCTGCAAAGCTGGAAAAAATGAGGTGAATAAGCGCCTAATTCACACCAGTGGCTCAAAAAAAGACATGAAGTATCTCTCCTTGTTCCTTTTTATTTTCTGTTTTGCTCCAAGCAGTTTTTCTCAAATTGAAAAGCCGGTTGAGGTGCAGGACGTACTGAAACACATTGACTCAATTCAGAACCGAGAAGGATCTGAGTTTGAAAAATTAACAATCAGGGATTCATTGTTGGAGGTATTGATGATACATTACGAATATTTAAGTTATGCCTCAAAATTTGAATTGGCTTTGCAGACAAAAAATAAAGAAGATAGAATTCTTTTATACCGACACATCAGAAACTATCCTTTCTATCTGATCAATTCACCTTTTTATTCCTGGAGGTTCTTTAAATTATATGTTGATGCAACCCGAAAATTGATTCAGGAATACAAAGGAAATTTGGAAGAACTAAATAGACTGACGATCGTGCCTACCGCAGCGAGCCAAGTCGTTGAGTATTTGAAAATGGAGATAGAATCAGCAGGAGGGAAATGGACCAGAGGTGAAATTCCCATAGATCCAGAAATATTGAAACGGGGGAAGCGAGGCGAGAAGGATTGAAACGGATTAACATGCCCAGATGTGCACTACCAACCAAAGTCGGAAAGTAGTTAAAAAAAATGGCGCACCGCTGTTAACTTCATGATAATCAATTCGTTAACAGCGATACGCCACCAAAAATATATTTCTTAATCCCGCTTACTTCAACGCCTCCCGCGCGATCACCAGTTTTTGCACTTCAGAAGTGCCTTCGCCGATGGTGCAAAGCTTGGAGTCGCGGTAGAATTTTTCAACTGGAAAATCCTTCGTGTAGCCATAGCCCCCAAATACTTGCACGGCATCGGTGCTGACTTGCACGGAAATTTCCGAGGCGTAGTATTTGGCCATGGCGGCTTCTTTGGTGCATTTTTCGCCAGCGTCTTTCAGGGTGCCTGCCTGACGGGTGAGCAGTTCGGCCGCTTCAATTTTAGTGGCCATATCGGCCAATTTGAAAGAAATGCCCTGGAAATGTGCAATCGGCTGCCCAAACTGATGGCGTTCTTTGGAGTATTTGACCGAAGCTTCATAAGCACCTTTGGCGATGCCCAGGGCCAGTGACGCAATACTGATGCGGCCGCCGTCGAGGATTTTCATGGATTGAATAAAACCCTCGCCTTCCACGCCCAGCATCTGGCTTTCATGGATGCGGCAATTATCAAAAATCATTTCGGCGGTTTCGCTGGCGCGCATACCGAGTTTGTTTTCTTTTTTACCGGCCTCAAAACCCGGTGTGCCACGTTCCACCACAAAAGCAGTCATGCCCCGACTGTCGAGCAGTTCTCCGCTGCGGGCAATGACCACGGCTACGTGGCCACTTTTGCCGTGGGTAATCCAGGATTTGGTACCGTTCAACACCCAGTGATCCCCATCGCGGGTGGCGGTGCACTGCATGCGCATAGCATCCGATCCGGTATTGGGTTCAGTGAGTCCCCAGGCACCGATCCATTGTCCCGAAGCCAGCAAAGGGAGGTATTTGCGTTTGATTTCCTCCGAACCAAAAGAGAGAATATGATTGGTGCAAAGTGAGTTGTGCGCCGCCACACTCAGGCCAATGGAACCGCAAACTTTCGATATTTCCTCGATGATGGTGATGTATTCCTGATACCCGAGTCCTGCGCCGCCATAAGATTCCGGCACCAAAACGCCCAGAAAACCCTGTTCGCCCATGCGGTGAAACATCTCCATGGGGAAGTGTTGGCTTTCGTCCCATTCCATGAGATACGGACGGATGTGCGCTTCAGCGAAATCGCGCGCACTTTGACGTATAAGTTGCAGATTCTCAAGACGTTCTGTGGCTTGTCCCATAACTTGATTTTATTTGAAAAGAGTGTGTTGAAGGCATATTACCAGACATTTTTGTTTTGCTACCAGACCTATAAGGTTTCCAAAAACCTTATAGGTCTCAAGTTCGCAAAATGTCGCGTAATATGGTGGTGAAGGCAAATTTGAAGCCGCAAAATTAGGTAATTTGCGACTATGATTCTCATGATTTTGTGAGTGTTTACCCGCCGTAGCTTTAGAGAAGGAGCGCATTTTTTTTGAACATTTCCGATTTCTATCTCAACGTGGGTTGTCTTCCTGACGGGATATGTCCGCGTAAAGTGCGCTTTGGATGAGTGCATATTCAACCAAGCGTAAAACGGAATTCCAGGCCGCGTGCAAATGGCCTTAGAAAAATCTCCATTTTGAGGCCTCCCGAGGCGGGTTAAGCAAAAAACTGTTTGAGCCTCGCGAATCATTGGGGCCGCAGGCCCGAACCAATCATGCGGCGAGTTTTTTTTGCGCCGCCGAAGAGGTCTCAAAATGGTTAGATTTTTCGACAGCCGAGCCTTTTTGGTTACTTTTTGGGCTC
>CAZKBH010000117.1:0-3704 GCA_964550795.1 uncultured Saprospiraceae bacterium
GGCTTTGGATTGGTTAATTGCTAAGACAGATCGAAACCTGCTTAAGGTAACAAAAAATTCTAAGAGAAGTACAAACTCGCGCATAGCAGCAAATCGGTTATTTACCGCTTCCACTCTCCGAAATTCCATGCGTTACCGCCGTGCGAGGGTCTTACGACCCCGAACCACTTTGGTGGTTAGCCAAGCTCGATGTGACAAACCCGCGAACGGCGGCAAATTGGGTTTTGCCGCTACTGGCTTGTCGAAAGTTTATCATTGAAGGGGCTTACACCGGCGCTCCCGGCTGGCAAGCCGCGTTCGGATTTGGGTACTTGTCCGTCTGATCTTCATGGGTGTCATCCAGACAAGCGAAGTCTTTTTCCAGCAGCATCTTCAGGAAAATGCCCGGCGCAACTTCCTGCTCATTTTCAAAGCCCACGCGTGGATCGGAATGCCAGCTTTGGGCCGATTCGGCGGGAATAAACAGGGTGATTTTGCCGTCCACAAAAGTAGCTTTCAGGGCCTCGATGCCGTCCCGGGGTTCCAGGGCGTAGGTGAAAGTTTGCCCTTCCAGAGGACCAAAACAAGTGCTTTCGGCCAGCTTTCCGCCTTCGGAGAGGCTTTTAACTTCAGATTGTGTGAGCCGGTAGCGGATAAAATTTCCTTTGATGCGGATTTTCATGGGAAAACGCGGGTTGAGATGTTGAGGGGATTGAGGGGTTGAGAATGTTGAGAGGCTTAGAGGGTAGGGTTTAGAGTTTAGGGGGGCGCGGTATAGACATTAAACCGTTGGTCTCTTAAAAAACCGATGAGGGTGATTCCAAACAACTCGGCGGTTTCGACAGCCAGGCTGGAGGGTGCACCGACGGCACAGATAAATCGGATGCCGGCCATGGCAGATTTTTGCAAAAGTTCAAAACTGGCCCGGCCGCTAAGCATTAAAATGTGCTGGTCGAGGGGCAACTGGCCTTGCCGCAGATAGTGTCCAATGAGTTTATCCAGCGCGTTGTGGCGACCCACATCTTCCCGCAATTCGAGCAGGTTTCCTTCAAAGTCAAAGATAGCACAAGCGTGTAATCCGCCCGTGGAATCAAAGGTATTTTGTTGTTTTCGGAGGGTGTCGGGCAGGGAATAGATGATTTCCGGGTTGATTTCCCAAGGGTTTATGGGGCAGAGGTTGGCTTGGGGCACCGCAATTTTTACGGCTTCCATCGAACTTTTCCCACAAACGCCACAACTGGAACTGGTGTAAAAATGCCGTTCCAGTTTTTTTAGGTCAAAATCAAAATCGGGCTGCAAAGAAACCATGACCATGTTTTCGCCCCAAATTTTGACCGAAAAAATATCCGAAGCCTGCCGCACTATGCCCTCCGTGAATAAAAATCCCACGGCCAAATCCTCATCCGAACCGGGTGTCCGCATGGTGATGGACAGATTTTGGCTTTTGCGCTTTGAAATCGGACCAAATTCGACGCGAAGTTCCAATGGCTCCTCCACGGCAAGCAGGTCAGACGCTTCCCAATGCTCCGCGCCTTTGTATTTCGTGATGAAAATCTGTTTGGTAGCCATTTCTGTTGTAAAAAGGTTCTGTATAGAGGATTGGCACTCAACCTCTCCTCATTTGTTCCGGCGTATCCACACTTTTTAAACATTCCGGACGCTCCGGAACGACCTTTTCGACTGCGTGTTGCATCAAAAAACGCCGAAGCGATTCATTTCCCTGTTGAAGCCAGTCGCGCAACAGGGGAGCGGCGGCGGCTTCGTAAATGCCCAAAAGCGGTTCGAGAAAATGGGTGTCTGGATGTATAAAAACAGTAGCCACCCCGCTCGGGTTTCGCGATTGTACGAGCTGCGTCAAATCCCTCGGCTCCAACCATGGATAATCACAACCCAGCACCAGCCAGGCTTTATCTTTTTCCCGATCAAAGGCCGACAAAACCCCGTTCAGTGGGCCGATTTCCCCATAACGCTCGGTGTCTAAAATGGTTTCAATTCCCGCAAACCACGTCTGTTGGTCAGCCCGACAAGAGACGAATACCTGCGCACAATGTTCAGAAAGCAGGTCTTTCAGGTGCAAATACTGCGGTTTGTCCTGATATTGGAGCAAACTTTTGGGCTGCCCCATGCGACTGCTTTGTCCGCCAGCCAGAATAAGCCCGTTCATGATGTTTCTCGATAGAGGACGACGACAAATAGCGCCACCACAAATTCGCGCATACGCTTCCAACCCTTGTATTGCCCGGAAATATGCCGATAAAGTCCGCTGGCCGTCGTGCGAAGTCCGGGCAAGGTTTCCATGATTTGTGCCAGATTTCCTTTTTCGTGTTCGGCCCTTTTGGCTGCCCAACGTTGGAAAGCCCAGGTGACGAGGGGTTGTAGCAGAAAAAACCAAGCCGTGAGGACGGCCAGACTGCGCAGCACGGCGTACAAGGCCTTTTGCGCGCCGTAGGTTTTGCCGCCTGTCAGTAAAAAAATAGCGGCCACGAATAACAGCACCAGCACTGGCGCGAGCCATTTATTGCGCTTCTTTTTGGGGGCCAGCGGTTCAGTAGAAGTATCGGAAAAAGTAAGGTTTGCGTACGCAGCGCGTTTTTGTTCCAATTGTTTGGGCAATTTGGTAATCCAATATCCCAGCACCAGTCCCCAAACGGCGTAGAGTCCAACATAGGCGTACACGACCATTTTTGCCCAGGAGATTTCGCTTTGGACGCCGAAGTTTTTCAGCACATCTGCGAAAAAAATGTCCACCGCCTCAAACAGTGGTTTGCCAAAAAACACCAGCAGCACGATGATTTTTTGGAAGGCCGATTCTACCAACGCCACGAATCCGAACAAAAACGCGGCCAGGGTAGCAGGGCGCAAATAGCACAAAATAAAAGCGCCCATCACGCCCTGAAAACTCACGGCCAAATAAGCTGTGGGCGTGGAATGTGGGCTTACGATTGCTTTTACGAGCAAAACCAGCAAGGTAGAACGGAGGATAATCGCCGCATTTCGGTGGCTGACATGTGCCAGCAAACCGATGCAAAGCACCGCGAAACCGCCTACAAAAAAGCCCGTAAAGGGCAATTTAAGTGCGTGCATGATGCCACCCAGGGCACATTCTGAAAAGGCCCAAAGCGCGGTAATGCGAAAAACGGGATCGTTGGAAGCGGTAGTTTGCATGAGGCGCGAAGGTAAACTATGATTCAAGGGATTTTGATGAATTGCGTGTGGTAAATGCCTGAATTTAAAAATCTGCCGCGCTTGCCCAGGCGCGGCAGAAACGTTTACTAAACTTTTAAAGTTTAGTAAACGTATGCTGGCGAGGCATCATCACTTCAAATTCCTTTCCTTTAATAGTCTCTTCAGTTCTTCCTTATTATTGGGATTGCTGGTTAATTTATAAATAAAAAACAAAGGAATCAAGGTAACCAGCCCCCAAGTGTTTTTTGCAACGCTAAAAACTACAATCCCGACCATGAATCCAATCATGAACGCATGCATAATGGACGATGATTTCATTTTTTTTGCTTCGTCCAAGAGTTCTTGATCTGACAGTTCTGAAAGATTTTTTTGCTTCATGTTTGTGACGGTTAAGTGATGAATGTGTAGCGTTTCTTCGGTATTAAAGCAGGCGTGCAAATATACGAACCCTTTAGGTACAGGATGAGAGAAGAAAGGGTGGAAAGGGCTTTGTTGCATGAATCTTGTTGGAAGCCAGATTTTCCCTATCCCGTTTAGGC
>CAZKBH010000118.1:0-3662 GCA_964550795.1 uncultured Saprospiraceae bacterium
CAATCAAAAATTTCCTCGCTTTCGCCTCAGAACTAAAATTTAGACAAGCACTAAAGCGGACTTATTCCAAAAAATTAACTCCAGATATTCGGGATCACAAGCACTTGGCCAACTTCAATCTCGTCAGGATCGCTCAGGATATCACGATTGGCATCAAAAATTGCCTTATACTTCATCATATCATCGTAATAATGTTTGGAGATTTTGCTGAGGCTCTCTCCTTTTTCTACGGTGTGTTTGGTGTAGTAGTCTGTGTTCGCAACTTTCAGGTCGGCAACAATGTCGGAAGGGCTTGAGCCACCTACCGCTTTGATTGCGTCCCAAATTTGATCTTTTTGGTAGGTGTCATCGGTGGTTCCCCACACGCGGAGTACGCCATCAGCGCCTTCTTCTACTTTACCGTCGCGTATGCCGAGTTTTTCGCCGAGGGCGAGCACGCTGGAGTATTTGTCTTTTACTGCCATGATTTAAAATTTTTTATGAGTGTAATGGTAATCTTGCAAAATTGCGGGATAGAGACGGGCCATGCCACAGGGGTCACAGCCACGCAGCGCAAGGTAGAGATTTTTGTTAAAAAGTCGGAAGCCGCCGAACCTGTTTTTTCCATTTCTTAATGGAATCTTCACTTTTGAAGGTATTGGAACACGCGCTTTAAAAGACCTACATTTTATTCCTCGCGCAAAAAAGCGGGCACTTGAACCGCTCTCCGGGCAGGCAGCAGCGCGGCCAAAAAACCAATGATCAGGACGGTCAAGGTGACGGGCACAAAATCTGAAACACGCATCGAAATGGGATAGCTGTTCACTAAGAAGCCCTCTGGAATCGTAATAATACCCCAGGTTTTTTGTACAAAATAAAGCACTCCGGCCAAAATCAGCCCAATCGCCATGCCAAAAAGAGTGAGCAAAATTCCTTCGAGCAGGAAAATTCGGCGGATCGTCGAATCCGTAGCGCCCAGACTTTTAAGGGTGCTGATGTCGCGTTGTTTGTCTAACACGATCATCCACAGTGCCCCCACAGTGTTAAAGGCCATGAGCAACAACATGAGGCTGGTAATGGCAAAACCCATCCATTTTTCGAGTTGCATGACTTTGAAAAAGGCCTCGTTCTGCTCGTATCGGTCCTTCATCGTATAACCTTCACCCAATAAGGCACGGGCCTGGTTTTTTACCTGTGCCACATCTGCCCCGCTGCGGCATTTGATCTCCAGGGCCGAAACAGTGTTCGGCGCGGATTCCAGCAGCTCGCGCACAAATTCAAGGTTGGTCAACACATACTCGCTGTCAAATTCCTGCTGAATCGCAAACGTTCCAACCGGACTGGCAAGCCGGGTCTTAAAAGGTTTGTCCAGAATACCGGTCTGCTGTTCCGGCATGTAAACCGTGACGGTAGCGAGCGGATTATCCACATTGACACTCAACTTGTTGCGCACCCCGGCACCTAACACAAGGCAATTTCGCGCACCATCTTTCAACAGGTATTGGCCCTCGCGCAAGGTGGTGTCGGAATCAATGCCATTGACCCTGGCAAAGTGTTGGTCCACCCCTTTGAGTACACCAAAATCCTGGGAGCCATCGTGCTCAAAAAAAGCAATTTCCTCCAGGGTTTCACTCACAACTTCTACCCCCGGCAGACTCCGGAGTTTGGTCAACACCAGACTGTCGGCGTCAAAAGTTTTGCCTTTTGTTGCCGTAATTTTGAGTTCCGGGTTGAAATGACCAAATAAATTGGAAAGCAAATCTTCAAATCCATTGAACACAGAAAGCACCAAAATCAACGCGGCCGTGCCAATGGCTACGCCAAGGACCGAAATGCTCGTGATGATATTGATGGCGTTGGTGCTGCGTTTCGCAAAAAGATAACGCCTGGATATAAGGAGTGGGAGGTTCATGCGGGGCGAAGATACGGTTTGTTGATTGGAGCAAAACCAAATCTGGCAACTATCGAAATGCAGCCAATACCTGCGCGGCAGCATCGGTGGGGGAGACCCGGCCCGCCAACACTTCAGCCTCCAGCTCGGCAATTTTGGCCCGAACCCCTGGATGTTGGTAAAACATGGATTTTAAGCCGGCCTCCAGAGAATCTTCCAACCAAAAATGAGCCTGCTGGCGGCGGCTTTCGGCTAAAAATCCGTTTCCGAGGGGTTGTTGTTGGAAAGCCTCCACAGCTTCCCAGACTTCAGCAATCCCGGAATGGTCGAGCGCACTGCAAGCAAGCACCCGGGGTGTCCAGCCGCTGGGTTTGGGCGGAAACAAATGGGCTGCATTGAGGTAATGTCCACGCGCCTGATTGGCCAATCGGATACGTTCGCCGTCGGCTTTGTTGACCACCAGGAGATCGGCCATTTCCACGATGCCCCGTTTGATGCCCTGCAATTCATCCCCGGCACCGGGCAACAGCAGCAACAAAAACAAATCGGTCATGCGTTGCGCTGCAATTTCGGATTGCCCCACGCCAACCGTTTCAATAATAATGGTATCGAAACCAGCCGCCTCCACGAGTACAATGGCTTCACGGGTTTTGCGGGCCACGCCGCCCAAAGAATCGCCGGAAGGGGAGGGCCGGATGAACGCTTGCTCCGCTGCGGAGAGTTGTTCCATGCGCGTTTTGTCGCCCAAAATACTGCCCCCGCTCAAAGCGCTGGATGGATCAATGGCCAATACCGCAGGGCGTTTTCCCTGAGCAATTAGATACATCCCCAGGGATTCGATGAAGGTACTTTTTCCAACCCCCGGCGCACCGGTAACCGCAATTCGCAAGGTGCCGGACTCCGGCGCAGTTTGGAGCAGTTGGGCGATGATTGCGCGGGCCAGGATCTGATGTTCCTCGCGGGTGCTTTCCACCAGGGTAATGGCCTGACCCAGCAACACACGGTTGCCCGTTCGGATGCCTGCTATAAATTGTTCAATGCTGGGGAGCGGACGGCGCATGGGGGCAAAGGTAGGGTTAGCAAGTTTAAATCTCAGCCCTCCACCAACTCCCTCGCCGTTGCAATCGCCGCTTCGCTCGGCGGGTTCCCGCTGAGCATGACCGCAATGGAGCGCAGCCGCTCTTCGGGTGCCAGGTAGCGTACATTGGTCACCGTGCGCTGTCCTTCTACTTTTTTGAAAACAAAATAATACGCGTCGGCTCGGGCGGCAATTTGAGGGGTGTGGGTTATGCTGATAACTTGATGGCGTTGTTGGCGTCCCCGCCTACAACAACGAGAAGCAGGATTTTTTCCGTTGTTGGCGTCCTCGCCAACAACAACGATGAGCAGGATTTCAAGCCAAAGTTCACCACTAGGATTATTGTTGGCGAGGACGCCATAGCCGTCAGGCTAAACCTTATTCAGCATCATTTCACCTGAAATTGAGCTCCGTCGTTGTTGTTGGCGAGGACGCCAACAACGGAAGGTGAGACCAGCTCTTACTTAAACAAGGTTGACAATCAATGCATTGCCGTTGTTGGCGTCCTCGCCAACAACAACGGCGGAGCGAGATTTTACGCTTAGCCTGACGGCTATGGCGTCCCCGCCAACAACAACGATGAGCAGGATTTCAAGCCAAAGTTCACCACTAGGATTATTGTTGGCGAGGACGCCATAGCCGTCAGGCTAAACCTTATTCAGCATCATTTCACCTGAAATTGAGCTCCGTCGTTGTTGTTGGCGAGGACGCCAA
>CAZKBH010000119.1:0-3404 GCA_964550795.1 uncultured Saprospiraceae bacterium
CTTGCGGCAAACTCAACTTTAGGCAATCACCCATATAAAGTCACGAAGAGCCAATAATAATGCGTTGAACTCTGCACTACTGCCCATGCTGCCTAAACGTTGCACAGGCAACAGTGCAAACGTTCTTGGTGATAAGAATAAATATATGACTTCAAAAATAGTAGTATTGTTGCTTTTATTATCTCAGTTTTGCTTCTCTCAGCAAGCAAACTACCAAATTGGGGACACCCTGAAAGTCTTCACTCTTGGTGGGGTAAGATTGCGCGAAGGAGTTACCATTTCTAGTGAAGTCCTTGCTACTATGAAACTGGGGGATAAAGTTGTTGTTTTGGATCATTTTAATTTTGACAATAAACATTTACAGACCATTGAAGGGTTTAAAGGTCATTGGATACAAGTTCAGTTTGACACTATTAAGGGATATGCTTTTGATGGGTTTTTAAGCTCCCTCCCAATCCCCCAAACAGACTTAATCAAAAAGGAAGAAAGTATAAAAACCCAACATGAAGGAGAGATTTCTCATTTTCAAACACCATGAAATGCATACTCACGCTATCGCTAATATTTTTTCACTTGGTTGCCTCGGCACAGAAACACGACAATATTTGGTTGCCAGGGGGAGGGAAGGTTTCAATCTGGCATTTCAGCAACGGGGACTACCAAAATGGTGGCACTTTGATGGATTTTAGTGAGTTTCCCCCAAAATCTACGCTTGTTGGCTTCCCTTTGCTCATGTATGCCCAATCTGCCATTTCAGACAGAGAAGGCAACTTGGTCGCCTACACTAATGGCTGCCATGTTGCGAACAAAAACCACGAGATCATGGACAATGGAGACACCATCAACCCCGGCCTCTACCAAGGCACAACGCAATGCCTGTTGTACTACCCTACCTACCAGGGAACCATATTCATCCCCGACCCCGGAAACGAAAACCGCTACTACCTGTTCCACATGGCGTTGGATTATAGCAGCGCCAACCCTTACTTTGCCGGGCAGCGCTATTATTACAGCCTGATTGACGCTTCGGAAAATGGGGGATTGGGCAGGGTGGTGGACAAAAACCACCTGATCCTTGCCGACAGTGCCGTTGGGGTATATGTCTCGGCGGTGAAGCATGCCAACGGGCGCGACTGGTGGGTGGTGTCTCCCCATTTAGTTTCAAACAAATACTTCATTTTTTTGGTCACACCGGAAGGCGTAATGCCCCCCATAGAGCAAGTGATCGGGGATTCCCTTCCTGGGCCTTGCTGTGGTATGACAGTGTTCTCCCCAAATGGGGAAAAGTATTTTCGTTCCACAACCCCTTCCGGGCTTCAGATGCTTGATTTTGACCGCTGCACGGGTGTTTTTTCCAACCCTGTTTTCATCCCAAGAGATTCTTTCCCCTCCTCAGGCCCAGCAGGGTTGTCCGTATCGAACGACAACCGATTTTTGTATGTCTCGACCAACCGATTTGTTTTGCAATATGACTTGCTCGTATCTGATATTGAATCTTCGGGGGTGCAATTGGCAGAAATTGATTGGGTGGAAGACCCTGAGATTGGTTCATTTCACCATTCTCGTCTCGCGCCCGACGGGAAAATCTACATGGTCAGCCTTAATTATGTACCTGATATGCCGGTCATTCACTTCCCTGAACGACCGGGCCTGGCCTGCAAGGTGGAGCAGCACGGCTACAAGCTCCCCGTGATTTTTGGCAACGACTTTATCTTCAACTTCCCGCACTACCGCCTCGGTCCTGTGGACGGCTCGGTATGTGACACCCTGGGCCTGGACAATTTTCCGCTGGCCAATTTCCGCTGGGATTTTGAGGACACGCTATCGCCCCTCCAGATAGCCTTCTCAGAAGTGTGCAGTTACGAGCCTACTGCCTGGCATTGGGATTTTGGGGATTCAAAGACAAGTAATGAGCGATATCCGGTGCACACATACGACAGTTCGGGGGTGTATAACGTTTGCCTAACTGCAAGCAATGCAAATGGCTCAGACACCTTGTGCAAAAAACTATACCTCGGAGTTTCAGCCTTAGAAAACCCGCTTTTGCATACGGTCATTGAGGTGTTCCCCAATCCATTTCTAGAGGTTTTAAGGGTCTCGATGGGGGCCAATTTGAGCCGCCCTAAGTTCAGGCTCTATGATCAATATGGGCTTTTATTGCGCGAAGAGGTGATTGGGCTGGGCATCAACGAAATCCAAACAGCAACCCTGCCGCAAGGGCTGTATTTCTGGGAGTTGCTTTCAGATGGGGCGCAGGCCAAGAGTGGTAAGGTTGTGAAAGTTTATTGAAAATCCTAAGCCTGCCATCATCTCCTGCGGCCCTTGTTGTGACGAAGAAAGTCCCATTCTGAGTACGGAAACCAGGCTCAAAGAGGTCAAAATTGCCTGCTTCCTTATTCGAGTACAAGAAACATCCGAAACGGACCCGGCACCCCTGCGGGCAATTCCCGGAAGAACGACAAGCCTGTGTACACGTACCTCTACCCCCATCTACTTCGCCTCATTCAAACTCCAAAGATAATCCAGATAAGAAAGGTCGGTTTTGTCCGTCAATTTGGTATCCGCATAACGATTGAGATACGCGCGCACCGAACCTGCATCGCGTTCAAAGTCGCCTTTGAACCACTTAAAAATCTCGGAAATTTTGGCTTTTTCGGCGGTGATCTGGTTGCGCAGCGGGTCATTTACAAAGCTCCGCATACTGCTATCCAGTTGTTGTTCGAGGCGTTTTGCCGTGTAGGCTTCATTGAGCAATTTAGGGCAGGAATAAGAAGCACAGTTCACCGCAGCGTGGATGCGCGCATCCTTGAACACCGGGCGCAGGATGTTGTGCTCAATGTTATTCAGATCGTAGGTGAATCCCTGAATTTTGATGAATTTGATGTCCCAAACAGAGTTCACGAAAGCGACCCCGCGTTTGATGTCCTTGATGCTTTCGGTGGGATAATTGCGCACAATCAAATCTACCGTGTAGGCATTGTAGGCGTTGATCCAATACGCCATTTGTTCCTCGCGGGTCCAACCCTGGTCGCTGGGGTGGGCGGTTTCGAGCAGGCGCAGATAGCGATTGAGCTCGGCGCTGTCCTGGATGAAGCCTTTATAGCGCACAAATCCGTCTGCTGCAACGTGTTTTTTGAGCAGCGCGTCCCAAATTTCATGGGTAACGGGTTTAGAATCCACCTTTCTTTTGATGGAGCGGCAATTGGAACAAGTGAACCAAAAGAGGATGGCGAATAAAAGGGCGGACAGTAGAAGCAGTGATTTTTTCATGATTTTATTGTTTGAATCAGTTACAGGGTAAAAGCAAAGCAGAATACCGGGCCCACCGTCCACCGTCTCCCGTCCACCGTCTCCCGTCCACCGTCCACCGTCTCCCGTCTCCCGTCCACCGCCCACCGTCCACC
>CAZKBH010000120.1:0-2838 GCA_964550795.1 uncultured Saprospiraceae bacterium
ATCGCTGGTTTCAGCGGTGCCCTATTGTATTGATGAGGGTTTAAACTATTCGTACGCCGCAAGCCCCGTCACATCCTGCCCGGTAATCAGCAAGTGGATGTCGTGGGTGCCTTCGTAGGTCAACACGGTTTCGAGGTTCATCATGTGGCGCATCACGGGATATTCGTTGGTGATACCCATGCCGCCGTGAATCTGACGCGATTCGCGGGCGATTTCCAGGGCCATCATGACGTTGTTGCGTTTCGCCATGGAAACTTGTGCCGGCGTGTGTTTGCCTTCATTGGCAAGCGTTCCGAGCCTCCAGGTGAGCAGTTGAGCCTTGGTAATCTCGGTGATCATTTCCGCCAATTTTTTCTGGGTCAGTTGGAAACCGCCGATTGGGCGACCAAACTGAACGCGCTCTTTGGAGTAGCGCAGGGCCGAATCGTAGCAATCCAGCGCCGCACCGATGGCACCCCAGGCGATGCCGTAACGCGCTTTGGTGAGGCAAGAAAGCGGCCCTTTGAGGCCTTGCACGCCGGGCAACACGTTTTTCTTGGGTACGCGTACATCCTCGAACACGAGTTCGCCGGTAATACTGGCCCGGAGGCTCCATTTGCCGTGAATTTCAGGCGCGCTGAAGCCTTTCATGCCTTTTTCGACAATCATGCCGATGATTTTTCCGTCCTCATTTTTCGCCCAAACAACGGCAATATCTGCCACCGGGGAGTTGGTAATCCACATTTTGGAGCCGTTGAGGATGTATGAATCGCCGTCGTCTTTGATGTTGGTGAGCATCCCGCTGGGGTTGGAGCCTGCGTCAGGTTCGGTTAGTCCGAAGCAGCCGATGAATTCGCCCTTGGCCAATTTCGGCAGGTAATGTTTACGTTGTTCCTCGGAACCAAAGCGGTAAATGGGATACATCACGAGCGAGCCTTGCACGGAAGCCATGGAGCGGATACCGGAATCACCGCGTTCCAATTCTTGCATGATAACCCCATAAGCGATTTCATCCATGCCGCCACAGCCATATTCAGCAGGCAAAGAAGGTCCAAAAGCGCCGATTTCGGCCAAACCCTTGAACAGGTGCGTGGGGCATTCGGCCCGGTTGGCATAATCCTCAATGATGGGACTAACTTCTGATTTCACCCATTGACGCACGGCATCGCGGGCAAGCAGGTGTTCGGACGTGAGGAGTTCATCTACACCGTAATAATCGTGGTGCTGGTAGCGATCTTCGCGGGCGGTACTGGGCTTTTGCATGATATTGTGCTGAAAAAATGTCGGTTAGGTAAAATTTGAGCGCAAAAGTAAATAAAGTTGTTCGGGCAAAACGAACCGCAAGCAGTACTGTCGAAATTTTGACAGAATATAATTTTCGCGAATGCTTGAACAAAGCAGCGAAATAGAATAAGATTTGCTCTAAACGACGGTCTGTGCAGGTGAAGACAACTTTCCTTACATTTGCACTCAAACACTTTTCTATCATTCTTTTAACGCGTAACATTTTAGGCAAGGTTACAACTCATCGGCTATGAAAAATTTTCCGCAAAAATGGATGAGCGTCCTGCTCGCATTCGTCTTTCCAGTACTCATGATGGCGCAAAACAACGGGCTTCACTATGAAGTTAACCGTGTTTATCCTTATTTATCTGTTTCAAAAGAACAGTTGAAAGCAGCCAACAGCATCGCTGAGTTCAATCCGCATTTTAAACCCAGTTGGATTCGGGCGTATGAATCGGTTACTGTTTTTACCGTCATTCAGGGCAAAATGCAGCAATCGGTGAGTACCTCCGATGTGCTCACACCAGCTCAAAAAGACAACCTGAATCGTATGGATGCTGGCACGGAGATTTCAGTGGTGGTTCGGTATTTGCCAGAAAACACCTTAAAACACAATGATATTCAGGTGTTTGATTTTATATTTTCAGTAAATCCCGACCAGGAAGCAAGTTTTGCAGGTGGCCCAGAAGCCTTGATGCAGTATCTACAAAAAACTGCTATTCAGGCGATCCCGGCAAATCAGTTTCAGGGCTTTGATATGGCGGCAGTTAAGTTTACGGTGAGCCAAACGGGCGATATTGTGGAGGTGAATATGTTTCAGTCCACTAAATCAGCGGAAATGGACCAAATTTTATTGGAAGCAATTCGCCAGATGCCTACTTGGAAACCTGCCACTTATGCCGACGGCACAACCGTACCACAGGAATTTGCCCTCACTTTGGGCAATATGGAAAACTGTATGGTTAATTTGCTGAATATCCGCAGGAATTGAAGTTTTGCAAACTAGTGCCGCATCCGGCATTAGACTTGCTCACCACTCCCAGCCCTCCAGCCCCTCCAAGGGTTCCGTTTTAATGCTGCGTTTGGTTTCCACCCGCTGTTTTTGGCGTTCCAACACGAGTCGCGCCAGGCCGATATGCGGAGGCTCCGGTGCATTGGGGTGCATCACGGGGCGGATTTTCACTTCCAACACATCGAGCCGGTACAACATGCTCATCAGGTACTCCGGGCGGTGTTCGAGCATTTCCTCGATGCGCTCTGAAAGCAGGGTCAGCAACTCAGCCTCGTTGGCAGGCGGAGGCGCAGATTCCAGCTCGAAGGAGGCGCGCACGAGGGCGGTGGTTTGTTCTAAAGCATTGTCGGACATACTGCAAAAGTATGGGAGCGGTTCCGATTTTTGGCGCGAATAAGCTTAGTAATCAAACCTATTATGGTATATACACAAGTTTGCCCAACGGAAATCTTACTTAAAAAGAGACTGCCTAGTGCCGCATCCCGACTCATCTGAAAAAGAATTGTTGAAGATCAAAATCAGTGCTTTAGCCATGTTTTGTCACTTTTTGAGCCCAAAAAGTA
>CAZKBH010000121.1:0-928 GCA_964550795.1 uncultured Saprospiraceae bacterium
CATGCACCAACATTGTGCTGTGCTCCAGCATTGTGCCATGCACCAACATTGTGCTGTGCTCCAGCATTGTGCCATGCACCAGCATTGTGCTGTGCTCCAGCAGTGTGCCATGCACCAGCAGTGTAGCCGAGCAGTGCGAGAGCCCAGCAAGCCCAGAGAAATATAATTATGAGAACCGAATCCCGCCCGATAAGGGTCAAACTATGCGCTCAAAAATCTGTAGCACCCCGCGCTCAATGTGATCAAAAGACGCATCGGCTTTAAAAATCGCACGCATATCAACCAAAATCTTGTCTTTGTCTGCTTGTGATTTGCAGAACTTATCGCAGTGAGCCATAATGATATCTAAGGCTTCCGCGTCGTGCATGCTGAGAAACAAGGTTTTAATACGGCTGTACGCCTCCTCGGGAAGCTCCGGGCGAATGAGCAGTTCTTCCTCTATCGTGATGCGCCCATCCGCATTGGCTGCGTAGAGCATGGTGAACGCATGAAATTCTGCGTAGGTCCAATTTTTCGGTTTGTTGTCCATGGTGAGTGGGATGGAGAGGAGGTTTAGGGTTTAGGGTTTAGGGTTTAGGGTTTAGGTGGGCGTAAGTTAGGGATTTTTAGAGATTCAGGTTCGATTTCTTTGGGGAGGTGGGTATATAGGGTCCTCTTTTTCGGGCACTTTTTAAGGGTGGGAACTAGTCTTCGCTTGGGCAAAGCTTCCACTGCTAACGTAAGGCTCCGCCTTATTTTGCCACCCCGAGTTAGCCCTTTGGGGCTTTTTTCGAGGCGTTTTCGCCAAAAAAATTGCCTAATTTACTCATTTTGAGTAAATTAGGCAATCTCGGAACACCTACTTAAGGTTGCTCAATTATTGAAGCACCACTCCTGGTCCACTGCCATTGATGGTAGATGCTTGGCCTTTGCTTAGCTTTTTCATGAC
>CAZKBH010000121.1:1028-2825 GCA_964550795.1 uncultured Saprospiraceae bacterium
TTTTTATTTGTGTAGTTAAATGCCTACTCTGTTTCAGGTTTTCGGCTGCGCCTGTGTTTCTTATGGCTGCTCAATTATTGAAGCACCAATCCTGGTCCGCTGCCATTGATGGTAGATGCTTGGCCTTTGCTTAGCTTTTTCATGACTTTTTATTTGTGTAGTTAAATGCCTACTCTGTTTCAGGTTTTCGGCTGCGCCTGTTAGTTTAGCGGGCTTATTGAAGCTTGACTCCCCCGCCATTGATGCTGGCCGTTTGGCCTTTGCTCAATTTTTTCATGACTTTGTTTAATGCTGATTGTGAGTGCCTACTCTGTTTCAGGTTTTCGGCTGCGCCTGTGTTCTTTGATGATACAAAGGTCAGGGCCGGATGGAGGCCAAAGGATAAAAAAAGTATTAAAAAGCGTGAAAAAAGGTTAGCAAGAAATTATAAAATGTCTCCCCCAGCTACCCGATGGTAGCCCTTTTTTAGGTTTCTGAAAAAATACTCGAGCAGGGTTTTTTCTTCAATTATCACCACTGCGGTGCCATCCATGCCAGGCTGGAGAAGCCCTTTTAGTCGCCCGGGATCCCCCAACGCCACATAGAGGTTGTACAGACCTGTCTCGTCGGGCGTGAGACTGATTTGTCGGATATGGCCCGGTATACTGCCGTATTCGTAAAAGGGGAAAGAATACACTTTCAGATGACAAGGCTGCTGTGCTTGCAGTTTCCCCACAATGGCTGGCGGACATTTCATAAAGGCATAACTCGCCTCGTTCGCGCTGTTGATTTTAAGCACCGTGGCACCGCTGTTGATTTCTTTTTCGCCTTCAAACATAAAAGACACCCTGCCTTCAATGGCACTTTTGACCACAATGGCACCTTCTGTGATGTCGCACGCGCCAAAAGTATGTGCGATTCGGCGACGGGCTAGCTCCAGTTTACTCAAAGATTCTGCGGAATCTGCCTGAAAATCAGCTTCCAATCTGGCCAATTGGCTTTGAGCAATCTGGTTTTCAATCTGCAACTGGTTGATGGCAGATTCCAGGCGCAGATTCTCCCGGTCGTAGCGCAGTTTTTCCTGTTGCAAGGCATTTTCGGCATTTTTTAGCTGGTTCTCCTTCTCGGTCATGTCAAATCGTGCCACAGTTTTGTTTTCGTAAAGGCTTTTGTATGCATCGGATTTTTCGGTGGCATCCTTCAATTTGAAGCGAAGTTCTTGTTCATGAGCTGCCCAAGTTTGTTTGTTGAGCTCCAATTGCCGCGTGTTTGCCGCTATGTTGGCAAGGTTTTGCCGAAGCGTAGCACGAACCATGTCGAGTTGCCGAAGGGTAGATATATGACGGGCACCGCTGAGGTTGGATGAATCCTTCAGTGCTGTATTGTAGTCATTCAATAATGCCACGATTTCTGGCGAAGTGAGTCGTAAAAGACGATCGCCGGGCTGAACCTGTTTACCCGTCTCGACATATTGCTCCATTAAATAAACAGGAAATGGAAATTTATAAACCTCTTCCCGCACATCGTTTTTCAACACAAACGGCAATTCAATCTGGTCGGGGAATTTGACAAAATATGCTATAGCACACATCATCACGAATACCGCAACAGCCGCATACAAAAGCTTGCGCATGAGCCGCACCCGTAAATCCCGCACGGGCACGTCCGACTCCCAGTACAGTCGGCGGTATTGTTGCGGTTCGAGTTGGTCGGTCTCTTTCATGGTGAGTGGTTTATCAAACTAATATTCAACATAAGTGCGCCAATGGTTCGTAAAGAAATCGGCTTCGCCGATTTAAAAACATATTAATAAAAAAG
>CAZKBH010000122.1:0-2290 GCA_964550795.1 uncultured Saprospiraceae bacterium
TTTGGGCTCAAAAAGTGACAAAACATGGCTAAAGCACTGATTTTGATTTTTAAGGCATCATTTCTGCCGGATAAGCCGATAGGTATTTGGGGTAAAATTGAAGCAATCAGAAATCCGTCCCCTACTGCCCGGGTTGGTCACATTTGCCCGGCATCTGTACTTTCTTTTGCTTGCCCAAAAGAAAGTACCAAAGAAAAAGGCAGTCTTCCCGGCGGCGCCAACGACCTGCGGGGATTGCGCTGTTTTTGACAGGTATGGGTGCATTTTTTGTAGCACTCCGTCGTTTTTCGTCCTGTCAAAAAAGGCGCTCCCTCCTGCGTCGGGACCATCCCCTTCGGTCGGGCGCGCCTCGCAGACCGCGTGCCAGAGCCAAGGGTGATGATTGGGAAAGCTTGGCATTCGCACTTATAGTGCTTGAAAAAACCACCAGAATTGAGCAAGATTACGTTAGTCCGTAGGCGGAAAACCCTACACCAACCCCTCCCGCAACAAATCATGCAAGTGCACAATCCCCAAAAAACGCCCTGATTCTACCACCAAAAGCTGCGAAATCGAGTGTTCCCGCATGAGTGCGAGGGCATTTACCGCCAGGGTATCCGGGCCAACCGATTTGGCCGTGGCACTGAGAATGTCGCGCGCACAAACGACATTAAAATCGCCGCCACGCTGCAACATTCGGCGCAAATCGCCATCCGTGATGATGCCCAAAAGTTCACCAGTTGGACTTTCCACCGCTGTGGCACCCAGCCGTTTGGAACTAATTTCAAGAATCACTTCGGGCAAGGTTGCATCGGGACGCACCACCGGGCGTTCGTGCAGGCGATACAGGTCTTGAACCCGCAGATACAGTTGTTTGCCCAGCGCACCACCGGGGTGGAATTTGGCAAAATCCTGCGTTCCAAAACCCTTGTGCGAGAGCAGTGCTACCGCGAGTGCATCTCCGAGCGCCATTTGGGCAGTTGTACTGCTGGTTGGCGCGAGGTTATTAGGGTCGGCTTCCTGTTCAATGGGCGTATAAAGCAGGTAATCCGCCAATTTGGCAAGTGTGCTTTGGCGGTTTGCCGTGATGGCCACCAAAGGATTGCCGAAGTTTTTCACCAACGGCGCCAGCACCCGAATTTCGGGCGTTTCACCACTTTTAGACAGGCAAATGACAAAATCAGCGGGCTGAATCATGCCCAGATCGCCATGAATGGCATCCGCCGCGTGCAAAAACAGCGCAGGCGAACCAGTTGAATTGAGGGTGGCTGTGATTTTTTGGGCCACAATGGCACTTTTTCCAATACCAGTAAGCACGAGCCGGCTGCCCGGAGCGGCGGCTACTTTTTCCACAAGTCGCTGAAAATCAGGACTATCATCCAGGCTTTCGGCGAGGGCAAGCAAGGCCTCTGCCTCGAGGCGTATGGTACGGCGGGCAATGTCGAGGATCGAATCCAAAGGAACGGGTGCTGCGATTTTTACGGGAGTTAATGGACTGCGCGTTGAAGTGATTAGTTTTTTTTCTTGTCTGCTTCGCTGACGCGGTTGAGCAAATCTTCCACGCGGAACATCTCATCCACGGTATCGTCGAGGAAAAATTCGATGTCGGGCATTCGGCGCATTTGTTTGCCAATTTTGCCTGCAAGTGCCTGCCGCAATTGTGTATGCGCGTCTTCCAGCTGTATAATCACCTCCGGTTTGTCTTCGGTGCCATAGACGCTGATGTAGATTTTGGCTACCAAAAGGTCGGGGGTCATTCTGACATCGGTGACGGTGACGAGTTTGCCTCGGCCATAAATATTGCTGCCTTCTTCGGTGAGGATCATGCCAAAGAAGCGGCGGATCAGTTCGCCAACCTGTTTCTGACGGATGGATTCCATAATTGTGTATCGTATTTAAAAGGGGTTCTGAGCAATGCTTTGAAGCATTGGTTTCCATGATTAGAAAACCTTGAAACCACATTACTGCGGAAAAAGTGCCGCAAAGGTAGTTTTTAGAAACTGTTTTAAACCCCCTGCCGAGGCGAAAAGGCTTAGATTTTAAGGATAGATGAGATCAATTTTTCAAGGCATAGTGGTGCCTATTCCTTTAAAAATGGATAAAATATAGCCTTAAAAGATAAGTCTTTGCGGCCGGTGAGGGGTTTTAAAACAGTTTCTTAGGGGGGCTAACTGGATTTGTTTCGATCCAAAATAAAATTTGGAACTTAGTTTGGAAATAAACGGGAGTTTTGTTACTTTTGCGCCCGTTTTCATAAAACGTTCATTCTTTTTTTTCAATAACAGACTCATAATGAGACATTACGAAGTCA
>CAZKBH010000123.1:0-1781 GCA_964550795.1 uncultured Saprospiraceae bacterium
TCCCCGTTGCTCATTACGACGATGGTGTACATCCGATCGCTCTCACAGCGCACGATGTCGCGGATTTTTTTGAATACCAAGCCATCGGAAGTAGTGAGGGCAATTTTCTCGGGCAATACAGATTTGGGTTGGGCATGATGCGACAACTGGCTCAGTTGCTCGCGCAACATGCGCATCGGATTGGCTTCGGCGCGGGAAATGGCCGCTATAAGTTCTTCCCTTCCAATGGGTTTTTGCAAAAAATCCACCGCGCTGTAGCGAATCGCTTTAATGGCATAGTGGTCGTGCGCCGTGGTAAAAATGACTTGAAAATCAACGGATTCAATCCGTTCGAGCATTTCAAAGGCCGTCATGTCGCCCAATTCAATATCTAAAAAGACCAAGGCTGGCCGATGGGTGGCAATCGCCGCAATGCCCTCCTGACCAGAGGCGGCATGGGCGAGGAGATTGATTTTTTCTGAACAGTATTTCGTCAGTAAAAACTGGAGCTTTTCTGCCGCATCGGCATTGTCTTCAATTAATAGGGTATTCAGCATCTGGAAGTTGTTTCAAAATTGTCAATTGGAAATCCAAAGCCGCCAACGGGAAAGCGCGGCTTGACTGCCGACGGATTGCCCGGCACCTTTGTAGCATCAAAGTTACAAACAGACATCAACGAACATCATTAAAAAACTGATCTCATGAAAAACGCATTCTTCTCCTGCATCGCAATCCTGATCCTTTTCTTTGGATTTCAAGTTAGCCTTTATGCCCAAAAAACGGCCACCTGGAAAGGCGGAACACCCGGCCGAGCCTGCGATTGGGAATGCGCTACAAACTGGAAAGAGGGCCGGGTACCGGATGAATTCTCAAATGTCATTATTCCGGATGTTTCCACAAGCACTTTTAGCTATCCGGTACTTGAAAATGATGTAGAAATTCTCAGCCTTTCCTGCCTTGCCCCTGCACGATTGTTAGTGCGCAACAACGCCCAAATTATGGTACTTCAAACAAGTACGAACGAGCCGATTCTCACAAACGACAGCTTTGCACAACTCGGCATTCGGCTGGATACAGTAGAAAAAATTCGAAGATAAATACCCTCACAGGATACATCAAGTTTAGCAATTTTGACCGCCCTTGCAGATGCACATCAGCAAGGGCATTTTTCAGCCTCTTACCGCCATCACCCCCATCGCCCCCGCCAAGCCAAATCCCCAGCGACTTTCAGTTTCCCAGCCCATTTCCCACATCCGGAGACTTAAAAAGCCCAGGCCGATGGCCAGCACCGCGAAGACCATTTGACGGACGCCCCGGGCAATTTGTTTTGCCGCAGTTTGAAGGTCCGGGGTGTGCACTTCCAGTTCTCCGGAACGCACTTTGCGCAGTGTTTTTTGGAGATCGTCGGGCAGCGCTAATACGTTGGTGAGGGTAGTTTTTAACAATTCCCGAAGATAACTAAGTGAACCACCCTTGTTTTGCAGAAGGTATTTTTGAGCAAAAGGGCGCACGGTATCCAGCGGATTGTATTGTGGCGCCAGTGTGTTGGAAATACCGAGCAGCAAGGTGATGGTCCGGTTGAGCAGCACGTATTCTTTGGGTACCTGAACCGTGCTGGAGAGGCCGCGGAACCCGATATCGCGGATCAAATCGGTCAGACCATTGTTGAACGGGTTGACCTCAATATTGCGGAAATCCAGCCCTTCAAACTTGATTTCGTTTTGCAAAAAATTGCGGATCGCGGCAATCATCTTGCGCGCCATGCGCTCGGCATCGGCTCCTTCGGCCAAAAATCCCATTGT
>CAZKBH010000124.1:0-1659 GCA_964550795.1 uncultured Saprospiraceae bacterium
GCCCCAGCGGGCTTGCGGTGGCTCCTAAAGTCGCCTCCGCGCCACGCGGGGCAGGCACAGTCCGCTTTGCGGGCTACCGCGTTCAATCCCTGCCGCATTCCACACCGTTTTTGCCCAACTTTCTCAACTTGCTTGGTCGTTTTAAACCGTTTTATTTTTACCTTCGAAAACAACAATCTGTTTCCCTCTTCTATTATTCAAATAATCTGAAACCTATAACTCCACACTAAAATGAGCAAAGGAAAAATATTTGTTACCGGGGGAGCCGGTTTTATTGGCAGCCGAGTTGTTAAAATGGCCATCGATCAAGGCTACGAAGTACGATGCTTGCTCCGCAGCAGCACCAATGTGCGTCGGCTCGAAGGGCTGCAGTACGAATCGTTTTTGGGCGACATCACCAACGCTGAATCCATGCACCAAGGTATCAAAGGCTGTACAGCCGTGGTGCACCTGGCCTCTTTGTCAAACTGGAAAGACATTCACAGCCCTAAAATGCCTTTAGTGGTCATTGAAGGCAGCCGGAATGTCTTAAACGCCGCCCGCGACAACGGAAACCTTCCTATGGTTTATGTATCCTCTTCTACTGCCGTTGATGGAACCGAAGAAAAAACCATCTTAAACGAAGACAGCCCCTTAACACTCAGCAAATCTCATTTCGTGTATCCGCATGCCAAAAAGCAGGTCGAAGGCCTTTGCAAAGAATACGCGGCTGCCGGACTTCCCGTTTGCATCGTGAACCCAACCGAAGTGTATGGCCCTCAAGACTGGGAAAAAATCACCTGCGGAAACCTAATCGATTTCGCCACCACCAAAACCATACAACTCGCTGAAGGAGGAACCTCCATTGTGCACGTGGACGATGTGGCCATCGGCATCCTTGCCGCCCTTCAAAAAGGCAAGCCCGGCGAACGGTATATCTTGGGCGGAGACAACATGGAGTTTAAAGACCTTGCCGCCTTGGCAATGGAAATTCTAGGCAAACCCGCTAAAATTTCTATGATGTCACGCAAAATGCTCATGTCTTTAGCCTGGATTTCCAAAACCTTCCGCATTCCAATGGGCTTTGAACCCGCAGTTATTCCCTACGCCGTTAAATACTGGTTTGTTGACAACAGCAAAGCCAAAAACGAACTGGGTGTTGATTTTCGCTCCCCCCGCGAAATCTTAACACCTACCTTAAATTGGGTGCGCGAAGTGGGCTGGCTGAAATAGGCATTTCGGGCCTTGCTCTGCTTCTGCCCAACCCTTCTGCTGCTTTTTTTCGTCTGATTTACGTTTTCTAACACACCATGAAAGGTCGAGTACTTATTACAGGAGCCAGTTCAGGCATTGGTGCGGCCACCGCTCAACGGCTTGCAAAAGAGGGATACAATCTGATTTTAACCGGCAGACGCTCCGACCGATTGCAGCAAGCCACCGCACAATTGAACGCCGATTACCCCCAAATTCAAGTGGAATGGCGAAAATTAGATGTTCAGATTGAATCGGATGTAATTGCCTTTTATCAGGATTTAGAACAGAGCGGAATCATGCCTACCATTTTGGTGAACAACGCAGGATTGGCCGCCGGCTTAGCCCAGGTCGATGAGGCCCTTACCAACGACTGGCATCGAATGATTGATACAAACATCAAAGGGGCCTTGTTCATGTGCAAATACC